>NZ_JBVISS010000003.1:0-687121 GCF_055575395.1 Streptomyces sp. NPDC034103 | reverse complement strand
CACGCTGTTGAGTTCTCAAGGAACGGACGCTTCCTTTGTACTCACCCTCTCGGGCTTTCCTCCGGGCTTTTCCCTTCGGTCTTGCGTTTCCGACTGTATCAGACCGTTTCCGGTTCCGATTTCCTCGGTGCTTTCCAGGTTTCCGCTCTCGCGTTTCCCTTTCCGGCGGTTCCGACTCTATCAGATCCTTTCGGGCCTGACTGCCAGTCAGAGGGGCTCGTCTTCGCGGCTGTTGGGCCGTTCCGACGTCTCAAACCTTAGCGGATCCTCTCGGCAGTTCCTAATCGAGCTGCCGAATCCAAATCGAATTCAATTCGGGCACGCCGAATTCAATCCCGTTGGGAGATCGTGCTGGTGGTTTGTGTGCCGCTGATGCGGCGGAGGTGCTGTCGGAGAACCGTTACGGCTCTGCGGCAACCCGAAGAACTCTACGGACCGTGGGGGTGCGTGTCAAGCACCCCCTGTCAAGATCTTTTCGGGTGGCCTGTCGGTCGCCCATCAGTCCAGGTCGGTGAGGCGACCACCGGCGTCGGGCTGGGCGTGCTCCACCCGACGCAGGAGGCGGGTCAGGACGTCACCGAGGCTGGTCCGCTCCTCGGCGGAGAGGTCCTGGAGGAGCTCCTCCTCGAAGACGGTGGCCATGCGCATGGCCTCCAACCACTTCTCACGCCCCTCGTCCGTCAGCTCCACGATCACCCGTACGCGGTTGGACTCGTCCCGCTCCCGGGTCACCAGCCCCTCTGTCACCATCCGGTCGATCCGGTGCGTCATCGCGGCCGGCGTCAGCCCGAGGCGCTTGGCGAGGTCGCTGGGGCCCATCCGATAGGGGGCGCCGGAGAGAACGAGCGCCTTGAGGACCTCCCACTCCGCGTTGCTGATGCCGAGGGCGGAGGTCTGACGGCCGTAGGCGACGTTCATCCGGCGGTTCAGCCGGGACAGCGCCGAGACGATCTGCTCGACCTGGGGGTCGAGGTCCTGGAACTCGCGCTGGTAGGCGGCGATCTGCTCTTCGAGGGTCGGCTCGCCGCCGATGCCGAGGCCGTTGCCGGGGGTGTCACCCATGGGCCGAAGTATCGCACGGGGCTGCTTGGCGTTGAAGTTCTTCTAGGTGTACTGTTTAGCTTCGAACTTTAGCTTTGAAGTCTTCGGTGCTAAGTACTGAGGGACTCCAACTACCTGAGAGAGGTGAACGTGACCAGGGCCATGGGCGCGGCGATGCGCCGGATTCACGTGGGCAACGCACTCAGCGCGTTCGGGCTCGGCTTCACCGTCCCCTACCTGTACGTCTATGTGGCGCAGGTGCGGGGGCTGGGGGCCGTGACGGCGGGGCTCGTCCTCGCCGTCTTCGCCGTGGCCGCGCTGATCGTGCTGCCGTTCGCCGGCCGGGCGATCGTGCGGCGGGGCCCGCTTCCGGTGCTGTTCGCCGCCCTGGTCTCCGCCGCGATCGGGGCGCTGAGCCTGGGGCTCGCGAGCAACGCGACGACCGTGCTGCTGTCCGCCGCCGCCCTCGGCGCGGGGCAGGCCGTCATGCAGCCGGCGCTCGCCACGATGATCGTGGACTGCTCCACGTCCGAGACCCGCTCACGTGCCTTCGCGATGCAGTTCTTCCTGCAGAACCTCGGGCTCGGTGTCGGCGGCCTCATCGGCGGTCACCTCGTCGACACGACGAACGTCTCCTCCTTCACCCTGCTGTTCGCGATCGAGGCGGCGATGTTCCTGCTGCTGGTCGTGGTGATGGCGACGGTGCGCATGCCGCACGCGCCGCACGTCGAGGGCGCGCCGCGGTCCGCCAAGGGCAGCTGGAAGCAGCTGCTGGGCAACCGGGCCATGGTGCAGCTGTGCGTCCTGGGCTTCGTGCTGTTCTTCGCCTGCTACGGCCAGTTCGAGTCGGGTCTGGCCGCGTACGGCGTCGAGGCCGCCGGGATCTCGACCTCCGCGCTGGGTACGGCACTGGCCGCCAACACCGCGATGATCGTGGTGGCGCAGTTCGCCGTGCTGAGGTTCGTCGAGCGGCGCCGGCGCTCCCGTGTGATCGCCGCTGTCGGTGTCATCTGGGCCTTCGCCTGGGTCATCGCGGGTTACGCGGGCCTCGGTCACGGCAGCCAGACCATGGCCACGGCCGCGTTCGTCTCGACGTACGCCCTCTTCGGGCTGGGTGAGGCGATGCTGTCGCCGACCGTGGCCCCGCTGGTCGCGGATCTCGCGCCGACCGGGATGGCCGGTCAGTACAACTCGGCCTTCGCCCTGGTGAAGCAGCTCGCTCTGGCCGTGGGTCCGGCGGTGGGCGGTCCGATGGGCGCCTCGCTGCACGCCCCGTACGTCGTGACGTTCCTGCTGTTCTCGGTGGGCATCACGTTTCTCGCGCTCAGGCTCGGGCGGCAGCTCACCGCCGTACAGGACCACCCGTGGCGGGCGCGGAGCCGGGTGGTGGCCAAGGGCGGCGCACAGCAGGAGTCCCTCGCCGCGTAAGCGGGGGCACCTCCGGGGGGCGCGAGCGGCCCGCGTGCGTCCGCGGCCGCCACACATGGCCCTGCGCCCCTACCCCTTGGGCAGCACGAACTCGCACCAGACGGCCTTGCCGCCTCCTGGTGTTCTTCGTGATCCCCAGCTAGACGCGATGGTCGCCACGATGGCGATCCCCCGGCCTGATTCGTCACCGGGCTCTGCCCGGCGGCGACGCGGCAGATGGTCGTCCCCGTCGGTGACCTCGATGATCAGCCGGCGGTCGGTCCTGCGCAGGCGCAGCCGCATGGGTGGTGTCCCGTGCTGGAGCGAGTTCGCGACCAGTTCGCTCGCCGCCAGCACCCCCAGGTCGTGCAGCTCCGTCGGGAACCGCCAGCTGGTCAGCACGCCGGAGGCGAACGCACGCGCGCGTGGGGCCGCCTCGATGCCGCCGAGGAGTTCCAGCGCGGCGTTGCGGAAGAGGTCGCTGTCGGGGCCGGTGCGGGCGGGTTGCTGGAGGACCAGGACCGCCACGTCGTCGTCGTGGTCGGCGGTGACGCCGGCCGAGCGGACCAGGCGGTCGCAGACGACCTGGGGGGTGCCGGTCGCGCCGGACAGGGCGCGTTCCAGTGCCGCGATGCCCTCGTCCAGGTCCTCGTTGCGGCGTTCGACCAGGCCGTCCGTGTAGAGCACGGCCGTGGCGCCGGGGCCCAGGGGGATCGAGCCCGACGCGTGCACCCAGCCGCCCGTGCCCAAGGGCGGGCCGGTCGGTTCGTCCGCGCGGAGCACCGCCCCGCTCTCGTCGCGGACCAGGATCGGGAGGTGGCCGGCGGAGGCGTAGACCAGCTTGCCCTCGTTGGGGTCGTGGATGGCGTAGACGCAGGTGGCGATCTGGTTGGCGTCGATCTCGGTGGCGAGGCCGTCGAGGAGTTGCAGGATCTCGTGCGGGGGGAGGTCCAGGCGGGCGTACGCCCGGACCGCTGTGCGCAACTGGCCCATGACCGCCGCCGCGCGGACGCCCCGGCCCATGACGTCGCCGATGACGAGGGCGGTGCGGCCGCCGCCGAGGGTGATGACGTCGTACCAGTCGCCGCCGACGGCGGCCTCGGTGCCGCCGGGCTGGTAGGTGGCGGCGATGCGGAGGTCGTCGGGTTCCTCCAGGACCTGCGGGAGCAGTGAGCGCTGGAGGGTCACGGCCGTCTCGCGCTGGCGGCGTTCGCTGGCCCTGAGGCGTTCGGCGGCCTCGGCGTGGTCGGTGACGTCGGTGGCGAAGACGAGGACCGCGCCGGTGTCGCCTTCCGTCACCGGGGTGCAGGTGAACGTGTAGGAGCGGCCGTCGGGGGCCTTGCGGGACTTGACCGTGCGGGTCCTGCCGCTGCGCAGGACCTGGTCGAGGAGGGGGAGGAGGCCGATCTCGTCGAGCTCGGGGAGGGCTTCGCGGGCGGGTGGGCCGGGGTCGCGCGGGCCGAAGGCCGTCACATAGGCGTCGTTGACGTAGGCGAGGCGGTGGTCCTGGCCGTGGACGAGGGCGACGAGGGCCGGGACGCGGTCGAGCACCTCGCGTACGGGGAGTTCGTCGACGGCGGGCACGGGCGGTGCCTCGTCGGTGAGTTGTTCGGCGCGGGCCGCGGGTACGGAGCCCTCCCCGAGTCGGTCCGGGGTGAGCTCGTGGTCGGTCCGCGCTGCGGCGCGGCGCTGCGTTCCGGGGAGCCGGGCGCTCCAGCGCGTGAAGTTCACGAATCCTTGCCTCGTGTCGTCGTCTGCGGCCGGCTCCGGACCCGGTGTCGGGTCGTCGCGGGTGCGGAGGGCGGGCGTCCACCCGTCCTTGGGGATCAGTGTGGCAGTGTGACCCACCGGGTCGACATCCGTCAGACGCCTACCGTGCCGGTGGAGTTCCTGGGTCCGGTCAGGACGACCCCTTCGGGTCGTTCGAGGGATCCTGAGGAGGCTTTCCACCGGCCGCGAGTTCGAACTCCGCCCGGGGATGTTCGAGGGAACCCAGCGAGACGATCTCCCTCTTGAAGAGCCCGGAGAGCGTCCATTCGGCCAGGACGCGGGCCTTGCGGTTGAAGGTGGGCACCCTGCTGAGGTGGTAGGCGCGGTGCATGAACCAGGCAGGGTAGCCCTTCAGCTTGCGTCCGTAGACGTGCGCGACGCCTTTGTGCAGGCCCAGGGAGGCCACCGAGCCGACGTAACGGTGGGAGTACGTCTCGAGTTCCTCGCCGCGCAGCGCGTGCACGATGTTGTCGCCGAGGACCTTGGCCTGGCGGACGGCGTGCTGGGCGTTGGGTGCGGTCTCCCTGCCGGGTTCGCCGGCCGTGACGTCCGGGACGGCGGCGGCGTCTCCGGCCGCCCACGCGTGCGTGGTGCCCTCGATCGTGAGTTGAGGGGTGCATTTCAGCCGACCTCGGTCCGTGAGCGGGAGGCCGCTGGCGGCGAGGATCGGGTGGGGTTTGACGCCGGCGGTCCACACGACCGTACGGGTCGGGAAGCGGGCGCCGTCGCTGAGGACGGCGACACGGTCGGCGCAGGATTCGAGGCGGGTGTTCAGGCGTACGTCGATGTTGCGGCGGCGCAGTTGGGTGACGGTGTAGCGGCCCAGCTCGGCGCCGACCTCGGGGAGGATGCGGTCGGAGGCCTCCACGAGGATCCACTTCAGGTCCTCGGGCTGGAGGTTGTGGTAGTAGCGCGTGGTGTAGCGGGCCATGTCCTCCAGCTCACCGAGTGCCTCCACGCCCGCGTAGCCGCCGCCCACGAAGACGAAGGTCAGGGCCGCGTCGCGGATCGCGGGGTCGCGGGTGGAGGAGGCGATGTCCATCTGCTCGATGACGTGGTTGCGCAGTCCGATGGCCTCCTCGACGGTCTTGAAGCCGATGGCGTGGTCGGCGAGGCCGGGGACGGGCAGGGTGCGCGAGATGGAGCCGGGGGCGAGGACGAGTTCGTCGTACGTGAGCTGCCGGGCCCCCGTGCCCTCCTCCTCGGTGGCGAGGGTGGTGAGGGTGGCGGTGCGCTTGGCGTGGTCGAGGGCGGTGACCTCGCCGACGATGACGTGGCAGGCGTCGAGGACGCGGCGCAGCGGGACCACGACATGGCGAGGGGAGATGGAGCCGGCGGCCGCCTCGGGAAGGAAGGGCTGGTAGGTCATGTACGGGTCGGGGGTGACGACCGTGATCTCGACGTCGCCGCGCCGGAGTTCCTGTTTCAGCCTCCGTTGCAGACGCAGGGCCGTGTACATCCCGACGTAGCCGCCACCGACAACGAGAATGCGCGCGCGTTCCTTCACCACCCCATGACGCACCCGGCGCTTGAGTTTGTCCACAGGCCCGACAAATTGTGTGACCGCGCGTTCTGCGCGGGCGGGGTTGGCCGAATCGACGGCGTACGGGAAGTGTGTGCAGGTCAGCGGGTGCGCGCCGGGGGCGTGCGGGGGGTGCAATCGGGACGTATACGGCCCGTACTCCGATCGGGGGGCGCTCTGTGCGGAACCTGCCCCTTCTGAATTGACCCCCTCTCAACTATGTTCGTGTGTCGACGGGGTGTAGGGGGATGCGCTCTGCGGGACCGCGACGGGCGGCCCGTGAGCCGTGTGTGTTCCCCACAACTCCGGCTTTCAGTGGCGGGGAGAGTCTCCGGGGGGAGACGTCATTACCGGGGGAACGCTTATGCATGTTCAGGACTCTCATTGGTCTTCCGCGTCTGCCATCACACCAGGTGGCGGAGCGATGAGCGCGGCGGTGGGCAACGGACGCGGCGGTTCGCGTTCGACCCCGCTGCGCGTGGACGCACAGCGCAATCTGGAGCACGTACTGCGTGCGGCGCGCGAGGTCTTCGGCGAGCTGGGGTACGGCGCGCCGATGGAGGACGTGGCGCGGCGCGCGCGGGTCGGCGTCGGCACGGTGTACCGGCGCTTCCCGAGCAAGGACGTCCTGGTGCGCCGGATAGCCGAGGAGGAGACCTCCCGGCTGACCGACCAGGCACGTGCGGCGCTCGGTCAGGAGGACGAGCCGTGGTCGGCGCTCTCGCGCTTCCTGCGGACGTCGGTGGCGTCGGGTGCCGGGCGGCTGCTGCCGCCGCAGGTGCTGCGGGTGGGTGTGGCGGACGAGGGCATCGAGAGCGCCGGGTACGACGCGGCGCGGGTGCCGCAGCAGCGGACGCAGCCGGGCGCCGGTGAACTGCGGCTGGTGCCGGAGGACCCGGGGAACGCGGCCGATGACGACACGGGGGCGGCGGCGCTGCTCGACGTGGTGGGTCAGCTCGTGGAGCGGGCGCGCGCGGCGGGTGAGCTGCGGGCCGATGTGTCGGTGGCGGACGTGCTGTTGGTGATCGCCACGGCGGCGCCCTCGCTGCCGGACGCGGCGCAGCAGGCGGCGGCCTCGGCGCGGCTGCTGGACATCCTGCTGGAGGGTCTGCGGTCGCGACCGTCGTAAAGGCCGCTTGACGCGGTGCCTCGATCAGGTGACGACGGGGTGTGGGTGCTCTGCCGCCCGCGCCCCGTCGGCATGCCCGGCTTGTCCGGCACGTCCCCAACTCCCGCTCAAGCCACGTCAGTTGATTCTTCCCCGGACGGGTGAGGGCTAGTACTGCGGTGCGGTGGATCCCCACGGACGAGTGGTAGCCCCGCGCTGACGGGTTCTGACCAAAAGCCAATATGGCACGCTGACCCGGTGTTCGTGACTGGTTGGGCAGGCGGCGGGGGCTTTCCGCGATGAGCGTTGACGGGCGGGACGAGTCACAGGGTGACGGAGACGCGGAGGCCAACGATCCGGTGTCGCCCCAGGTGCCCAGCCAGGGGGGCCGGACAGGCCGTCGGCCGGTCGGCGGCGCCCCGGTCGAGCACAGCGTCCCGACCCAGCGCGACTGGGGCGAGGACAGCGTCCTGCCGCCCCCGATCGAGGCGCCGCCCTCCGACGCCGACCTCATCGGCCGGATGCGCTCCGGGGACGACACGGCCTACGAGGAGCTGTACCGGCGCCACGCGGACGCGGTACGCCGGTACGCCCGCACCTGCTGCCGCGACGCCCATACCGCCGACGACCTCACGGCCGAGGTCTTCGCCCGCATGCTCCAGGCGGTGCGCGGCGGCTCAGGGCCCGAGCACGCCGTACGCGCGTACCTCCTGACGACGGTCCGCCGCGTCGCCGCGCACTGGACGAAGTCCGCCAGGCGGGAGCAACTGGTCGACGACTTCGCGCTGTTCGCCGCGCAGTCCGCGCGCGTGACCCACCCCGCCGACGACGACACCCTGGACCTGGGCGCCGATGTGCGCGCGATGCACGAGGCCGAGCAGTCCATGGCCATGCGGGCCTTCCGGTCGCTGCCCGAGCGCTGGCAGGCGGTGCTGTGGCACACCGAGGTCGAGGACGAGTCGCCGAGCGAGGTCGCCACGCTCTTCGGGCTCGACGCCAACGGCACGCGCGTGCTCGCCAGCCGCGCCCGCGAGGGCCTCAAGCAGGCCTACCTCCAGGCCCATGTCAGCGCCGCCCTCGCCGATGACGAGGAGTGCGCCCGCTACGCCGACCAGCTCGGCACCTACGCCCGTGGCCGGCTGCGCACCCGTGCCGAACGGGGCCTGCGCAAGCACCTGGAGGAGTGCGCCAAGTGCCGCCTCGCCGCCGCCCAGATCTCGGAGGTCGCGAGCAGCATCCCGGCCGTGGTGCCGGTCGCGGTCATCGGCTGGTTCGGCGCCGCCGGGTACGCCAAGGTCGCGGCGCTCATCGCCGGTGGCACGGGCGCGGGCGCGGCGGGTGTCGCGGGCGCGGCCGCGGCGGCGGGCGGTGGCTCCTCCGGCGCGGGCGCGGGCGGGGGTGCGGCCGCCTCCGAGGGCGTGGGCATGCCGGTGAAGGTCGGCCTCGCCGCCGGCGCCATGGTCGCGGTGGGCGTGGTGGTGGCGCTCGCCCTGGCCAACGACGACACGCCGGTCGACAGCAAGCCCGAGGCGCGCCCGCCCGCCACCACCCCGGTGGTGAAGCCGGCCGAGAACGTGCCCAACCCGCCGCGGAAGGAGCCCGCCGCCGCCCCACCGGTCATCGCCCCCGCCCCGACCCCGCCCCCGACACCCACCCCCACACCGGCTCCCAGGACCAGCGCGACCCCCACCCCCAAGCCGAAACCCACCCCGAAGCCGAAGCCGAAGCCGAAGCCGAAACCCAGGCCGAGCCCCACACCCACCCCCACCCCGACCCCGCCGCCCGCGCCGGCCGTCTACCAGTGGAGCGCGCTGGCCTACGACGTCAGCGGCGACGGCACCCGACCGGAGATGCGGATCGCCGAGAGCAGCTGGGTGTGGCAGCGCTACGGCGTCTCGATCGGCGGCACGCGGTACGAGCACGGCGTCACCGTCCACGGCCGGTCCTCCGTCACCATCGACCTCAACCGCGCCTGCACCACCTATGACGCGCTGGTCGGCGTGGACGACATGGCGCTGGGGCTGGGCAAGGTGTACTTCTCCGTCTACGCGGACGGGGTGCGGCTGTGGAAGTCCGGGCTGGTCGAGGGCGGGGACGCGGCGGTGCCGGTGCATGTGAACCTCGCCGGACGCGACAGCGTACGGCTGGTGGTGGAGCCGCACAGCCCCTTCGACGACCTGGCGCTCGCGGACTGGGCGGAGTCGAAGTTCAGGTGCGCCTAGCGGGCGGGTCCGCGGCGGCGGTGAGGGCGGTAGGAGCCTCGGCCAGGGTGACGGCTGTGGCTGTGGCTGTGGCTGTGGCTGTGGCTGTGGCTGTGGCTGTGGCTGTGGGCAGGATGCGCAGGGCGTCGTCGAGTTCGCCGAGGACGTCGTCCGGGGTGAGGGCCGAGCCCCTGGTGTACTCCGCCGCGTAACGCTCCTCGCCGAGAGCCGCGCGGGTGTCGGCCTCGGCGCGTTCAGCGTCCGCCCGCTCCGGCATGGACCGCGGGTTGCCGTCCCGCCAGCGGTCGCCGACGGCGAGCAGACGGGCCGCGCGGGGGTGGTCGCCGAGCTCGGTCAGCAGGCCCGCCGTGCTGTCGGCGAGCGCCGCCCTGATGACGTCCGAGCATCGTGTCTCGATCGCCGTGCGGAGCGCGTCGGCCAGCTTCGACAGGGCGGCCGCGGGACCGGACTCGGCCGCCGACACCATGGCGTCGACCGACCGCAGCATCACTCTGAACTGCGGGGGCGGCGTGCCCCGCTCCATGGCCGCCCGAGCCGCCTCGTACAACTCGCGCGCGCGAGCGGCGTCCTTCTCGTCCAGCGCCAGCCAGGCCCGCTGAAGCAGCACGAAGGCCTCCGAGTCCGCCACGGCATACCGCGCGGCCATCGCGCTCGCCTCGTCCAGCGTGGCCACCGCCGTCGTACGGTCGCCCGCGCGGAAGGCGATCTCGGCGAGCCGCGCCAGCAGGAACGGCTTCTCGGTGTGTGCCCCCACCTCGTGGGCGAGCCGCAACGCCTCCTCGTAGTCGCCCCGGGCCTCCTCGGAGCGGCCCCGCGCCATGGCCGCCTCGCCCGCGGCGCTGCACACCTGGGCGCGCAGCCAGCGGTCGCCGACCCGCCGGCTGAGCACCCGCAGTTCGGCGAGGTCCTCGTCGATGCCGTCCATGCCCCCGGGAGAGTCGACGACCATGTGCGTGCGGAACATCAGCACGACTCCGGTCTCCCAGGCGCCGCCGTGGACGCGGCAGTTGGCGACCGCCCTGTCCAGCACCGGCCGCGTGTCCTCCACCGGGCCGGGGAAGATGAAGAGCGTCACCGGCCAGGCCACGCCCGGCAGCCGGGCCGCCGGTGGCCCGCCCTTCTCGAAGTGGGCCCCGATCCGTGCCACGTAACGGCGCATCCGCTCGTCCAGCCCGTCCAGGGGCGGCTCGGCGTCGGCCATGAGGAAGAGATGCAGCATCCTGACGTCCATCCGCAGGACGTGCAGCGGGTGGTGCGTCTCACCGTCGGGGCGGCGAGGAAGGCGTCGACGGGGTCCACGGAGGTCATCAGGGCGCACACCGCGTCCGGTTCGGCGGGGAGCGTGCCGCCGGCCGCGTCCAGGGCCGCGCCCAGCCGCAGCACCTGCCCGGCCCAGTCCGCGCCCTCCCTGCGGTAGTTGCGCAGCCACCAGAACCAGGTCATCGCGAGGGCCAGGGCGGCGGCCTCGGTCTCGTCCCCCGCCTCGATCGCGCGGTGCAGGGCCGCGCGGATGTTGTCCAGGTCCGTCTCCAGGCGGGAGATCCACGGGAGCTGACCGGCGGAACGCAGCTCGGGCTCGGCCTCCTCGGCCAGGGCACGCGCCCACGCGCGGTGCCGGCGCAGGGCCGCGGCGTGCACGGCGGGGTCCTCGGCGGCGCGCTCCACGGCGTACTCGTGGATCGTCTCCAGCATGCGGTAGCGCATGGCGGCACCGCCGACGCCGTCGAGTCCCTCGTGCGGGGCGGCGACGATCAGGGACTTGTCGACGAGCGCCCCGATCAGCTCCGCGGCGGGGCCGGTGCACACGGCCTCCGCGGCGGCGAGGTCCCAGCCGCCGGCGAAGACGGACACCTCGATCAGCACCCTGCGCTCCCGCTCGTCGAGCAGGTCCCAGGACCAGTCGACGACCGCGCGCAGGGTCTGCTGGCGGGGCAGGACGGTACGGCTCCCGGAGGTGAGGAGGCGGAAGCGGTCGTCGAGGCGGTCGGCGATCTGGCGCGGGGTGAGCAGACGCAGCCGCGCGGCCGCCAGTTCGATGGCGAGCGGCAGTCCGTCGAGGCGGCGGCAGATCTCGGTGACGGCCTCGGTGTCGCGGAGGACGACGTCCGCGTCGGGGCGGACCGCCGTCGCGCGCTCGGTGAAGAGGCGGTGGGCCTGGTCGGGCAGGAGGGGTTCGACCGGGCGCACGGACTCCCCGGGGACGCCCAGGGGTTCGCGGCTGGTGGCGAGGATCGTGAGCCCCGGGCAGCGGGTCAGCAGGGTCTCGGCGAGATGGGCCGCCGCTTCGATGACATGTTCGCAGTTGTCAAGGATCAGGAGTTGGCTGCGCGGGGCGCAGTACTCGACGAGCAGGGCGAGCGGGTCGTCCTGCTGGGGTGTCAGCTCGGTGGTGATCAGCTTGGTCTCCCGCAGACCGAGCGCGCTGACCACCGCCCCTGGCACCGCCTCCGGCCGGTCGAGCGGCGCCAGCTCGACGAGCCACGCCTCTGGTCGCCCGGCGGCGGCTTCCTCGGCGAGACGGGTCTTTCCCGAGCCGCCCGGTCCGGTGAGGGTGACGAGGCGGGCCCTGTGCAGTTCGGAACGGATGGCGTCGAGCTCGGGTTCCCGGCCCACGAAAGAGGTAAGGCGGGGACGGAGGTTGCCGGGGCGGGCGGGTGGTGGGGAGGGGGGTGCCTGCGTAAGCGGCGTGGGTGCCGTGGGTGCCGTGGGTGCCGTGGGTGCCGTGGGCGGCACGGGCGCGGTGGGCCGTGTGGGTGACGGGCTGAGCAGGTCCGCGTGCAGGGAACGGAGCTGTGGGCCCGGGTCGGTGCCGAGGGCGTTCGACAGGGTGTGGCGGGCCGACTCGTACGCGGCGAGCGCGTCCGCGTTGCGGCCGGTGTCACGCAGGGCGCGGATGAGGAGGGCGTGCAGCGGTTCGTCGTACGGGTGCGCCGTGGTCAGTTCGGTCAGCTCCGGTACGACGTCCTGGGCCCGGCCCTGTCGCAGCGCGGCCTCGGCGCGGGTGCGGAGCGCCTCCAGGCGTCGGGTCTCCGGGCGGGTCGCGGCGGTGTGGTCGGGGAGGTCGGCGAGGGCGGGGCCGCGCCACAGGGCGAGGGCCTCGTCCAGGGTGCGGGTGGCGGTTCGGGGGTCGCCGCGGTGGAGGGCCTCGGTGCCTTGGCGGGTGAGCCGTTCGAAGACGTACAGGTCGACGTCGTCACGGGTGGCGGTGAGGCGGTAGCCGCCGGGGACGGAGGCGACGGTGTCCTTGCCGAGGGTGCGGCGGAGGCGGCCGACGAGGGCCTGGAGGGCGGCGGGGGCGTCCTGGGGCGGGTCTGCCGCCCAGACGTCGTCGATCAGGGTGTCGGGGGTGGTGAGGGTGCCGGGGCGGAGGGCCAGGGAGGTGAGCAGGGCCCGTAGGCGGGGGCCGGCCAAGGGTATGACGGTGCCGTGGTCGTCCTCGGCCTGGGTGACGCCCAGGATTCTGTACCGCACCGGGTCATTGTCGCCGGGGTGGCTGTGGGGGGCGCGGGATTTTGGGGCGTGGCGTGTGTTGGGGCGGGTGGGGGGTGCACGGTGCCGTGGGGGATCGCGGGGGTTCGCGGGGGTTCGCGGGGGTTCACGGATGGTCGCGGGGGTTCGCGGAAGGTCGCCGGGGGTTCGCGGGGGTTCGCGGAAGGTCGCGGGGGTTCGCGGGGGTCTTTTCTCGCCCCCGCCGCCCCTACCCGTCCCATCCCCCAGGGGCTGCCGCCCCTTCAACCCCGCCGCCTCCTGGGGGCTCCGCCCCCAGACCCCCGTCGGCCCTGAAGGGGCCTCGTCCTCAAACGCCGGACGGGCTGAAGGACACGCACCCTCATCCTCAAACGCCGGACGGGCTGAAGGACACGCACCCTCATCCTCTGGCGCCGGACGGGCTGAAGGACACGCACCCTCGTCCGCTGACGCCGGACGGGCTGAAGACACCCCCCCCAGACACCCCCTACCCCCTCCGAGCCCCCGCCCCCAACGCCCCCCTCTGCGGTGTGATCCCCGCCGGTACCGCGCGGGCTCGGGCCGGGGTGCCGGTCCAGCAGGTGCCTCGGCGGGAGAGGAGGCGGCGGAGCCAGAGTTCCAGGGAGACGAGGTCGGCGAGGCCGTCCAGGGGGAGGGGTTCGCCTTCCGCCGCCGCGCGGAGGGCCTTGCGGACGACCCGGGCCTCGACCAGGCCCGCTTCCGCGAGGAGCGGCGTGCCGAAGAGGGACATCAGGGAGTCGGCCGCCACCCGGAGTCCGGTGCGGGCCGCCACCGCCGCGGAGGCGTGGGAGGGGGCGCCCCAGCCGGGCGGGAGGTCGGCGACGCCCGCGCCCTCGAGGACCGTGCGCAGGATCGCCGCCCGGGCTCCGGGCTGGACGCGCAGGGCTTCCGGAAGGGCGCGGCAGGCGCGGACGACCTGGTTGTCGAGGAAGGGGGCGTGCAGCCGCTGGAAGCGGATCTCGGCGGCCTGCTCGAGGATGCGTACGTCCGCGGCGGTGCGTGCCAGTGCCGCACGCGCGCGGTAGTCGCCGGGGTGTTGTCCCGGGCCGACGCCCGAGCGGCTCGTCGCACTCTGAAGACGAACCGATACTTCAGCCAGTGCCTCCCCGGTCAGCCACCGTGCCGCCGGGCCCGGTCTGGCCCAGGTGAGGGCCGCCAGGGAGGCACCCACCGCGCCGCCCGGTTCGTCGAAGCTGCGTGCCATCAGGCGGTCGGCGAGCACCTCCAGGCCGGTGCGGTAGGGGGTGCGGGCCAGACGCCGCGCCGCGCCGTACACGCGCGCGGGGACCAGCACCGAGCCGTCCGCCTTGGCCAGCGCGGCGACCGGGCGGACCAGGTGGCGGCGCTTGCGGTCCATCAGGAGGTCCGCGAGACGCGCGGGGTGCGCGTCCAGGACCTGGCGGGCGCCGTAGCCGGTGAAGTGGTCGGCGCTGCCCGAGGCCAGGCGCGCGCGGTGGCGGGCGGCCGTCACCAGGGACGGGGCCGGCTCGTCGGTCAGCGGGCCGTCCAGGTCGGCGTACGGCAGTGTCTCCTCGCCGCCGGCCACCACCACGTGGTGCAGGCGCGGGTTGGCCGCCAGCGAGCCCGCCCGTTCCACCTCGGCCTCCCGGCCGCCGACGACCAGGTCGTTGAAGGTGACCGCCAGCAGCCGCTCACCGGCGCCCGTGCCGTGGCCGAGGACCGTGCCCGGCATGCCCGGCAGACCCGCGGCCAGCAGCGCCAGCGTTCCCGACGCCGGCCCGCCCGACAGGTCCGCCCCGATCCCCGGGACCGGCATCCCGCGCGCGGCACGCCGTTCGGCGGGGCCCATGCCCGGGACCGGCCCGGGGTCGATGTCGGCGCCGGGCACGTGCCGAGGTGCCGACAGACGCGCGCGTACCGCCTCCACCAGCGCGTCCCGTACGGCGTCCACGGCGCTGTCCGGGTCGGCCGAGGGCGCGGCCACGGCGAGGGAGGCGACCGGCTCATACCCGGCGATCTCGCGCGCGCCGGTGCGCAGGATCAGCGCGTGCCCCGGCGGAATGCGCCGCACGCCGTCGTACGGGGTGGAGTCGTGCAGCGCGGCCGGCACGTCAGGGGCGGCGAGCAGGGCGGCGAGATGTCCGAAGTCGAGGTTGGCCTCGATGAGGTCGGCGAGCGGGAGGGCGGCGGTCGCGTACGCCGTGCCGCCCGACCAGGGGGTGTAGAAGACCGGGCGCGCGCCCGCGAGATCGCCGCAGACGGTGATCCGGCGGCCCGCCTGGACGATGGCCGTGTAGCTGCCGGGCCAGGCCGTCAGATGCCGCAGGGCGCCTCCGCGCGCGGCGAAGAGACCGACCCTGAGCTGTTCGTCCGTCGCCCCGCAGGTGCCGAGGACAGCGATGCGGTTCTGCGCGTCGGCCCGCACCACCCGCACCTCGTCGGGGCGCCAGTCGCCGACCGCCCACAGCGGATCGGGGTCGCCCCACAGGAGTTGGGAGCCCACCGGATGCACGGTCTCGCCGTCGCCGCCCGTCGCCCCCGCGGAGCCGATCTCGACTGCCCCCGCTGCGGTGCTGCTCCACCCCACCAACCACCGCATCGACGCCTCCACAGGCTGTGGACCACCAGTGCACCGAACGAACCGGTCCCCATGCTGCCATGAAGGAGGCTCGCCGGAGAGGCGGTGGAGCCGCTTGAGCGCCGGGCAACGCGCCGTCGCGCGCGTGCCGGTGAAGAGGCGGACGCCTGTACGGGGCGGGAGGTCTGCGACGCGAATGCGCCCCCGATACGCTCCCCCAGAACGCCCTTCGCGCCGTCAATTTCCGTGGTGGGAGCGGTATTTGACCGCAGGGCGCTGGGTCGGTTTTCGGCCAAGTTGGCGAAGCGGGGACAGGCTCGCGCACGCTCCGTACAGGCTCTGCGCACCGCATCGGCAACGCGCAGTCCGGGGAACGGAGTTCGCCCCCCGGACCGTTCCACCACCCGCGGGGATGGAGGCGGCGGAATCCCCCAGCCCACTGGATCCAGTACAGCGGGCCGACCCACGCACGATCCATGGAACCGCTCCCCCGATGGCCGGAGAAGAGCGCACGCGCAGGCGCACGGCCACACAGCGGGAGCACGACGCAACGGTGCGTATGGAGCCCGTACGCGCGTACGGACCACAATCCCGCCATCCGGAACAATGCCTCTTAACGCTTGGGATCCGGCGAACTACGCTGGGTTTACGAATGCCGGGTGGTTATGCCAGCGCGGCAGCCGTCTGTGTCGAGGGGTGGCGCATGTCCAGGGAGCAACGCGGGCCGAACGAAAAACTCGGCGCCGTTCTCGCCCTCGCGGGAATCAGCAACGCAGGACTCGCGCGTCGCGTCAACGATCTTGGCGCTCAACGCGGGTTGACTCTTCGCTACGACAAGACCTCGGTGGCGCGCTGGGTGTCGAAAGGCATGGTGCCGCAGGGCGCCGCGCCGCACCTCATCGCCGCCGCGATCGGCCATAAGCTCGGCCGCCCGGTACCGCTCCACGAGATCGGCCTGGCGGACGCGGACCCCGCGCCCGAAGTGGGCCTCGCCTTCCCCAGGGACGTCGGACAGGCCGTCCGCTCGGCCACGGAGCTGTACCGGCTGGACCTCGCCGGGCGCCGTTCCGGTGCCGGCGGCATCTGGCAGTCGCTGGCCGGCTCCTTCGCGGTGAGCGCCTACGCGACGCCCGCCTCACGGTGGCTGATAACCCCGGCCGACAGTTCGGTCGCGCGCGAGGTGAACTCCGCGGAAGCCTCCGGCGCACCGCTCAAAGTCGGCCACAGCGATGTGCAGAAGCTGCGGGAGGCCGCCGAGGACGCCAGGCGCTGGGACTCCAAGTACGGAGGCGGCGACTGGCGTTCGTCCATGGTGCCGGAGTGCTTACGGGTGGAGGCGGCACCGCTGCTGCTCGGCTCGTACTCCGACGAGGTGGGCCGTGCCCTGTTCGGCGCCTCCGCCGAACTGACCCGGCTGGCCGGGTGGATGGCCTTCGACACCGGTCAGCAGGAGGCGGCGCAGAGGTACTACATCCAGGCGTTGCGGCTGGCCCGCGCGGCAGCCGACGTACCCCTCGGCGGGTATGTGCTGGCATCGATGTCCTTGCAGGCGACCTACCGGGGCTTCGGCGACGAGGGCGTCGACCTCGCCCAGGCCGCGCTGGAGCGCAACCGTGGTCTGGCCACGGCCCGCACCATGAGCTTCTTCCGGCTCGTCGAGGCACGTGCGCACGCCCGCGCGGGTGACGCGCAGGCCGCCGGGGCCGCGCTGAAGGCGGCCGAGGGATGGCTGGAGCGCTCCCGGGACGGAGACCAGGACCCGTCGTGGCTGGGCTTCTACTCCTACGACCGCTTCGCCGCGGACGCCGCCGAGTGCTACCGGGACCTCAAGGCACCACGACAGGTCCGCAGGTTCACCGAGCAGGCCCTGTCGAAGCCGACGGAGGAGTTCGTACGGTCGCACGGGCTGCGGCTGGTGGTGTCGGCGGTGGCGGAGCTGGAGTCGGGCAACCTCGATGCCGCGTGCGAGCAGGGCGTACGGGCGGTGGAGGTCGCGGGGCGCATCTCGTCGGCCCGCACCACCGAGTACGTGAAGGATCTCCTCCACCGACTGGAGCCCTACGGCGACGAGCCGCGGGTCGTCGAGTTGCGGGAGCGCGCCCGACCCCTGCTGATGGCCCCGGCCTAGGCCGTGGCGCCTGCCGCCGTCCCCCGCGTTTGAAGGCTCTGTCAGTGGCGCAGTGCACTATCTAGAGCGGGAGGTGGTGCAGGTGCGGCCGGAGATCGCTTATGACTGCGACGTGCTCGTGGTCGGGGGCGGGATCGTCGGGTTGTCGACGGCGTATGCGATCACGCGTGCCGTTCCGGGGACGCGGGTGACCGTGCTGGAGAAGGAGGAGGGGCCCGCCCGGCATCAGACCGGGCGGAACAGCGGGGTGATCCACAGCGGGATCTACTACCGGCCGGGGTCGCTGAAGGCGCGGTACGCGGTCGAGGGCGCCGCCGAGATGGTGAAGTTCTGCGCCGAGTACGGCATCGCGCACGCCGTGACCGGGAAGCTGATCGTCGCCACCGAGCGCTCGGAGCTGCCGCGCCTGCACGCGCTCGTGCAGCGCGGCCGGGAGAACGGCATTCCGGTGCGCGAGATGGGCCCCGCGCAGATCACGGAGTACGAGCCGGAGGTGCGCGGACTGGCGGCCATACACGTCGGCACGACCGGCATCTGCGACTTCACCGGGGTCGCCCGGCAGCTGGCGGAGGCCTCGGGCGCGGACATCCGCTACGGCGCCCGGGTCGAGCGGGTCGACCGCCGGCCCGAGCTCGGCGTGGCCGTGCGCACGAGCGCCGGGGACGTCGTACGGGCGCGCGTGCTGGTGAACTGCGCCGGGCTGCACTGCGACGAGGTGGCGCGGCTGACCGGGGACGACCCCGGGATGCGGATCGTGCCGTTCCGGGGCGAGTACTTCACCCTCGCGCGGCCCGAGCTGGTGAAGGGGCTGGTCTACCCGGTGCCCGACCCGGCGTTCCCCTTCCTCGGGGTGCATCTCACCCGCGGGATCGACAGCGGCGTGCACATCGGGCCCAACGCGGTGCCGGCGCTGGCCCGCGAGGGGTACGGGTGGGGGGTCGTGAAGCCCCGGGAACTCGGCGCGACGCTGGCCTGGCCCGGGTCGTGGCGGATAGCGCGGCGGCACTGGCGGTACGGGGCCGGTGAGCTGCGGCGGTCGGTGTCCAGGGCGGCGTTCACCGAGGCGGTGCGCAGACTGCTGCCCGCGGTGCGGCAGGACGACCTGGTGCCCGCGGCGGCGGGGGTGCGGGCGCAGGCGGTGCTGCGGGACGGGACGCTGGTGGACGACTTCCTGATCAAGGAGGGCCCGCGGACCGTGCACGTGCTGAACGCGCCGTCCCCGGCGGCGACGGCCTCGCTGCCGATCGGGCGGGAGGTGGCGAGGAGAGCGCTGGCCGCGCTGGGGGGCGTGTGAGGGGGCGTGGTGCTGCGGTGCGGGGGGTCTCGCCCCCGGCGCCCCTACCCCGTACCGACCCCAGGGGCTACCGCCCCGTGTGACGGGGCGTGGTGGCTGCGGTGCGGGGGTTCTCGCCCCCGGCGCCCCTACCCCGTCCCGACCCCAGGGGCTGCCGCCCCTTCGACCCCGCTGGGGCTCCGCCCCTGACCCCGATCGGCCCGAAGGGTCTCGTCCTCGGACGCCGGACGGGCTGAGATTGCCTGCACCGGCGTCCCTCGGGATGCGCTCGCCCCCGTCCCCGTAAAATCGACCCCACTGTGTCTGACTCCCCCAACGCCCCCGACGCGTCCCAGTCCGCCCACACCCCCGGTGTGCCCGTTCGGCACACCCGGACCAAGGGGGAGCCGCGCTTTCCCGACGGGCCGAAAGCCGATCCCGCCGGGTCGCACTTCGAGCGGCGGATCCGGAGCTTCCAGCCGCGCCGGAGCCGGGTGACGGCCGGGCAGGCGGACGCCTTGCAGCGGCTGTGGCCCAAATGGGGGCTGGACATCGACGGGCAGCGGGTGATCGAGCCCGCGGAGCTGTTCGGCAACGACAACCCGGTGGTGCTGGAGATCGGGTTCGGGATGGGCGAGGCCACCGCGCGGATGGCGGCCGCCGACCCGGGCACCAACATCCTCGCCGTCGACGTCCACACCCCCGGCCAGGGCAACCTGCTCAGCCTCGCCGACCAGCACGGGCTCTCCAACGTCCGGGTCGCCAACGGCGACGCCATCATCCTGCTGCGCGAGATGCTCGCCCCGGACGCGCTGGACGGGCTGCGCGTCTACTTCCCCGACCCCTGGCCCAAGAAGCGGCACCACAAGCGGCGGCTGATCCAGCCGGAGTTCCTCACCCTGGCCGCGACCCGGCTGAAGCCTGGGGCGATCGTGCACTGCGCGACCGACTGGGAGCCGTACGCCGAACAGATGCTCGAGGTCCTCACGGCGCACCCGGACTTCGAGAACACCCAGGCCGACGGGGGTTTCGCACCGCGTCCGGAGTACCGGCCGCTGACCCGTTTCGAGGGCCAGGGACTGGAGAAGGGACATGTCGTGAACGACCTGTTGTTCCGGCGCGTACAGCGGTAGGACAACAGCGACAACCGCGCGACGACCACCCCCCACCGGCGCCGGAGACCCTCTCGGCCCTCCTGCGGGCGGCGCCCCTGACTCGTTAGGGTCGATGCCGTGACCACCTTTCCCCCGTACCGGACGCACCACCCCACCGGTCCCCCCGGCGGTGGTGCGCTGCGGCACGCGCACTGGTGGCAGCGCAAGGGGGTGCGTTACGGCGCGCTCGTCACCCTGCTCGCGCTCTCCGGGCTCGTCATCCTCGCTCTGGTGCGCGAACAGACCGGCACCGAGGGCTTCCTGGTCGGGCTCGGGCTCGCGATCCTGCCCGTGCCGCTGCTGATGGCGGCCTTCCGCTGGCTGGACCGGGTGGAGCCGGGGCCGTGGCGCAATCTGCTGTTCGCCTTCTCCTGGGGCGCCTGCGCGGCGGCGCTGATAGCGATCGTCGCCAACAGCTTCGCGACCCGCTGGATAGCGACGGCGACCGCGGACCCCTCCAGCGCCGACACCCTGGGCGCGACCGTCATAGCGCCGATCGTCGAGGAGACCGCCAAGGCCGCGGCCGTGCTGCTGGTCTTCCTGTTCCGCAGACGGGACTTCACCGGGATCGTCGACGGGGTGGTGATAGCCGGGGTCACCGCCACCGGCTTCGCGTTCACCGAGAACATCCTCTACCTCGGCACCGCCTTCGGCACCGACCAGCTCACCGGCGACAGCGGCATCGCCTCGGTCACCGCGGCGACGTTCTTCGTCCGCGTCATCATGTCACCGTTCGCGCACCCGCTGTTCACCGTGCTCACCGGCATCGGATTCGGCATCGCCGCGCTGTCCGCGGACCGCCACCATGTGCGCCGGGTGCTCCTGCCCCTGTCCGGCCTGCTGCTCGCGATGGGCATGCACGCCGTGTGGAACGGCTCCTCGACCTTCGGCGAGTACGGCTTCTTCGCGGTGTACGCCGCCTTCATGCTTCCCGCGTTCGGGTTGCTGACCTGGCTCGTCATCTGGACCCGGCAGCGCGAGCTGCGCACCGTGCGCGAGGAGCTCCCCGCCTACGCCGCGGCCGGCTGGCTCACCCCCGCCGAGCCCTTCGCGCTCAGCTCGATGCGGGCCCGCCGTATCGCCCGCCAGTACGCGCGCGCCCACGCGGGGAAGGCGGCGGCGCGGGCGGTGGCGCAGTACGAGGCGTACGCGACATCCCTGGCGTTCCTGCGCCATCGGGGGCGCCGCGGCCGGGCCAACGCCGACTTCGTCGTACGGGAGCGGGAGTTGCTGCACGAGCTGTGGGTCCGGCGGGAGGCGGCACGCCCGGCCCTGGACCACGCGGCCCGGATGACGGCGGCGCCGGTCCCCGCTCCCGTCCCGCCGGCCCAGTGGCCCGTGCACGGGTACCCGGCGGTGCAGTACCCCGGGTACAACCCGTACCGAACCTAGGGCCGCGGCCGGCGACGCTCCCCCGGCGCGACGCCCGGCACGCCCTCCCGCCGCACCGGCCCCGCCACCAAGTCCTAGGCGGACGCCGTGGTCAGGGCCTTCACCTCGTCGTCCGTCAGCGTGACGTCCGCCACCTTCAGCAGGGCCGGCAGCTGCTCCACCGTCCGCGCGGAGGCGATCGGCGCGGTCACCGTCGGCTGGGCGGCCAGCCACGCGAGGGCGACCGTGGCGACGGGCACCCGGTGGGCCTCGGCGATGTCGTCGAGGGCGGCGAGGACCTTGCGGCCCCGTTCGGTCTGGAGGTGCTTGCCGGCGCCGGCGGCACGGGCGCCCTCCACCACCTCACCGTCGCGGTACTTGCCGGTGAGGAACCCGGCGGCCAGCGCGAAGTACGGCACCGCGGCCAGCCCGGCGCGCTCGGCCAGGTCCTGGAGCTCACCCTCGTACGTGTCGCGCGAGACCAGGTTGTAGTGCGGCTGGAGCGCCACGTACCGCGCCAGGCCCTCGCGCTCGGAGAAGGCGAGGGAGGCCGCCAGGCGCTCGGCGGAGATGTTGGAGGCGGCGATGTGGCGTACCTTGCCCGCCTTCACCAGCTCGTCGAGCGCGCCGATGATCTCCTCGACCGGCACCTCGGGCTTGTCGAAGTGGGTGTAGTAGAGGTCGATGTGGTCGGTGCCGAGGCGGCTCAGCGAGGCGTCCGCGGCGGCCTTGATGTTGGCCGCGGTCAGGCCCTGGAAGTCGGGGTGCTGGCTGACCTTGGTGGCGATCACGAGGTCGTCGCGGTTGCCGCGGGCCCTGACCCAGTTGCCGATGATGGTCTCGGACTCGCCGCCGGCGTTGCCGTCGGCCCACGCCGAGTAGGAGTCGGCGGTGTCCACGAAGTTGCCGCCCGCGGCCGTGTAGGCGTCCAGGACGGCGAAGGACTGCGCCTCGTCGGCGGTCCAGCCGAAGACGTTGCCGCCGAGGGAGAGCGGGAAGACCTCGAGGTCGGACGTGCCCAGCTTGCGAAGAGAAGTCATGTGCAGGGTCAACGCCCGCGGGCGGGGCGCTCTTCCGCGACGGCCGCAAAGCAAACGCAAAACCGGCGGCCCTGACGTCGGGGGGTGTGCGTCAGGGCCGCCGGTGCTCAGGAAGGGTGGAGCCTCAGGGCGTGAGCCCCTTGCTGCGCAGCCACGCCATCGGGTCGATGCCGCCGGACGAACCGCCGGGGTGGACCTCCAGGTGCAGGTGCGCGCCCGTGACGTTGCCGGTCGCGCCCACGCGCCCGATCACGTCACCGGTGGCGACCTTCTGCCCCACGCTCACGCTGATCGAGGACTGGTGGGCGAACCACACCTCGGTGCCGTCGTCGAGGGTGAGGACGGTCTTGTAGCCGTACGAGCCGTCCCAGCCCGCCTGCGTGATGGTGCCGCTGTGGACCGCCTTGATGAGCGAGCCGGTGGGAGCGGCGAAGTCGAGACCCGTGTGGTAGCCGGAGGACCACAGGGAGCCGGCCTGCATATAGGTGGAGGTGATGGTGTACGAGGAGGTCGGCAGCGTGTACTGCTTGGCCAGCTCGGCCAGACGCTTGGCCTCGGCGGCCTTCTCGGCGTCCGCCTCCGCCTTCTTCTTCGCCTCGGCGGCGTCGTCCGCGGCCTTCTTCAGCGCGGCGGCCTCGGCCTTGGCGGCCTCGTCGGCGAGGGCGGTCTGGGTGGCGAGCTGTGCCCTGTCGGCGACCTGGGTCTGCTGGCTCTCGGCCTGCGCCATGATCCGGTTGCGCAGCGACTCGCCGGCGCCGGAGGTGGTGGAGGCCTGGATCGCGTCCGTGGTGGCCGTGGGGGCGGCCGTGGGGGCCGCGGCGAGGTCGCTCAGCACGGTGGCCGAGCCCTGCGGCGCCTCCTCCCCGCCCGACACGAACGGCAGGTCCGGCATCGAGAGGGAGACCGGCGGCTTGCCGGTGTTGGCGCTGGCCATGCCTGCCCCGCCGACGGCGGCTATGACGCCTACGCCCAGGACGGTGGAGCTGCGGGCGAATCCGCCGCTGCGCTGCTTGGTGACCCGGTGCTTTCCGCGTGCCGGTCGGACGGAGTCCTCGGTGGGATTCCAGACGTCCTGCGGACCCTCGTCGTGGTGGTAGCTGCCGTGGCCGAAGGCATCGGTGCTGCGCTGGCTCGGCACGTACGGGGCCTCGGGGGCAGGCGGGTTCGACGCCACGTGGGCGTACTCCTTTCCTTCCTTCTCGCCTACCGGGTTAGCTGACGGGTTCGGAGCAGGAAGGTCTCCTACGCGCGTATACCGACCGTGGTGCCACGGCGGCGTTCGCACGATTCACCCCAGGGTGGTGGTTCCCCGGCTCCCTTGCGGGATTAAGCGCGTGAGCACGGAGCCGTCTCTTGTGACGGCTGGGACGACCGCGCTGCGTTATCGAACGTTAATAGACCCGGGGTGTGGATTCCAAGCTGTTCCGCTTGATCATTAACCTTTCTCGCCAGGACGTACAGACCTATGAGCGGTGAAAATCGGGCGAGTTGACCACGCCTCAGCAGGTCCACCGGCGTTGACGGCACGTCAGTCGCCATGCGGAGGGCGCCCGACCGGTCACCGGATGTGACCATGTCACGGTCGGCGTACGGCGAGCAGCGCCATGTCGTCCGTCAGGGCACCCCCGGTGTGCCGGCGCACCTCCGCCGCGAGCGCGGACAGCAGCGCCCCCGGATCGCGGAAGGCGCGTCCCGCGAGCCGCGCCGCCGGGTCGTAGAACTCCCCGTGCCGGTCCCGGGCCTCGGAGAGCCCGTCGGTGTACAGCAGCAGCGTCGCCCCGACCGGGAAGGCGACCTCCTCGGCGCGGTCCGGCCAGGTCCCCAACTCGCCCATCCCGAGCGGCAGCGCGGCCTCGGCGGCGGGCAGCGACCGCACGGTGCCGTCGGGACACAGCAGCAGCGGCGGCGGATGGCCGCGGTTGAGGATCCGGACCAGCCCGTCACCGTGGGGCAGTTCGGCGAGGACGACGGTGGTGAACCCCTCGAAGGCGTCCAGCCCCTCGCGCCGGGTCCCCTCCCGGGCCAGCGCCCGCTCCAGCCGCCGCGCGACCGCCTCCAGGCCCGCCTCCTGCTCGGCGGCCTCCCGGAACGCCCCGATGACGACGGCGACGGCCGCCACCGCGCCCATGCCCTTGCCGCGCACGTCCCCCACCACCAGCCGTACCCCGTGGGGGCTGTCCTGGACGGCGTACAGGTCCCCGCCGATGAAGGCGTCCTGCTGCGCCGCCTCGTAGCGCACCGCGATGTCGAAGCCGGCGATCCGGTCGGCGGGGCCGGGCAGCACGGCCCGTTGGGCGGCCTCGGCGATCTCGCGCTGTGAGGCGAGCCGTTGGTCGCCGCGGTGCACCACCCGGTTGAGGACGGTGGCCAGCACGGCGACGGTGGCCACGGTGAGCACCTCGGTGAGGGCGTCCGCGTCCACCTGGAGGCCGTAGCGCAGATGCACGGCGAAGGCGGCGACCAGCGCCACGGCCCCGGTGGCCACGGTGCCGAGCAGCGGGTACAGGGGCGCGGCGACCAGCGGGGCGGCGGTGAAGAAGGGGATCGCGGTGAACGCGCGGGGGGTCAGGAGGTCGTAGAGGATCCCGCCGGCGATCAGTACGGCGGGCAGCATCCGCAAGAGGGCGGAGATGTGCCGCCCCTCCTCCGCCTCCTGGTCCACGCCCCCAGGTTTCCCGGAGCCGGGCGGGGCGGCGAGCGGTGTGGCCCGACCGGGGGAAACGCTCAGGGCCGGAGTCCATGAACTGGACTCCGGCCCTGGGCCTTCAGTAGCGGGGACAGGATTTGAACCTGCGACCTCTGGGTTATGAGCCCAGCGAGCTACCGAGCTGCTCCACCCCGCGTCGTTGAAACCAGCATACGCCATCCGCGGGACGCTCAGCACCACGGTAGGGCCGCGGCGCCACTGACCTGCGTTTTCAGCTGCCGGGGTTGCCCGCGTGGGTGAGGGTCTCCCAGGAGACGAAGAGGTCATCGGTGCCCGCGGGACGGGTCTCCTCGGCGAGCCGGTGGGCGGCCGGGACAAAGACGTCGAGGCGGTTCTCCAGGTGGTTGAGGGCCACCTCCAGGTCCGGGCCCATGGTCCGCTCCACCTTGCCGCCGCACAGCCACGCGGGCGCGGGCTGGCCGGCCTGGTACCGGGCGTGGAGGTCGAGCGCCGCCTTCAGCCGGTCCTCGACCTCGCCGTAGAGGTCGACGCCCTGGTGCCAGGCGGTCTCGGCGATGTGGGCGGTGGCGGCGATCGAGTAGCCGACGTGCTTGAGGTTGCGGCAGGTCTCCTGCGAGACGCCGTCCTTGTACGTCTTCTGCCCGAACCAGTACGCCGTCAGCTTGGCGGGTGTGTTCACGCCCGCCCCCTTGGGCGTGAGCGGCACCTGGCCGTCCTCCTCCAGGTAGAAGTAGGCGGGCACGCGCTCCCGGAAGCGCTCCAGGGCGTGGTCGAAGGCCTGGTGGTCGTCGAGGAGGACTGCGATGCCGATGGCCGCGTCGGTCATGACGAGGTCCCAGTTGCCGTTGTGGGCGGGAACCTTGCGGGTGACGGTCGGCAGATACGCGCTGCGCAGCATGGTCCGGAACCGCTCGACCCGTTCCTCGGGCCACCCCGCGCCCGGACTGTGCGCCACGATCTCCGCCGCCCGCGCCCAGGTCCCCCCGGCCCATCCGGTCTGCAGCCCCGCGTCCTCCTCGGTGTGCCGCCGCATCCTCGCCGACCAGGCGTCCATGATCTCCCGCGCCTTGACGGCGTGCCGCTGCTTGCCGGTGACCCGGAAGAGCAGCGCCTGCGTGTAGGCGGCGATGGCGTCCTCGCGCTCCTGCACGCACCCGTGCGCGGGCCGGTCGGTGTGGTCCCCGCCGGGACAGTCGACACTCGCGTACGGCTCGGGCCGGTACCTGTACGCCCCGTACTTGCTGTCCCGCATCTCCAGGTACGCCGTCAGCCACGGCTGCTTCCCCGCGGCAACGTGCGTGCGTACGGCGTCCAACTGGGCGTCGCTGACGAGGACCCCGGGGTGGGTGAACTCCGTGTCCGGGGGCAGGGCGCGGGCCATGGTGCGGGTCCCCGCCCCGGTGCTCCCGCAGGCGGTGGCGAGGAGGGGGACGAGCAGGAGCACGGCGGCGGCACGGATTCGGGCTGACCTCATGCAGGCAGCGTCACCCTGCCGCGGGCGGCGCGCAGGAGATGTTGGGCTGATCGGTCGTCAGGGCCCCGCCTCCCGCCGTTTCCTGTCAGCTCAGCAGGGGGAGGTTGGGCGCCTTGGCCCGTTCCTCGAACTCCGGGAGCAGGACGACCTCCACACCCTGTGCCGCGAGCAGCCCGCTCCCGTCGGCCGCCGTCACGAACGTGTCGGGCTCGCGCCAGGCCGTCACGACCCGGCGTACACCGGCGTCCAGGATCAGCCGGGCGCAGGGGGCGGGGCGTGAGGCGCGGCGGGCGCAGGGTTCCAGGCTGCTGTACACCGTCGCCGAGGCCAGCCGGGGGTCGGCCGCGGCGATCTTGGCCAGGGCCGCCTCCTCGGCGTGGACCACCTCGTCACCGCCCTCGCGGGAGTACCCGCGCGCGAGCTCGGTGCCGTCGGCGGCGACCACGACCGCGCCCACGCTGAACGCGGTCCGTGAGGGCGGGCACAGGGCGGCGAGTTCGCAGGCGAGGCGGAGCCAGTGGCGGTCGGCGGCAGGGCCGCCCGGTGCGGTGGGCTCGTAGCGCATGAGGACGACGTCCTCGATCCGCCTGGACTCCACCAGCCGGAGGCGTCCTTGCTGGAAGGCGCCGGGGCCGAAGAGGCGGGGCGCCTCGGGGGTGCCGACGAAGAGGGGGGCGAGGACCAGCTGGAGTTCGTCGGCGAGGCCCTGCTGGAGGAGCTGGGTGTGGATGGTGCCGCCACCCTCGACCATGAGCCGCCGCACGCCGCGGCCGGCCAGGTCCGTCAGGAGCCGGGGCCAGTCCAGCTCGGTGCCGAGGCTGACCACGTCGGCGGCGAGACCGACGGCGCGGGCCCGCTCGGCGCCCTTCTCTGTCGTGTAGAGGATCTTGTCACCGCCGGTGTGCCAGAAATTCGCCCCGGGGTCCAGGTCGCCCGAGCCGCTGACCGTGACCTTCAGGGGGTATTCCGGCCGGCCCGCCGCGACCCGAGCCGCGCGCCGCTCGGGGGAGTTGACCAGCAGGCGGGGGTTGTCGGCACGGATCGTGCCGGCGCCGACCAGGATCGCGTCGACCGAGGCCCGGACCTCGTCGACGCGGTCGAAGTCGGCGGGGCTGGAGAGCAGGAGGCGGTCGGGGCCGGTGTCGTCGAGGTAGCCGTCGAGGGAGACGGCGGCGGAGAGGAGGACGTACGGGTGGGACATCGGCGCGGTTCCTCCGGTCGACGGACTACGGGCTTGGTTAAATTTTGAAGCAAACCTACACTGGACGCATGACGACCCGCTGGCTCACCACCGAGGAGCAGCGCGCCTGGCGCGCCTACGTGGCCGCGACGCACCTCCTGGAGGACGCGATCGACCGGCAGCTCCAGCAGGACGCCGGCATGCCCCATCTCTACTACTCCATCCTCGCCCTCCTGTCCGAGGCGCCGGAGCGGCGGCTGCGCATGACCGATCTCGCCGAGGGGCTGAAGATCACGCGCCCGCGGCTGACGTACGCCGTGACCCGGCTGGAGAAGGACGGGCTGCTCAGGCGCGAGAGCTGCCCGTGGGACAAGCGCGGGAGCGTCGCGGTGCTGACCGACGAGGGCATGGCGGTGCTGGAGGAGACGGCGCCGGGCCACGTCGAGACGGTCCGCTCCGCGCTCTTCGACCGGCTCACCCCGGAGCAGGTGGCCCAGTTGGAGGAGATCTGCGCGGGGGTCGTGGCGGGGCTCCAGGAACCGGCGGGCGACGAGGTGCCGTGGCGGCGGCGTTCCTCCCCCTCGTGCTCCTGACCCACGCTCCAGCGCACTCCTGAGGCACCCCACCATCCGATTGCTTCAACTTTCAAGCATGAGGTAGGGTCTCGATCCGTAGAGATGCTTCAAATCTTAAGCAGATATGTGCCTCCGCAGGCTACGGACCCCACGGACCGGAGTAACCGCATGATCGGCCTCCCCGCCGCCACCCCCCGCTCCCGCGTCCGCGTCCCGCTGCGGTTCGGGGACGGCTACGGCGTCGACGCCGAGCTCGTCACCTTCCACGGCCTGGTCGACGGCCAGGAGCACCTGGCTGTCGTCCTCGGCGAACCGGGCCCCCGCCCCTTGGTGCGGCTGCACTCCGAGTGCCTGACCGGTGACGTCTTCGGCTCCGCGCGCTGCGACTGCGGCCCCCAGCTGCGCGAGGCGGTCGAGCGGATCGCCGAGCGCGGCGGCGTCCTGTTGTACCTGCGCCAGGAGGGCCGCGGCATCGGCCTGTACAACAAGCTCGACGCCTACGCCCTCCAGGACCAGGGCCTGGACACCTACGCCGCGAACACCGCGCTGGGCCTGCCCGAGGACGACCGCGACTACACCGCCGCCGCCCAGATGCTGCACGCCCTCGGCATCGGCGAGCTGGACCTGCTCTCCAACAACCCCGACAAGGCGGGCCAGTTGCGCGCCCTCGGCATCGACGTCCACGACCGGGTCCCCACGGGGGTCTTCACCACCGCCCACAATGTCCGCTACCTGCGCGCCAAGGTCCTCCAGACGCAGCACACCCTGCCGCTGGGCGAGTTGACGGAACCGATCGCCGGCTAGCCATGCGGGCGCGCGAGGAGCGGGCTCCCCTCCCCCCGGACACACCGAAGCCCCCGCCTCAGAACCGTCTGACGCGGGGGCTCGCGGTAGGCCCTGTGGGACTCGAACCCACAACCAATGGATTAAAAGTCCACTGCTCTGCCAATTGAGCTAAGGGCCCAGGCGATGTTGCCTCCCCGAGCATAGCCGGACGCGGCCGCCTCTCCGATCGGGTATCGGGGACACGGCCGCGCCGGACGGGCGGGACGGGGCGGAAAGGTCACGGATCGACCGGTTCCGGTGCCCCCTTGCGCGCCGCCTCGCGGGCCCGGGTCCGCTCGTGCGCGGGGTTGAGGAACCAGTGCCGGGCCGACGCCCACCACCAGGTCGCCGCGAAGCCGAGGACCACCAACACGGCCACCGGGGCGTAGTTGAAGGTCTCCCAGGTGACCGGCGAGACCTGCGGCAGCATGAAGAGGACCGTGATCACGGCGACCCACACCACCGACACCACGCCGATCGCCCGCGACCAGCGGCCCAGGTGCCACGGCCCGCGCTCGAAGGCCTCGCCCCGGCGCAGCCGCAGCAGGGTCGGGATGACGTAGGCGATGTAGAGCCCGATCACCGCGATCGAGGTCACCGCCGCGTACGCGGTCACGTTGATCAGGTACGGCAGGCCCAGCACCAGCGCGCTCAGCGCCGCCAGCCACACCGCCGCCACGGGCGTCCGGGTGCGCGGGCTGACGGTGTGCCAGAGGTGCGAGAACGGCAGGGCGCCGTCGCGCGAGAAGGCGTAGATCATCCGGCTGTTGGCCGTGACCGAGGCCATCCCGCAGAACAGCTGCGCGCCGATCACGACGAGCAGCAGCAGCTTGCCGGCACTCGCGCCGAGGGCGTCCAGCAGGATCTGGGCGGGGGGCGCGCCGGTCGGGGACCCCAGCGCCCCGTCGTAGGACTGGATGGCGAAGGTGAAGCCGAGCAGCAGTACGAATCCGGCGATCCACGAGGTCCAGATCGACTGCACGATCCCCTTCGGGCCGGCCGTCGAGGCGTCGTGGGTCTCCTCGGTCATATGGGCGGAGGCGTCATAGCCGGTGAAGGTGTACTGGGCCATCAGCAGGCCCAGCGCGACGACGTAGACCCCGCTCCCCCAGCCCGTGTTGTTGACGAACTCGGTGAACACGAAGGACGCGGACTGGTGGGTGTCCGGTACGAAGGTCAGCGCGCCGACGATCACGGCCACGCCCACCACGTGCCACCACACGCTCACGCTGTTGAGGAGCGCGACGATCCGGACACCGAAGGTGTTCAGCAGCCCGTGCAGCACGAGGATGCCCGCGAAGAGCAGGATCGTGCGGCCCGGGGTCACGCCGAAGTCGAACTGGAGGTTGAGGTACGCGCCCAGGAAGGACGCGGCGCCGAAGTCGATGCCGGCGGTCACCGCGACCTGGCCGAGCACGTTGAACCAGCCCGTGAACCACGCCCAGGCGGCGGCGGTGCGGGCGGGGGCCAGCTTGTGGGCCCAGAAGTACAGGCCCGCGGAGGTCGGGTAGGCCGAGCAGATCTCGGCCATCGACAGCCCGACGAACAGCGTCATCAGACCCACGGCCACCCAGCCCCAGGTGATCACCGCCGGGCCCCCGGTGTTCATCCCGAACAGGTACAGCGTCAGACAGCCCGACAGCACCGAGATGATCGTGAAGGAGACCGCGTAGTTGGAGAACGCCGACATGCGGCGGGCCAGGACCTGCGTGTAACCGAGCTGGGCCAGCCGCTCCTCGTCCGACAGGCCGGATGAGCCCTTGGACTGCCCGCTCGCTATCGCGTCATCTGTCATGCCCCCAGCAATTCCCTCACGGGAGGCGTGACACACGTCACAGCATGGCCAAAAACCAACGCCGAAGGGCCCGTACGACCGGAGTCGTACGGGCCCTTCGCGGAGCTATGTGCCTACGTGCCGTCAGCCGTTGCGCTTCCAGCGCGGCTTGTCGTCACGGCGGCCGAAGGAGGAACCGGAACCCGTGCCGGTGCCGGTGCCGGTACCGGCACCCCGGTGGTCGTCACGGCGGCCGTAGGGGCGCTCGTGGCCGCCGGAGCGGAAGCCCGGGCGGTCGTCGCGGCGGTCACGGTTGAAGGGACGGTCGCTGCCCCGGTGGCCACCGCGCTCGTCACGGCGCTCGAAGGAACGGCCGGCGGCCGGACGCTCGTCGCGACGGAAACCGCCACGGTCGTTGTCCCGACGCTCGAAGGAACGGCCGCCCTGGTCGTCACGGCGCTCGAAGGAACGGCCACCACGGTCGTCCCGACGCTCGTCACGGCGGAAACCGCCACGGTCGTTGTCCCGACGCTCGAACCCACGCTCACCGCGGTCACGGTTGACCCCACCGCGGTCGTCCCGGCGCTCGAAGGGGCGGCCACCACGGTCGTCACGGCGCTCGTCGCGACGGAAGCCGCCACGGTCGTTGTCCCGACGCTCGAAGGAACGGCCACCACGGTCGTCGCGGCGCTCGAAGGAACGGCCACCACGGTCGTCCCGACGCTCGTCACGGCGGAAACCGCCACGATCGTTGTCCCGACGCTCACGGCGCTCGTACGACGACGAGCCCTCGGCCCGGTCGCCGTCCTGCTCCGGCGACTGCTCGGGCACCGACGCCTCGGCGGCCTCGACGACCGCCGCGGCCTGCGCCTCGGCCACCGCGGCCTCCGGGTCCTCACCGCGCTCACGGGCGGCCCGGGCCACGAGACGGTCGGCCTCCTCGCGCAGCTCGGTCGCGCGCCGCTGCGCCCGCTCCAGCTGCTTGGTCAGGGAGGCGACCTCACGCTCGGCCTGCTGGGCCGCGTTGCCCGCGGCCTCCGCCTGCACCTCGGTCATCGACCGGGCGCCGGTGATCTCGGCGACCTCGGGGTCGAAGGCGGCGCCGCCCTGGATGATGTGCCGTCCGGCGTCGACGCCCGCGTCCTCCATGAGCCGGAAGATCTGGCGGCGCTGGTGCGGCAGCGACAGGGAGACGACCGTGCCCGTGCGACCGGCGCGCGCCGTGCGGCCCGCGCGGTGCAGGTAGTCCTTGTGGTCACCGGCCGGGTCGACGTTCAGCACCAGGTCGATGCCGTCGACGTGGATGCCACGCGCGGCCACGTCGGTCGCGACGAGCGCGTTGACGTAGCCCTTCTTGAAGTCCTCCAGCACGCGGGTACGGGCGCCCTGCGTCATACCGCCGTGCAGCGCGTCCGCCTTCACGCCCGAGTCGCACAGCTGCTCGGCGATACGGTCGGCGCCCAGCTGCGTGCGGACGAAGATGATCGTGCGGCCCTTGCGGGCGGCGATCGCGGCGGTGACCGGCGCCTTGTCCTTGGGCTTCACGATGAGGATGTGGTGGGACATCGTCGTGACGTTGCCCTGGGCGCTGTCGACCTCGTGCGTGACCGGGTTGGTCAGGTAGCGCTTGACCAGCGTGGAGATCTCGTTCTCCATCGTGGCCGAGAACAGCATGCGCTGGCCGCCGCCCGGGATCTGGTCGAGCAGTTCGGTGACCTCGGGCAGGAAGCCCAGGTCGGACATCTGGTCGGCCTCGTCGAGGACGGCGACCTCGACGTTCTCCAGGGAGCAGGCGCCGCGGTTGATGATGTCGCGCAGCCGGCCGGGGGTGGCGACGAGGATGTCGACGCCGCGCTCGAGGGCGTAGATCTGGTTGCCCATCGACGTACCGCCGCAGACGACCTTCATCTTCAGGCCCATGACGTCGCCGTACGGCTGGAGCGCGTCCGCCACCTGCATGGCGAGCTCGCGGGTCGGGGTGAGGATGATCGCGCGGGGCTTGTGCTTCTCGGTGCGGCCGCCGGCGAGTCGCGCCAGGGTCGGCAGACCGAAGGAGAGGGTCTTGCCGGAGCCGGTGCGGCCACGGCCGAGGATGTCCTTGCCGGCCAGGGCGTCCGGGATGGTCGCGGCCTGGATCGGGAAGGGGGCGGTCACGCCGTTCTGCGCGAGCTTGCGCACGACGCCCTCCGGGAGACCGAGCGTGGCGAAGGTGACCTCGGGGGTCTCCTCGACGATCTCGTTCTCGCCGTTCTCGGGCATGACGGCGTGATCAGAACTGGAAATGGACATGCGTATGCGAAACCTTCCGGAGTCTCGTCGGCACGCGCCCGTCAACTCCGTGTTTTCGCAATACGACCGCCTCGATGCGGTCAGCCACGGTAAGGGGAGAGAACGCGCCACACGGCGCGCTTCTGCGTTGGCGCCGGGCAAATGAATCAAACGATCTATAACCATACGCACCCATCCCCCCCGAAGGCAAACCGGCCCCCCTAGACGTACGTCACACCGGTGCCGGACCGCCTACGCGGGCGCCCCCGCCGCGGGTGCCGGTTCCCGCTGGGCCAGCTGGGGCTGGTTGTCCGGGTGGGCGGAGGAGGAGGGCTCGGCGACCGTCGGCGTCGGCGTGGGGGTGGGGGGTTCCGGGGTGGGAGTGGGGGTCGGCTCGGCGGTCTTCGTCGCGGTCGGCTGCGCCTTGGTCGGCGTCGGCTGCGGCTGGTCCGGCTTGCCGGGCTTGCCGCCCGGGGTGGGGGACGCCTGGGCGCCGGCGGACTCCGAGGCGGAGGGCGACGCCGACTCGTCCGCCTTGCCCTCGCCCTTCTTCCGGCCGTGCTTGCCGTCCGCCGCGGCGGCCCCGTACCCGCCGCCCCCGCCCGACACCGCCGCGCCGCCGTCCGGCGCCTTACCGCCGCGCTGCCCGGTGGAGTGCGACGGCTTGGCGTCCTTGCCGCCGTCGTCGTCACCCACGCTCATACAACCGGCGGCAGCGGCGGCCGCCAGAACCGTGGCGGCCAGACGGACAGGTACGTACATGGGGCGCACGGGCAGCCACCTCCGAGGGCGGTTGTGAGGAGTCAACCCGTTCAACTCCCGCCGCCCACAAGAGGACACGCGCGAGCCCCGTCCCGGGCCGCCTCCGCTACGGGCACCGCGTCCCCGACAATGTCCCTGTGCTGGAGATGACGCGCGAAGCCTTCGAAGAACTCGTGAGCCAGGCCCTGGACCGGATCCCGCCCGAGCTGACCCGGGTCATGGACAACGTCGCCGTGTTCGTCGAGGACGAGCCGCCCGCCGACGACCCCGAACTCCTCGGCCTCTACGAGGGCACCCCCCTCACGGACCGCGGCGAGTGGTACGCCGGCGTCCTGCCCGACCGCATCTCGATCTACATGGGCCCCACCCTGCGCTTCTGCGAGACCGAGGACGACGTGGTGCACGAGGTCGCCGTGACCGTGATCCACGAGATCGCCCACCACTTCGGCATCGACGACGAACGCCTCCACGAGCTGGGCTGGGGCTGATCGCGGCGGGCCCCGGGCGCCCGCATACCGACCCCCGCACCTGGGCATAGGGGACCAATGGCCCGCGTCCCCGCCGCAGTCCTGAACGTCCTGGCCCGTGTCCGCCGCTCCCCCCGCGCCCTCGCCCGGCACTACCGCACCCGGCGCCCGCCGCCGACCCTCGAACTCGTCCACCAGCCGCACCCCTGGACCCGGGCCCTCGGTCTGGTGGCCGTCGTCCTGCTCGGGGCGTGGCTGGGCCTGCTGATCGTCGGCAACGTCCGCACCCCGGTCGGGCCCATGAACACGACGATGACCCTGCGCCCGTCCTTCACCGGCGGCACGAAGATCAACGTCTCCCCGCTCGGCGCCCTCCAACTGGACAGCCACCACGCCCCCGTCCGCCTGGACGTCAACGTCGACCAGCTCGACCCGGCCCGCTCCCAGGCCCTGGTCGACCACCCCGAGCGCATCTCGGGCCTCCAGGAGGAGGTCGCCGAGGACGTCGAGCACGGCACCCTCGACCTGGCCGTACGGTCCTGCGTCGCCGTCGTCGGCGGGGCCACCGCCCTCGGCCTCGCCGTCTACCGCCGCCCCCGCCGCGCCCTCGCCGCCGGCGGTCTCGCCCTCGGCCTGCTGGCCGCGTCCGGCGGGACGGCGTACGCCACCTGGAACCCCGACTCCGTCCTGGAGCCGAGGTTCTCCGGACTGCTCTCCTCGGCCCCGTCCCTGGTCGGCAACGCCCGCAACATCGTCACCGAGTTCGACGTCTACCAGCGGGAACTGGCCCGCCTCGTCACCAACGTGACGAAGCTCTACGACGTCACCTCCACGCTCCCCGCCTACGCGCCCGACCCGACCACCATCCGCGTCCTGCACGTCTCCGACATCCATCTGAACCCGGCGAGCTGGAAGATCATCGCCTCGCTGGTGGAGCAGTACCAGGTGAACGTCATCGTCGACTCCGGCGACACCATGGACCACGGCACGGCCGCCGAGAACGGCTTCCTCGATCCCGTCCAGGACCTCGGGGCGCCGTACGTGTGGGTGCGGGGCAACCACGACTCCCGGATCACCCAGCGCTACCTGGAGGGCCTGAAGAACGTGCACGTCCTCGACGACGGCCGCGCACAGACCGTCGCGGGCCTGCGCTTCGCCGGGATCGGCGACCCCCAGTACACCCCCGACCGCAGCGAGAAGCCCGGCCCCGAGGAGTCCCAGGAGGCCGCGGGCGCCCGGCTCGCCGCCGCCCTGCGCGACTACACGACCGCCGGGAAGCCGGTCGACGTGGCCGTCGCGCACGAGCCGTCGGCCGCGCGGGAGGTCGACGGATCGGTGCCGCTGGTGCTCTCCGGGCATCTGCACCACCGGGAGATGGAGGTCATGCGCCTCGGCACCCGGCTGCGCGTCGAGGGCTCCACCGGCGGCAGCGGTCTGCGCGCCGTCGAGGGGAAGTACCCGGATCCCATCGAGGCCTCGATCCTCTACCTCGACCGTGACTCCCGGCGCCTCCAGGCCTGGGACGAGATCAGGCTCGGTGGGCTCGGCCTGACGACGGCCGAGGTCAGCCGCCACCTGCCGGAGGAGAACCAGCCCGGGGCCACCCCGACGCCGGCGCCCACCCCGCGGCCGTCCTCCCCGACCCCGCCGTCCACCCCCTCACCGAGCGCTCCCTAAACCGTTTTGGCGATACCTCCCGGCATCCCATATGCTTCTCACGTCCCCGACGCGCTGCGAAGCGCAAGGCGGGCCGATAGCCCTCATCGTCTAGCGGCCTAGGACGCCGCCCTTTCAAGGCGGTAGCACGGGTTCGAATCCCGTTGGGGGCACGCAACACCGTGTGCGAGACTGTTCGCGCACACAGCTTGGTCCTGTGGAGCAGTTTGGAGTGCTCGCCACCCTGTCAAGGTGGAGGCCGCGGGTTCAAATCCCGTCAGGACCGCTGAGGTTTCCCCGGAAACCTCGTGGCTGGGTAGCTCAGTTGGTACGAGCGATCGCCTGAAAAGCGATAGGTCGCCGGTTCGACCCCGGCCCCAGCCACAGCACAGACCCCGATCTTCGGATCGGGGTCTAGTTGTATGCCGGGGCAAAACCGTTCGCCAGTAATTTCCCCGGGATGAGATCCTGGATCGCGTATGTCTACGCACCCTGCCCCCGCCCCCGGCGCCCCCGCCCTCGCGGACCTCGCCGCCCGCCTGACCGAGCTCTCCCTGCGTGACGCGCACCGGCTCGGGCGCAGGCTCGAAGGCGCGCGCAAGATCCGCAAGCCGGAGGCGCGGTCCGCCGTGCTGGCCGAGATCGAGGCGGAGGTCGGCAAGGGGGAGGAGCGGGTGGGCGCCCGCCGGGCCCGCGTGCCCGCCGTGTCGTATCCCGAGCAGCTCCCGGTCAGCCAGAAGAAGGACGACATCGCGGCCGCCATCCGCGATCACCAGGTCGTGATCGTGGCCGGTGAGACCGGTTCCGGCAAGACCACCCAGATCCCGAAGATCTGCCTGGAGCTCGGCCGGGGCGTCAAGGGCATGATCGGGCACACCCAGCCCCGCCGGATCGCCGCCCGTACCGTCGCCGAGCGGGTCGCCGAGGAGCTGGACACCCCGCTCGGCCAGGCCGTCGGCTGGAAGGTGCGGTTCACCGACCAGGTGAACCCGGAGGCGACCTTCGTCAAGCTGATGACGGACGGCATCCTGCTCGCCGAGATCCAGACCGACCGCGAGCTGCGCGCCTACGACACGATCATCATCGACGAGGCCCACGAGCGGTCCCTCAACATCGACTTCCTGCTCGGCTATCTCGCCCAGCTGCTGCCGAAGCGCCCCGACCTCAAGGTCGTCATCACCTCGGCGACCATCGACCCCGAGCGGTTCTCCCGGCACTTCGGGGACGCCCCGATCGTCGAGGTCAGCGGCCGCACGTACCCGGTGGAGGTGCGCTACCGGCCCCTGCTGGAAGAGGACTCGGACGACGCCGACCGCGACCAGATCACCGCGATCTGCGACGCCGTGGAGGAGCTCCAGGGCGAGGGCAAGGGAGACATCCTCGTCTTCCTCTCCGGTGAGCGGGAGATCCGGGACACCGCCGACGCCCTGGTGAAGAAGAACTACCGCTTCACCGAGGTCCTGCCCCTGTACGCCCGGCTCTCGCACGCCGAGCAGCACCGCGTCTTCCAGCCGCACACCGGACGCAGGATCGTTCTGGCAACCAACGTCGCCGAGACCTCGCTGACCGTCCCGGGCATCAAGTACGTCATCGACCCCGGCTTCGCCCGGATCAGCCGCTACAGCCACCGCACCAAGGTCCAGCGGCTCCCCATCGAGCCGGTCTCGCAGGCCAGCGCCAACCAGCGCAAGGGCCGCTGCGGCCGTACCTCGGACGGCATCTGCATCCGCCTGTACAGCGAGGAGGACTTCGAGGCGCGCCCCGAGTTCACGGACGCGGAGATCCTCCGCACCAACCTCGCCTCCGTCATCCTCCAGATGACCGCGGCCGGCCTCGGCGACATCGAGAAGTTCCCCTTCATCGACCCGCCGGACCACCGCAACATCCGCGATGGCGTCCAACTCCTCCAGGAACTCGGCGCGTTGGACCCGGCGCAGAAGGACGTCCGCAAGCGGCTCACCGACACCGGCCGCAAGCTCGCCCAGCTGCCCGTCGACCCGCGCCTGGCGCGCATGGTCCTGGAGGCCGACAAGAACGGCTGTGCCCGCGAGGTCATGGTCATAGCCGCCGCGCTCTCCATCCAGGACCCGCGCGAACGGCCCGCCGACAAGCAGACCCAGGCCGACCAGCAGCACGCCCGCTTCAAGGACGAGACGAGCGATTTCCTCGCCTACCTCAACCTGTGGCGCTATGTCCGTGAGCAGCAGAAGGAGCGCGGCTCGTCGTCCTTCCGCCGGATGTGCAAGCAGGAGTACCTGAACTTCCTGCGCATCCGCGAATGGCAGGACATCTACTCCCAACTGCGCACGGTCGCCAAGCAGATGGGCATCCACCTCAACGAGGAGGACGCGGCCGACCAGTCCGTCCACGTCTCCCTCCTCGCCGGTCTGCTCTCGCACGTCGGCATGAAGGACGTGAAGGACGGCAACAAGAACGAGTATCTCGGCGCCCGGAGCGCCAAGTTCGCGATCTTCCCCGGCTCGGCCCTGTTCAAGAAGCAGCCGCGTTTCGTCATGTCGGCGGAGCTGGTGGAGACGTCGCGGCTGTGGGCCCGCGTCAACGCGAAGATCGAGCCGGAGTGGGTCGAGCCGCTCGCCGAGCACCTGCTGAAGCGGACGTACTCCGAACCGCACTGGGAGAAGGACCAGGCGGCCGTGATGGCGTACGAGAAGGTCACGCTGTACGGCGTGCCGATCGTCGCCCAGCGGAAGGTCAACTACGGCCGGATCGACCCGGAGGCCTCCCGCGAGCTGTTCATCCGCAACGCGCTCGTCGAGGGCGACTGGCGCACCCACCACAAGTTCTTCGCCGACAACCGCAGACTCCTCAGCGAGGTCGAGGAGTTGGAGCACCGGGCACGGCGCCGGGACATCGTGGTCGACGACGACACCCTCTTCGACTTCTACGACCAGCGGGTGCCCGAACACGTCGTCTCCGGCGCCCACTTCGACTCCTGGTGGAAGCACAAGCGGCACGAGCAGCCGGATTTCCTGGACTTCGAGCGGGAGATGCTCATCCGCGAGTCGGCGGAGGCGGTCACCAAGGCCGACTATCCGGACTCGTGGCGGCAGGGACAGCTGAAGTTCCGGGTGACGTACCAGTTCGAGCCGGGCGCGGACGCGGACGGTGTGACGGTCCACATCCCGCTCCAGGTGCTGAACCAGGTCACCGACGAGGGCTTCGACTGGCAGATCCCCGGGCTCCGGGAAGAGGTCGTGACCGAGCTGATCCGGTCCCTGCCCAAGCCGATCCGCCGCAACTACGTGCCGGCACCGAACTTCGCGCAGCGCTTCCTGGCCACGGCGGTGCCGCTCCAGGAGCCCCTGACCCTCACGATGGCCCGCGAGCTGAAGCGGATGGTCGGGGTGCCCTTCGAGGCCGAGGACTTCGACTGGTCGAAGGTCCCGGACCACCTGCGCATCACCTTCCGGATCGTCGACGAGCGGCGCCGCAAGATCGCCGAGGACAAGGACCTGGAGGCGCTGAAACTCCAGCTGAAGCCCAAGGCACGCAAGGCCCTCTCCCAGGCCGCCGCCGCCACCGCCGAGCGCCAGGGCGGCGAGTCCCTGGAACGCAAGGGCCTGACGGACTGGACGATCGGCACGCTGACGCGGGTCTTCGAGACACGGCGCGCGGGGCAGCCGGTGAAGGCGTACCCGGCGCTGGTCGACGACGGCGACACGGTCTCCGTGCGCCTCTTCGACACGGAGGCGGAACAGGCCGAGGCGATGTGGAAGGGCACCCGCCGGCTGATCCTGCGCAACATCCCGGTGAACCCGGGGAAGTTCGCCTCGGACAAGCTGACGAACCCCCAGAAGCTGGCCCTCTCGGCGAATCCCCACGGCACGATCCAGGCGCTCTTCGACGACTGCGCGATGGCGGCGGCGGACCGGCTGATCGCCGACTTCGGGGGGCCCGCGTGGGACGAGGAGTCGTACCGGAAGCTCTACGACAAGGTGCGCGCCGAGATCGTCGACATGACGGTCCGTACGGTGGGCCAGGTGCAGCAGGTGCTGGCCGCCTGGCAGGCCTGTGAGCGCCGTCTGAAGGCCGTACGGAGCCCCGCGCTGCTGGCGAACCTGACGGACGTGCGCAGGCAGCTGGACGCCCTCGTGAAGCCCGGCTTCGTCACGGAGGCGGGGCTGCGGCGGCTGCCGGACCTGATGCGGTACCTGGTAGCGGCGGACCGGCGGCTCCAGCAGATGCCGACCAACGTCCAGCGGGACACCACGCGCATGGAGAAGGTCCACGAGATGCAGGACGAGTTCGCGTGGCTGCTGGAGCAGCTGCCGAAGGGCCGTCCGGTGCCCGCGTCGGTCCTGGACATCCGCTGGATGATCGAGGAGCTCCGGGTCAGCTATTTCGCGCACGCGCTGGGCACCGCGCACCCCGTCTCGGACAAGCGGATCGTGAAGGCCATCGACGCCGCCGCACCGTGACGGACCCCGCACCCTGGGTGAGTTCGCGCAGGGGGCTCCCCCTCCTGTACAGTCCTTCTCGCAGCGCAACGCACGAATCGCACTGCGAAACCTGGTCCTGTGGAGCAGTTTGGAGTGCTCGCCACCCTGTCAAGGTGGAGGCCGCGGGTTCAAATCCCGTCAGGACCGCAGTAAAAGAGCCCGGATCTTCGGATCCGGGCTCTTCTTCGTGCCCGATGCGCCTTGGTGCGCAAGGGTTAGCCCGGCGCGCCCCGGTGCGCCTCCGCGCGGTGAACGCACCCGGCCGTGGCACCCGCGGGCGCCCCAGGCCGTCTTGACGGCACGACATTCGCTCGGTACTCCAGAAGCCAGGGCCGTTTCCGGGGCGGCCTCCTGGAGGTGGCGCATGGCGGCTTCGGCTAGGCACGAGACGCGGGCGCTGCTCCGTGCGCATCTGGCGGCCGCTTCCTCCTATCGCCATCTGACGCGGCACTGCCCCATCTGCCACCAGCTCCTGCGGCTCGCCCTGGACTCCGCCCCCACCGCCCCCACCGCCCCCACCACCCCCTCCGCCTCCCGGGCCGGCGAGACGGCCGAGGAGGCCGTCGAGGACCAAAGTCCCGCCGACGCGTGACCAACGGCGGCCCCAACACCCGTGCGGGCGTGGGACGGTGGAACAAGCGCCTCCTCTAGCGCACCTGCGCCAGAGGCAACAAGGACCCTGGCGTGTGACGGGTGTCACCGCATGAGTTTCTGAAACTGCGGTACTTACGACTCGCCTACAACTGGTCAATTTAATATGTGCAATTGCACCAGCCCGCAGGCCGACCCGTCGGTACGTCCGCGATGGTCCACAGGAGATCCGACACCCCTCCCCAGACTCCGACAAGCCCGCCCACAGCGCCGTGTACAAGGGCCCCTTCCGCGCACAAAAAAGATCGCGCTGGACTCGGCGGAGTCCAGCGCGATCAACGACGCACCCTGTGAAGTTCTTGGATGAGCTTGGGCGTGGGTCCTGTTGGGGCAGAACCCGCGTCGCTTGGAGCTTGGGTCACGGACGCCGCGGCACGTTGGGGGACCTACCGGTTTGTCCGTTATTCAGTTGATTCAGGCCTCGCTGCGCTGCTGCGGGATGCCCGCGAGCAGTGCACGGACCTCCGCCTCGCGGTAGCGGCGGTGCCCGCCGAGCGTACGGATGGACGTGAGCTTCCCAGCCTTCGCCCACCGCGTGACCGTCTTGGGGTCGACGCGGAACATCGTGGCGACCTCAGCCGGGGTCAGCAGCGGCTCGGCATCAGGGGTGCGAGCGGTCATGAGCGGCCTCCTCGGGAGAACCGAACCTTCTCGGTTCATTCCTCTAAATTCTGCACCTTGACCCGCGTTGCCCGAAATGGCGGACGCGAGTCGAGTCGGTTATAGGACGAACGGCTTGTCCTCGGCACTACAACTACACCATCTGTCCAGCCGCGTCGGCCAAACCGATGGAATTGCCCCCCAGACGTTCATCGGCGACAGAGGCCGATGGACCATGCCATAGCGGACAGTCACGCCACTGTGACGATCAGTCACAGAGGCGATCAGGAGTCACCAGACCCCCCAAAGCGGAACCTCCCCCGGGCCCCTTGTCCTATTTTGGCATGAGGAGGGGCAAGAGATGCAAGAGCCGGGTACGTGCGGTCCGTCACGCTTGACACTCTGTGAGGCGTACGCCCGGATCGGGACCTACGTCCCTTGTTGGTTGAGCATCAGGCGAAACTTGGTGACTCCTTGACCGAGGACGAAACCCCAAAACGGGCGTCTCGTCAAACGTCAGTTCGTGATCGAAGCCGCACCGGCCCGTGACCAAAGTGACCTGGAGCACACTCAGTTCGCCGAGCGGCGGTCCCGCACCGACCGCCACCGCTCCACGAGCCGCGCGTACGCCTCCCCCGCAGCCGCCCCGTCCCCGAGCCGCAACGCCTCGATGCCGGCGGCGACGTCGGCCGCCGAGTGGTCGTCCTCCAGCTCCCCCGACGGCAGGGTGTGCACCAGACCGCCGTAGTCCAGTTCCACGTGCGAACGCGGATGGAACTCCTCCAGCCAACGCCCCACGTCCACCAGCCCGTCGGTGAGCGGCCCCTCGTCGACGGAGTCCTTCAGCGTCCGCAGGGCCCGCGCCACCCGCCGCCGCGCCTGCACCATCGGCGTCCGGTAGCGCAGCGTCGGCGGATCCTCCCCGGACCCCTTGTCGAAGGCCCGCTCCTCGTCCGCCACCAGCACGAACCAGTGCAGCGGGACCTGCCAGGTCGAGGTGCGGATCCAGGGCCGGGCGTCGGGGTTGCGGACCAGCCACCGCTCGTAGTCCTGCGCCGCCTGGCGTCGTACGACCTCCGGCAGCACCGCGTCCAGGACCGGCCCCGGCAGCTCCTCGTCCAGCTCCTGGAGCGCCAGCCAGCCGCGCAGCCGGGTCCGCCAGGGGCAGACGCAGACCACCCCGTCCACGTCGATCACGAACGCGTCGCCGCTCTCGTGCACCGGCACCGCGATCGGCGGGGTGGGCAGCAAGTCGGCCAGGGACCGGCGCAGTTCGTCCTGGTACGAGGGGCGGTCGGGGCGGCGGGCGTAGCGCGTCCAGTGACCGCGCTCCGGCTCCGGGAAGGCCGCCAGAGGCTCGTACACGCGCAGATAGGTCGCGTACGGGACGACCACCGAGGACACCTTGGGCACGCCTGCTCCCTCCCCCGCCCGCTGCCGGGAAAACCTGCGGAACCCGCTCACGGACGAGCCGGAAATCCCTGCAAATCGTCGCACGGGCGTACTCCGCGAGGGGGTGATCCTGAGCACGGCGAGGTCGGCGGGGCCGGCCAGGCTCTAATCTCGTGCTCACAGCCCCCGCCACCCCTACGGGAGCTGCTCCCAACAGCGGCTACTTACCCAGGAGTCACCACAGTGACCAACGTATCAGCCGGCGTCCTGCACACCCTGTTCCACTCGGACCAGGGCGGTCATGAGCAAGTCGTGCTCTGCCAGGACCGTGCCAGCGGCCTCAAGGCCGTCATCGCCCTCCACTCCACCGCACTGGGCCCCGCCCTCGGCGGCACCCGGTTCTACCCCTACGCGACCGAGGAGGAGGCCGTCGCCGACGCCCTGAACCTCTCGCGCGGGATGTCGTACAAGAACGCCATGGCGGGCCTCGACCACGGCGGTGGCAAAGCCGTGATCATCGGCGACCCGGACTCCGTCAAGACCGAGGAGCTGCTGCTCGCCTACGGCCGGTTCGTGGCCTCCCTCGGCGGGCGCTACGTCACCGCGTGCGACGTCGGTACGTACGTCGCCGACATGGACGTCGTCGCCCGCGAGTGCCGCTGGACGACCGGGCGGTCCCCCGAGAACGGCGGCGCCGGGGACTCCTCCGTGCTCACGTCCTTCGGCGTCTACCAGGGCATGCGGGCCTCCGCCCAGCACCTGTGGGGCAGCCCTTCGCTGGCCGGCCGGAAGGTCGGCGTCGCCGGCGTCGGGAAGGTCGGCCACCACCTGGTGGAGCACCTGCGGGCCGAGGGCGCCGAGGTCGTGATCACGGACGTGCGCGAGGAGGCCGTCGGGCGCATCCTCGCCGCGCACCCGGAGGGCGTCACGGCCGTCGCCGACACCGCCACCCTGATCCGCGGCAGTGAGGTCGGCGGTCTCGACATCTACGCCCCCTGCGCGCTCGGTGGCGCCCTCAACGACGACACCGTCCCGGCGCTGACCGCCAAGGTGGTCTGCGGCGCCGCCAACAACCAGCTCGCCCACCCGGGCGTGGAGAAGGACCTCGCCGACCGCGGGATCCTCTACGCGCCGGACTACGTGGTGAACGCGGGCGGTGTCATCCAGGTCGCCGACGAGCTGCACGGCTTCGACTTCGAGCGGTGCAAGGCGAAGGCGGCGAAGATCTACGACACCACGCTCGCCATATTCGCACGTGCGAAGGAAGACGGGATTCCGCCGGCCGCGGCGGCCGACCGGATCGCCGAGCAGCGGATGCACGAGGCGGCGGCGGCGCGCCGGGCCCGGTGATCCGGCGGCGCCCGTAGGGGTGCGGCCGGTACCCGCCGACGGGCACTGGGAGAGAACTCTCACGTTCGTCGGCGGGTCGGCCGTCGAGAAGTGGTTAAAATCGCGGTTGACCAGCGGGTACAGGGCACCCCGAGGGTTGTGGGTGCAGCCGCGTCCTGCGGGCGACGTACCGTATGTGCGTGGGCTCAGGTACCGTGGGAGCCCTACGGACCGGTCTCTCTGCGGAGAGCCCGTTCCAGATCATGAACGCGTGTCAAGACTCTGGGGCCACCGAGCCCCGTATCCGAGGGGGTCGAGCCATGGGGCGCGGCCGGGCAAAGGCCAAGCAGACGAAGGTCGCCCGCCAGCTGAAGTACAGCAGCGGCGGGACTGATCTGTCGCGTCTGGCCAATGAGCTGGGCGCTTCGACTTCGAGCCAGCCGCCGAACGGCGAGCCGTTCGAGGACGACGAGGACGAAGACGACCCGTACTCCCAGTACGCGGATCTCTACAACGACGACGATGAGGACGAGGACGACCAGTCCGGTCCCGCGTCCCAACATCGCCGCGGCGCTTGACGCATCAGCTGTGCTTGACCCGGTCCGGGGTGGTCCACACCACCGGACCGGGTTTTGCGCTGCCCCGCGCGAACCTCAGGCGCTGTAGTCGCCGACCAGCTCCGCACCCGTGGTGTGGTCGCCGCGGTCGGTGATCTCACCGGCCACCCAGGCCTCGACCCCACGGTCGGCCAGGGTCCTCAGCGCCACGTCGGCGGACTCCTCCGGGACGATGGCGATCATGCCCACGCCCATGTTGAGGGTCTTCTCCAACTCCAGACGCTCGACCTGACCCGTCCTGCCGACGAGGTCGAAGATCGGGGCCGGGGTCCAGGTGGAGCGGTCGACGATGGCGTGCAGCCCGTCCGGGATCACCCGGGCCAGGTTGGCGGCCAGGCCGCCGCCCGTGACATGGCTGTACGCGTGCACGTCGGTGGTGCGGGTGAGCGCCAGGCAGTCCAGCGAGTAGATCTTCGTCGGCTCCAGGAGTTCCTCGCCCAGGGTGCGGCCGAGCTCGTCGATCCGGGCGTCCAGGGACAGGCCCGCCTCGTTCAGCAGCACATGCCGGACGAGCGAGTACCCGTTCGAGTGAAGACCGGACGCCGCCATGGCGATGACCGCGTCACCCGTACGGATGCGATCCGGGCCCAGCAGCCGGTCGGCCTCCACGACGCCCGTACCGGCGCCGGCGACGTCGAAGTCGTCCGCGCCGAGCAGACCGGGGTGCTCGGCCGTCTCGCCGCCCACCAGGGCGCAGCCGGCCAGCACACAGCCCTCGGCGATGCCCTTGACGATCGCGGCGACCCGCTCGGGGTGGACCTTGCCGACGCAGATGTAGTCGGTCATGAACAGCGGCTCGGCGCCGCACACCACGATGTCGTCCATGACCATCGCGACCAGGTCGTGGCCGATCGTGTCGTAGACGCCCAACTGGCGCGCGATGTCGACCTTCGTGCCCACGCCGTCGGTCGCCGAGGCGAGCAGCGGGCGCTCGTAGCGCTTGAGGGCGGAGGCGTCGAAGAGACCGGCGAAACCGCCGAGGCCGCCGAGGACCTCGGGGCGCTGGGTCTTCTTCACCCACTCCTTCATCAGCTCTACGGCGCGGTCGCCCGCTTCGATGTCGACGCCCGCGGCTGCGTAGCTGGCACCAGTTGTCTCAGACATGACGGTGAGAACTTTCGTGTCGTACTGCAGAGAGGACGGGCTTACGGGCGACGGATCGCGTCGGCCGCTGCCGTGGCCGCCGGACCGGCGGCCAGCTCGGTCTCCAGGAGCTGCTTGCCGAGCAGTTCCGGGTCCGGGAGCTCCATCGGGTACTCGCCGTCGAAGCAGGCACGGCACAGGTTCGGCTTGGCGATGGTGGTCGCCTCGATCATGCCGTCGATGGAGATGTACGCCAGGGAGTCGGCGCCCAGCGAGGTGCCGATCTCGTCGATCGTCATGCCGTTGGCGATGAGCTCGGCGCGGGTGGCGAAGTCGATGCCGAAGAAGCAGGGCCACTTCACGGGCGGGGAGGAGATCCGGATGTGGACCTCGGCGGCGCCCGCCTCGCGGAGCATGCGGACCAGGGCGCGCTGGGTGTTGCCGCGCACGATCGAGTCGTCGACGACGACCAGGCGCTTGCCCTTGATGACTTCCTTCAGCGGGTTCAGCTTCAGCCGGATGCCGAGCTGCCGGATCGTCTGGGAGGGCTGGATGAACGTACGCCCCACATAGGCGTTCTTCACCAGGCCCGCGCCGAAGGGGATGCCGGAGGCCTCCGCGTAACCGATCGCCGCCGGGGTGCCGGACTCCGGGGTCGCTATGACCAGGTCGGCCTCGACGGGGGCTTCCTTCGCGAGCTTGCGGCCCATCTCCACCCGGGAGAGGTAGACGTTGCGGCCGGCGATGTCGGTGTCGGGGCGCGCCAGGTAGACGTACTCGAAGACACAGCCCTTGGGCTTCGCTTCCGCGAATCGGGAGGTGCGCAGGCCGTTCTCGTCGATGGCGACGAACTCGCCCGGCTCGATCTCGCGGACGTAGGAGGCGCCGCAGATGTCGAGGGCGGCGGACTCCGACGCGACGACCCAGCCGCGCTCCAGGCGGCCGAGGACCAGCGGGCGGATGCCCTGCGGGTCGCGACCGGCGTACAGGGTGTGCTCGTCCATGAAGACGAGCGAGAACGCGCCCTTGACCTGCGGGAGGATCTGGTGGGCCGCCTCCTCGATGGTCAGCGGCTTGCCGTCCTCGTCGACCTGGGCCGCGAGGAGCGCGGTCAGCAGGTCGGTGTCGTTGGTGGCGGCCACCCGGGTCGAGCGGCCGTTGGTGTCCTTGGGGAGGTCGGCGACCATCTCGGCGAGCTGCGCCGTGTTGACGAGGTTGCCGTTGTGGCCGAGCGCGATCGAGCCGTGCGCGGTGGCACGGAACGTCGGCTGGGCGTTCTCCCACACGGAGGCTCCGGTGGTCGAGTAGCGGGCGTGACCGACCGCGATGTGACCCTGGAGGGAACCGAGAGAGGTTTCGTCGAAGACCTGGGAAACGAGGCCCATGTCCTTGAAGACGAGGATCTGGGAGCCGTTGCTGACCGCGATTCCCGCGGATTCCTGGCCCCGATGCTGGAGGGCGTAGAGCCCGAAGTAAGTGAGCTTGGCGACCTCTTCACCCGGAGCCCAGACACCGAAGACGCCGCAAGCGTCCTGGGGGCCCTTCTCGCCGGGGAGCAGATCATGATTGAGTCGACCGTCACCACGTGGCACGTTTCCGAGTGTAGGCGAGGTCGGCCACTGGTCCGCATTGGGGATACGGACCTTTGGTGACTCCCCCGGTGGCGAGTGCTTTGGCGGATTTTTCGTTTTCGCTGGTCAGCGCGGTGTGTCGCCAGCTTCTCCGCAGAGATGAGTGAGGTGCCGCACACCTCTCAGCCGGTGGACTCCGTCAGGCGGACGGTGTCTCCGCTCGCGGTCGTGAGCGTGAGGTGGTCGTCGCTGACGGCGGTCTTCAGGGGGCCGCCGACGAGGGTGCCGGCGAGGATCCGCTCGAAGGTCATGACGGGCTTCTCGCAGGCCATCCTGGTGGTCGTGGCACGGCTCAGCCGGATGGTGCCGTCCGCCGCGGTGGTGACCTTGGCGTTGAAGTGGTTGCAGCCGTAGCTGCCGGCCGCCCTGCCGTCCTCGATCTCCACGTCGGCCCCGGTGGGCGCCTTGTGGGTGGTGCCGTCGACGGTGACGCTGTCGACGTTCCAGTGGACGCCGGTGACGGGTTTCTCGGCGCCGACCGAACCGCTGCCCGCCGTCTCGGAGCCGCAGGCCGCGGCGAGCGGGAGCACGGTCAGGACGACGAGGGTCAGTCGCTGTGTGTCCATGCCGATGGGACGGGTGGGGCGCCGAACGGGTTCCCTCGCCGGTTCTTCCGGGGGACGGCTCAGCCCATGAGGGGCAGCAGTCCGCCGAGGTCCGCCCGCTCACCGCTGGCGCTGACCTTCGCGTCCTCGACGGCCTCCCGCCACGTCACCCGGCCGGTCGCGAGCCGGATCCAGGTCAGCGGGTCGGTCTCGACGACGTTCGGCGGGGTGCCGCGGGTGTGCCGCGGCCCCTCGACGCACTGCACGACGGCGTACGGCGGGATCCGCACCTCGGTCGAGCCGCCCGGCGCCCTCGCGGCGAGCGCGTCGGCCAGCAGGCGGGTGCAGGCGGCGAGGGCCTGGCGGTCGTGGGGAACGTCGAGGCCGGGCAGCGCGGCGTTGAGGTCGTCGGTGTGGACGACGAGTTCGACGGTACGGGTGACCAGGTAATCGGCGAGGGTCATGGCGCCGGTGCGGGTGCCCAGGAGGCGGTCGCCGGGGGTCTCGGCGAGCTTGCGGGTGAGGCGTTCCTCGGTGTCGGCACAGAGGGCGACGAGGTCGGGGTGGGCGGCGGCCAGTGCGCGGGTGTCGTCGGAGATGCCCTCGGCGCGGGTGGCGGTGGCGAAGGGCCACTCCAGGAGGGTCAGGCCCGGCTCGGCCGGCTCGTCGCGGTCGATGTTCCGGCTGACGGTCTCCACGGCCATGGTGAGGTGCGCGGCGAGGTCCCGGACGGTCCAGTCACCGAGGCGGGTGGGCCGGGCGAGCTGCTCGTCGGTGAGGGTGCCCACGGCTCGGCGCACGTGGTGGAACTGGGCGAGCACCGCGGTGCGGATCTTGGCGGGGTCGTAGGCGCGGGTGCGCTTCTTGGCCGGGGGCATGGGGGTCAGCCTAGGGTTCCCGGCCCCTGCCTCGCCGCCTGCCCTCCTCGGGCGCCGGTGGGGCCCGGGATGCCGGAAGACCCCGTCCGTGGGGGCGGGCGGGGCCTTCCGGGGCGTGCGGGTGGCTACGCGAGGAGCGCCGGGATGGTCTCCTCGTGTGCCGTGCGCAGCTCCTCCAGGGTGAGCTCGAACTCGCCCTGGAGCTCGACCGTCTCGCCGTCCACGACACCGATGCGGGTGACGGGCAGTCCCCGTGCGCCGCACATGTCGTTGAAGCGGACCTCCTCGGAGCGCGGGACCGCGACGACCGCGCGGCCGGCCGACTCCGAGAACAGCAGCGTGAACGCGTCCAGACCGTCCGGGACGATCAGGCGGGCGCCCTTGCCGCCGAGCAGTGCCGACTCCACGACCGCCTGGATCAGGCCGCCGTCGGAGAGGTCGTGCGCGGAGTCGATCATGCCGTCGCGGGAGGCGGAGATCAGGATCTCGGCGAGCAGCCGCTCGCGCTCCAGGTCGACCTTGGGCGGCAGACCGCCGAGGTGGTCGTGGACGACCTGGGACCAGGCCGAGCCGCCGAACTCCTCACGGGTGTCACCGAGGAGGTACAGCAGCTGGCCCTCCTCCTGGAAGGCGACCGGCGTGCGGCGGGCCACGTCGTCGATGACGCCGAGGACCGCGACCACGGGGGTCGGGTGGATGGCGACCTCGCCGGTCTGGTTGTACAGCGAGACGTTGCCGCCGGTGACCGGGGTGCCCAACTGCTGGCAGGCGTCGGCCAGTCCGCGGACCGCCTCCGCGAACTGCCACATGACGGCCGGGTCCTCGGGCGAGCCGAAGTTCAGGCAGTCGGAGACCGCGAGGGGCTTGGCACCGGTCGTCGCCACGTTCCGGTAGGCCTCCGAGAGCGCCAACTGCGCGCCCGCGTACGGGTCGAGCTTCGCGTAACGGCCGTTGCCGTCGGTCGCGATGGCGACCCCGAGGCCGGTCTCCTCGTCGATGCGGATCATGCCGGAGTCCTCCGGCTGGGCCAGCACCGTGTTGCCCTGCACGAAGTGGTCGTACTGCGAGGTGATCCACTTCTTGGAGGCCTGGTTGGGAGAGCTCACCAGCTGGAGGACCTGCTGCTTGAGCTCGTCACTCGACGAAGGCCGGGGCAGCTTGTTCGCGTCGTCGGCCTGGAGCTCGTCCTGCCAGGAGGGGCGGGCGTAGGGGCGCTCGTAGACCGGGCCGTCGTGCGCGACCGTGCGCGGGTCGACGTCGACGATCTTGCCGCCGTGCCAGTAGATCTCCAGCCGGTCGCCGTCGGTGACCTCACCGATGACGGTGGCGATGACGTCCCACTTGTCGCAGATCTCCAGGAACCGGTCGACCTTCTCCGGCTCCACGACCGCGCACATGCGCTCCTGCGACTCGCTCATGAGGATCTCCTCGGGCGAGAGCGTGGAGTCGCGCAGGGGTACGTCGTCCAGCGTCACGCGCATGCCGCCGGAGCCGTTGGAGGCCAGCTCGGAGGTGGCGCAGGACAGACCGGCCGCGCCGAGGTCCTGGATGCCGACGACCAGCTTCTCCTTGAAGGCCTCCAGGGTGCACTCGATGAGGAGCTTCTCCTGGAAGGGGTCGCCGACCTGCACCGCGGGGCGCTTCGAGGGCTTGGCGTCGTCGAAGGTCTCGGAGGCCAGGATCGACGCGCCGCCGATGCCGTCGCCGCCGGTCCGGGCCCCGTACAGGATGACCTTGTTGCCCGCGCCGGACGCCTTCGCGAGGTGGATGTCCTCGTGCCGCATCACACCGATGGCACCGGCGTTGACCAGCGGGTTGCCCTGGTAGCAGGCGTCGAAGACGACCTCGCCGCCGATGTTGGGCAGACCGAGGCAGTTGCCGTAGCCGCCGATGCCGGCGACGACACCGGGGAGCACGCGCTTGGTGTCGGGGTGGTCGGCGGCACCGAACCGCAGCGGGTCCACGACCGCGACCGGCCGCGCGCCCATCGCGATGATGTCGCGCACGATGCCGCCCACGCCCGTGGCCGCGCCCTGGTAGGGCTCGACGTAGGAGGGGTGGTTGTGCGACTCGACCTTGAAGGTCACGGCGTAGCCCTGGCCGACGTCCACCACGCCCGCGTTCTCGCCGATGCCGACGAGCATGGCGTCGGACTCGGGGGCCTTCTCGCCGAACTGGCGCAGGTGGACCTTGGAGGACTTGTACGAGCAGTGCTCGGACCACATGACGGAGTACATGGCGAGCTCGGCACCGGTGGGCCGCCGCCCGAGGATCTCGACGACCCTCTCGTACTCGTCCTTCTTCAGGCCGAGTTCGGCCCAGGGCAGCTCGACGTCGGGGGTCGCGGCCGCGTGCTCGACCGTGTCCAGAGGCGTCCGGCTCATGCGTTGACCAGCTTCTTGAGGATCGACGTGAAGAACGGGAGCCCGTCGGTACGGCCGGTACCGATCAGCGGCTCGGTGGCGTGCTCCGGGTGCGGCATGAGGCCTACGACGTTGCCGGCCTCGTTGGTGATGCCGGCGATGTCGCGGAGCGAGCCGTTGGGGTTGACGTCCAGGTAGCGGAAGACGACCCGCCCCTCGGCCTCCAGCTGGTCGAGCGTGTACTCGTCGGCGACGTACCGGCCGTCCATGTTCTTCAGCGGGATGTGGATCTCCTGGCCGGACGTGTAGTCGACGGTCCAGGCGGTGTCCGCGTTCTCCACCCGCAGCTTCTGGTCGCGGCAGATGAAGTGGAGGTGGTCGTTGCCGAGCATCCCGCCCGGGAGGAGGTGGGCCTCGGTGAGGATCTGGAAGCCGTTGCAGATGCCGAGGACGGGCAGACCCGCCTTCGCCTGCTCGATGACCGTCTCCATCACCGGCGAGAAGCGGGAGATGGCGCCGGCCCGCAGATAGTCGCCGTAGGAGAAACCGCCGGGAAGGACGACCGCGTCCACCTGGTGGAGGTCCTTGTCCTTGTGCCAGAGGGCGACCGGTTCGGCGCCCGCGAGGCGGATCGCGCGCTGGGTGTCCCGGTCGTCGAGACTTCCCGGGAAAGTGACGACGCCAATACGAGCGGTCACTTCACGGCCTCCGCGACTTCTTCGACCTTCACGGTGAAGTCCTCGATCACCGTGTTGGCGAGGAAGGATTCCGCAAGATCGTGGATGCGGGCGAGGACGGCCTCGTCGACCGGTCCGTCAACTTCCAGTTCGAATCGCTTTCCCTGACGTACGTCCGAGATGCCCTCGAAACCCAGGCGCGGCAGTGCGCGCTGCACCGCCTGGCCCTGGGGGTCGAGGATCTCCGGCTTGAGCATGACGTCGACTACGACGCGTGCCACGTGCACTCCCGGTGGTGTGGTGCTGAGCAGGTTCCTGCAAGGTGGTTTCAGACTACCCGCACAAAATTTCTACGCGCGTCGACTTGTAGGAAACTACGTGACGACCGTCACGATCTGGTATCGGGCCGGGCGTTCGCGAAAATTTCCGGGAAAGATCCCCGATCGACACCCGATACCTATTGCGCCCACCCGTCTCGCACCACCACCCTCAATCGAAGTCGCTTCCGCTCCCCCTTGATTTTTGACACGCGGAAGGATTTAGTCGGGCTTCCCATTGCATTGTCGGGCACTGTACAAATGAATTGGCACGTGCCGTATGAAGGGACCGATATTCGTGGCGCAGAAGGTCGTGGTCACTCTCTTTGACGACATCGACGGCTCGGAAGCGGCGGAAACGATCGCCTTCGGACTCGATGGCAAGTCGTACGAGATCGACCTGAATCAAGCGAATGCCAAGAAACTGCGTAAGGCGCTCGCGCCCTACGTGGACGCCGGCCGCAAGCGGTCGAGATCCGGCAAGGCCTACCGGCAGACGGAGGTCGCCCCCGACCCGGCGGCGGTCCGCGCCTGGGCCCAGGCGCGAAAGATGGATGTCCCCGCGCGGGGCCGGATCCCCAAGAAGGTCTACGAGGCCTTCGCCGAGGCGCAGTAGCCCCGGCCGACGGCCGGTCACCCGCCCCTCGGGACAGCCGACTTGCGTGGCACCCCACCTGGTCGGCTAGAGTCTGGAGCACGCCGAGGGGCGGGGACGGAAAAGCCCAGCCCACGAGGTACATGCGGGTGTAGTTCAGTAGTAGAACATCCCCCTTCCAGGGGGAAGGCGCAGTGTGCAATTCCTGTCACCCGCTCTGCACCACCATCTGACCACTCTTGTGGATCAGGTAGGATGGTGTCCGCGCCGATCGGTGAGAGCCGGTCGGATGCAGTGCGAACGTAGCTCAGTTGGTAGAGCGCAACCTTGCCAAGGTTGAGGTCGCGAGTTCGAACCTCGTCGTTCGCTCTTGATTCGAAGGCCCCCCGGCTTCTGTCGGGGGGCTTTTTCGTGGTTGGCGTACCCCTGACATTTGTCATGCACAGCGATGACAGCGCGCACTGCCCCCGGTCCCCGGACGCCGGGATGCTGGGTTCATGAACACGAACGTGATTGAGGTCACCGACCTGCGACGCGTCTACGGGGGCGGGTTCGAGGCGGTCCGCGGCATCAGCTTCTCCGTGGCCCGGGGCGAGGTCTTCGCGCTGCTCGGCACCAACGGGGCCGGCAAGACATCGACGGTCGAGCTGCTGGAAGGGCTCGCCCGGCCGGCCGGGGGCCGGGTGCGGGTGCTCGGGCACGACCCCTACGAGGAGCGGGCCGCCGTACGGCCGCGCACCGGGGTGATGCTCCAGGAGGGCGGGTTCCCGTCCGAGCTGACCGTCGCCGAGACCGCGCGGATGTGGGCGGGCTGCGTCAGCGGGGCGCGGCCGCCGCTGGAGGCGCTGGAGCTCGTCGGGCTCGCGCGGCGGGCCGACGTACGGGTGAAGCAGCTGTCCGGGGGTGAGCGGCGGCGGCTCGATCTGGCGCTCGCGCTGCTCGGGAAGCCCGAGGTGCTGTTCCTCGACGAGCCGACCACCGGGTTGGACGCCGAAGGGCGCCGGGACACCTGGGAGTTGGTGCGGGCGCTGCGGGACGGCGGGACGACCGTGCTGCTCACCACGCACTACCTGGAGGAGGCCGAGGGGCTCGCGGACCGGCTCGCGATCCTGCACGAGGGGCGGATCGCGGTCTCCGGGACCCCGGCCGAGGTGACGGCCGAGCAGCCCTCGCGGATCTCCTTCGAACTGCCCGACGGCTACTTCGTGGGCGACCTGCCACCGCTCGGCGAGCTGGGGGTGCTCTCCCACGAGGTCGACGGGAGGGTCGTACGGCTGCGGACGCGGGAGTTGCAGCGGGCGGCCACCGGGGTGCTGGTGTGGGCCGAGCGGGCCCGGGTGGAACTGCGCCGGCTCGATGTGCGGTCGGCGTCACTGGAAGAGGCGTTCCTGGGGATCGCGGCGGCCGAGGAGGTCACGGTATGAGCGGCGTCGCCACCACACCTGCGGGCCGGATGGGCGCGCTCGCCCGGGCCGAGTTCACGCTGCTCGGGCGCAGCAAGGCCACTCTCCTCACGGCCGTCCTGGTGCCGCTCGCACTGCCGTTCAGCCTGCGGCCCTTCGTCGACGACATGGACATCAAGGACGCCGGGCTCAGCGTCGGCCTGGTGCTGCTGCCGGCCGGGATCGGGTTCTCGCTGCTGTTCGGCGTCTACAGCGCCCTCGTCGGGGTCTACACCGCCCGGCGCGAGGAGCTGGTGCTCAAGCGGCTGCGCACCGGGGAGCCGCGGGACGCCGAGATCCTCCTCGGGGCCGCGCTGCCGATCGGGGCGACCGGGCTCGCGCAGTGCCTGGTGCTGGCCCTCGGGAGCACCGCCCTGCTGGACGTGGCCGCGCCGAAGGCGCCCCATCTGGCCGTGCTGGGACTGCTGCTGGGGCTGGTGATGTGCGCGGCGCTGGCGGCCGTCACGGCGGCGGTGACGCGGACCGTGGAGAGCGCGCAGGTCACCACGCTGCCGTTCGTGATGGTCTCGATGATCTTCTCGGGTGTCGCCGTCCCCCTGGACGTGCTGCCGGACCGGTTCGCGTCCGTCTGCGAGCTGCTGCCGCTGTCGCCGGTGATCACACTGGTCCGCGGCGGCTGGACGGGCAGCCTGTCGGTCTACGAGTCGCTGGGCGCCCTGGCCACCGCGCTGGCCTGGACCGCGCTCGCGGTGTTTGCTGTAGGACGGTGGTTCCGGTGGGAGCCGAGGCGCTGACGTACGGGGAGAGCATGGTCGGGCCGGGGGGCTGGTGGCGGCGCAAGAGCACGCCGCAGAAGGTGGAGACCTACACACGGTGGTCGTTCCACTCCATCGCGCTGGTCGAGGTCGTGGCGGTCGGACCGCCCATCGCCGCCGCGATCGGGGGCGTGCTGGGCGGCACGCTGTTCGCCCTGCTGTGCGTGCACTCGGCGCTCTGTGTCCTGACCGTCTCCCGCTCCCTGGACTGGGTGCGCGGCCGCCGCGGGCAGCCCGTGCGGCTGCTGTGGACGCTCGGCGCGTACTCCGCGGCGGTCGCCGTCACGGCGCTGGCCGTCGCCGAGCGCCGGCCGGAGGGGGGTGAGGGCGACTCGGCGGCGGGGGCCCTGTTCGGGGTCGTGCTGACCTACGGGGCCGGTGTCATCGCCCTCGGGGTGCGCAGCCGGCGCAGGATCTTCGCGACCGTCGGCGGGTTCGCGGCGGGCGCGGCCGCGATCGCGTTCCCCCTGGGCCTGCCGACCCTGCCCACCCTGATCACCGCGGTGGCGGTGCTCTTCGGCGGCGGGTTCATCGCCTTCAGCGCCGTCTTCTCCGTCTGGCTGCTCACCGCCGTCTACGCCCTCGACGAGGCCCGCGAGACCCGGGCCCGGCTCGCCGTCGCCGAGGAACGGCTGCGGTTCGGGCGGGACCTGCACGACGTCATGGGGCGCAACCTCGCGGTGATCGCCCTGAAGAGCGAGCTCGCCGTGCAGCTCGCTCGGCGCGGGCGGCCCGAGGCCGAGGCGCAGATGGTCGAGGTGCAGCGCATCGCGCGGGAGTCGCAGCGCGAGGTGCGGGAGGTCGTACGGGGGTATCGGGAGGCCGACCTCGGGGTGGAACTCGCCGGTGCGCAAGGGGTGTTGGAGGCGGCCGGGATCCGGTGCGAGGTGTCGGGGGACGCGGCCGGGCTGCCGGTGGACGTGCAGTCGACCCTGGGGTGGGTCGTGCGGGAGGCGACGACCAATGTGCTGCGGCACGGGGACGCCGGGCGATGCGAGGTGGCCGTACGGGTGACGGGCGAGAGGGTGGTGCTGACGGTGGAGAACGACGGGGCCGCCGCCCCCGCGGGACCGGGCGGATCCGGGCTCGCCGGACTGCGGGAACGGCTGACGGCCGTGGACGGGACGCTGGAGGCGGGCCCTGTGGGCACCGGTGTCTTCCGGCTGGTGGCCGACGTACCACTGCGAGTGAGCGAGGTCACGGCGTGACGGTCCGACTGCTGCTCGCCGACGACGAGCATCTGATCCGGGGCGCCCTGGCGGCGCTGCTCTCCCTGGAGGACGACCTCGCGGTCGTCGCCGAGGCCGCTTCCGGTCCCGAGGCGCTGGCGATGGCGAAGGCGCACGCCCCCGACGTCGCCGTGCTGGATCTCCAGATGCCCGGGGCGGACGGTGTGAGGGTCGCCACATCCCTGCGCGCCGAACTGCCCGGCTGCAAAGTGCTGATCGTGACCAGCCACGGCCGGCCCGGGCACCTCAAGCGGGCCCTGGAGGCCGGTGTGCGCGGGTTCGTCCCGAAGACGGTCAGCGCGCAGCGGCTCGCGGAGATCATCCGTACCGTGCACGCCGGAAACCGTTATGTCGACCCCGAGTTGGCCGCCGACGCCATCTCCGCCGGGGACTCGCCGCTGACGGCGCGGGAGGCCGAGGTGCTGGAACTGGCCGCCGACGGGGCGCCCGTCGCGGAGATCGCCGAGCGGGCCGCGCTGTCGCAGGGGACCGTACGGAACTATCTGTCGTCGGCCGTCTCCAAGCTCGGGGCGGAGAACCGGCACACGGCCGTGCGGCTCGCGCGGGAGCGAGGTTGGGTATAGTGGTTCTCGCGCCACGGCGCATGCGAACGTAGCTCAGTTGGTAGAGCGCAACCTTGCCAAGGTTGAGGTCGCGAGTTCGAACCTCGTCGTTCGCTCTGTTCGGCAAAGGCCCCCGGTTCTCACCGGGGGCCTTTCGCGTCACGACCAGCTCGTGCCCGTCAGCCGCTCGTACGCCTCGATGTACTTGGCTCGGGTGCGGTCCACGACCTCCTGCGGCAGCGGCGGCGGGGGCTGCTCGCTCTTGCGGTCCCAGCCGGACTCCGCCGAGGTCAGCCAGTCGCGCACGAACTGCTTGTCGTACGACGGCTGCGCGCGGCCCGGCTCCCACTGCTCGGCCGGCCAGAAGCGGGAGGAGTCAGGGGTGAGGACCTCGTCGGCGATGACGAGGGTGTCGCCGTCGAAGCCGAACTCGAACTTGGTGTCCGCGAGGATGATCCCCCGCTCCCGCGCGATGTCCCGGCCCCGGGAGTAGACGGCGAGGGTCGCCTGGCGCAGCTGGGCGGCGGTGTCGGCGCCGACCTGGCGGGCCACCTCCTCGTAGGGGACGTTCTCGTCGTGCTCGCCGACGGCGGCCTTGGTGGCCGGGGTGAAGATCGGGGCGGGGAGCTCGCTGCCGTCCGTGAGCCCCTCCGGGAGGGCGAGGCCGCAGACCGTGCGGGAGTCGTGGTACTCCACCAGGCCCGAGCCGGTGAGGTAGCCGCGGGCGACGGCCTCCACGGGGACCATCCGGAGCGACTTGCAGACCAGGGTCCGGCCCGCCCAGTCGGCGGGGGCGCCCTCGGGCAGGTCGGTGCTCAGGACGTGGTTGGGCATCAGGTCGGCGATCTGATCGAACCACCACAAGGAGAGCTGGGTGAGGACCCGGCCCTTGTCGGGGATCTGGGACGGCAGCACCCAGTCGAAGGCGGAGATGCGGTCGCTGGCGACCATCACGAGGTCGCCCGCCTCGTTCCGGTACAGCTCGCGCACCTTGCCGGTGTGGAGGTGGACCAGGCCCGGAACCTGAAGCGGCTCGGGCTTTTCTACGAATCCGGACACGGTTCCTCCCCGTGGTTCTGTCCAAGAGGCTCGATTGTCCCGTATGGGGGGCCGGGTCTCGGACAGGGGGTCTGTGGCCTGCGGGTCCTTGACGTCAGTCGCGCTTGCAGATGCGGTCCAGCAGGTTGGCGGTGGCGCGCTGGACGCGGGCGTCGACGTGTCCGGGGCGGTCCAGGGACGGGGACCACGCGAAGGTGCCGGACGCGAAGACCAGGGCGCCGGAGGGGGCGCGGTAGAGGGAGGTCTCCTGGTGGCGGAGGGTGCCCGCGGTGTCGGCGTACGGGGAGTGGGCGAGCAGGATGCGGTCGTCGTGCTCGGGGAGCGGGGTGCGCGGGAAGTACCGGTCGGCCTCGCCCGCGACCAGCCCCTCGATCTCGTCGCCGTCGTGGGCGCCGGTGGCCTCCCAGAGCCAGTGGTCGGCGTTGCGGACGATCAGGGGGGCCGGGTCGGGGACGCGGCCCGCGTACTGGATGCCGACGACCTGCTGCTCGGGGCGGTCGATCTCCCGCCACAGCACCGGACGGCCCGGGCCCCGGCGCTTGCGGCAGGTCAGCAGGCGGTCCGGGACGCCGGAGGGGGACGGGCCCAACTCCACCTGCCAGTACATGGTGTTGGCGGAGAGGAAGACCAGCGAGGTGCCGTGGTCGCGGGCGCGCTCCACCGTGCGGCGCATGGCGACCGACCAGTACTCGTCGTGGCCGGGGAAGACCAGGCCGCGGTAACGGGTGGGGTCCACCCGGCCGGAGTGCAGGTCGCGGGCGTCCGCGTAGGCCAGGTCGTAGCCGTAGCGCTCGGCGTAGCGGATGAAGTCGTAGGCGTGGCCCACGTGCAGGGGCAGACCGGCGCCCGCGTACGGGCGGTCGAAGGAGACGGTCGTCGCCGCGTCGGACTCGCCGAGGAGCCGGCCGTTCTCGTCCCACGCGTGGTACAGGCTGGCGCCCGTGCGGCCGTCCTCCGGGTAGAGGTTGTACGCCTGCCAGGTGACGTCCGGCAGGAGGAGGAGCAGGTCGGCGGGGTGGTCGTGGCGGACGGTGAAGGGGACGTGGGAGCGGTAGCCGTCGGCGGTGGTGAGGACGGCCACGTACGCCCCGACGCTCCAGAAGGACGGGACCTGAAGGCGCCAGCTCAGCCACCAGTGGTGGCAGGAGACCGTGCGGTCCGCGGCGAGCGGCGGGGGCTGGACGATGCCGGAGAGCCGCGGGCTGGTGGTGATCTTGGAGGCGCCGTCGCCGCCGTAGTGGCCGATGCGGTAGACGTCGACGCTGAACTCCTGCGGCGGGTCGACCGTGATGTGGAAGTCGATGGCCTCACCGGGCGCGACCGCGCCGGTCGCGGTGAAGCCCTTGATCTGGCGGCGGACGTCGTCCGCGGCGCGGGGGCCGCCGGCCCGGGGGGCGGGGACGCGGGGGGCGCCCGGTGTGGTGGGCTGCTGGGCGGGGTCCACGTACCAGGGGACGACCTGGCCGGTGTCGTCGAAGTACGTCGTCTCGCCGCGGAGCCAGGGGACCGGGCCCTGCCCGAAGGGGTCCGTCACCGCGTGCGCCAGCGCTCCCGACTCCCAGCGGCGGATCTGCTCCGACTCCATGGTTGCTCCCCTCCTTCGTGCCCCCGTGTGTTCGTGCGGTCAGGTGTTCGTGCGCGGTTGGCGTCGGCGAGGTCGGCGTCGGCGAGGTCTGCCTTGACGTGGTCGGCGTCGGGGTCTCGTCGGCGGCCGTTGACTGCCGTGGTGCGGTCGTGCGTTCGTGGCTGTGACGTCTGTCCTATGTCGCACGCCCTTGCCATGTGTGCGATCGGTCCCAGCACATCACATTCCGCACGCACGCTGTCACTAGTCGTTGCGAATTGGCCGAAAGTGGAATGAGGGCTTCCGGTAAGGGAGTTGCGTCGGCGCCGGGCGGGCCTCAGACGAGGCGGACCGGTTTCTCCGGGCGTATCCCGGACTCCAGCAGCCAGGCGCGCAGGGGGGCCGGGTCGCCGTCCTCGACGAGGCTGAGGACCACGGGTGCGAGGTCGGACGCGCGGTCGCCGTTGATGAGGAGGGTCGGGCCGTCGAGCCAGTCGAGGCCGGGGGCGGCGCCGGCGGTGTCCATCGCGGCGCAGCAGACCATGGCGGTGACGTGGTCGCTGAGCAGCTCACGGGAGGAGCGCGGGGCCTGCGGGGGGAAGAGCGGGAGCGAGCCGTCGTCCCAGAGGGTGGGGTCGGGGCTGTGGGGGGCCGGGGCGGCGGCTTCCTCGCGGGCGAGTTCGGCGGTGAGGGCCGCGGCGAGGGTGGCGGTGCGTTCGTCGTCGGCCGGGGCCTCGGGCGCGCCGTCGGCCCTCGCGCCGCCCGTGTGCCCCTGCGGCACGGCGGCGAGGCGCCGGGGAGCCGACAGGTGGTCCAGAACCCTCGCCAGGGTGGGCCCGGCGGTCTCCGCGGCGGTGGGCCCGGGGGTACGGCGGACTCCCTGGGCGTCCAGGACCCGGTGGAGGCGGGACGCGTCCAGGCGCCACTTCCGGTCCACGACCTCGTCCGGGTACTCCTGCCAGTCGACCGGGGACCAGTCGGGGCCGGACTCCGCCGGGCCGCCGTGGAAGAGGCGGGCGGCCAGGAGGGAGGTGGCCTCGTCGATCGCGCCGGGTTCCTCCAGGAGGTCACAGGCGGGGCGCTCGCCCAGGCGGGAGGCGAAGCCCTCGGCCAGGCGGTCGCGGCGGGACAGTTCCGTGAGGGCCGCCACCACTCCGGCGTCCAGGCGGGACGGCCAGCGGCCCATCCGCCAGGCCGGGAGCGCGACGCGGGTCAGCAGGCGGTCCCAGCCGGCGTACGCCAGCCCGACCTGTTCCTGGGCGACGATCCGCAGGCCGTAGTCCACGGCCTGGGCGCGCTCGGCGGCGGCCGCGGCGACCCCGCGCTCCATCTGGGTCGCGTGCTCCCGGACGCTGCGCAGCAGCAGGCGGGCCACCCAGCCGACGCCGGCGCAGACCACGCGGGTCAGCGGGCAGCGTCCGGGTGCCGAGGCCACGGCCACCGCGGCGTCCAGTCCGCGGACGAAGCGGCGGGCCGCGGCTATGTCCGGGTGGGCCGAGGGGCCCGTACCGGCGACGACGGGGGCGAGGACGGCGCGGAGTTCACCGACCCGCATCCACCACAGGAACGGGGAGCCGATGACCAGGACCGGGGCCGCGGTCGTACGCCTCGGGCCGCGGGCGCCGGTGAGCTCGTCGCGGTCCTCCTGCCTCGGCGGGCCGTGCGAGGGGTGGGTGCGGTCCTCCAGCCAGCTGTCGCAGTCCGGGGTGAGCGCTATCGCGGAGGGCGCGGGCACGTCGAGACGGTCGGCCAGGTCGCGCACCATGCGGTACAGGTCCGGGGCCGAGGCCTCGGCGATCGGGACCGTCGGACTCATCGCCGGGCGGGCGCGGGCGACGACCAGGGCGATACCGGCGGCGGCCAGCAGGACGAGGACGGCGACCGGGGTCACGGCCCAGCGGGCGGCGTGCCAGCCGGGGCCGACGAGGTGGCCGGCGGTGCCTCCGGCGTACAGCACCACGGCGACGGCCGCCGGCAGCAGCGCGACGGCGAGCGCCCGGCTGCGGACGCGCAGCACGGCGAGCGCCCAGGAACGCGCGGCCTGTGCGCCCGCTTCTCCACCCATTCCGGTCACGACCGGGTGTCACCCCCTCGCTGCTGTCCTGGCTGCCTGACTGGCCTGGCGTTGCTCACTCCCCCACTGTGGCACCCGCCACCGACATCGCAATGCCGGTGGGCCAAGTGCCGGAACGCTTGCGCCGCACCCTAGTTGGGGCCCCGGCCCACGTCAGCCGGAAATCGGATCGGTCACTCGATGGAATGGCTTTGGGGAAAGGTGGATGACGGACAGCGAGGATCAGGCCCTGGATCTTGACTCGGATTCAGTCACGTACGGGTTCGTGTTCACAGGCGTGTTCACAGTCACGGGGGCGTTCGCCGTCCCGTGCGCGGGCCTGGCGGGCGGGCGGGCACAGGAACGGGCCCCGGATCCAGAGACGGATCCAGGGCCCGGGGGGTTCATCGGTGTGCGGGGTTTTCAGGCTCCCGCCGCCGCCTGGTTTTCAGACTCCCGCAGTCGCCTTCTTTTCAGACTCCCGCTTCTCAGGCTTCCGCCGCCGCCTTCGCCGCGATGTCCGTGCGGTGCTGGGAGCCGTCGAGGCGGATGCGCGCGACCGCCCGGTACGCGCGGTCACGGGCCTCGTTCAGGTCCGCGCCGGTCGCCGTGACGGACAGGACACGGCCGCCCGCGCTGACCACCGCGTCGCCGTCGTGCCGGGTACCGGCGTGCAGGACGTACGCGTGCGGGGCGTCCTCGGCGGCCACCTCGTCGAGGCCGGTGATCGGGTCGCCGGTGCGCGGGGTGCCGGGGTAGTTGTGCGAGGCGACGACCACGGTGACCGCGGCGTCCTCGCTCCAGCGCAGCGGCGCCAGGTCGGCGAGGTCGCCCTTGGCGGCGGCCAGCAGCACCCCGGCGAGGGGCGTCTTCAGGCGGGCCAGGACGACCTGGGTCTCCGGATCGCCGAAGCGGGCGTTGAACTCGATCACCCGGACACCTCGGCTGGTGATCGCGAGACCGGCGTAGAGGAGACCGGAGAACGGGGTGCCGCGGCGGCGCATCTCGTCGACGGTCGGCTGGAGGACGGTCTCCATGACCTCCTCGACCAGCTTCGGGTCGGCCCACGGCAGCGGGGAGTACGCGCCCATGCCGCCGGTGTTCGGGCCCTCGTCGCCGTCGAGGGCGCGCTTGAAGTCCTGGGCGGGCTGGAGCGGGACGACGGTCACCCCGTCGGTGATGGCGAAGAGGGAGACCTCGGGGCCGTCGAGGAACTCCTCGATGACGACCCGCTCGCAGGAGTTGGCGTGCGCCCGCGCCGCCTCCAGGTCGGGGGTCACGACCACGCCCTTGCCGGCGGCGAGGCCGTCGTCCTTGACGACATAAGGGGCGCCGAAGGCGTCGAGGGCCTCGTCGACCTCCTGGGGGGTCGTGCAGACGTAGGAACGCGCGGTGGGGACGCCGGCCCCCGCCATCACGTCCTTCGCGAAGGCCTTGGAGCCCTCGAGCTGCGCGGCCTCCCCGGAGGGGCCGAAGACCGGGATGCCGACCTCGCGCACGGCGTCGGCGACACCCGCGACCAGCGGGGCCTCCGGGCCTACGACGACGAGCTCGGCGCCGAGCTCGGTGGCCAGCGCGGCGACGGCCGTGCCGTCCAGGGCGTCGACCTGGTGCAGCTCGGCGACCTCGGCGATCCCGGCGTTGCCGGGGGCGCAGTGCAGCGCGGTGACGTCGGGGTCGAGGGACAGGGAGTGGCACAGGGCGTGTTCGCGGGCGCCGCTGCCGATGACGAGGACCTTCACGGGGTCAGCGTAGCCGGAGCGGGGCGCGGGAAATTGTGCGGGTTGCCGAAGGGGGGTGGGGGTGGGGGTTGTGGGTTTCTCTGAATGGGGGTGCGGGGGGCGGGGACGGCTGGGGGTGCGGGGGCCTGGAGGTCGGGGGCCCTGGGGGATGCGGGGGCCTGGAGGGCGGGGGCGGCTGGGGGTTCCGCGGGCCGCCCTACTCGTTCGTGAACTCCTCCACCACCGTCGCGCCCAGCTCCCGCACGATCAGTTCGCGGCCGGAGAGGGCGGATTCGTTGAGGTCGGGGTCGTCGTCCTCGGGGGTGTCGTCCTCGGGGGCGACCGGGGGCGGCTCCGGGGCGGCGGGCCGGGGCGCGGGGGCCGACTGGGACGGGGGCCGCGTCGGGGGCGCCGAGGAGGCCGGGGTGGGGGCCGCGGGGGCGGCCGGGGAAGTGGGGCGCGGGGCGGGAGCCGGGGCGCCGTAGCCGCCGGGGGCAGGGACGCCGTAGCCGCCACCGCCGCCCTGGCCGGGCATGCCGCCGCCGGTCTGGGCGGGCGCGGCGCCGCCGCCCGAGGGGTCGACGATCGCCTCGATCTTCCACTGAACGCCGAACTGCTCCCCCAGCGCCTGCTTCAGGACGTCCTCGCTGCCGCTGCTGACGAAGTTGTCGCGGGCGCCGACGTTGACGAAGCCGAGCTGGAGGGTGGTGCCGTCGAAGCCGGCCACCTGGGCGTTCTGGCTGAGCAGGATCCAGGTGAAGCGGCGGCGGTTCTTGACGGCCTCCAGGATGTTCGGCCACAGCATGCGGGGATCGAGGCCGCCGGCCGGAGGTGCGTAGGCGGCGGCTGCTGCCGCGGTCGGCTGGGGCTGGGCGGGCGCGGGGGTGCTCGCCGGTGCGGGGGCCGGTTGTCCCGATGGGCTCGGGGTCGGCGCTGTCGGGGGCTGGCCGCCTCCGGCGGGGGTCGTCGTGGGCCAGCCCCCGGGGCGTCGGCCGCCGCCCGCGGGGGCTGCGGTGGGCCAGGCGCCGGGGGCCGAGGTTCCGGGGGCCGCGGGGGCGGGGGTGGGTGCGGCGGGGGCTTGGGGGGGCTGAGGCTGCTGGGACTGTGTCTCACCGGTGCCACCGGTGGGACCACTGGCCGGGCCGGCGGCGGCCGTACCGGCGTCCGCTGCCGCGGCCGGACCCGCGGCCCCACCCTGACCAGCGCCGGGACCCGACCCATCACCGAAGCCCGTAGGCACGTTCTGTCCTGGACCGGCGCCGAAGCCCGCGGGGGCCCCGGACGCGGGAGCCGAGCCCGGCCCGGCCTGCGGTGCGCCGCCCGGGGCCCGTACCGCTGCCCGGACGGCCGCGGCGCCGCCCCCCGGCGGGACTTGCGCGGCCGCGGCTCCGCCATGGGCCTCGGGCCCGGGGACGTAACCCATCGCGGGTGCGGCACCGCCGCCGGAGAAGTTCACGCCGCGCTCGAGCCGGTCGAGCCGGGCCATGACGGACCGCTCGTCGCCGTAGGCGGCGGGCAGCAGCACGCGCGCGCAGATCAGTTCCAGCTGGAGGCGCGGGGACGTGGCACCGCGCATCTCGGTCAGACCGTCGTTGACGAGGTCGGCGGCTCGGCTGAGTTCGGCGGCGCCGAAGGTGCCGGCCTGGGCCTGCATGCGCTCCAGGACGTCGACGGGGGCGTCGATGAGCCCCTTCTCGAGGGCGTCCGGGACGGCGGCGAGGATCACGAGGTCCCGCAGCCGCTCGAGCAGGTCGGCGACGAAGCGGCGGGGGTCGTTGCCGCCCTCGATGATCCTGTCCACGACCTCGAAGGCGGCGGCACCGTCACCGGTGGCGAAGGCCTCGACGACGGAGTCGAGGAGCGAACCGTCGGTGTAGCCGAGGAGGGAGGTGGCCATGGCATACGTCACACCCTCCTCCCGCGCCCCGGCGAGCAGCTGGTCCATGACGGACATGGAGTCACGCACGGATCCCTGGCCTGCCCGTACGACGAGCGGCAGGACGCCCTCCTCGACGGGGATGTTCTCCTTGCCGCACACCTCGCCGAGGTAGTCGCGCAGGGTCCCGGGCGGGACGAGCCGGAAGGGGTAGTGGTGGGTCCGCGAGCGGATGGTCCCGATGACCTTCTCGGGCTCGGTCGTGGCGAAGATGAACTTCAGATGCTCCGGAGGCTCCTCGACGACCTTGAGCAGGGCGTTGAAGCCGGCCGACGTGACCATGTGGGCCTCGTCGATGATGTAGATCTTGTAGCGGCTGCTCGCGGGTCCGAAGAAGGCCTTCTCGCGCAGCTCACGGGCGTCGTCCACGCCACCGTGGGACGCGGCGTCGATCTCGATGACGTCGATGGAACCGGGGCCGTTGCGGGCGAGGTCCTGGCAGGACTGGCACTCACCGCAGGGGGTGGGGGTGGGCCCCTGCGCGCAGTTCAGGCACCTGGCGAGGATGCGCGCGCTGGTCGTCTTGCCGCATCCGCGCGGACCGCTGAACAGGTACGCGTGATTGACCCGGTTGTTCCGCAGCGCCTGCTGCAACGGGTCGGTGACATGCTCCTGCCCGATGACCTCGGCGAACGACTCCGGGCGGTAGCGGCGGTACAACGCGAGAGACGACACGCATACGAGGTTATAGGCGCCCACTGACAACACGGCCCCACGGGAACCGACGGCAACCCCGGCCCCGGCCCGCCCGGCCCTACCCGGGAACGCAAGCGCCCCCCACGCACCCGCCAGAGCCAACCTACCCTTGCTGCCTTCCGGCCCTGGGGGAGTTCAGTCAGATAGCGCCGCGTGAGGGGCTGCCCAAACAGTACCCGATGGCGGGGGGTGGGAACGAGTTCGCGAGCACTCCTCAACGTCTTGTATTGTTTGCCGCGGAGGATTCGCCTAGAGGCCTAGGGCGCACGCTTGGAAAGCGTGTTGGGGGCAACCCCTCACGAGTTCGAATCTCGTATCCTCCGCCAGTGCCTCACCGGGCACGATGTCGAAGGGCCCCACCGTTCGCGGTGGGGCCCTTCGTCGTGCGTGGTTGCGGTTTCCGGCTACCGCCCGTCGACGAGGGCGGCCCGGCACACGCGGCCGTGCAGCGCCGCGTGCCGCCCGTACCCGTGCGTCAGCCGGCCGCACCCGGCGCCCGGGCCCCGCTCCCAGGCCGGGCAGCCCAGCGCTGCGGAGGCGGCGGGCCGCTCGATCGGGGTGATCCCTAGCCTCACGCCCCGAGCGACTCCACTCTGATCACGGGAGGTCTGCCACTGAGCTGGAGTGCCTCCCCGGCTCGCTGGACAACCCGATCTCGGCGACCGCTCCGACGCAGGAAGGGTGCCCCCCGTTCACCGGACCCCGTCCCCCCGTCGCCCCGCATAGGTGAGCGCCGGGGTCGGGTCGTGGCCGTCGGTCTCGGCTGTGGTTGTCTCGAAGCGGCTGGGGAAGGGGTACTTGCGGTGCAGGAAGGCCGCTATCGCGGTCCGGGCCGCCTCTCGGGTCTGCGGGGGTGTGTCGACGTCGTTGAGGCAGAAGAAGTCGACGTCGTCGCCGGCGGCGAGGCGGGCGAGGCGGCGGTGCATGTCGGGGGTGCCGAGCTGGACGTAGCGGAAGCGGTACTCCGCCGGGACGGCTCTGCCGGTGGCCATCGCCCAGTGGTGGTGCAGGGTGGACGCCGGGGCCACGTCGGTCGTGGAGCGGAAGCGGGAGTACACCGTGCGCTCCAGCTGCTCGATCGACAGGTCCTCCATCTCCCGCATGACCGCCAGGAGTTGGGGGTGCGGGGTGTGCAGGGACTTGTGGGCGATCTGGCGGCCGTGGAAGCGGCTGATGACCTCGCGGGCGTTCTTCCCCGCGGAGTTGGGGGCCGGTTCCAGGGGGTGGGGGGCGCCCACTCCCAGCTTCAGGGGGGAGAGGGGGATGCGGGCTATGCCGTTGCCGTGGAAGAAGTGCTCGGCGCGTACCGGGCGGTTGATGAAGACGTCGTCGTTGAAGTAGAGGTAGTGCTCCGAGAGGCCGGGGATGTGGTGCAGGCGGCTCTCGATGGCGTGGGAGTTGAAGACGGGCAGGGCGGCCTCGGGGAGGATGTCGCGGTGGTCGATCACCGTCAGGCCCTCCGCCGCCGGGTCCAGCCAGGACGGCAGCTGGGAGTCCGTCACCAGGTAGACGTGGCGGACGAAACCGGCGTACATCTCCAGTGAGCGCAGGGCGTATCTGAGCTCGTCGTGGCTGGTGTAGCGGGAGGCGCCGGTCTCGCGCGCGGCGATGGCGCCGGTGTGGTGCGCCTGGTGGGCGAGGCGTTTGGCGGCCATCGCCGGGTCGTCGCCGTCGACCCAGGTGTAGACGGCATCGACGGGGAAGCGGACCTCGTCGATGCCCGGCTCGGCGAACGCGGCGAAGGTGGGCACGGCGCGGTGGCGGCCGGGCACCGTGGCCGGGCGCTGCGCGGTGACCGGGAGCACCTCCGAGACCGGGTTGCGGCGCGGGGCGACCAGGGCCGGGCCGAAGACGTCCGGCAGGCGGTCGCCGGGGACGGTGAGCCAGGCGGGGTCCGTGCCGAGGTCCTGGCCGTGGCGCCAGAACTCGATGTCGCAGCCCGTCTCCAGGCCGGTGAGCACCTGCCGCTGGGGGCCCAGGCGTACGACGCCGGTACGCAGGACCCCGGCCCGGCGCACGGGCCGCGGCAGCTTGCCGTCCGCCCACAGTGCCGCGCTCGTCACCGTGCCGTCCGGTCCGACCGCGCCGACGTATCCGACGGTTCCGGCGAAGCGGCGGCGGGCCTGGGCCAGGAGGGCCTCGCGGTGGCTCTCGGGGACGCCGAGGACCTGCCGGGTGGTGCCCTGTCCTGGGTCGGCGGGGACCAGGAAGTACGGGACGCCGATCCCGTCCAGCAGGGCGCACACCCGCTCCAGGTCGGCCGCCACCGCGTCCGCGGCGGTGTATCCGGCGACCGTACGGCCGTACAGGCGCGTCGGTCCGAAGCTGACCCGGTGCAGGTCCGGTACCGCGGCCCGCAGGCGTCTGCGGGATCTGGCCGCGTACAGGGCCCACAGCCGGGCGGTCAGCCAGGCGCGCAGGCTCAGCAGATGTCTCCGCGCCGCTCGGATGCCCCCCGGCAGTCCGAAGCGGAGACCGATGCCTCTTCCTCCCATGTCCCTTCCCCCCGGCCCGTCAGTCCTGCTTCTCGTACGGGCTGGCGAAGGGGAAGTAGTCCTCCAGGAACTCGCGCATCCGGACGCTCACCTGTTCGCGCTCCTCGGGCGGTACGTCGACGTCGTTGAGGCAGAAGAAGTCGAAGCGGCGGTTGCGGCGCAGGTCGGCCAGGCGCTGGTCGGCGTCCGGGCGGCTGATGTTGACGTACCGGAAGCTGTACTTGCCCGGCAGGCCGTTGCCGGTCATCAGGGCGTACTGGTAGAGCAGCGGAGCCGTCAGGGCGATGTCCTGCGGTGCCCGGAAGCGGGACGCCATGGTGCGGCGGATGTCCTCCGGGAAGAGCTCCTCCAGGGTCTGGAGCGTCCGCCGCTGCTGCGGCAGGGGGGTGTGCATGAAGTTGTGCGTGGTCATCCGGCCGAACCGCTCCAGCAGCAGCGCCCGGACGTTCTTGCTGGCGGAGTTGGTCGCCGTCTCCTCGGCGTGCGGCTTGCCCACGCCGATCTTGAGCGGGGAGACCGGGATGCGCATCAGACCGCTGCCGTGGAAGAAGTGCTCGGGGGTGACCCGGCGGCCGACGAACACGTCGTCGTTGAAGTACAGGTAGTGGTCCGAGAGACCGGGGATGTGGTGCAGGCGGGTCTCGATGGCGTGCGAGTTGAACACGGGCAGCACGTCCGCCGGGAAGATGTCGCGGTGGTCGACGACCGTGATCCCGGGGGCGCTGTCGTCGAGCCAGTGCGGCTTCTGGCCGTCCGTCACGATGTAGATGTGGCGGACGAAGTCCGCGTACATCGCCAGTGAGCGCAGCGAGTACTTCAGTTCGTCGTGGCTGGTGTAGCGGGAGGCGTTGGTCTCCTTGTCCAGGATCTCGGCGGTGCCGCGGTCCTGGTAGCGGGCGCGCTTGGCCCGCATCGCGGGCTCCTCGCCGTCGACCCAGGTGTAGACGACGTCGACGGGGAAGGTCACGTCCTCGACGGTCGGCAGGGTCAGCGGGACGAAGCTCGGCAGTTCCCGCTCGCCGACCCGTACGGTGGCGGGCCGCTGCTCGGAGGCCGGCAGGACGTCGGTGACACCGTTGTTCCGGGGGGCGACGAGGGAGTCGGCGAAGATGTCCTCGGAGGCCTGGGGCTGCACCTTGGCCAGGCGCCGGGGTCCGTCCTCGGAGGCGAGGATCTGGGCCCCGTCCTCCCAGAACTCCACGTCGCAGGCGAGTTCGGGGCCGGCGAGCAGCTGGCCCGCGGGGCCGAGGTGGTTCTCCCCGATCCGCAGGACCGGTGCCGTGCGCAGGCCCGCCGGCAGCACGCCGTCCATGAACAGCGCGGGGTGCTTGAGCTTCCCGCCGGGCAGCGGCCGGCCGATGAAGACCGCCTTGCCCTCGTTGCGGGCCTCGAGCGCGGCGATGAGACGCTCGCGGTGCACGGAGTTCACGCCGACCGTGTACCGGGTCCGCGCGGTCGGCACCAGGAAGTACGGGATGCCCTCCTGCTCCAGGGCGGCGACGACCAGGCCGAGGTTGCCGGCGGCGGCCTCGACGGCGCTGAACCGGGTCACGACCCGGCCGTAGAGGCGCTGGCCGCGGACCGCGACCGGGCGGAGCACCGGGTCCGTGACCGCGGCCCGGCGGCGGCGCCGCATGGTGCGCAGCTGCCACACGCTCTCGGCGGCCTTCCGCTCTACTCGCGGCCCTATCCGCCGGGCAAAGGAACGCACGGTCACCTTCTGGGCTCCTCTTCCATCACTCTGTCGAACATCTCTGCGTTAAGCAGACTGGCATGCAGAAGCGAAGGTTGTAGAAGAGTTCCCCGGGATTTTACGGACGAAGCGATTCCATTTCAGGTTACTCACAGTTACATGTGGTAAAGGGCCACGTCAGGGACGCAGGAGGAAAGCGGTGACCGCGTGACGGCCCGCGTCACTCTCCGCCCGGGCCTGTGTGCCGGCCGGAAGCCCTCGTACTGGACGTACTTGGGCTTCGGCCGGTGCGGCGAGAGGGCGTCGCGACGGGGCGAGCGTTGCCTGCCGCGGCACCAGCTCACCTGCCCTCCGCCAGGGTGTGCGCCACCAGCGCGTTCGCGTGACCGTGGCCCAGACCGTGCTCGGTCTTCAGCCAGGCGACGAGTTCCATGTGCCGGGTCAGGGGCGAGGTGCGGATCAGGTCCTGCCACTCCGCGATCGGGCGGCCGTACTTCTTCTCGATGGAGGGGAAGTAGCTGGCGGGGCCCTTCACCGGTGCGGTCATGGCGATCGTTCCTCTCGGTTCGGCGGGTGTCGGAGGGCAGACCGCCGGAGGGGCTGGAACTCATCGGTCGCTAGATCGGGTTCGATCGTCCGGATCGTCGCCGGCCCGTCGAGCGACCGGTCAGCCGATCCTCACCGTCTTCGTCTCGCTGACCTGGTCGGTCTCCGAGACCCGGATCGTCACCTTCATCTCCCAGGTGCCGGCGAGGGGGAGGTCGAGGTCGTTGGTGCCCCAGTAGCCGCCCCGGTCGGTGAGCCGGGCGTCGAGGGGGCCGATGTCCTGGGCGGGGAGGGAGAAGGACAGCCGGAGTTCGGGCACGATGGCGAAGCCGCCCTCGGCGTCGAGGACCACGGCCTCCACGGAGTTCTGGCCGACCCGCGCGGGGTCGAGGGTGATCTGCACCTGTCCGCGCGCGCCGCCGACCTCGAACGGCACGTGGCTGACGGAGGCGACCGGCAGACCGGCGGCCGCGGGGCTCTGCGCGGCCTCCGCCTCCGCGCGGCCGGGCACGGTCCCGGTGAGCACGGTCGTGAGCACCAGCACCACCACCCCGACGATGACCTCGGCGAGCACGGACCTGCGCAGCCCCCGCCGGTCCGCGACGAGCGGCGGCTCCTCCGGCAGGCCGTCCTCCGGCGTGCCGTCCTGCGGCCCGTCGGGCAGCGCGGGGCCGCCGACCGGCTCCGGTACCCGTCGCGCGACGGCGGTCCGCGTTTCCGCCGTCGCCAGCCGGACCGTCCACAGCCGGGAGAACCCGGCCGCCGTCAGCAGCACGACCACCGCCGTCAGCTTGGCCACCAGGAGCCTGCCGTACGTCGTGTCGGTGAGCGCGGACCAGGAGCCGAGGCCGCGCCAGGACTGGTAGACGCCGGTGAGGACGAGGACGCTCACGCAGCTGAAGGCCAGCCTGGAGAAGCGCGTGACCGTGGCCGGCTCCAGGACCGCCGCACGGGACAGGGTGACGACCAGGGCCGTGAGTCCGCCCAGCCAGGCCGCCATCGCCAGGACGTGCAGCACCGAGGAGGTCATCGCCACCGGCACCTGGATGCCTGCGGAGGCGTGCTCCCCGGCCGCCCAGGTCAGGGCGAGGCCGAGGGCGAGGGCGGCGCCGAGCGCGTAGGAGGACCTGCGGCGCCGGAACAGCCGGAGCAGGAAGAGCGCCGTGAGCGCGAGGAGGGCGAGGCGGGCCAGCAGGACCAGGCCCGGGCGGCTGGTCGCCGTCCGTGCGAGGGCGGCGGCGTCGAAGGCCGTCGCGGGGCCCGTACCGGCCTCGAAGGGCGCCCGGAGCACGAACAGCGCGACCGTGGCGCCGAGCAGGGTCCACCAGCCCACCCGCAGCAGCCTGGGCAGGACGTTCGCGTCCGCCGGCCGGCACAGCGCGAGGAAGACCGCGGTGCCGACGAGCAGCGCCACCGCGAGATAGGCCAGGTAGCGGGCGATGGTGTACAGGCCGGTCGTCGCCGGGTTCTCCACCGGCCCCGGGTCGACGCTCACCGCCGTCGCCGAGGGCTCGCCGACGGAGAAGGTGAACGCCCCCGACACCGGGTGGCTGTCCGCCGAGACGACCCGCCAGGCCACCGTGAAGGTGCCCTCGCCGAGCCCGTCGGCGGGCAGCGCCACCCGGACGCTGTCGGAGCGGCCGGGCACCTGGCCGGCCTCCCCCGTGCGCACCCGCTCGTTCTTCGGGCTCAGCACGCGGAAGGAGTCGTCGAGCAGTCCGACGGACTCCGTGAAGGTCAGGGTGATGTGGCGGGGCGCGGACTTGAGGACGACTCCGTCCCGGGGGTCGCTGGAGCGCAGGGCGGCATGGGCCGACGCCGGTCCGGCGCCCTGGAAGAGGAGCAGGACCAGCACGGTGCCGAGCAGCACCAGGCCCTGAACTGCACGCCTTCGTCGTCCACCGTCACGCCCCATGTCAGTTCCTCAGCCCTGGACTCGCCTCCGCCAGAGGTACGGACCCGGGCGCCGGAACACTCACCAGGTGGGCCGTGCCGACATCCCGCCGTCCACCACCAGGTCCTGCCCGGTGACGAAGGAGGCGAGCGGCGAGGCGAGGAACACACAGGCGTCCGCCACGTCCTCGGGCCGCCCCAGCCGGCCCAGGGGCGCCTTGTCGAGCCACCGGCCGACCCCGTCCGGCCAGTCCCCGGCGAGGCCGTCCCGGTCGATCAGGCCGGGCGAGACGCTGTTGACGCGCACACCGCGCGGGCCGTACTCGAGGGCCGCCGCGCGGGCGTGCATCACCGCGGCCGCCTTGGACGCGGCGTAGTGGGCGTGGCCGGCGGCCGGGGCGTGCGCCTCGATCGAGGCGATGTGGGTGACGGACCCGCCCTCCATCACCTCGGCCGCGGCCTGCGTGCAGGCGAACACGCTCGTCAGGTTGGTGTCGACGACCTCCCGCCATTCGTCGGCCGTCATCGCGGGCAGCGCCCGCACCGGCTGCACCCCGGCGTTGTTGACCAGCGCGGTCAGCCCGCCGCCCCACGCGGACGCCTCCCGCACCAGCTCCCGGCAGGCGTCCGCGTCCGTGAGGTCGGCCCGCAGGACGACGGCCCGGGCGCCCGCCTCCCGGACCCGGGACGCGACCTCCTCGGCCGCCGCCACCGCCGTACGGCAGTGCACGGCGACCGCCGCGGCGCCCTGCTCGGCGAACCGCAGCGCGATCCCCCGCCCGATGCCGCCGCCCGCGCCCGTGACGAGGGCGACCTGACCTTCGAGGAGTCTCATGGGCGGCACAGTGCCGCGATCCGGTCGCTCTGCGCGGGATAGCGCGCCGCCAGTGCCTCGAACTCCCCGTGCTCATAGCCCTCGTAGGTGAACCCGGGGGCCATCGTGCAGCCGAAGAAGGTCCAGGCGCCGCGGGAGCGCGCCCCCATCCAGGTGCCGCCGGGCACGGTCAGCTGGAGGTGCTGTCCGGCGCGGACGTCGGGTCCGAGGACGGGGGTGGAGGTCGTGCCGTCCGGGGCGAGGAGCAGCAGGTCCAGGGGGTCGCCGAGGTAGAAGTGCCAGACCTCGTCGTTGGGCAGGCGGTGCAGGGCGGAGAAGTCGTCGGAGGTGAGCAGGGCGACGATGGCCGAGCCCTCGGGCCGGCCATCCGCGCGCTCGGGGCCCGCCCAGGTACGGCGGAACAGGCCCCCCTCGCGCGGGATCGGTTCCAGTCCGTAGTGGGCGACGAGGTCTTCTGGGGTCACCCGGGGAAGGCTACCGCCCGTGTCAGGAACGCCAGTTGGGCGTGCTTCTCGGGCAGGTACACGCCCGGGAGGTCGATCTCCGGCAGCACGACCCGCTCGCCGGGCACGAACCCCTGCCGCAGGAAGCGGGCGATGGCCTTGTCGTTGCGGACGTCGGGATCGACCACGACCCGCTCGCGGTCCGTGAGGACGAACGTCGTGACGGCGCCGAGGAGCGCCGCGGACCAGCCGTTGCGCCCGCCGTCGGCCCCGGCGGGCGCGAGCAGCAGATGGACGCCGATGTCCCCGGGCTCGACGGGGTAGCACTCGCTGACCCGGTCGGCCTCCGGCTCGTAGGTCTGGAGCAGCCCGACCGGTTCGCCGTCCTTCTCCAGCACGAAGGCGTGGTGGGTGTCGAGGGTGTCCATGTGGGCGTAGATCTCGGCCACTTGGTCGCGGGTGAGGCCGTTCATGCCCCAGAACGCGGCGCGTTCCTCGCTCACCCAGCCGTGCAGCGTCTCGGCGTCGGCCCGCGCGTCGAGGACGCGGACCCGGACGGTGCCGAAGCCGTCGACCTTCTGCTCGTGGACGTAGGTCTCAGACATCGCTCTCCTTGCTGAGCTGTTCGAAGTCGGTGACGACCGGGACGAGGTCGCCCACCAGCCACAGGGGCAGTTGGTCACGGTGATGGGGCGAGCCGGGCACCCCGGAGGCGCCCAGCGGAACCACCCAGCGGCTGTCCTCGCGCCGGGCCAGGTCCCACACGTACCGGGCGGCGGGCCCGCGCGCGGCCCGGTCGGTCAGGCCGGGGACGGCCGAGGTGCACAGCACGCAGTCGTGGTCGCCGGACAGACCGGGTGCGGCGTGCTCCCCGTCCGGCGGGTCCGGCAGCGCCCGCCAGGCGAACAGGCGGTGGGTCTCGCCCCAGGTCCCCGGGGCCTTCCCTGCGGCGACCTCCTCGACGGCCGCGCGGATCTCGGCGGGGCGGTCGACGCCGGACAACTCCTCGGCGCGCAGCAGGTGTTCGAGGGCGTAGCCGATCCTCGGGACCAGGGCGAGCCAGGGCAGCAGGACCTCGGGGTAGGCGGGCGGGGAGGTCAGCGCGGCGAACGCGGGGTGGGCGGCGAGCCGGCGTACGACCGCGCCGCGCACCGCCGAGTACAGGGCGGCGCCGGTGCTGTCCGCGTCCATGCGGCGGTCCCAGGCCAGCAGCGTGTCGCGGATCTCGGTGGCCCCGGGGGACAGGTCCGGGAGCGCGGTGAGGTGGTCCAACAGGGGTGCGGCGGACGCGAGATGGGTGTCCATGTGGATCGCGGGCATGTCGTCCGCCGTCCACCGCTCCTTCTCCGCGAGCAGCCGCGCGATGCGGTTCGCCCGGTGCGGCGGGGCGAACTCCACGCCGAGCGGGGCGGCCGGGCCGCGCTGGTTGGCCATCACCGCGACCCCGTCGGTGAGTCCGGCGCGGGGCATGGCGTGCCAGCCCGTCCACGCGTGCCCGGGCTCCCAGGCGGGGACGGTCCGGGTGCGGTTGGCCGCGGAGCGCACCGGCACCCTGCCCGCGACCCGGTGCAGCAGCCCGCCCTCGGTGTCGGCGGCCTGGACGACGTTGACGGGTTCGGCCCAGGTGTCGAAGGCCCGGTCCACGTCGGCGACGCGGCGGGCGCGCAGGAGGGGCAGCAGGGCGCCGAAGCCGAGGTCGCCGGTGACGCGGGGCGGGGTGCGCAGGCTGAGGGCGAGGGGGGTGCCGTCGTCGAGGCCCTCGGGTCCGCCGGCGATCACCGGGCCGCGCTCGGTCTCGATGACCTCGACCTCGACCGGCTCCTCGCCCGCCACCTCGACGGTCTCGGTGTGCCGGGACGCGCGCCGCCACCTGCCGTCCGGGCCGAGGGCCTCGACACCCGCGCCGGTCCTTCTGAGCCGCTCCTGGTAGAGGTCCTGGTAGTCGGCCATGGCGTTGGTGATGGCCCAGGCCACGGTGCCGGTGTGGCCGAAGTGGGCGATGCCCGGGATGCCGGGGACGGCGAGGCCGACGACGTCGAACTCCGGGCAGGACAGGTGGATCTGCTGGTAGACGCCGGGGTCCTCGATGAAGCGGTGCGGGTCGCCGGCGATGATCGCCTGTCCGGTCACGGTCCGCTCGCCGCTCACCAGCCAGCCGTTGCTGCCGGAGGTGCCGGGCCCGTCGGCGGCGAAGAGTCCGACGGCCTCCTCGCCGAGGTGCCGGATCGCCTGCTCGCGCCAGAGCTTGGCGGGGAAGCCCGCGAAGAGGATGTGGGTGGCGAGCCAGACGCCGAGCGGGGTCCAGGGCTCCCAGCGGCCGGGGGTGCCTAGCGGCAGGGTCGCCTCGGCGAGCTGCTCGTTGACGCCGTCGACGTACGCCCGCACCCACGCGGCGGTCTCCGGGTCCTGGCCGCTCAGGGTCTCGAAGCAGCGTCGCGCGGTGTCGTCGAGGCGGGCCCGTCGTGCGAAGCGGTCCCAGGACAGGGCGTCGGCGCCGAGGACGGCGGCGGAGGTGCCGCGTGCCCGGTGCCGCTCGACCTCCAGCTGCCAGGCCCGGTCGCGGGCGGTGACCCGGCCCTGGGCACGGGCGAGTTCGCGCACGCTGCCGGCGCGCAGATGCGGGACACCCCACTCGTCCCGGTAGATCTCGGCGCTCACTCTGGGTCTCTCCTGTGCTTTAGGTTAGGCTCACCTAAGTTATCAGTGGTGGAAGCGTACGCGAGAGGTGAAGAGACGATGGCGCAGGGGCACGGCTGGGAGGGCGCGGTCCTTCGACTGCTGCGGGCGAAGGACTACGTCTTCACCGTCACGGGCGCCGAGGACGTCACCCCGGCGTACCGGCGGCTGCACCTGACCGACGGCGGGATGCTGGCCGCGACCGGCGTGCACCCCACGATGTGGGTCCGGCTGTGGTTCTCCGCCGCGGGCAAGCCGCACCAGCGGGCGTACACCCTCGTCGATCCGGACCCCGCGGCCGGCACCTTCAGCCTGGAGTTCGCCCTGCACGAGGGTGTGGCCAGCGACTGGGCGCGTACGGCGAAGCCCGGCGACACGATCGAGGCCACCGTCCACGGCACGGGCTTCGAGCACCCCGACCCGGCCCCCACCCACGTCGTCGCGATCGGCGACCCGGCGTCCCTGCCCGCCATCAACTCCCTGCTGGACGCCCTGGGCTCGTCCCCCGCGACCATCTGGTTCGAGGGCCCCACCACCGGCCTCCCCTTCCGCACCGACCCGTCCCGCCACGACGTCCGCGCCTCCACCACGCTGGTCGACGAGGTCAGGCGAGACCTCCCCGACCTCCTGAAGGCCCACCCGGACGCCTACGTCTGGATCGCCTGCGACACCGCGACGACCCGCACCCTGTCCGCCTACGTCCGCAAGGACCTCGGGGTCCCCAAGGACCGCACCCACGCCCTGGGGTACTGGCGGGCGGCCTGAGGGTCCCGTCGCGCGGGCGTCCTCCGCAGCCGTCGGGTCCGGCGCCGCGTCGGCCGTTCCCCGCGTGGAGCTCCGACGCGCTCCGGGGCATGATCGGGGTCATGGACGTCACCCTTCACCTCGCCCAGGACCCCGAGGCCGACGAGCTGCTCGGGCGCTCCCCGCTCGCCGCGCTGGTCGGGATGCTGCTGGATCAGCAGGTTCCGATGGAGTGGGCGTTCAAGGGGCCCCGGACCATCGCGGACCGCCTCGGCGGCGACGACCTGGACGCGCACGAGATCGCCACGCAGGACCCCGAGGCCTTCGCGGCGCTGCTCTCCGAGAAGCCCGCGGTGCACCGCTACCCCGGCTCCATGGCCAAGCGGATCCAGCAGCTGTGCCAGTACCTCGTGGAGCACTACGACGGCAGCGCCGAGCTCGTCTGGAAGGGCGTCGACGACGGGCGCGAGCTGCTGGCCCGGCTGGAGTCCCTGCCCGGCTTCGGCAAGCAGAAGGCCCAGATCTTCCTGGCCCTGCTGGGCAAGCGGCTCGGCGTACGGCCCAAGGGCTGGCGCGAGGCGGCCGGCGCGTACGGCGAGGCCGACGCCTTCCGGTCCGTCGCCGACATCACGGGGCCGGAGTCTTTGACGAAGGTGCGGGCGCACAAGCAGGAGATGAAGGCGGCGGCCAAGGCCGCGAAGGCCGCCAAACCCGCCAAGGACGCGAAGGCCGCCAAGAGGTAAGCCGATCGGCGCAGCCCACCGCGCGGGAGGGTCGCGCCCGGTCCCAGCATGGACCATGACCGAAGCACCGAGCGGCTCCCCCCGGGGGCCGGAGTACGACGACCGCAGGGTGCACACGCAGCACCGCGCCCATGAGCCCGAGCCGCCCCTCGAAGGCCCCCTGCACGCGCTGTCCCGGGCGGCCTGGCAGGTCGTCCTGCTCACCGGTGTCGCCTCGCTGGTCCTGGGCGTCCTGGTGCTGATCTGGCCGGGCTCCACGCTCCGGGCCACCGGCGTCCTCTTCGGCGTCTACCTCGTCGTCAGCGGGGTGTTCCAGCTGGTCTCCGCCTTCGGCACGCACCGGACCACGGGCCTGCGCGTCCTCGCCTTCCTCAGCGGGGCGCTGTCGATCCTGCTGGGACTGTTCTGCTTCCGCGGCCCCATGCAGTCGCTCCTGCTGCTCGCCCTGTGGATCGGCATCGGCTGGCTCATCCGCGGGATCACCCAGACCCTGGCCGCCGCCTCCGACCCCTCGATGCCCGCCCGCGGCTGGCACGTCCTCCTCGGCATCCTCACGTTCGTCGCCGGGATCGTGCTGATCGACTCCCCCTTCGAGTCGGTCGCCGTCCTCACGGTGGTCGGCGGGATCTGGCTGGTCGCCGTGGGGCTCGTCGAGATCGTCACCGCGGTACGGATGCGCGGGCGGGCCGGTCAGGTGCCCCGCACGGTGTGAGTGAGCCGTGCGGGCGGATCTCACGGACGACGCGATGAACCTCGTACTCCCAGGGGCAGAGCAGCAATCATGAGCAGCACCAGAACCTGGCTCCGCGCCTTCGTCCTGCTGCTCGCGCTGCTCGTGCCGGGCGGCCACGCCGGGGCGCACGCCGCCACCGCCGTCGCCCCGGCCGTCTCCGCCGAGCTCGTCGAGTACGACGTCCTCGACACGGCCCTGCGGCCCCCGGCCCGCGCCGTCCACCGCCCCGTCGCCCCCCTGAGCCCCGCGCCCCGCCCCACCCCGGCGCCCGGTGTGCCCGCGGACCGGCCCCTGCCGGTGCCGCCCCGGCCGCCGTACGCCCTGCCCCTCCTGCGCACGGTGGTCCTGCGCTGCTGACCGGCCCTCGCTCCCGAGGACACAGGCCAGTCAGCAGCGACCCAAGGAGAGCACCACCATGCCCGTCGACCCGTATGCCGTCCTGCGCGCCCTCGTGCGCGCCGAGGCCTCCCGCAACGCGCCCAAGCCGCAGGCCCGGCAGGAACCGAAGCCGCAGCCGTCCCCGCAGGAACAGCGGGCGCGCTGAGCGAGGGCCACGGCGGAGGCGGGGCCCGTCCGGCTACCGCCTCCGCCGAGCCGTACCGAAGATCGAGCGGCTGATCTCCCGGCCGATCTGCGTGCCCAGCGACCGGGCGAGGGACTTGAACACACCGCTGTCGACGACCTGGCGGACGACAGAGGGCTCTTCCTTCCGCGAGTCCGCCGGGGCCGGGGGCCGCGCCGGCTCGGCCGTCATCTCGTCCGGCCCCTTGGCCCCGCGCCGGGCGCCCAGCTTCTCGTAGGCCGACTCGCGATCCACAGCCTGTGCGTAACGCCCGTACAGCGGCGAGGCCGTGACCGCGCCGTCGAGGGCGGTGGTGTCGACCGGGCCCATCAGGGACTCGGGGGCGCGCAGCCGGGTCGCGGCGACCGGGGTCGGGGCGCCCTTCTCGCTGAGCACCGTGACCACCGCCTCCCCCGTGCCGAGTCCGGTGAGCAGCTCCTCCAGGTCGTACGCCGAGTCCGGGAAGGTCCGCACGGTGGCCTTCAGCGCCTTCTGGTCGTCCGGGGTGAAGGCCCGCAGGGCGTGCTGGACACGGTTGCCGAGCTGGGCGAGGACGTCGGCGGGCACGTCCTTCGGGGTCTGCGTCACGAAGAAGACGCCGACCCCTTTCGAGCGAATCAGCCGGACGGTCTGCGTGACCGAGTCGAGGAACGCCTTCGAGGCGCCGTGGAAGAGCAGATGCGCCTCGTCGAAGAAGAAGACGAGCTTCGGCCTGTCGGTGTCCCCGACCTCCGGCAGATCGTGGAACAGGTCGGCCAGCAGCCACATCAGGAACGTCGAGAACAGCCGCGGCTTGTCCTGCACGGCGGGCAGTTCGAGGACGGAGACCATGCCGCGCCCGTCCTCGGCCGTGCGCAGCAGCTCGTTCGTGTCGAACTCCGGCTCTCCGAAGAAGTCGGCCATGCCCTGCGCCTCGAAGGCGGTGAGCGCGCGCAGGATGACCCCGGCCGTGGCGCTCGACAGCCCGCCGATGCCCTTCAGCTCCGGCCGGCCCTCGTCGGAGGTCAGGAAGGTGACGACGGCCCGGAGGTCCTTGAGGTCGACGAGTTCGAGCCCCTTGCTGTCGGCGTAGTGGAAGACCAGGCCGAGCGACTGCTCCTGGGTCTGGTTCAGCTGGAGCACCTTCGACAGCAGCAGCGGGCCGAAGTCGGTGATCGTGGCCCGTACGGGGATGCCGTGGCCGATGCCGCCGAGGGCGTAGAACTCGGCCGGGAAGCCGGTCGCGGTCCACCGCTGGTGGACGTCGGCGGCCCGGGCCCGGACCTTGTCGTTCTCGGCGCCGGGTGCCGAGATCCCGGACACGTCCCCCTTGATGTCGGCCAGGAACACCGGCACACCCTGCGCGGAGAGCTGCTCGGCGACCAGCTGGAGCGTCTTGGTCTTGCCGGTGCCCGTGGCGCCCGCCACCAGACCGTGCCGGTTCAGCATCGCCAGCGGGATCCTGACCTGCGCGTCCGGCAGGCACACCCCGTCCCAGAGCAGGGCGCCGAGATCGAGGGCGGGGCCGCTGAAGGCGTACCCGGAGGCGATCTCCAGGGCCTCCTTCGGGAGGGCGGGGGCACTGCCCGGGGCCTCGGGAGCGGCGGCCTGCGGCATGGTCTCGCTGTCACTCATCTCAGGCACCTGTTCCGGTTTGCCCCCTCTTGCGGCATCTTTTCCAGCATCACACTCCGTCGCCATGGCTGCGCCCGGAAGGTCTTGACCGGTAGGCTTTCCGTGTGATCTTCAAGCGCATCGGAAACGGCCGGCCATACCCCGACCATGGCCGGGAAAGCACCCGGCAGTGGGCGGACGTCGCTCCGCGCCCGATCCGCCTCGATCAGCTGGTGACGACCAAGGGCCAGCTCGACCTGGAAACCCTGCTCGCCGAGGACTCCACGTTCTACGGCGACCTCTTCGCGCACGTCGTGAAGTGGCAGGGCGACCTGTATCTCGAGGACGGTCTCCACCGCGCGGTACGAGCGGCGCTCCAGCAGCGTCAGGTGCTCCACGCGCGTGTACTGGAGCTGGATTGAGTGGCGTCCCTGTGAAGGGTTGGCCCTTTCGGGTTCACCTGACCCGAATCCAATGATCATTTAGTAGGCATCATCGCCCGGGCGCACTACGCTGCGCCCATGAGCATGCTGACTCCCCCAGGCATGGGCGGCAAATACCGGATCACGGGGGACAAGTACCCACGCATGCGCCGCCCCCGGCGGCGCGGCCGGCTCGTCGTCGCGACCGTGGCCTCGGTCACCGCGCTCGGTCTGGTCGGCTGGGGCACCCTGCAGCTCATCGAGGTCTTCACCGGCAACAGTGACCAGGCCTCGGCGGCGGCCGGTACCAAGGCGGACTGCGGGACCAAGGCGTCCCCGTCGGCGTCGGCCACCGCCGGCACCGCGTATCCCGCGCCGGCGAAGATCACCGTCAACGTCTTCAACGCCACGCCGCGCGCGGGCCTCGCCAAGAAGACCGCCGACGAGCTGAAAAAGCGCGGCTTCAAGATCGGCGACGTGGGCAACGCGAGCGCCGAGTTCGACAAGAAGGTCAAGGGCACCGGGCTGCTGCTCGGACCCACCTCCGCCGTGAGCACCTCGCTGCCGGTCCTCGGCACCCAGCTGGCGGGCGCGCAGGCGCGTCCTGACGGCCGTAAGGGCAAAGACCTGGACCTGATCATCGGGACCGGGTTCAGGTCCCTCACGGCGAAGGCCACGGCGGACAAGGCGCTGGCCGCGCTGGGCAGGCCGCAGCCGTCACCGAGCCCCTCCGGGAAGAGCTGCTGAGGAAACCTCGAAGGGGCGCGGGGGCCGCGCGACCGGCCACTGCCGGCCCGCGGCCCCCGCACCCCTACGGCAGGACCGGGTCCTTACTCGGCGGCGCCATAGAGGCGGTCACCGGCGTCGCCCAGGCCCGGCACGATGTACCCGTGCTCGTTCAGGTGGTCGTCGACGGCCGCCGTCACGACCGTGACCGGCGTCCCCGCCAGCTCGCGCTCCATGAGCTCCACGCCCTCGGGCGCGGCGAGCAGCACCACGGCCGTCACGTCGTCCGCGCCCCGCCTGATCAGCTCGCGGATCGCCGCGACGAGCGTGCCGCCGGTGGCCAGCATCGGGTCGAGGACGTACACCTGGCGCGCGGAGAGGTCCTCCGGCATGCGCGTGGCGTACGTGGACGCCTCCAGCGTCTCCTCGTTGCGGATCATGCCCAGGAAGCCCACCTCGGCGGTCGGCAGCAGCCGGACCATGCCGTCGAGCATGCCGAGGCCGGCCCGCAGGATCGGCACCACCAGGGGGCGCGGGTAGGAGAGCTTGACACCGGTGGTCGTGGTGACCGGGGTCGTGATGTCGACCGCCTCGGTCCGCACGTCCCGGGTGGCCTCGTAGGCGAGCAGGGTGACCAGTTCGTCGGCCAGCCGGCGGAAGGTCGCGGAGTCGGTGCGCCGGTCGCGCAGCGTGGTGAGCTTGTGAGCGACCAGGGGGTGGTCGACGACGTGGAGACGCATGTCCACAACATTAACCGGGCCCACCGCCCCCGGCGTCCCGCGCGCCCGCAAACCCCCGGTCACCCGCCCGCTGGCATCAAACCGCTCGTCGGAGGGAAAGTGGGAAGGACGCAATGGGGTGGTGAACACATGCCGGACCAGGAGTCGCCCGGGACACGGGAGTCGTACGACAACGCGGCGCGAGGGGAGACCGACGCCGAACGCCGCAGGCGCCGCGCCCAGTTCCTGCGCGATCTCGCCGAGGCCCGGGAGCTGCGCGACCGTGTCCAGCCGCGCCGCGCCAAGACCGCCCGGCTGCGCCACGCGATGCGTATGCGCACCTTCCGCTGGTAGGCCGACCGCCCCGGGGCGCGACCCGCCCTCTTCCGGCGCCCGCGTAGGTCCCCGCCGCCCGAGCCGCGTACGATCCCGCTGGTGGACGATCAAAACGGGCGGACACAGGGTGCCGAAGACGTCCCCTGAACGCTCCGTTTCTGCCACGATTCCGAGTGGGCGGGGCTCGGAGCCAATGCCTCCCCGCCCACAGCCTCCGCCGGGGGGACCCCCAACCGGCACACCTATGACCAGTGGGAGAGTCACGGTGTACTTCGCCGCACTGCTCGCGCGCACCGAAGACGGGTGGGAAGCGAGCGACACAGAGCTCCTCGACAATGTGGAGACGCTGTCGGATCTGGCCGACCTCGCCCGGGAAGCCGCGGCCGAGGACGACACGGTGCTCGTACTGATCGAACAGGAAGACGTCTGGTTCGGCGTCGTCCGCATCGACGGTGAGGAAGACCCTCGTATCTACGTCTCGGACGCCGCCGCCGCTGCCCGCAGCAGTTACGGCGAGATCCTGCTCACCGACGAACTGCTCGGAAGGGAGCCCGAGGACGACGAACCCGACCTGGACGCCCTCGACCTCGACGGCACCGAGGACGGTGCGGACGAGGAGGAGGACGACGACGTCGCCGAGGGCGGCGGCTCCGCCGAGGCCGTGCCGCACGGTCCGGTCGGTGACTCCGGAGTCCTCGACGACCTGGGCGTCAGCGTGAAGGAGCTGAAGTCCCTGTCCGAGGACGCGCTCACCGCGATCGCCGAGGCCCTGGGCGCCTCGGAGGTGCTGGAGACCGTCCGCTGACCGGGAGGATCACCGAGGGGCCCCGGGACCCGGTGCGCGACCGCTGGCGGGCCGCGATGCGGCTCGCCCTGGACGAGGCCGGGCGGGCCGGTCCGGACGTCCCCGTGGGGGCCGTCGTACTGGCCGCGGACGGCACCACCGTGCTCGGGGCCGGGCACAACGAACGCGAGGCGGTCGGCGACCCGACCGCCCACGCGGAGGTCCTGGCGATCCGGCGGGCCGCCGCGAAGCTCGGCGAGTGGCGGCTGACCGGCTGCACGCTCGTCGTCACCCTGGAGCCCTGCACGATGTGCGCGGGCGCGCTGGTGCAGTCCCGTGTGGACCGCGTCGTCTACGGCGCCCGTGACGACAAGGCCGGCGCGGCCGGCTCCCTGTGGGACGTCGTGCGGGACCGGCGCCTCAACCACCGCCCCGAGGTGATCGGCGGCGTGCTGGCACCGGAGTGCTCGGCCCTGCTCACCGCGTTCTTCCGGGACCGCTGAATCCGATTTCAAACCACGCCCCGCCGTGCTGTAAGGTCTCCCTCGGTAGCGTGTCCGAGCGGCCGAAGGAGCTCGCCTCGAAAGCGAGTGTGGCGCAAGTCACCGAGGGTTCAAATCCCTCCGCTACCGCTTGAGAAGGGCCCCGTCGTCAGACGGGGCCCTTCGTGCGTCCGGGCGCGAGAAGACCGGCCGAGGCGCCTCCCCCGTCGAGGTGCGGGACCGGCAAAGGACCCGTAGCCGCAGGTCGTTGGTCCTTAAATACGACCTGAAGCTACACTCGCGGCCGACACAGAAGTCCCAGAGGACTCAACAGTCACGGGGGAGGCCGCGGTGGCGGTGAATTCCAGGAAGGCCGCTGTCTACATCATCGTGGTCTTCGTGCTGTACGTGATCATCACGGACCCGGAGAAGGCCGCGGACTACGTCCAGATAGGGTTCGAGGGCATATCGGACGCCGCCAAGGCCATCGGCGACTTCTTCACCTGGCTCGCCGACGGGGCGCAGAACTAGGAGCGCACATGATCCGCCACCTCGTCCTGTTCAAGCTCAACGAGGGCGTCGAGCGCGATGACCCGCGGGTCGTGGCGGGGGTCGAGGCCTTCCGCGCGCTCGACGGGAAGATCGAGGAGATCCGGTTCTGGGAGCTGGGCTGGAACCTCAGCGACCGCCCCATCGCCTACGACTTCGCCATCAACTCGGGGTTCGAGGACGCGGACGCACTGCGGCGGTACGTGGAGCACCCGGAGCACCAGGCGGGAGTGGCGCTCTGGAAGGAGTTCGCCACCTGGGTGATCGCGGACTACGCGTACTGAACCCCCTCCGCGCACGCCCCTCGCCGGAACGGCGGGGGGCGTTTTTGCGCCTTATGCCCCAACTCTTCCCTCAACACGGGGTTATGCGGTGCTTGCACACAGTGCACATGTCTTGTGATGCTATGACCGCTTTTGACGGATGAGTTGATCGCTGAAGACCGATGAAGAGGTGGCGTTGACCGTGTCGGCCAGTACTGCGCCGCCTCAGGAAGAGGCGCCCACCCAGCCCCCGGCACCCACCCAGGCGCCGCCGCCCGCCCAGGCCCCGCCGCCCGCCGCCCCCCAGCGCAGCCGGGGCGCGGACACCCGGGCCCTCACCCAGGTGCTCTTCGCCCAGCTCAAGCAGGTCCAGCCGGGCACACCGGAGCACAACCGGGTGCGTGCGGCACTCATCGAGGCGAACCTGCCGCTGGTGCGCTACGCCGCCGCCCGCTTCCGCTCGCGCAACGAGCCGATGGAGGACGTCGTCCAGGTCGGCACCATCGGGCTGATCAACGCGATCGACCGCTTCGACCCGGACCGGGGCGTGCAGTTCCCGACGTTCGCGATGCCGACCGTCATCGGCGAGATCAAGCGGTACTTCCGGGACAACGTACGCACCGTCCACGTCCCGCGCCGGCTGCACGAGCTGTGGGTGCAGGTCAGCAGCGCCACCGAGGACCTCACGACCGCCTTCGGGCGCACCCCGACCACGGCCGAGATCGCCGAGCGGCTGCGCATCGGCGAGGACGAGGTGCTGTCCTGCATCGAGGCCGGGCGGTCGTACCACGCGACCTCGCTGGAGGCGGCCCAGGAGGGCGACGGGATGCCCGGACTGCTGGACCGGCTCGGCTACGAGGACCCGGCCCTGGACGGCGTGGAGCACCGCGACCTCGTCCGGCATCTGCTGGTCCAACTGCCCGAGCGGGAACAGCGGATCCTGCTTCTCCGCTACTACAGCAATCTCACCCAGTCGCAGATCAGCGCGGAACTCGGCGTCTCCCAGATGCATGTCTCGCGGCTACTCGCGCGTAGCTTCCAGCGGCTGCGGTCGGCCAATCGGATCGACGCATAGTCAGGTGCGCGGTCGGGCACAAAGTCGGGTGCACAGCCGGGTGCATGAGGGGCGCACGGGAGCGCGTTCCGGAACACCGCAGTTCGCAAGCAGGATCGAGATGTAACCGGGAAGAGCGAATCGCTCACCTGCGACGTTCCCGACAGTTCTCAGCCGAAAAACCGTCAGACCCCCTTTATCCAGGGCGGATTCGCGTCTCGCATGTCGACATGTCACTACAGCGTGTTGCCGACATGTGACATTCTGCGGGAAGAGCGTTTGCCGGGGCTCGGGCTCCGGTATTCAGGTGAAGGCCGGCGTTCCTCCCCGGAGCGTTGCCGCGACCGTCCCGCGACCCAAAGGGGGTGGCATGTCCGCAGACCAGGGCAGCTCGAAGGTGCTCACGCTCATCAAGAGCGAGGCTGCGCCCACGCTCGACGACACCACGGCTGTCGAGCCCGTGGAGGTCCAGGCCCTCCCGGAGACCTCGGGAGCCATCGACACCCGCACCCTGTCCCGCTCCCTCTTCCTGCGGCTGGCCGCCCTCGACGAGAACAGCCCCGAGCGTGCATACGTCCGGGACACCCTCATCGAGCTCAACCTCCCGCTGGTGCGCTACGCGGCGGCCCGCTTCCGCTCGCGCAACGAGCCGATGGAGGACATCGTCCAGGTCGGCACCATCGGCCTGATCAAGGCGATCGACCGCTTCGACTGCGAACGGGGCGTCGAGTTCCCGACGTTCGCGATGCCGACGGTCGTGGGCGAGATCAAGCGGTTCTTCCGCGACACCTCGTGGTCGGTCCGGGTGCCCAGACGGCTCCAGGAACTGCGCCTGGCCCTGACCAAGGCCAGCGACGAGCTCTCCCAGAAGCTCGACCGCTCCCCGACGGTCACCGAACTCGCCGCCGTCCTGGGCGTGTCGGAGGAGGACGTCGTCGACGGCCTCGCGGTCGGCAACGCGTACACCGCCTCCTCGCTGGACTCCCCCGCCCCGGAGGACGACGGCGGCGAGGGCTCGCTGGCGGACCGCCTCGGTTACGAGGACACCGCTCTGGAGGGCGTGGAGTACCGCGAGTCCCTCAAGCCGCTGCTCGCCAAGCTGCCGCCGCGCGAACGGCGCATCATCATGCTGCGCTTCTTCGCCAACATGACCCAGTCCCAGATCGGCGAGGAGGTCGGCATCTCCCAGATGCACGTCTCCCGACTGCTCACCCGGACCCTGTCCCAGCTGCGCGAGGGCCTGATCTCGGACTGAAGCCCGCACCGCGGGTCCATAGGTGACAGGGCGTCAGCCGACAAGGCCCGATGCCGCGTACGACATGGACGTATGGCCGTCGAGGCGCCACGACCGGCGCGTCGGCGGCCGTCGTCCGTCTGGGCGCCCCGCACGGCAGGCGGCGCCAACTCCGGGGCCACGGACCCCGGTTCCGCGGCAGCCGCGCCCTCCTCCAGCCGTACGAACGCCCCCGGCTCCCCAGCCTGGGGCGAGCCGGTGCGGGCCGTCGCCGAGGATCGCTGGTGCGAGGAGGTGACCGTGGCGTCCCGGAACTCCGGTGGCCGTGCGGTCCGTTCGGGCACGGTGACCTTCGGGACCGCACATCATCGGGGCGCTCGGGGTCGACTGAGGGACCGGCGGGCGGAGGTCGTACTCCGGGCGCCGATCGGGGCCGGCGCCCGGAAGGGGCCTACTTGAGCGCGAGCCAGGCCACCGCCGCGACGATCGCCACGGCCACGACGACACCGACGATCAGGCCGATACGGGGACCGGAGGAGGAGGCGGCCGCCGGCTGACGGCCCTGCGGGGCCTCGTCGACGAACGCGCGGAACATCTGGGTGCTGCCGGCGGGGTCGTGGTTGCCCTGGGGGCCCTGGGTGTTAGCCATGCCCCGAGACACTAGCGAATCCGCCGCGGCGGCCCAAGCGGGGGTGGTCAGCCCGCCGCATCCGCTCCCACGTGCGCGTTTACGGTCGCAATACTTGCCTTTGCCAAGTTTTTATGCCGAGGGTGGTCCATTTTGTTTGCCTGTAGCAACCAATCACTCCTATGGTTGCCCTAAGCAACGAACACGGGAGATGGTGGGGATGGCCCGGCGCCAGGCGCAGTACGAGGAGCTGATCCGCCAGTTCAGCGCCTTCGGAGCCGTGAAGCGGGAGATGGGACGGATCCTGCCGTCCGACTGCCCGAGCGGTTCCGCCGCCGTGCTGACGCTGCTCGCCCGGCACGGGGACATGCGCATGAGCAGGCTCTCGGAGCTGCTCGCCGTCGACATGTCGGTGACCAGCCGGCACGCGGCGCATCTCGCCGAGCGCGGCTGGATCCGGCGCTCCCCCGACCCGGCGGACAAACGCGGCCGCATCCTGCACCTCACCCCCGCGGGCCTGGCCCAGCTCGAGGAACTCTCGCAGCGGACCTGTGAGCTGCTCGCCGAGCGGCTCAGCGACTGGAGCGACGACGAGGTGGACCAGCTGACCGGCCTGATGGCCCGGCTGCGGGCCAGCTTCGACGACTGCCGCACCGCCCCTCGCGTGTTCGAGGAGATCACCCGTACACCCGCAAGCACGTAAGAGAAGGAAGCCCATGGCAACGACCACACCAGCCGGTGTGCGGGCCACCCACGCCAAGCACGGGGGAGGCACCGCGCACTCCGGGCACGCCCCCATGACGCACCGCCAGATCATGGAGGCCCTCTCCGGGCTGCTGCTCGGGATGTTCGTGGCGATCCTGTCGTCCACGATCGTCTCGAACGCCCTCCCGGAGATCATCGGCGACCTCGGCGGCGGCCAGTCCGCCTACACCTGGGTCGTCACCGCGGCCCTGCTGTCGATGACGGCCTCCACCCCGCTGTGGGGCAAGCTCGCCGACCTCTACAGCAAGAAGGCGCTCGTCCAGATAGCGCTGGTCATCTACGTCCTCGGCTCCGCGGCCGCCGGCCTCTCCCAGAACGCCGGCACGCTGATCACCTTCCGGGTGGTCCAGGGCATCGGCGTCGGCGGTCTGTCCGCCCTGGCGCAGATCGTGATGGCGGCGATGATCTCCCCGCGTGAGCGCGGCCGTTACTCCGGCTACCTCGGCGCGACCTTCGCCGTCGCCACCGTCGGCGGCCCGCTGCTCGGCGGTGTCATCACCGACACCTCGTGGCTGGGCTGGCGCTGGTGCTTCTACGTCGGTGTGCCCTTCGCGATCATCGCGCTGATCGTGCTGCAGAAGACCCTGCACCTGCCGGTCGTGAAGCGGGACGTCAAGGTCGACTGGGCCGGCGCGTTCTTCGTCGCGGCGGCGGTCTCGCTGCTGCTGATCTGGGTGACCTTCGCCGGTGACAAGTACGACTGGGTCTCCTGGCAGACCTGCGCCATGGTCGGCGGCTCGATCGCGCTCGCGCTGATCTTCGTCCTCGTGGAGTCGAAGGCCGCCGAACCGCTCATCCCGCTGCGGCTGTTCCGCAACCGGACCATCACGCTGTCGTCGATCGCGTCGATGTTCGTCGGTACGGCGATGTTCTCCGGCACGGTGTTCTTCGCCCAGTACTTCCAGCTGGCCCGCGACGAGTCCCCGACCATGTCGGGTGTGCTGACCATCCCGATGATCGGCGGCCTGTTCGTCTCCTCCACCGTCTCGGGGCAGTTCATCACCCGCACCGGGCGCTGGAAGGCCTGGCTGGTCAGCGGTGGCGTGCTCATCACGGCGGGCCTCGGTCTGCTGGGCACCATCCGCTACGACACGGAGTACTGGAAGACCGCCATCTTCATGGCCCTGCTGGGTCTCGGCATCGGCATGATGATGCAGAACCTGGTGCTGTGCACCCAGAACCAGGTCGAGCCCAAGGACCTCGGCTCGGCGTCCTCCACGGTCACCTTCTTCCGGTCCCTCGGCGGTGCGATGGGCGTCTCGGTGCTCGGTGCCGTGATGGCCAACAAGATCACCGACTACGCCACCGACGGCATCGCCGCCCTCGGCCCCAAGTACGCCTCCCTCGCCTCCGGTTCGAGCTCCTCCGCCGAGATCCCGGACATGGACAAGCTGCCCGCGCCGCTGCGCACGGTCATGGAGAGCGCGTACGGCCACGGCATCGCGGACGTCTTCCTGATCGCGGCGGCCTTGGCGGCGGTCGCCTTCCTGGTCACGCTGTTCATCAAGGAGGTCCCGCTGCGGACCAGGGGCGCGATGGCGCAGGAGACCGCGCCCGCCGAGGAGGCGGCGGCCGAGACTCCGGCCCCCTCCGAGGAGCGCGTCCCCAGCTGGGCGACGACCGCCGAGACACAACCGGCTCCCGACGGCACCCAGCAGCACTCCGCCGTGGCCACCCTGGAGACGCCCCCCGTCTCCTTTGGCGGCGGCATCCCGGTCCGCGGGTTCGTCCGCGGCGCCGAGAGCGCGCCGGTCCCGCAGGCCGCGGTGACGCTGATCTCCCTCGCGGGACGGCAGCTCGGCCGGTCGGTGACACAGGCGGACGGTTCGTACACCGTGGACGCGCCGAGTGTCGGGTCCTACGTCCTGATCGCCTCGGCGGACGGCTTCCAGCCGCAGGCCTCGACCGTGGTCGTGAACGGCGAGCCGGTCGCGTACGACATCCTGCTCAGCGGCACGAGCGGGCTGAGCGGGGTCGTGCGGGCCGTGGACGGGGCGCTGCCCGTCAAGGACGCCATGGTCATCGTGACCGACGTGCGCGGCGACCTGCTGGCCACCGGGACCACCGGTGAGCAGGGCGAGTTCGGCTTCGCCGAGCTGGTGCCGGGTGCCGTGACCGTCGCGGTGAACGCCGCCGGGTACCGGCCGCGGGCGCTGCCCGTCGAGGTCGGCGGCACGGGCGTCACCCGGATCGAGGTCGAGCTGGAGTCCGGGGCCCAGGTGCTGGGTGTCGTACGGGCTCCGCACGGGCCGCTGGCCGACGCGCGGGTCACCCTCGTCGACGCGGCCGGGAACGTCGTGGGGACCGCGACGACCGGGTCGGACGGGGCGTACGCCTTCACCGACCTGGACGCCGGCGACTACACGGTCATCGCCACGGGTTACCCGCCGGTGGCGACGGCCCTGACGGTGGACGGTCGCGGAACCGACGGCCACGACATCGAACTCGCCCACCCCGGCGAGTAGGTCGCCGGGAGGCCCTACGGGGCCGCAGGCAAGGCCCGACCCTGAAAACCCCGGCCCGTGGCGGGTGGGCGTGCGCTCTGAGCGGAGGTGCGCGCCCCGCCACGGGCCGGTCGCATTCCTGAGGAGTACGTGAAATGGGACTGACCGCGAAGATCCGTACCCGGGACGGATGGGCCGTGTCGCACGCGGTCGTCACGGTGACCGACATGACGGGCGCGCAGGTACTGCGCGTCGAGGCCGACACCGAGGGCACGGTACGGGATGTGAACCCGCTGCCGCCCGGGGCGTACACGGTGATCGTCACCGCTGTCGGATACGCGCCGGCCGCCTCCAGCGCCCTCGTCACCGCGAGCGGCCGCGCCGACGTCGGCACGGTGACGCTGGGCCGGCAGGGCGGGACCGAGCTGCCGCCGCCCGGGCCGTGGACCGTGGACCCGGCGCACTCGACCGTGGGGGCGGTGGCCCAGCATCTGGGGATCTCCAGCGTGCGCGGGCGGTTCACGGACTTCGCCGCGGCCATCGAGGTCGCGCCCGGCGACATCGGCGGGTCCCGGGTGGAGGCGGTGATCCGGGCCGACTCCATCGACACCGGGAACGCCATGCGGGACGGGCACCTGAAGTCGGCGGACTTCCTGGACGTGGAGCGGTTCCCCGAGATCACCTACCGGTCCTCGGGGCTGACGGCCGCCGGTGCGGACCGCTGGACCGTGCACGGGGAACTCGCCCTGCACGGCGTCGTACGGCCCGTCGACCTCGACCTCACCTACCTCGGCACCGGCGCCGACCCGTGGGGCGGCACCCGGGCGGCGTTCCGGGCCACCACCCAGCTGCGGCGCGAGGACTTCGCCATGAACTACAACCAGGTCGTGCAGGCGGGCATCGCCGCCATCGGTACGACGCTGAAAGTGGAGCTGGACATCCAGGCGGTGCAAGGGGATTCGCTGCCTGCGCAGTCCTAGGCTGAGGGCATGGCACCGAACATCGCGACGAACACAGCCGTCTCCCTGGACGAGTTGCTCGACTTCGTCCGCCCCCGGCACCGGGCCCTGCTGCTGACCCGGCGGACCGACGGCGGCCCGCAGGCCTCCCCGCTGACCTGCGGGGTCGACGACTCCGGGCGGCTCGTCATGTCGACCTACCCGGAGCGGGCGAAGACGCGCAACGCCAAGCGGGACGAGCGGGTGAGTGTCGTCGTCCTGAGCGACGACTGGAACGGGCCGTGGGTGCAGATCGACGGCCACGCCGAGGTCATCGACTCGCCCGACTCCGTCGAGCCGCTGGTGGAGTACTTCCGGAACATCTCCGGGGAGCACCCGGACTGGGACGAGTACCGGGAGGCGATGGTGAAGCAGGGCAAGTCGATCATCCGGGTCACGCCGGTGAGGTGGGGGCCGGTCGCCACCGGTGGTTTCCCGGCGCGGCTGGCTTCGCCGGGCGCGTGACAGCTCGGGGGGTGCGTGACAGCACGGGGGGTGCGTGACAGCTCGGGGGGTGCGGTGAGTGTGCGGCTGCGGGTCCGATGTGGCTGGTCGCGCAGTTCCCCGCGCCCCTGAGGTCGGTTCAGTCACCCTCTCTTTTCACCATCGCCTCGATCCCGGCCACCAAGAGGTCCAGGGCGAAGTCGAAGTCCCGTTCCCACATCTCCTCGACCGTGTCGCCGCCGCGGGCCGTCATGATGTCCTCGGACTGCCTGACGACCTCGGCGGCCCCCGGGTCCTGGGTCACCGTGCTCATGGCGTGCCGGAAGTACTCGTCCGGGGTCATGCCCACGTCCGTGGAGCGGGCGATGAAGTGGCCCTCGATCGTGCCGAAGCCGTACACGAACTGGAAGACGGCGGAGATGGCGGCGGCCAGGCCGTGGGCGGGCAGACCGGTGCGGCGGATGACGTACTGGATGCCCTGGGCGAACTCCAGGTAGTGCGGGCCGATGTTGAGGAAGGTCCCGATCAGCGGGGAGACCCAGGGATGGCGCACCAGCATGCCGCGGTAGCCGCGGGCCAGCGTGCGCAGCTGGTCCCGCCAGTCCTCGTCGGCCTCCGGGTCGGGCAGCGTGAGTTCACCGCAGACGGAGTCGAGGGCGAGTTCGAGGAGTTCGTCCTTGGTGTCGACGTACCAGTACACGGACATCGCGGTGACGTTCAGCTCGGCCGCCAGGCGCCGCATGGAGAACTTGGGCAGGCCCTCGGCGTCCAGCAGCCGGACGGCCGCGGCGGTGATCCGGTCCCGGTCCAGTCCGGACGGCTGACCTCCCCGCCGCGACTTGCCGCTCTCCAGCCACACGCTGGTGCGCGCCGTCCGCCGGCCCGGTTTCACCATGGCCCACCTTCCTGGTCCTGCGATCGCCGATCAGCTTAGGCGTCCCCGTGGGGGCGCGGGGACCCGCGCGATCAAGCACACCCGCCCCGCGGTCACGCCCCGTCCGCACCCCCGGGCGCCCGGGCGACCTCTTCCCGCACCGCCGGGCACCCGGGCGACCTCTTCCCGCACCCCCGGCCGTCTAGGCGACCTCTTCCCGTTCAGCGCGCCGCAGCAACGCCCCCGCGACCAACCCGCCCAGCAACACGGCCACCGCCCCCACCAACAGGCTGGTCTCCAGCCCGGACGCGTACGCGTCGGTGATACGCGCCCGCTCCCGCGCGGAGCCGGCCTCCGCCAACGCCGCCGGCAGAGAACTCGCCGCCACGGAGACCAGCGCGGCGAAGCGGGAGTTCAACACAGCCCCCAGCACCGCGACCCCGAGCCCCTGCCCGAACTCCGCCACCGTGCCGTTGATCCCCGCCCCGATCCCCGCCTTCTCCGGCGGAATGGAGCTCATGATCGCGTGCGCCATCGCCGGGTTGGCGATCGCGGCGCCGGCACCGATGAGCAGCAGCCCGAGCAGGGTCCCGGCGTAACCGCCGGAGGCGACCGTCGCGATGGAGACCAGCCCGCCCGACATCAGCACCATGCCGAGGGCGATGGCAGCCGGGTTCCCCAGGGCGGTCGCCCACTTCGCCGCCACGCCGGAGAAGTTGAGCGCCACGATGGTGAGCGCGAGCGGTGCCGTGCGCAGACCGGCTTCCAGGGGGCCGTAGTCGAGGACGAACTGCATGTGCTGGGTGAGCAGGAAGAGCGAGCCGCCCATGCCGAAGGTGATCAGGACCGCGCCCGCGATGGCGCCCGTGAAGCGGCGGTCGGTGAAGAAGTGCAGGTCGAGCATGGGGTACTCGATCCGGCTCTCCCAGTACCCGAACCCGGCCAGCACCGAGACGGCGACGGCCGCCGAGACCAGGACGCGACCCGAGGTCCAGCCGTGCCCGGGGCCGGAGATGATCGCGAAGACCAGTGCGGCCATGCCGATCGTCGAGAGCAGGGCACCGAGGAGGTCGGGCCGGTCGCCGCGCGGGTTCTTGGACTCGGGGACCAGGGTGACGGCGGCCACCAGTCCGATCGCCGCCACCGGGAGGTTGATCAGGAAGATCGCGCCCCACCAGAAGTGGTCCAGCATGAACCCGCCGAGCAGCGGGCCGCAGGCGAAGCCGAGCGCGTTGACGGCCGCCCAGATGCCGATCGCCTTGGCGTGCTCCTCGGGCGCGAAGATCTGCATCACCACGGCGAGCGTGGTCGTCAGCAACAGCGCGCCGCCGATGCCCATACCGGCCCGCGCGGCGATCAACTGGCCTGTGCTGTCGGCCAGTCCGGCCGTGAGCGAGCCCGCCCCGAACAGGGTCAGGCCGGCGATCAGCATCTTCTTGCGGCCGTAGCGGTCGGCGGCGCTGCCCGCGGTGAGCAGCAGGCCGGACTGGACCAGGGAGTACGCGTTGATCATCCACTGGATGTCCGAGGTGGCCGCGTCCAGTTCCTCGGTGAGGGAGGGGATCGCCACGTTCAGGACGGTGTTGTCGAGGACGACGGTGAGCTGGGCGAGGCAGATGACACCGAGGATGAGCCAGCGTCGGGGGTGCCCCTGGGAGACGGTGACGGGCGCGGGAGCAGACATGTTGTACACCGTAGAACAGTTCCTATACGGCGTACAACAGACATACGAGAGAGGGCGGCGGCCGGGCTCGGCCACCGCCCTCTTGTCACCTACGGGTCAGCTGCTCGCCTTCTGGGTGAGGTCGTAGAAGGTGGCCGAACCCACCGTCACCTTCTTGAAGTTGGCCTCGACCCAGCTGGTGATCTGCGAGGACGTGCCGCTGCCGCTGCCGCCCATGCCGCCGCCGGAGCCGGAGGAGATGAAGTAGTGGATCTTTCCGTCCGCGACGTACTGCTTGAACTGCGCCAGCGTCGGGGACGGGTCGGTGCCGTTGAAGCCGCCGATCGCCATGACCGGTTCGCCGGTGGAGAGCTGGTAGCTCGCCGCGTTCTGGGAGCCGATGGCCGCCCCGGCCCAGGTGTAGTCGCCGGAGTCCGTCTCCAGGAGCTTCTTGGCCTCGGCGGAGACGGTCGCGCCGTTGAGGAGGCCGCCGGCACCGCCGCCCGCCATGCCGCCGCCTTCTCCGGTGGGGCCGCCGTTCCGGCCCTGCTGGTTCTGGGAGTTGCCGGTGCCGTTGCCGTTCTGGCCCGGCACGCCGCCGCCGAAGCCGCCGTTGCCGCCGCCGGGGAAGCCGTTGCCGTTGCCGCCCTGCCGGCCCTGGGTGGTGCCGTTGCCGCCCTGCTGGTTCTGGCCCGGCATGCCGCCGCCCATGCCGCCGTCGCCACCGGGGCCGCCGCCGCGGCCGCCCATCATGCTTGCGCCGGCGGGACCGGCCGTCACGATGGAGCCGGTGTGCCCCTGCTGGAGGGTGCTGAGGATGTACGCGGTCGGGCCGGCGAGCGAGGCCAGCAGTCCGAGCGACGCCGCCGCGAGGGCGAGCCGCCGGTTGACGCGGCCCGCGAAGATCAGGCCGAGGGCGGCGACCAGGCCGCCGATCAGGACCAGCCACTTCAGCCAGGGCAGGTAGTCGGAGGTGCGGTTGAGCAGGACGTACCCCCAGGCGGCACTGGCCACGACCGCGGCCGCGAGGGTGAGCGAGGCCCGGATGTCCTTGCGCTTCTCCCACAATAGGGTCGAGCCCATGCCGGTCACGGCGGCCAGGTAGGGCGCGAGGGCGACCGTGTAGTACTGGTGGAAGATGCCCGCCATGTAGCTGAAGACGACCATGGTGATGAGCAGCGAGCCGCCCCAGACGAGGAACGAACCGCGGGTGACGGACGTCCGCTTGCGCTTGCGCGTGGCCACCAGGCCCGCGACCAGCAGGATCAGCGCGGCCGGGAGCAGCCAGGAGATCTGGCCGCCGATCTCGGAGTTGAACATCCGGTCCCAGCCGGTCTCGCCCCACTGGCCGGTGTTGCCGCCGCCACCGCCGCCGCCGACCGAGCCGGTCTCCTCGCCGTTCAGACGGCCGAGGCCGTTGTAGCCGAAGGTCAGCTCCAGGAAGGAGTTGTTCTGGGAGCCGCCGATGTAGGGGCGCGAGGAGGCGGGCCACAGTTCGACGATCGCGACCCACCAGCCGCCGGAGACGACGATCGCGGCCGTCGCCGCGGCCAGCTGTCCGAACCGCTTCTTCACCGGCACCGGCGCGCAGACCGCGTGGACGATCGCCAGCGGCGGCAGGATCAGGAAGGCCTGGAGGGTCTTGGCGAGGAACGCGAAGCCGATCGCGACACCGGCCCACAGCAGCCACCTCGTCCGGCCGTCCTCCAGGGCGCGGACCACGAAGTAGCAGGCCACGGCCATCAGCAGGGCGAGCATGGCGTCCGGGTTGTTGAACCGGAACATCAGCGCCGCGACGGGGGTGAGCGCCAGCACGGCGCCCGCGATCAGACCGGCCGCGGGGCTGAAGCGGCGGCGCACGGAGGCGTACACGACGGCGACCGTGCCGACGCCCATGAGGACCTCGGGCATCAGGATCGCGAAGGAGCTGAGCCCGAGGACCCGCACCGACAGGGCCATCGGCCACAGCGAGGCCGGGGGCTTGTCGACGGTGATGGCGTTGCCCGCGTCCAGCGAGCCGAAGAAGAACGCCTTCCAGGACTGGCTGCCGGCCTGGACGGCCGCGGAGTAGAAGGAGTTGGCGTAGCCGGAGGAGCTGAGGTTGTAGAAGTAGAGCGCCGCGGTGGCCAGCAGCAGGCCCCAGAACGCGGGGCGCACCCAGCGGGGGTCCTCCGGGCGGCCGCGCCACAGTCTCCTGCCGAAGGGCTGCTTGGGCTCACCCGCCTGCGGGGCGGGCGGGGCCGCGGGAGCCACGGGTTCCTGTGCGGCCGTGTTGGTGATGGTCATCGGGAGGCCCCCGGGGTGTTGTCGGAGGGGCGCACCGGCTGAAGCTGCATGGTGGCGTCCCGCCAGGTCTGGTCCGCGGCTTCACCGGCGCGGATCTGGGTGTCGTACGCGTACTGGGGCGCCGTCGGGCGCTGCGGCAGCGGCGCGTAGGGCAGCTGCCGGGTGGGGTACTGCGGGGCGTGGGTGGGCGAGGAGGGGGTGGGGGCCGGGGTGTGCGAGGCCACCACTGTCGGCTCGCGGCGCTCGGGGAAGACCCAGGCGCGCAAGAGCAGGAAGCGCAGCACGGTCGCCGCGAGGTTGGCGGCGATGAGGACCGCCAGCTCGGTGGAGTGCGCCGGGTCGCTGCTGGCCGCGTTGAGGGCGGCGAGGGAGCCGCTGGTCAGCGCGAGACCGATGCCGAAGACGACCAGGCCCTGCGCCTGGTGCCGCACGGCGCCACCGCTGCCGCGCACCCCGAAGGTCAGGCGGCGATTGGCCGCCGTGTTGGCGACGGCCGAGACCAGCAGCGCGAGCGCGTTGGCGACCTGCGAGCCGCCGAACTGCCGGAAGACGCTGTACAGGAGGAGGTAGAACAGGGTGGACAGGCCGCCGACCACACAGAACCCGAGGAGCTGGCGGGCCAGCCCCTTCGGCACGTCCTGGATCTCGCGGTCGCGCGGGGCGTCGCCGAAGGGACGCGCGACCCGGTCCAGCGGCAGGGACCCGGTGGCCAGCGCCTTGCCCACCCGCCACACGCCCCTCAGGTCCTCGGTCGCCGTCCTGACGATGTGGACGGTGGAGTCGGGATCGTCGACCCAGTCGACGGGCACCTCGTGGATACGCAGTCCCGCGCGCTCGGCGATGACGAGCATCTCGGTGTCGAAGAACCAGCCGGTGTCCTCGACCATCGGCAGCAGCGCCTGGGCCACGTCACGCCGGATCGCCTTGAACCCGCACTGCGCGTCCGAGAAGCGGGCTTGGAGCGAGCCGCGCAGGATCAGGTTGTACGAGCGGCTGATGAACTCCCGCTTGGGGCCGCGCACCACTCGGGAGGAGCGGGCGAGCCTCGATCCGATCGCCAGGTCGGAGTGGCCCGAGATCAGCGGGGCCACCAGCGGGAGCAGGGCGTTGAGGTCGGTGGACAGGTCCACGTCCATGTAGGCGAGGATCGGGGCGTCCGAGGCGGACCACACGGTGCGCAGGGCGCGACCACGGCCCTTCTGCTCCAGGCGGAAGGTGCAGACCTCGGCGATCTCCGCCTCCAGCCGTGCCGCCACCTGGGGGGTGGTGTCCGTCGACGCGTTGTCCGCGATCGTGATGCGGAACGCGTACGGGAAGGTGCGCTTGAGGTGCTCGTGCAGTCTCAGCACACACGGCTGGAGGTCCTTCTCCTCGTTGTAGACGGGGATCACTACGTCCAGGACAGGCGTACCGGCGTCTGTGGCCGGGAGGTGCTCCCGCGCCGGCAGAGTGCCGGGAGAAGAGTCGGTTCGCATGGCAACGACTCTGGTCAGGTGCCCTGTTGCACCCATGTGCTGGCACTGTGCTGTACCTGTGAGTGCGTTTGCCAGTTCGTTTCGGGGGCCGGGCGGGGGGCCACCGGGGCGAGCGCCGGCAGATGCACGGTGAACACGGTCCGCCCCGGCACGCTGTCCACGGTCACGGCACCGCCGTGCGCGGTCGCGACGGCCTGCACGATGGCGAGGCCGAGTCCGGTGGAGCCGGAGGCGCGCGAACGCGACGAATCACCGCGCGCGAACCGTTCGAAGACATGCGGCAGCAGATCGGCCGGGATGCCCTGGCCGTTGTCCTCGACGTCCACGCACATCCACGGTCCGCGCCGCTGGACGCGGGCGGTGATCGTGGTCCCGGGGGAGGTGTGCTTACGGGCGTTGCCCAGCAGATTGACCAGCACCTGCTGGACACGCGCCGCGTCCGCCGACACCAGGGCCGGTTCGTCGGGCAGGTCCAGGCGCCAGTTGTGCCCCATACCGGCGGCGCGGGAGTCGCTGACAGTGTCCACGACGAGCGGGATGAGGTCCGTCGGCTCGAACTGGAGGGGCCGGCCGGCATCGAGCCGGGCCAGCAGGAGGAGGTCCTCGACGAGCAACGTCATCCGGCCCGCCTCGGACTCGATACGGCCGAGGGCGTGCCGGCTGTCGGGGCCGATCTGCTCTCTGCCGCGTCTGGTGAGCTCGGCGTAGCCGCGGATGGAGGCGAGCGGGGTCCTCAGCTCGTGACTGGCGTCGGCGACGAACTGCCGTACCCGCGTCTCGCTCTGCTGGCGGGCCTGGAGCGCGCCGTGCACATGGTCGAGCATCCGGTTGAGCGCGGCGCCGACCTTGCCGACCTCGGTGTCCGGGTCGCACTCCGACTCCGGGACCCGCTCGCTGAGGTTCACCTCGCCGGTGTGGAGCGGGAGTTCGGAGACGCGGGTCGCTGTCGCGGCGACCCGGCGCAGGGGGCGGGTGGCCACGCCGACGATGACGGTGCCGGCGATACCGGCGGCGATGAGACCGGCGGCGGTGACGCTGGCTTCTACGGCTATGAGGGTGTTGAGGGTGTTGTTGACACCGTCGGTCGGGATGGCGACGTAGTAGCTGTCGCCGGTGTCGGTGGTCTTGAAGACGACGCGGTACTCGCCGAGGCCCGGGAGGTCGACGGTGTGCTCACCCTTGCTCTGGGAGACCTCGTTCAGCGCGGTCCGTGCGGCCTCGCTGACGTTCTCGGCCTTCATCCCGCTGATGTCGGCGGCGTTGTCCTCGTCCTTCTCCCCGACCCTGGCGTCGGTGATGCTGCCGTTCACGACCTTGGCGATGATCGTGCCCTCCGGCTGCGGGCCGCGCTTGACGAAGTCGCCGAGGTTGAGGGTGTTGTTCGCCGGCGTGTCCTGCGGGAGGGCCGCACCGCCCCTGTCGTCGGGCGGCTTGCTGCCTATGTACACGCGTGCCGAGACATCGCCCAACTGCTTGTCCAACTGCTCGTACAGATGCGACCGCAACGCCAGCGTCGTCACCGTGCCGATCACCGCGCACACCACCGCGATCAGCACCACGGACGCGACGACGAGCCGCGCCCGCAGGGTCCGCGGCTTCCCCAGTCGCTTCTTCTGCGTACGCGGCCGTCGTCGTCCGCTCATGACGCGGCGGGCTTGATCAGATAACCGGCGCCACGCCGGGTGTGGATCATGGGCTCGCGGCCGGCGTCGATCTTGCGGCGGAGGTACGAGATGTACAGCTCGACCACGTTGGCCTGCCCGCCGAAGTCGTAGGACCACACACGGTCGAGGATCTGCGCCTTGCTGAGCACGCGCCGCGGGTTGCGCATCAGGAAGCGCAGCAGCTCGAACTCGGTCGCGGTGAGGTGGATGCCCTCGCCGGCCCGCGACACCTCGTGGCTGTCCTCGTCGAGGGTGAGGTCACCGACGACCAGCACGGAGTCCGAGCGCCGGTCGGCGGCACCGGAGCGGCGGATGAGGCCACGCAGCCGGGCGACGACCTCTTCGAGGCTGAACGGCTTGGTGACGTAGTCGTCGCCACCGGCGGTGAGCCCGGCGATACGGTCCTCGACGGCGTCCTTCGCCGTGAGGAACAGGACGGGAACGTCCGGCAGCTCACGGCGCATGCGCCCCAGGACGGTCAGGCCGTCCATGTCGGGCAGCATCATGTCGAGAACGACGGCGTCGGGCCGGAACTCCCGCGCGGTCTGGATGGCGCCGGTGCCATCCCCCGCACTCCGGATCTGCCATCCCTCATAGCGCAGCGCCATGGACAGCAGCTCGGTGATCGACAACTCGTCGTCCACCACAAGCACTCGGACGGGGCTCCCGTCCGGCCTCAGCAGTTCGGTGCGCCCCTGGGGCGAGGTCGTGGTCATGTGGCCACACTGTCTGGATCCTCTGAGAGCACGCTTTCGGGGACCTGTGATTTTCCTGAGAAACACACAGGGACCTCTCAGGGAACGCACTGGAGGCTTCTCGCCCGCTCACGCACCGGCCCGCTCACGCGCCGGCCCTCTCACGCACCGGTCCTCTCACGCACCGGCCCGCTCGGAGCCGTGGCCTGCCGTCCACCTCCGGTCGGTCCGTCGTCGGCTGCTCGCGCGCGGACGTCAGAACAGCCCGTCCTGCACGCCCGTCTCTCTCCTGAACTCCCGTACCGGCACCGAGAGTTCCTCGGTGTCCGCCGGGATCAGCCCCCACCCCGTCATCAACCGCGTGTCCAGCACGACCACCCCGGCCCCGGTCTCCAGATGCAGATCGGGCCCGGCGGCCGCGACCAGCCGCCCGCCGACCGCGCCCCCGGCGACGAGTTCGGCGACCGTCCCGGTGGGGGCCGGCAGGTCCGCCAGCCCGAACACCCGCACATGGTCGACGGGTTGGCAGGGCTCGGCGCGCAGCGACTCCGGCCACCCACCGAGCGCCACGGCCTGCGCGTGCAGTTCGACCACCTCGGCGGCCCGCTCGGCCTCCGTGCCGGGCAGCGTGGACCGCACCGCCCGTTTGTCGGCGTACGGGATGCGGTCAGGCACTCCGAGGGCCGCCCGCAGCAACTCCTCCGTGCGCCGGGCCGCCATGAGCGGGCCGACGCCGAGCCAGCTGAAGCAGACCGCGCCCTGTTCGAGCAGGCGCGCCGAGCCCCGTTCTTCGGCGGTGATCCCGACCTTGGTCATGCCGGGCCCGAACCAGGCCAGATACACGTGGTACGGCCGCGGATCGTCCGCGACGGTGTCCGCGGCCACCGAGTGCGCCCGGTCCAGCCGCGCGCACTCCTCGCACCGCGCCCCCGTACTCCGGGCCGGTACGGCCGCCCGCGCCGGACACGCGTGCCCCCGCGCTCCCACACATGTCCGTACACCCCCGTCCGCGACCCCGAAGGCCACCCGTTTCCCCCAGGTCAGCGCACTGCGCCGCCCGCCTTCCCATGCCAGCGCGGGACCGTCGGCCGCCCACCGCAGCCCCGAGCACTTCCATGCGTGTGCCATCACCGACGAGCGTAGAGGGCGCCACTGACAACAGGCGGTGAGCAGCGGAAACAGAGGTCAGCGAGCGGCGGCCCCCGCCTCCACGGGCCTCGGCTCGCCCGTCACCACGGCCGACCCCGCCCCCGGCCCGGACACCGACTCCACCGCCGTACTCCTGACCCGGCCCCGTCCCGCCAGCCGGCACCCCACGCATCCCGGATGCCCCTCCCGCGCCGACAGGTCCCGGTTCCGCATCGCCCACTGCGCATGCGGCCGGACACCCGGCGGCTTGCCCCAGCCGGTGAGGTGCAGGGCCCAGGTCACGAGGACGCTCGCCAGGACGAGGACGAGCCCGGCCGCCAGCACGGCCGCCGACACCATGACCACTCCCAGCCCCAGCACCGTGGTCCCGATGATGGCCACGGCGAATCCGGTCCAGCCCGCGACCGTGTGCCCCTCGTCATACTGATGTGCGCTCACGTGTCCGTCCTCCCACTCGCCCTGAATCTCTCACGTCGTAAGAAATTTAGCACCGAAACCTCTCACGATCTAAGGTAATCACCAAGATGGCAGCCAAGCCCCGCCCCGCCACCACCCCGGCCGAGGCGCTGACGTCGATGGACTCGCTCATCGCGACGCATCTGCTCGGCCAGCAGGAGATGGCCCAGCGGCTGGGCCTGAACGTCACCGACCTCCTCTGCTTCGGCTGCGTGCTGAAGGCCGGCGAGGACCTGCTCACCGCGGGCGACCTCGCGGAGCACGCCCATGTCACGACGGGCGCGATGACCGGCATCCTCAACCGCCTGGAACGCGGCGGTTTCATCACGCGCGTGCCCGACCCGAAGGACCGCCGCCGGGTGCGCGTCGCCGCCGTCCCCGCCGCCGTCGCGCGCGTGGAGGCCCTCTACGGCCCGTACTACGCCCGACTGCACGAACTCTTCGCGGACTACTCCGCGCACGAGATCGCCGTACTGAACGACTGGTTCACCCGGACCGCGGGTCTGGCGCTGGAGTACATCCGGGAACTGCGGGTCCAGGACGGGGAGTAGGGCCGCTCGGGGGGTGGGGGTGGTGCTGGCTCCACCATGGGTCCGGTAGCGCACACCCTCGTTTCGAAGGGCGCGCGACGAGATCGTGGAACCACGCCGATCCGGGCCGAGGCCGGGGGAAAAACCCCGCCACGGCCGACCGGGATCAGCCGTGTCCCGTCAGAGTCGCCCGCCCGGAAGGAACCGTCATGGAGACGCAGCGCACAGAGGCCGAGCCGGTGGGCCCGCTCGCCTCCTTCGTACGGTTCGTGGTGTGCGGCGGCGGGGTCGGCGTCCTGTCCAGCGCGGCGGTCCCGCTGCTGGCGACGCTGATGCCCTGGGCGGTGGCGAACGCGGTGATCACGGTCGTCTCGACGATCCTGTGCACCGAACTGCACGCCCTGTTCACCTTCGGCACCGGCGGCCGCGCGGGTCTGCGCCGGCACCTTCAGTCGGCCGGTTCGGCGACCGCCGCGTACGTCGTGACCTGCGCCGCGATGGCCGTCCTGCACCTGGCGCAGTCCTCGCCGAGCCTGTTCCGGGAGCAGGCGGTCTACCTCGGCGCCTCCGGCCTCGCCGGCATCGGCCGGTTCCTGGTGCTGCGACTGTTCGTCTTCGCCGGCCGCGAGGAGACCAGGGCTGTGGCGGTACGTCCCGTGCGCGGCGGTCTCGTCCACCACGGCGACCTGCTGCTCGCCCGCTGAACTCCTCGTCAGTGGGGCCCCGGGATCTCCCGGGGCCCCGCTCATGCGCTCAGGAGCCGTCGGCCCGGACCGCGTACACGTACCGCTTGTCGACGTACTCGCTGGCGTTCCAGATCACCGACTCGCTGTACGACCAGCCCGAGGCCCCGCTGCTGTGGAAGCTGAGGTCCTCGGAGCCGATGGCGAGGTCGGCGACGACGCTCGCGCTGTTGGCCCCGGAGTTGAAGGTGCGCAGCGTGCCCGCGCCGGAGGGGCCGTCGCTCACCGAGAGGTAGTGCTTGCTGGTGCGGGAGACCACTCCCTGGATCTTCTTCTGGGCGACGGTGACCGCCTCGGTCGCGGTGAGCGAGCCCGGATGGCGGTCGGTGTGGTCCAGCGGCCAGCGGACCACCTTGGGCACGGTGTTGGTGGGCCTGGTCGAGCCGAGGAAGGGGTCGCCCGGCTCGTCGTAGTCGACGACGCCGGAGAGTGAGTACTCGCCTATCACCAGGCTGTCAGGGGTGCTGGCGCGGTCGAGGCCTATCGCCGAGTAGCGCAGCCAGGTTCCCGCGTTGTCGTAGGCGTGGCTCTGCGGGAGGACGTACTTGTAGCCGTAGCCGTAGTACTGACCGTCGGTGTGCAGACCGCACACGTCCTTCTCCGTGGTGGGGACGGTGAAGAGGGTGTTGAGGTCGAAGATCCTCAGGCCCTTGTACGTGTCGACGACGTACAGCAGGTTGCCGTACCACATGATGCCGCCGGCGTGTTTGCGGACGGGGTTGAAGGAGTACGCGCCCGTGCCGGTCCTCACCGGTTCGACCAGCAGTACATGCCGATAGGTGGGCGCGGAGGGGTGGTTGTAGTCGACGAAGGTGAGCCGCATGCCCTTGTCGAGCGCGTAGTCGTCGTCGCCGTCCTCGTCGGGGTCGGTCTCGAAGTACCAGGACACGAGGATGACCTTGTTGCTGCCGCCCTCCGGGTAGAGCCCGTTGCCGTAGGCGTCGGCGCTGGTGGTGACGCCCTGGGGTATCCAGTACGGCACCTCCTGATCGTCGGTGTCCCAGGCGAAACCGGCCTGGAAGGCCTCGGCCGTGGAGGGGGCGCCGGCGAGGACATCGGCGTCGCGGTTGGTGTCGGCTATGACGGTGGTGGCGTCCACCTTGGTCAGACTGGCCGCCAACCCGGCCGCCAGGGCAGCGAATTCGCCGTGGCTGTTGGAGGAACGGCTGGTCAGGGAGTACTGGCCGGCATTGATGGTCGCGGCGTGCGCGGCGGTGGGGGCGAGCAGGCTGCCGGCGGCACCGACGAAGGGTGCGGCGGCCATGCCCTTGATGATCGCTCTTCGCGTCATGGTCATGACGCGAGAAACTAAGCGGATTCGAACAAGCAGCACAAGCACAATTGTTCGCACCGACGCGCGCGAACGTCCGCCCGCAGAGGAACAGTTGTCGGCGCCGGAGGTCACCCGCGACGGCGCCAGGGCCGAAGAGGGCTACGGCGGCCCGAACTCGCGCCCGGCTCAAGGGGTGCTAGCGGCTCTCTGGGATACGGCTGGCCTCACCCCTGTCGGGTAGGTCACTCCATGGCGGCGAGAGGTCGGCGGGGGCATCGTGGAGAGCAGAGGATCCGAGCGGCACAGGCCCCTTCCCGGAAGGAAGATCCCATGAGCTCTCTACCGTCTCCCCAACCGAACCCCTCTTCCCACGAGAGCGAACTCGCCCCACTGCTCACCGCCTGGGACCAGGCCCACCCGGCCACCGCCGACCCGGAGTGGCGCCACCTCCTGGACGAGCTGGCCCATCCCCGCACCACGGAGGCCTTCCACCGCCTGGCAGGAGCCACAGCTTGAACCCCACCCCCCTCTTTCACCACCCCCACCCCCCACACCCCGCGAAACACCGAAGGCCCCGGATCTCTCCGGGGCCTTCGAGCGTCAGGGCCGTCCTCGCCGTCGTCATCATCGGCGGCCTGGTCGGCGGCGGAGCGCTCGGCTACGACGCCGGGACGGTCAGGAGACGCGGCTCACCATGAAGGCGGTGCCCACCCTTTCCTCCTCGGGTGAGTCCGCCTGGATCGCGAGGCTCGGCCCGGCCGTGGTGAAGTCGAACCCGTTCGGCATCGGCTGTGCGCAGTCGACGCGCCTGGCTGTCCTGGCGGTGCCTGAGACGACCGTGAAGGTGACGGTGCCCTCCCCCGCGCATGCCACCTCCACCCGCAGGTCGGTGCCGGGCTTGACGGTCTTGTCCAGGTTCTCCCCGGGCACCGCGAGGGAGCCGGCCGAGAACAGGCCCTCGTCGTCCGACTTCAGGCGATCCGTCATGTCGAGCACGTCGCGGGCTTCCTTGTCCAGCTGCTCCCGGCCGGACGGGGAGGGCGACTGCGCCGTAGGAACCGCGGTGGAGCTCGCCGCCTTCCGGGACTGCGGAGCCTTGGCCGTGGGAGGCGAGTCAGAACAGGCGGATGCCGTGCCGGTGATCAGCACGACGGCAGTCAGAGCACTGCCCGTGTGACGGGTGAAGCGGTACATGAGGTCCCCCGATGCGCTCAGAAGCCGAGCAGGTGCACAGAACCTGGTGATCATCCCGTCCGAACACCGCGTCGCCCTTGAAACACCGAAGGCCCCGGATTTCTCCGGGGCCTTCGATCTGTGTGCACTCGGCAGGATTCGAACCTGCAACCTTCTGATCCGTAGTCAGATGCTCTATCCGTTAAGCTACGAGTGCTTGTTTTGTTTTCTCGCCGTTTCTTGCCCTTCCGGGCCGCTCGCGGCGACAGGAAGAACATTACATGACTGCCGCCGCCATGTGAAATCCGTTAGCCGTACCCCTTGTGACCTGCGGAAACGACGCATGGGGCCGCTTGCGACACGCCGAAGCCCCGATCCGTGGGACCGGGGCTTCGTGATCACGCGCGGAGGCGGAGGGATTTGAACCCTCGATGGGATGTAAGTCCCAAACCGCATTAGCAGTGCGGCGCCATAGACCGGACTAGGCGACGCCTCCAGCACAACCGATCGCGCGAGCGCGAGTGGTGCGTGCAGATGATGACACAGTCGAGCGCGGTGTCACCAATCGCCTCCCACGGTACTAGGCAGGAAGGCCGCAGGGCAAAGCCCTTCCGGACGCGACGCGACGCGGCACAGCGGCGGTGGCCGCGGCGGACGGCGGTGGCGGGCGGCGGTGGCTGTGGCCGTGGCTGTGGCTGTGGCTGTGGCGCAACCGGGGCGGGCGGGGCGCGTTAGTCAGGTCATGTTCCAGTCCCCCCGGCTCGCCCGGCTCCTCGTCCTCGGCGCCTCCACTCTGGCCGCCGCCGGCTCCGTCACCGCCGTACCCGCCTCCGCGCACTCCCTGATGCCGCCGCCCGCCCGCGACGAAGACCGCACCGGCGACCACCTCACGGTCACCGTCCGCAACGCCGGCGCCGGCAAGGACGGGACCTTCGAGCTGTACTGCCACCCCGGCGGCGGCACCCACCCCGACGCCGCCGGCGCCTGCGCCGCGCTCGACGGCGGTGCGCGCTGGGGCACGGACAGCTTCGCCCCCGTACCGGAGCAGAGCCTCTGCACCCTTCAGTACGGCGGGGCCGCCACCGCGCATGTCACCGGGACCTGGGCCGGACGGCCGGTCGACGCGCGGTTCGACCGGAGCGACGGGTGCCAGATCGCCCGCTGGGACCGGCTCGTCCCGGTTCTGCCCGACATGGGGCGGTAGGCGGCCGTAGGACGGAAGTACCTCGCACAGGTGTTTCAGGGCGGAAACAGGGCGTCCGTAAAAGTGCCGCGAAAGTCTCATGGAGGGAGAGGCGGCGTGCTTCAGGAGAAGAAGGCCGAGCGTGTGCGGGTGGTCGCGCCCGCGGTCACACGTTCTACGTCACTTCGTCGTGCGACCTCCCTCTCATCCGGCGCCCCCGGCACAACCGCTGCCCTTAGACTCCCTCGCGTGACACGTCGCGGGCCGGTTGGCAGGATGGCCCGAGTGGTCGGCAAGGTGCGGTAACAGGGAGGAAGCGTCTCGTGAGCAGCAGGCCATCCCGAGGCGCTGCTCGCCTCGCAGCCATACTCGACGCGCTTCCCGACGCGTTGGTCCTGGTCAACGCCAACGGGACCGTCGTGAACGCCAACACCATCGCCCTCGAGGCCTTCGAGGCGCCGGGGACGGCTCTGGTCGGGCGCGGGCTGCTCGATCTGCTGCCCGAGTTCGACTCCAAGCTGATCCCCGGCTCCATGCGGCGGCCGGACCACATGGACCCGGTGGGGCGGACCAAGCCCACGCGGATGGTCGCGCGCCGGACCGACGGGGCCGAGTTCCCCGTCGAGGTCACCAGCGCCAACCTCGAGAACGGCCAGCAGGCCTACGACGGCTACGGCTACGGCGGTGACGAGCTGCTGATGCTCGTCGTGCGCGACCTCACCGGGACCGTCGACACCGAGGCGGAGCTCGCGCGGTCGCAGCGCCAGACCGAGATGATCCTGCGGGCCGCCTCCGAGGGCGTGGTGGGCACCGACACCGACGGGCGGATCGTGCTCGTCAACCCCGCCGCCGCGCAGATACTCGGCTACCGGGCCAGCGACCTCGGCGGCCGCGAGCTGCACACGCTCATGCTGCACTCCCGCGCGGACGGCACCCCGTTCCCGTACGAGGAGTCCCCGCTCGCCGACACCCTGCGCTCCGGGCGCAAGCACCGGGTGCGCGGGCAGGTCGTGTGGTCGAAGAAGGGCGAGAAGGTCTCCGTCGACCTGACGACCGCGCCCGTACGCGACGGCGACCAGCTCGTCGGCGCCGTCATGACCTTCACCGACCGGCGGTCCTACGACCAGCTCGCCGAGGAGAAGGAGGCCGCCGAGCAGCGGCACGCGCAGGAGCTGGAGCGGCTCGCCGAGGAGCACGCCTCCGAGCTGACCGCCCTGCGCCAGAAGCACGTCACCGAGGTCGAGGAACTCCAGGAACAGCACGAGGAGGAACTCGCCGCCGGTGAGGAGCGGTACGCCTCCCTCGGGGAGCGCGAGAAGGACCGCTACGAAGCCCTCGCCGGACGCCACGAGCAGCTCCTCACCCTGCTCGGCGCCTCGCTGCGCGGCCCGCTCGACGAGCTGCGCCACGAACTGGCCAAGCTCGCCGCGGACGACGCCGGGCAGCTGTGGCCCGAGGCCAACCAGGTGCTGCACCACCTGTCCGCCGGGTACTCGCGGATCACCCAGCTCATCGACAACGTCCTCGCCTACCAGCGGCTCGACGCGGGCACCGACACGATCACGCGGACGAAGGTGATGCTCGACGCCGTCGTCGCCGCCGGTGTCGACGGGGCGGTGGAGCTCATCGGGCCCGGGCGGGTGCAGTTCGCGGTGCACGCGCCGCCCATCGAGGCCGAGGTCGACCCGCCGCTGCTGGCCCGCGCCCTCGCGCACCTCGTCGCGGACGTCGCCGGCGTCGACGCGACCGGCAACTCGCCCGTCTCCGCCGGCGGTTACCTCGACAACACCGTCGTCGTGGCGGCGGCGCAGCGCGGCGAGGTCGTACGCATCGAGGTGCGCGGGCCGTACGCCGGGGGCGACCCGGTGCACGAGCCGATCGTGCGCGGGATCGTGCGCGCCCACGGGGGCGTGCTCCAGACACATGAAGTGCCGGGGATGAGCGGGAACGCCTACGTCCTCGAAGTGCCCATCGGCGGTGGCGCGGGGGCCGTCGCGGCGGCTGCTCCGGCCGCCATCGAGGCCGCCCCGGGAGCCGAGGGCGAGAGCGGTGGGCGGCGGCGGGCGCGCCGGTCCTCCGTCGACGCGTTCCTGGACAGCGAGGTGCCGGCGGGGCCGGGTGCCGACACCGGCGTCGACGGCGGTGACTCCGACGGGGCCGACGGTGAGCCCACCGGGCGCCGCAGGAGGCGTATGGGAGAGGCGCCCGCCCTTCCCGCGGCGGGCGACGCGGAGTCCGGTTCCGGCTCCGGCTCCGGCTCCGGCTCCGGTGGGACCGGGCGTCGGCGGGGGAGGCCTGCGGAGGGTGCCGACGGTGTCGCCGGTGTCGCCGAGGGTGCCGTCGTCACCGCCGCCGAGCATGCCGCGGGCACCGCTGCGGCGGGGAGCGGCCTGGGCGGGACGGTGCCGCCGCAGGGCGTGCCCGCGCCCGCGGGAGGACACCGGGCTCTGCCGGAGTCCGGTGTCGGTCAGGGCGCGGGCTCAGGCTCGGGTGAGCAGCACGCGTTGCCGCCGGCGCTGCCCGCGGTCGCGTCCGGCGAGCCCGGCGCGGAGAACGACGCGGCCCAGCCGACCGGACGCCGGCGCCGCGCCCTGGCCGCCGCCAACGAGCGGGCCGCCGCGCAGGAGGCCGCCCCCCGCGCGGTGTTCGCCCTCCCGCCCGCGGACGCGGACCGGGGCGACGAGGGCAACGGTCCGGTGGGGCCGGGGGGCGCGGGGCAGCCTGCGGTCGCCGGGCAGCCGGGGGTTACGGCGGGACAGCCGGGGGTTACGGCCGGACAGCCGGGAGTTACGGCTGGGCAGCCGGGGGTTATGGCCGGACAGTCGGCCGGCGTGGCTGGGCAGGTGTCGGGGCAGGGTGGTGTGCCGGGTGCAGCCGCTGTACCTGGACAGGTGCCGCCGCAGGGTGGCGTGCCGGGTGTGGCCGCTGTACCTGGACAGGTGCCGGCGCAGGGTGGCGTGCCGGGTACTCCGGGGCAGGTCGCCGTGCCCGGGCAAGCCCCTGCGCCCGGACAGGTACCGGCGCAGGGCGGTGCCCCGGGTGTTCCCGGTGCTCCCGCTCACCCGGGGCAGGTCGCCGTACCCGCTCAGGGGCCCGGCCCCCAGGTCGTGGTCCCCGCGCAGCTTCCCGTGCAGACCGGGCTTCCCGGGCAGGCACCCGGTGGCGTCGCCGTACCCGCGCAGGCCCCGCAGGTCCCGCAGGTCCCGCAGAATCCTCCGGCCCAGCACCTCCCGCAGGCCGCCCAGGCCCCCGGTGCCCACGCTCAGGCCCCCGGCGCTCAGGTCGCCGGCGCTCAGGTGGCCGTGCACGTCCCGGGGCAGGACGTGTCCGCCGCGGGGCTCGTGGAGGACGGGCGGCATGACGCCATACCGCATGATCAGTCCGGGGACCACACCCCTCCGCAGCCGCATCCCACGACCGCGCCCACCGGCAGGCGTCGGCGGGCCGTGACTCCGCCGGCGGAGGCCGGTGCGACGCCCGCGCAGGACGTCCCGGCGCAGCAGACCGCGCAGCCGGTGCCCGCGCAGGCCGCCCCGCAGCACGCCACCGGTCAGACCGTGCCGCCCGCCCAGGCGCCGCCCGTGCAGGCCCCCGCGGGGCAGCCGCTCCCGATGGCCGCCGAGGCCGCGGACGCCGCCGCCGCTCAGGGCACCCGGCCGTGGCCCGCCGACAACCCCGCCGTGGCGCAGACCGGCGAGACCGGCGTCGTACCACCGAACGCGCCGCAGCCCGCCGGCACGCCCGCGCCCGGCACTCCGCTGCCCCCCGAGGCGGTCGCGCAGGCCCGTGCGGCACAGCCGTTGCCCGCGGAGGCGGCGGCGCACGTCGACCCGAACTCCACGCAGGGTCGGGCCATCAGCGTGCGGACGCTGGGGCAGGGTGTGCCGTTCACCCGGCAGGCGGCCCAGGTGCAGCAGCCGCAGCCGACGGGGACGCCCGCGCCGCACCAGCCGGGCGGTTCCGGTCGCCGTCGCAAGCTCGGCACGCCGCCCGACCCGGCCGCCGGGCGCCCGCATCCGACGGCGGAGCAGTCCGTCGCGCAGCAGCAGCCCTCCCTGGCCGGGCAGTCCCGGCTCGCACAGATGACCGAGGGCACCGGACGGTCGTACGCCATAGGCGCACCGGACGAGAACGCCGCCGAGGGTCCCGAGCCGCTGGACGGTCCCGGTGGGGCCGTCGAGGTCGCCGACACCCCGCGGCCGCAGCGCATGGACGACGAGCTGCCCCCGGAGCCGCTGGACAACCCGCGGCGGCTGCTGGTGTGGCCGGCGCCGGACGTCACCACCCAGCAGGCGCTCAGCGACCGCGGCTACCGGCCCGTCATCGTGCACTCGCGCGAGGAGGTCGACGCGCAGATCGCGGCGTTCCCGGCCGCGCTGTTCGTCGACCCGCTGACCGGGCCGATCACCCGGACGGCGCTCCAGTCGCTGCGGCAGGCGGCGGTCGCTGCCTCCGTGCCGGTGATGGTGACCGCGGGGCTCGGACAGGCGACGCGTGAGGCGGCCTACGGTGCCGACCCGGCCGTCCTGCTGAAGGCCCTCGCGCCGCGGGACAGCGAGCAGCACCCGCCGCGGGTGCTGCTGATCGAGGAGCACGCGGAGATCGCGCTGGCGCTGACGGCGACGTTGGAGCGGCGCGGGATGCAGGTGGCGCGGGCCGCGAGTGACGCGGACGCGGTGGCGCTGGCGGGGCAGTTCCGGCCGAACCTGGTCGTGATGGACCTGCTCCAGGTGCACCGGCGGCAGGCCGGCATCGTGGACTGGCTGCGGGCGAACGGGCAGCTCAACCGCACCCCGCTCGTCGTCTACACCGCCGCCGTCGACCAGGCGGACCTGCCCCGGCTGGCGTCCGGCGAGACGGTCCTGTTCCTGGCGGAGCGGTCCACCAGTGGTGAGGTGCAGGCGCGGATCGTGGATCTGCTGGCGCGGATCGGGACGAACTAGGGCGCCGGAAAGCCGTACGCCGGGCGGGACTTGGGTGTCCTGCCCGGCGTACGCCTTTTACGATTCCTCGTACGGGTCAGAGCTTGGTTACGTCCAGCTCGCCGGCCGCGTACTGCTTCCTGATGACCTTCTTGTCGAACTTGCCCACGCTCGTCTTCGGCACCGCCTCGATGAGCGTCCAGCGCTCCGGGAGCTGCCACTTGGCGATGTGGCCCTCCTGGGCGAGGAAGGCGCGCAGGGACTCGAAGTCGGCGGTGGAGCCCTCGCGGAGGACGACCGTGGCCAGCGGGCGCTCGCCCCACTTGTCGTCGGGGACGGCGACGACGGCGGCCTCGGTGACGTCGGGGTGGGACATGAGAGCGTTCTCCAGCTCCACCGAGGAGATCCACTCGCCGCCGGACTTGATGACGTCCTTGGCGCGGTCGGTGAGGGTGAGGAAACCGTCGGCGGAGATGGTGCCGACGTCGCCGGTCTTCAGCCAGCCGTCCTCGCTGAACTTGTCGGCCGGGCGCAGCGGTTCGGCGTCGGGGCCGTTGTAGTAGGCGCCGGCGATCCAGGGACCGCGGACCTCCAGCTCGCCCGCGGACTGGCCGTCCCAGGGCAGGCGCTCGCCGCCGGGACCGGTGAGGCGGGCCTCGACGCCGGCCGGGAAACGGCCCTGGGTGAGGCGGTACCCGAACTCCGCCTCGGTGCCCACCACATGGGCCGGCGGACGGGCGATGGTGCCGAGCGGCGAGGTCTCCGTCATGCCCCAGGCGTGACAGACCCGCATGCCCAGCTTGTCGAAGGCCTCCATGAGGGAGGGCGGACAGGCGGAGCCGCCGATGGTGACCTGGGTGAGGGAGGAGACGTCACGCGGCTTGGCGGTCAGCTCGGCGAGCAGGCCCTGCCAGATGGTCGGGACGGCGGCCGCGTGGGTCGGCCTCTCCCGCTCGATCATCTCGGCGAGGGGCGCGGGCTGGAGGAAGCGGTCCGGCATCAGCATGTTGACGCCGGTCATGAACGTCGCGTGCGGCAGTCCCCAGGCGTTGACGTGGAACTGCGGCACCACCACCAGCGAGGTGTCCTCGTCGGTCAGGCCCATCGACTGCGCCATGTTGACCTGCATGGAGTGCAGGTAGATCGAACGGTGGCTGTAGACCACGCCCTTGGGGTCGCCCGTCGTGCCGGAGGTGTAGCACATGGCGGCGGCCTGCCGCTCGTCCAGCTCCGGCCAGTCGTACGTGGTCGGCTTGCCGGCGATCAGGTCCTCGTACTCGTGCACCTGGACGTCGGCGCCCGCGAGCCCGGAACGGTCGCCCGGCCCCGACACCACGACATGCTCGACCGTCTTCAGGTGCGGGAGCAGCGGGGCGAGCAGCGGCAGCAGCGAACCGTTGGCGATCACGACACGGTCGGCCGCGTGCCGCACGATCCACGCCAGCTGTTCGGCCGGGAGCCGGAGGTTGAGGGTGTGCAGGACCGCGCCCATGGACGGGATCGCGAAGTAGGCCTCGACGTGCTCGGCGTTGTTCCACATCAGGGTCGCCACGCGCTCGTCGCCCGTGACCGCGAGGTCCTCGCGCAGCGCGTGCGCCAACTGGGCCGCACGGGTGCCGATGTCGGCGAAGGAACGCCGGTGCGGCTCGCTCTCACCGGTCCAGGTGGTCACCTGCGATGTGCCGTGGATGCTGGACCCGTGGGCCAGGATCCTCGAGATCAGCAGCGGTACGTCCTGCATCGTGCTCAGCACGGCGTCCTCCCGGGGCGACATTGCCTACGCGGTGGTAAGGGTCGCGCTGATTCTGCTCACATACCGCGCGGTATGTCACTAGGGGGCGGCGATCGATCACATCACGCCGCGCGCGCCGTCACCCTCCGCGGTCGGCCGGGGCCCGCGGACCAGACCAACACCGCCGTCAGCGCACAAGACCCAGTTCGGGGTCCTCGCGGAGCTTCCCGAGCGCCCGCGACACCGCCGACTTCACGGTGCCCACCGACACCCCGAGCACCTCGGCCGTCTGCACCTCGCTCAGATCCTCGTAATACCTGAGCACGACCATCGCCCGCTGCCGGGCCGGCAGCTTCATGATCGCCCGCCACATCGCGTCATGCAGCGCCTGCTGCTCGGCGGGGTCGTCCCGACCGGGCACCGGCTCGGGCTCCGGGATCTCGTCCGTCGCGAACTCGTCCACCTTGCGCTTGCGCCACTGCGAGGTACGCGTGTTCAGCAGCGCCCGGCGCACATACCCGTCCAGCGCCCGGTGGTCCTCGATCCGCTCCCAGGCCACGTACGTCTTGGTGAGCGCGGTCTGCAACAGGTCCTCGGCGTCGCACGGGTTCGCGGTCAACGACCGTGCGGTACGCAGCAGCACCGGCTGGCGGGCCTTCACGTACGACGAGAACGAGGGATACGTCACGTGCGGGCGGGGCCGCCTCGCCGGTACTGCGGCGTCCGAAACGCTCGTGCAGACGGGTGTGGTCATGGCTCCACGCTAGGAGCGAGGACACCTGCGGCGGATCGGCCGCAGGTCCCGAAGACGACTCCGCCTCAGGTTGTAGGGGTGGGGGTGGCTACACCTCCTGAGGGTGGAGCGCGGGGTCCGCGGTACTGCGGGATGACCCCTGAGGGTCCGCGATCCTCGCAGCCAGAGCCGGTGCGGGGGCGGGGCTGTCCCGGAGGGGGCAGGGGTCGGGGTCCGGGGCTCAGCCGTCTGTCGAGAGCAGTAGTCCCGAGGTGGGTACCCCCGTTCCCGCCGTCACCAGGACGCGGTGTGCGTCAGGTATGGGGTTCACCGCCGTCCCCCTGACCTGACGCACTCCCTCCGCGATGCCGTTCATCCCGTGCAGATACGCCTCTCCCAACTGCCCGCCGTGGGTGTTGAGCGGCAGCCGGTCCTCGGCCACGAAGTCCGCCGCCTCCCCCCTTCCGCAGAACCCGAACTCCTCCAGCTGCATCAGCACGAACGGGGTGAAGTGGTCGTACAGGATCCCCACGTCGACATCGGCCGGAGCGAGCCCCGAGGTGCGCCACAGCTGGCGGGCCACGACGCCCATCTCGGGCAGGCCGGTGAGGTCGTCGCGGTAGAAGCTGGTCATCTGTTCCTGGGCGCGGCCCGCTCCCTGGGCCGCCGCGGCCACGACCGCCGGCGGGTTCGGCAGGTCCCGGGCCCGCTCGACCGAGGTGACGACCAAGGCCTGGGCGCCGTCCGTCTCCTGGCAGCAGTCCAGGAGTCGCAGCGGTTCGACGATCCAGCGCGAGGCGGCGTGGTCGGCGAGAGTGATCGGACGCCCGTGGAAGTACGCCGCCGGGTTGGTCGCCGCGTGTCTGCGGGCGGTGACGGCCACCTGCCCGAACGCCTCCGGGGTGAGGCCGTGGGTGTGCAGATAGCGCTGGGCCGCCATCGCCACCCAGGAGGCCGGGGTGAGCAGACCGAACGGCAGTGACCAGCCGAGCGCCACCCCCTCCGCCGAGGGCTCCCGGTGCTGGACCCCGGAGCCGAAGCGGCGCCCCGAGCGCTCGTTGAAGGCGCGGTAGCAGACCACCACCTCGGCCACGCCCGTCGCCACGGCCAGCGCCGCCTGCTGGACCGTCGCACAGGCCGCGCCGCCGCCGTAGTGGACGCGGGCGAAGAAGGACAGCTCGCCCATCCCGCAGGCCTGGGCCACAGTGATCTCCGGGTTGGTGTCCATCGTGAACGTCACCATCCCGTCCACGTCACCCGGCGTCAGCCCCGCGTCGTCCAGCGCCGCCCGCACCGCCTCCACGGCCAGCGTCAGCTCGCTGCGCCCCGAGTCCTTGGAGAACTCGGTGGCCCCGATACCGACGATCGCCGCCCGCCCACCGAGGGTGTCCCGCGTGCGCACGCTCATGCCGGGCCTCCTCCCTGCGCGGCGCCGGTGGTCTCCGGGAGGGTGACCACGACCGTGCCGGTGACATGTCTGCCGACGCCGTTCTCCCCGACCACACGGACGGTCGCCGTGCCGCCTTCGACCCCCTCGACCTCGCCTCTCAACACCATGGTGTCTCCCGGGTAGTTGGGGGCTCCCAGGCGGATGGCGACGCGGCGGAGCACGGCCGTCGGGCCGAAGTGGTCCGTGATGTAGCGGCCCACCAGGCCATTGGTGGTCAGGATGTTCATGAAGATGTCGGGGGAGCCCTTCTGCCGGGCCAGTTCTGCGTCGTGGTGGACGTCCTGGTAGTCGCGGGAGGCGAGGGCACCGGCGACGATCAGGGTGCGGGTGATCGGGATCTCCAGCGACGGGAGCCGCTCACCGACCTGCATGGGAGGCCTCCTCCCGGGCGCTCACGGTCCCGATCTCCCCGGGCACGCCCTCCTCGGCCCGGAAGACGGGGAGCACCAACTCGGCGTCGTACTCCTCGAATTCGAGCCGCACCGGCATGCCGATGCGCACCTTGTCATAGGGCACCCCGATCACGTTGCTGATCAGCCGCACGCCTTCCGTGAGCTCTATCAGGCCGACCGCGTAAGGGGGGTCGAAGGCGGGGAAGGGCGGGTGGTGCATGACGACGTAGGAGTGGACCGTGCCGGTGCCGCTCGCCTCGACGGTGTCCCACTCGGGGTGGCCGCAGGTGTTGCAGCCCGGGAGCCAGGGGTGGCGCAGGGTGCGGCAGGCGGTGCAGCGCTGGATGAGGAGACGGTGGGAGTGGACGCCTTCCCAGAAGCCGGCGTTGTCGTGGTTAATCACGGGGCGGGGGCGGCGGGGGGTCTGTCCTGGCGGCCCCGGCTGTCCCTGTCCGCCCGTCCGGCCTGGCTGCTCGGACCGCCCGGGCCGACCTGGGCGATCCGACTGACCTGGGCGATCCGACTGACCGTGGCGATCTGATTGGTCTCGACGGTCTGATTGGCCTGGCCGGTTCAACTGGCCTGATTGGCCTGGCCGTTCCGGCTGGTCCCGCCGCTGCGGACGGGTGGGCGCGTATTTGAGGATGCGGAACCGGTGGGTGCCCACGAGTTCGGGGCCGACGCGGATGTCCATGCGGGAGGTGACGAAGTACCCGGTGCCGAGCTTGGTCGTCTTGCGGGAGGACACCGACTCGATCACCGCGTCGAAGGTGATCTCGTCGCCGGGGCGCAGGGGACGGACGTACTCCTGCTCGCAGTCGGTGGCGACGACCGAGGTGCAGCCGGCCTGGTCGAGGAGGGTGAGGAGTTCGTCGTAGGCGGACGAGCGTCCCGTATGGCCGGAGAGGCCCCCCATCGTCCAGGCCTGGAGCATGGTGGGCGGGGCGATGGCGTTCGGGCCGATGTAGGCCGGGTTGGTGTCGCCCATGGCCTCGCACCAGTGCCGGATCATGGGCGCGTTGACCGGGTCCTTGCCGGTGCCGGAAACGGCGGCGGCCCGGCCCTCGTACGCCTTCAGTCGCGGCTCCAGTCGGTCCCGCTGCTCCAGTTCGTCGGTCATGGCCTCCCCCTCGTCTCGTAGCCCGTGCGTCCCGCCCGTTTCGTCATGACACTTCTGGTACACCGCTGCCGCCACCGAGGTTCCCACCGGCTCCGCGAAGATTTCTGACTGTCCGTCAGATCGGGTGCACTGTCAAGGCGGACGCCCACCGCCCGACCACGCCAGGCCGGACCTCGTCAGGCCGGGCCACGCCAGGTCGGACCTCACGGGACCGCACCGACCACCCTTGATCCCGACCGGCCTCGGCACCCCGACACCCCGGCACCCCGGCACCCGACGCCCCGACACCCCGACGCCCCGACGCCGCAACCGGCGATCCCCCGGGCGGGCGGGCCCCCTCACCCCCCAAACGTCTACGCGGCGATGCCGAAGCACCGCCGCGCAGACGTCTCGCCCCCCACGGAACACACCCTCGGAGACCGGGCCGATGCCGGGCGGCCGGAGCCGCCGTTCACGGGCCCCCTCGGGTCACCACCACAGTGGGGTGAAGTTGATGGACGTGTTGTCGTTCCCCTGGTTGATGGCCGTGAACGCGGAGCCGTTGACCTGTGCGGTGTTGCTCTGGTTCGAGGCACCGGAGCCGACCGCGTTCTGCTGTGTGGTCGAGGAATTGCCGTTGTTGGTGCCACCGACGCCGCTGCCGACGACGCTCGCGACACCCGCGTTCGATCCGTCGTCCGCGAAGCCGCCGTTGTCCGCCGTCGCGACGCCGGTGAAGAGTGCGGCGGCGAGCGGGAGGGCGGAGACGGTGGCGATGACGCGGGCGGTACGGATGCTTGCCATGTTGTTCCTCCAGAACCCGGCTTCCTAGCCGGAAGCACGTCAAGTACGTCAAGTTGTTCTGTTTCCAAGGCAGTTGGCCGACCGCCTCGGAGTCGTTCACGACGTCGCGAGATCAGAGTTGCCCACCGAATCCCCGGCGAACCAGCCTGGAAGCGACCATTCCTCCTGAAGCGTGAGGAAAAGTCGATAAACCCCTTTCACGACGTTGAGCATCAGGTCGGGGTGGTACGGGCAGAACCTGCCCAAGCGCCGCAAGAGGGGAAGCGTTCCGGCAGTTTTCCGGCCAACCCGCACCGCCTGGCGAGTCGCCCCCGAATACGCTTCCCTTTATCGAACAGGTGTACGAAGATAGACCCATGGCCACCACAGACCGGCAGGCCACGACGCTGGCCCTAGCCCACGCCCTGTCAGCCGCCGAACGCGGCCTGGCCGTCATCCCCCTGTCCCGCTCCAAGCTCCCGGCCCTGCGCTCCCCACACCGCGACGGCCCCGAGGCCCCGCCCTGCCACGGCGAGTGCGGCCGCTTCGGTCACGGGGTGTACGACGCCGCCACCGACCCCGCCCGCATCCGCGAACTCTTCGCCGCGGCCCCCTGGGCGACCGGCTACGGCATCGCCTGCGGTCTCCCGCCCCACCACCTCATCGGCATCGACCTCGACACCAAATCCGGTACGGACTCCTCGGCCGCCCTGCGCGAACTGGCCCTGCGCCACCTGTTCACGATCCCCGCCACGGTCGTCGTCCTGACCCCCAGCGGCGGCCGCCACCTCTGGCTGAGCGGCCCGCCCGACGTCGTCGTCCCCAACTCGGCCGGCCGCCTCGCCCCCGGCATCGACATCCGCGGCGCCGGCGGCTACCTGGTCGGGCCCGGCTCCCGCACCGACCACGGCGTGTACGCGACAGCCCCCGGTACGGCCCACCTGGCACCCGCGGCCTGCCCGCCCGCCCTGCTCCGCCTGCTGCTCCCGCCGCCCCGCAGCACCCACCACCCCGCGCCCCCGTCGGCCGGCGACCACGGCCAGGGACTGGTCCAGTTCGTCCTCGCCGCGCACGAGGGCCAGCGCAACACCCGCCTGTTCTGGGCCGCCTGCCGCGCCTACGAGGACGGCATCGGCCCCGCCCTGGTCGACCCCCTCGTCGACGCGGCCCTCAACACCGGCCTGACCGAACGCGAGGCCCGCGCGACGATCGCGTCGGCGGCACGGATGACCGGGCACCGACCGTAGAACGCTCCCGCGGCAGGACCCGCGGGGCGTGGCAAGGCACCAACGGCGTCGGCCGTGAGATCCAGGGAGCTCGATGCACCACCGCCCCACAGCGCCGACGATGTCGCTGGCCCGCGTCCTGTTGGTCTCGGGCCGCAGCGTCGACCTCTGCGATCTGCGGCTCTCCTCGACGTACGGAGGAACGCCTGAGGGCTACCCCTGCAAGCCGCTCAACGAGACTCGGATCAAGGACGTGTTGCGCACGGCCGAGCAGACGTCCCCGGGTACGCCGGTCCATCTGGTCCCGCCCGCGCGCGAGTACCCGGACCAGTACGCGGGGGCGCTCGGACCGGTGGAGGTGCTGCCCTCCGTGGCCTGCGTCGGAACGTTCCGCTCCACGGCCCTCGACCCGTCCCACGACCCGATCCTGTACCGGTCGGCCCTCACGGTGATCTGGTTCCAGCCCACGCCCCGACTCCCCTCGGGCTGCGACGCGGAAGCGGGGCTGCGGGACGTGAGGTGGGACGAACTGGCTCGCGACTACGAGCTGTAACCCCGTTCCCGACCCTCCCCCGTTCCCCGACCCATCCCCCGGGCCCCGGCCCCCGTCCGGGACCCGCAGCACGACGGCCCCCCGACCGATTACCTGGTCGGGGGGCCGTCAACGCCTGCGGTGGGTGTGGGATTTGAACCCACGGTGACTCGCGCCACGACGGTTTTCAAGACCGTTCCCTTAGGCCGCTCGGGCAACCCACCTTCGCGCCACCCGGGGTGGAGCGGGGTACAGCCTACCGGCCGCGTTCATGATCATGGACTGACGTCCCGTCGGCCCGCCCACTGCCGTCCCGTCGGCCCCGCCCCTGGCACGCGCGCGTGGTGTCAGCTGTCGCCCTCCCGGGAGCCCAGGGTGAGTTCGACGGTGTTGGTCTTGCCGCCGCGCTCGTAGGTGATCTGCACCTTGTCGCCGGGCTGGTGGGTCCAGATCTCGCCGATGAGGGTCGGGCCGGAGTCGATGACCCTGTCGTCGAGCTTGGTGATGACGTCGCCGGGCTTCAGGCCGGCCTTGGCCGCCGGGCCGCCCGTCTCCACCGCGTCCGAGCCACTGGCGCCCTGCTCGGTGATCTTGGCGCCGCCCGTGGACTCCTCCAGGGACACCGACGCGCCGATCTTGGCGTACACCGGCTTGCCGGTCTTGATCAGCTGCTGGGCAACGTACTTGGCCTGGTTGATCGGGATGGCGAAGCCGAGGCCGATGGAACCGGACTGGCTGGTGCCGCCCAGGCCGCCGCTGCTGGTGGACTGGATCGCGGAGTTGATGCCGATCACATTGCCCTGGGCGTCGAGGAGGGGGCCTCCGGAGTTGCCCGGGTTGATCGAGGCGTCCGTCTGGAGGGCGCTCATGTACGACGCGTTCGAACCGCTGCCGTCGCTGGAGGCCACCGGGCGGTTCTTCGCGCTGATGATGCCCGTCGTCACGGTGTTCGACAGGCCGAAGGGGGCGCCGATCGCGATCGTCGAGTCGCCCACCGCGACCTTGTCGGAGTCGCCCAGCGTCAGCGGATTCAGGTCACCCGGCGCGTTCTTGAGCTTGATCACCGCAACGTCGTAGCCCTGGGCGTGGCCCACGACCTCGGCGTCGTACTTCTTGCCGGTCGGGAACGTGGCGGTCAGCTTGCCGCCGTCCACCGCGTCGGCCACCACGTGGTTGTTGGTGACGATGTGACCCTGGGTGTCGAAGACGAACCCGGTGCCGGTGCCGCCCTCGCCGCTGCTGGACTCGGCCTGGATGGTGACGGTGCTCGGCAGCGCCCGCTGGGCCACGCCCGCGACGGTGCCGGCGTCACGCTTGACGGAGCCGCCGCTGTCGGAGGCGGAGACGGTGGTGGACGAGCCGTTGTCGTCGTTCTTCGCCAGGGCGTAGCCGAGGCCGCCGCCCAGGCCGCCCGCGACCAGCGCGGCGATCAGGACCGCCGCCATCAGACCGCCGCGGCCGCGGCCGGACTTCGGCGCGGGGGACTGGTAGGTGGCGCCCCAGCCGCCGGCGCCCGCGCCGCCCGCACCGCCCGCGCCGCTGTCGGCGTACGCCGGGGTGGCGGGGGGCGGGGGCGGCCAGGAGGCGTCCGGGTGCTGGTGGCCCGGCTGTCCCGGTGCGCCGCTCGCACCCGCCGGACCGCCGCCCTGCGGAACGCCCGCGCCCGCCGACGCGTACGCCGGTGCCTGGCCCGCGTGGACCAGGTCCTGCTCCGGCGCGCCGGGGGCGCTCGGGGGCGTCGCGGGGAGCGGGGTCGTCGGGGCGCCGCTGCCGGGCGCGGTGGCCTGCGGGGAGGCTGCGGGGGAATCCACCGGCACGGGAGGTGCGGACGGGGCCGGGGGTACCGCAGTGCCCTCGTTCTCGGTGCTCACAGCTTTTCTCCTCGATCCACGGCTGTTGTCCTCGGTCGCACTCGGTCACGCTCGTTCACGCTTGCCGACGGTCCGGCGCGATGCAGCTGTGCATGTGCTTTTGTATGCCGTCAGCTTTTCCCACAGGACGTCAGAGCACCATAAGCGGTGGCTGTGGGTCCACGGCCATTCTTTATATGGGACCTGTTAGACAAAAAGGGCGCATCTCGACGGCTGTCGCATATGGCACCGTGTCGACGCCCTCGTGCGACGCGTACCCCGGTGCGGTGGCACCATGACGCGGTGACCCACGCACGACAGCCCAGCATTCAGGTCGTCGCCCACCGCGGAGCCTCCGAAGAGGCCCCTGAGCACACCTTGGCCGCGTACAGGAAGGCGATCGAGGACGGCGCCGACGCCCTCGAGTGCGATGTGCGCCTGACCGCCGACGGTCATCTCGTCTGCGTCCACGACCGACGCGTCAACCGTACGTCCAACGGGCGCGGGGCGGTCTCCGCCCTGGAGCTGGCCGATCTGGCCGCGCTGGACTTCGGTTCCTGGATGAGCCGGGACGAGGAGCCCGACTGGGAGCACCGCCCCGAGGACCGCGAGGCCACCTCCGTACTGACCCTGGAACGGCTCCTCGAACTCGTCGCCGACGCGGGGCGGCGGGTGGAGCTGGCCATCGAGACCAAGCACCCCACGCGGTGGGCGGGCCAGGTGGAGGAACGCCTGCTGGTCCTGCTCAAGCGGTTCGGACTGGACGCGCCCGCCACGGCCGCCGACTCCCCGGTGCGGATCATGAGCTTCTCGGCCCGCTCGCTGCAACGCGTGCGTGCCGCGTCGCCGGCGCTGCCCACGGTCTATCTGATGCAGTTCGTCTCGCCCCGGCTGAGGGACGGTCGGCTTCCGGCGGGGGTCCACGTCGCGGGGCCCTCGATCCGGATCGTGCGCAATCACCCGGCATACATCGAGCGGCTGAAACGCGCCGGTCACCAGGTGCACGTCTGGACGGTGAACGAGCCGGAGGACGTGGATCTCTGCGTCGGGCTCGGCATCGACGCGATCATCACCAACCGACCGCGCGCGGTTCTGCGCCAGCTGGGGCGATAGCCAAAACGGCGCCAACTGGTAAAGACCTGTGAAGACATCTTGACCCCGCCCCTCGTGCACCCGCATTCTCCCCATCGGCCATAACGGCGAAATCCGGCCATATGATTACAGGGAGTGCTCCGGCGCGTTCGGACCGTATTCGATCGTGACGAATGCGTCAGCGGACCTTGATTGGCCGGTTTCCGGTACAGGCCAATGGGGCATCCACACCGTGGCGTGGGGCAAAGGAGGTCTCGGGGGTGGCGTTGGTGGTGGCACAGGAGGTGCCCACGTCGTCGAGCATGGCCGTACCCCATGGCCCTGCGGGCGTGGGGGAAGCACGACACCGGATGCGTTCTCAACTGCGCAGGGGTGGTGTGTCGGAGACGGTCATCGACGACGCCGTACTGATTCTTTCCGAACTCTTGAGCAATGCGTGCAAGCACGGTCGGCCCCTGGGTGACGCCCTGGCGGGGGACGGGGATGTCCGGGCCGCCTGGCGCGTGGACACCTGCGGCAGACTCACGGTCGAGGTGACGGACGGCGGTGGGCCCACTCGCCCTGCTCCGGCCACGCCCTCGGTCACCGCGCACGGCGGCCGCGGGCTGAACATCATCACCGCGCTCTCCGACGACTGGGGCGTCCGGGACGACGCCTGCGGTGAGGTCACGGTGTGGGTGGTCGTGCACGACGACGTCCACGACCCGGACGCCGGTCACCGGCGCGACGACTTCGCCACGCGCGTGACGGCCCCGTCGGTCTCGGCGATCGCGGACCTGGACTTCGCGGACGCGTTCACCGACCTGGACTGACGACCCGGTCGGACGACCCAGGCCCGCGGGACATCCCCCGACCCCGCTCAGCCGCCCCGGCAGGCCAAGCCGATCCCGGCCCCCGCGGGCAACCCCGGCACACTCAGCCGACCCCGCCCCCGACCCCGCGGGCGTCGCCGACCCCGACCCCGCGGGCGTTGCCGACCCCGACCCCGCAGGCAACCCCGACCCGCTCAGCCGACCCCGACCAAGGCGAGCAACCCCGGGCCCGCTCAACCGACCCCGACCCCGCTCAGCCGACCCGACCAAGGCGAGCAACCCCGGCGGACACCCCAGGCCCGCTCAACCGACCCCGACCCCGCTCAGCCGCCCCGGCAGGCCAAGCCGATCCCGGCCCCCGCGGGCACCCCCGGCACACTCAGCCGACCCCGACCCGATCCCCGCCCCGGCGGACACCCCGGCCCCGCTCAGCCGACCGGCACGTTGTCCACAGCCTTCCGTCGGCCATCGCCTGAACGGCTAGGCTCCCGCCGTACGAGACCAGCCGTAACCGGGAGACCTCACGATGGCCAAGAAGCGACCCCAGACGAAGGCCAAGCGCCCTCAGATCACGGACGGTGAGATCCCGGTCGTCGGTGCCCGCGAGCCCTGCCCCTGTGGCAGTGGCCGCCGTTACAAGGCCTGCCACGGCCGGGCCGCCGCGCACGCGGTGACCGAGCTGGTGCACCGCCCCTTCGAGGGGCTGCCGGGCGAGGGCGACTGGGTGGCCCTGCGCGAGCTGGTCCCGGCCGCCACCGTCGAACTGACCCTCAAGGGCGGACTCCCCGAGGGCGTCCCCTCGGTCTCGCTGGCCACCGTGCTGCCGATGGCCTGGCCGGCCCTGCGCCGCGACGACGGCTCGGTCCTGCTCGGCCTGCAGAACGACACGGCGTCCGGCGACATCAGCCGCGACCTCGCCGACACCCTCCGCCGTGCGCTGGAGGCCGAGCCGGGCACCCCGGTACAGGGCCGCCGCGCCCCGGCCGAGGGCCCGCGTCTCCAGGACCTGCTCGACCCCGAAGGCGCGTTCGAGCCAGTCGTGCACGCGGGCTTCGAGTTCTGGGTGCCGGACGCGGAGAACGCCACGCCTGAGGTGACCGCCTCCCTGGAGCGGGCCAACGCCGCGGCCATCCCGACCGCCAAACTCCAGGGCGTGGACGCCGCGTACTGGTGCGAGACTCCGGACAAGAACCACCTGCGGTGGGTCATGCCCCATCCCGAGGAGCAGCTTCTGGACGCGCTCGCGCGGCTGCACGCGGCCGGAAAGTCGGGCCTCGGCGAGGGCACCCGGCTCGTGGGTTCCTTCCGTGCGCACGGACTCACCGTGCCGGTCTGGGACCTGCCGAGCGGGGTCACCGCGGAGGACGTGGAGAAGCCCGCGGCCGAGTTCGCCGAGCGGCTCACCGCGGCGCTGGCCTCGGACGCTCCGCTCACCGCGGACGAGCGGCGCGCGCGGGGCGGGCTGACCAACCGACAGGTCACGCTCAGCTGACCCACAGGTTCGACACCCGGGATCCGCTGACCGGTCGGTCAGCGGATCCCGGGGCCCGGGGGACGCAGGGGCCGGTTCACAACTCCCGTCAGTTACAGGTGAGTCGGTGTCCGGAAAGCCGATGGCAGAGTGAGATCGAATTTGCGAACAGCCGATCTCTTGTTACCGTTCCAGTAGCCCGGTTGCTGGTGCATCCCCCGTCGCCAGCAACCGGGTCTTTGCGTATCCGATTCCGTTTACGGAACGCTGCCGAGCGTCAACTGCCGGTAGGTGAACCCGAGTTGGTCACGACGTCGCTCGCGGTGTTGCTTCCGGAGCGCAGCAGGAGCGGCCCCTGACCGCCGCCGCGCCGCGCGAACTCCGCGACCGCCGTGTACGTGCCCGGCTCGCCCTGGGTGCGCTCCCTGGGCGTCTCACAGGCCCCCGGCTCGTCGTCCGCGCTCACGGCACAGCGCATCTGCACGGTCCGCCCGGCGGGCCCCATGAGGCTGAGAACGGCGTCCAGCGCGTCGCCGGTGACGTTGCGGTAGTAGGTGCGCGCCCAGGTGTCCTCGCCCTGCGTCAGCACACAGGTCTGCGCCTCGATGCCCTCGGGGGAGGTGAGTTCGGGCCCGCAGCGGGCGGACGTGGTCAGACCGGGGCCGAGCGGCCACGGCGCACCGTTCGGATCGCCCGCCTTGTCATCGGCACGCGCCGCCCCGTCCTCCGAGACCGCGCCCTCACCCGCGGCGGCCTCCGCACGGGCCGCGGATCCGTCCCGTACGGCCGACTCACCCCGTACGGCGCTCTCGTCGGGCGTGGCCGCGCGTCCGCCCTCGCCGACCTGCCCCGCGGACGCCACGGCCAGAGGAAGCGCGACGGCGCATGCCACGACGCCCGCGAGGGCGAGCAGACGAAGGTTCATGACAGGGGACGATAACGACCGGGCACGGGCGGTCCGTTCCGCGCGCGCCCGACACCCCTACAACTCGGGGGCGCTCACACCCGTACGAGTGAGGGCGTCCACCACCGCGTCCACCACGGCCTCGACATCGGGCACCCACGGGGAGGCCGAGCCGGGCAGCGGGGCGCGCTCCCAGCGGATGACGCCGTGGCCCGTCCCGGACGGGGGCAGGGCGAGGTAGCCGCCCTCGCCGTGGAAGCGCAGGGAGCCGGGGACGAAGTCCTTGGCGTACAGCAGTTCGCCCAACTGCTCCATGGAGTACGGCTTGACGAGGATCGCCCAGCGGTTGGGCGCGGCGACCACCGGACCGAGCCGCATGCCCTGCCGGTCGAGGGCGGCCAGCGCCCGCGAGGCCGCGAGGGCCGGCAGGGAGACCGCGCAGGGTGCCGTGCCGCCGGTGGCCAGGACGATCGGCGCGGTGGGCCGGTTGGTCCACCACCAGCGCACCATGCGCTCGTCGGTGGTGGCCGCGAGGAGCCCGGGGTCGAACGGGTGGGCGCCGGGAACCGTGCACTCGGGATCGGGGCAGCTGCAACGGGCCCGCCCCTGCGGGTCCGGCGCCGCTCCCGGGAGTACGGGCCACTGCCATTCCGTCGCGAAGGTCAGGGCCGCGCTGATCAACTCAGGCGCCCCGTCGTTCCGCTTGGACAGGAGCCTGCGTGCCTTTCCGAGGATCTCGCGCATGAGCGCTCGTTCCTTTCCGTTGCACCGCTGGCAACACCGTGGGCCACATCACACCATGTGTCGATCACTGCACTGTGCGTACCTTTTGGCGCATCACACCCCTGTCCGAGACAAGGGGAACCCCTCTGGGTCGAGCGTTGGCTGCGGCCATGGCAGCCCGACCCACACTGCGTCTATCAAAAGCATGGGCGTGGCGTGGGGGTGGCGAAGTCTGGCGTTTTGCCGTCCCGCGTGTTTCTTCTCGCCTCCGCCACGGAGGATGGGGCACGGTCGTCGGTGGTTAAGACGCCCGGGTCCGTCACCAGGTTCCGGGTGACTGTCAACCACCCCTGGTCTTCTCCGAGTACGTACCCATCACGACCGCTGTGACGCTCAGTGGAGCAAGGCCAGTCGACCGCAATAGGCCGTTGCCCGAGTCAGTTTTCAGCCAACTTTGCTTTTCCGCAAGAGGTGCACCCGTGACGCACGGACACCAGGAATCCCAGCAGGACAATGCTGGACATCCCCTCACGAGTGCGTGTACATGTGGAGACACTGCTAGCGGCGCAGAATGACATGGGGGTTTGCGATGCTTTTGAGCAATACGCACCGGTCGGAAAGCCGGACGCCATGAACGCCCCGCACCCTCCGAAAGTGGCCGGAATCGATTCAACGGTTCCCTCGCCCGCACACACTGTCGCGCCCGCGCCCGCCGCCCCCGAGACCGCACCGGTCCCGCCGCCGAGCACCCCGGGCGTACCGGTCGCACCAGAAGTACCGGCGAGCGCCCTGCTCCAGGACCGGCTCGCGGGCTGGGTCTCGGACCTCACCACGCTCCACGAACTCACCGAACGCCTGGCCCGCACCGGGGCACTTCAGGAAGCCCTCCAGGAAGTGCTGCGCGCCGGAGCCGCCCTGGTGGGCGCCCGGCGCGGTCTCGTCGTCCTGGAGCCGGCCGACGGACTCGGGCCCGACACCACGATCGGCCTGGGCCTCGCCCGGGCCGATCTCGGTCATATCGAGACCGTGCCGCGCAGTGCCATGTCGTACGGCCGGATCCTGGACGGACTGCCGGGCGCCGACGGGGAGATCGCCCAGCCGGACCTGTTCGCCGAGGACGGTCTCGACCCCCGCCACCGCGAGGTGGCCGCCCGCCTCGGCTACGCCGCGTGCTACGCGCTGCCGCTCGCCTCCGAGGCCGCGGGCCGCCTCGGCGCCGCGGTGTGGCTGTACGACGAGCCCGCCGAACCGGCCGAGCGCCGGCGCCATCTGGTCGGCCTGTACGCGCGCTACGCCTCCGAGCACCTCGCGCGCCTCCTCGAGGTCGAGCGCACGCGCGCGTGCATGGCGACGATGTCGGAGGAGCTGCTGCCGTCCCGGCTCCCCCGCGTCGCCGGCATGCGCCTGGCCGCCCGGCACCGCACCGGACCGCGCGGCGGCGGCGACTGGTACGACGCGCTGCCGCTGCCGGACGCGGCCCTGGGGCTCGCGGTGGGCGCGGTGACCGGCTCCGGACCGAGCGCGGTCGCCGCGATGGGACGCCTGAGAGCCTCCTTGCGGGCGTACGCCGTGATGGAGGGCGAGGACCCCGTCGCCGTCCTGTCCGACCTGGAGCTGCTGCTGCGGCTGACCGAACCGGCGCGCTCCGCGACCGCCCTGTTCGCCTACTGCGAGCCCGCGCTGCGCAAGATCACGCTGGCCGGGGCCGGGCACAGCCCGCCGCTGCTGATCGGGGAGCGGCGCACGGAGTTCGTGGAGACGTCCGTGTCGGCGCCGCTCGGGATGCTCGCCTGCTGGGAGGCGCCCGGCGTCGAGTTCACGGCCGAGCCGGGCGAGACGGTTCTGCTGTACACCGACGGGCTGCTGCACCGTACCGGCGACCCCACGGACCGGGCCTTCGCGCGGTTGCACGCGGCCGCGGCGGGGGTGCCGCGGGCGCTGCGGCACGACCCCGACGCGATCGCCGACCATGTGCTGCACACCGTGCTGCCGGACGGGCTCGACGAGGCGGACTCAGCGGACGACGTCGTGCTGCTCGCCGCACAATTCGAGTAGGCCTTCGAACAGCACGTCCCGTAGTGCTACGGGTACCTCTCGGTAACAGGTCCAACGGCCCTGGGCCCCCTTCCGTACGACCGTACGATGGAGGGGGTCCAGTGCCGTATCTAGGAGGATGACCGTGGCCGACGAGCTCAATCCGGCCGAGCCGATCGCTGCTACCGCAGCGGGCCCGGAGACCGAGTCCGAAGAGCCGATCAAGCAGCGGAAGAACGGGCTGTACCCGGGTGTGTCCGACGAGCTCGCCGAGAGCATGAGGTCCGGCTGGGCCGACACCGAGCTGCACGACCTGCGGCCGATCCCCCAGGCCGACCAAACCGCCGCCCGCCGTGCCGCGCTCTCGGCGCGTTTCCCGGGCGAGCGGCTGGTGATCCCCGCGGGCAACCTGAAGACCCGCTCGAACGACACCGAGTACCCCTTCCGGGCCTCCGTGGAGTACGCGTACCTCACCGGCAACCAGACCGAGGACGGCGTGCTCGTGCTGGAGCCGGTCGCCGAGGGCCACAAGGCGACGATCTACCTGCTGCCGCGCTCCGACCGTGACAACGGCGAGTTCTGGCTCTCCGGGCAGGGCGAGCTGTGGGTGGGCCGTCGGCACTCCCTGGCGGAGTCCGAGGCCCTGTACGGCATCCCCGCCTCCGACGTGCGCGAACTGGCGGACGCGCTGCGCGAGGCGACCGGTCCGGTGCGCGTCGTGCGCGGCTACGACGCCGGCATCGAGGCCGCGCTGACCGACAAGGTCACCGCCGAGCGCGACGAGGAGCTGCGGGTCTTCCTCTCCGAGGCCCGGCTGGTGAAGGACGACTTCGAGGTCGGCGAGCTGCAGAAGGCCGTCGACTCCACGGTCCGCGGCTTCGAGGACGTCGTGAAGGTCCTGGACAAGGCCGAGGCGACCTCCGAGCGGTACATCGAGGGCACCTTCTTCCTGCGCGCGCGGGTCGAGGGCAACGACATCGGCTACGGCTCCATCTGCGCCGCCGGCCCGCACGCCTGCACACTGCACTGGGTACGCAACGACGGCCCGGTGCGCTCCGGGGACCTGCTGCTGCTGGACGCCGGCGTGGAGACGCACACGCTCTACACCGCGGACGTCACCCGCACGCTGCCGATCAACGGCACGTACACCGAGATCCAGAAGAAGATCTACGACGCGGTCTACGAGGCCCAGGAGGCCGGTATCGCGGCGGTGCGGCCCGGCGCCAAGTACCGCGACTTCCACGACGCCGCGCAGCGTGTGCTGGCCGAGAAGCTCGTGGCGTGGGGCCTGGTCGAAGGGCCCGTCGAGCGGGTGCTGGAGCTGGGGCTGCAGCGCCGCTGGACGCTGCACGGCACCGGCCACATGCTCGGCATGGACGTCCACGACTGCGCCGCCGCGCGCACCGAGGCGTATGTGGAGGGCACGCTGGAGCCGGGCATGGTCCTCACCGTCGAGCCCGGTCTGTACTTCCAGGCCGACGACCTGACCGTGCCCGAGGAGTACCGGGGCATCGGTGTGCGCATCGAGGACGACATCCTCGTGACGCAGGACGGGAACCGGAACCTGTCGGCGGGGCTTCCTCGGCGGTCGGACGAGGTCGAGGCGTGGATGGCGTCGCTCAAGGGCTGACGTGCGGACCGACGGCCGGGTACCAGCGGGGTGCCCGGCCTTTCGCTGCGGTCGGCGGGGCGGTGGGGGCTGGTCGCGCCCACGCGGCGGTAGCCGCACATCGACACGGCCCCGCGCCTCCTGGGGGTGGATGTGGACCTGCATATCGAGCTCGGGTCTGTAGAGGGGCGGCGCGCCGGGCTTGAGCGTGCCTTGCGGGATGCCGTACGGGAGGGGCGGCTCGCGCCCGGGGCCCGGTTGCCCGCCACCCGGCGGCTGGCGGCCGAACTCGGCGTCTCGCGCGGGACCGTGAAATCGGCCTACGACCAGCTCGTCGCCGAGGGGTACCTGACCGCTCGGCAGGGGTCCGGTACCCAGGTCGCCTCCCTGCCGTCGGTCCACGAGCAGCCACCGGAGGCGTCCGCACGCACGCGTGCCCCGCGTTTCGACCTGCGGCCCGGCAGCCCGGACGTCGGGGCCTTCCCGGCGGCGGCCTGGCTGCGGTCGCTGCGCCGGGCGATCGCGACGGCACCCTCCCTGGCGTACGACTACGGCGATCCGCGCGGGCGCATCGAGCTGCGCACCGCGTTGTCGGGGTATCTGGGGCGGGCCCGCGGGGTGGTGGCGCCGCCCGAGCGGATCGTGATCACCTCCGGGTACGTCCAGGGGCTCGCGCTGCTCACGCGCGTGCTGGACGGCGGCGAGATCGCCATGGAGGACCCGGGGCTGCCCTTCCACCGGGAGGTCGTACGGCGCGCCGGCGGGACCGTCGTGCCCGTGCCGGTGGACGACAGCGGGGCCCGCACCGAGGAGTTGGGGGAGCCCGCGGCCGTCGTGCTCACGCCCGCCCATCAGTACCCGACCGGCGTGACGCTGCGTCCAGAGCGGCGGCGGGCGTTCACCGACTGGGCACGCGCGCGGGGCGGGCTGATCGTCGAGGACGACTACGACGGGGAGTTCCGATACGACCGGCAGCCCGTCGGCGCGCTCCAGGGGATGGCGCCGGGGCACGTCGTGTATCTGGGCACGGCCTCCAAGACGCTGGGCCCCGCGCTGCGGCTCGGCTGGATGGTGCTGCCGCCGCACCTGGTCGACGCGGTCGCCGACGCCAAGCTGCACAGCGACCACCACACCGAGTCCATCGGGCAGTTGGCACTCGCCGACCTCATCGGCAGCCACGCCTACGACCGTCATGTGCGAGCCTGCCGGCTGCGCTACCGGCGCCGCCGGGACCAGTTGTTGCAGCGGCTCGGGGGACGGCGGCCGGTGCGCGGGATCGCGGCCGGGCTGCACGCGCTGGTGGAGGTCGCCGACGAGAAGGAGGCTCTGGCGCGCGCTGGGGCGGAGGGGCTCGCCGTCGGGCACCTGGGGGACCACTGGCACGCGCCGGACGCCGAGGGGCGGCCTCAGGGGCTCGTGGTGGGCTACGGGACGCCACGGGAGCGGATGTATCCCGAGGCGCTGGAGGCGCTGGGGAAGGTGCTGGACGGATCGGGCCGGTGATTGGGCCACTGAAACGGGCGGTCATTGGGTCTGTGGCGGGGTCCAGTTCGCTTCTACCGTCGTAGTCATGACGAACTCCCTCGTCCCGCCCGCGGGTCCGCGACGCGTCCTGGCTCTGGCCCAGTTGACCAACGCCGTCGGTGACGGCGCCTACCTGGTGACCTCCGCGTTCTACTTCACGGACGTCGTCGGACTGTCCCCCGCGCGCGTGGGGCTCGGACTGACCCTCGGCTGGGCGCTCGGGTCGGTGGCGGGGGTGCCGCTGGGGCGGCTCGCGGACCGGCGCGGGGCGCGCGGTACGGCCGTGCTGCTGGCGCTGGCCGCAGGGCTCGCGGTGACGGGGTTCCTCTTCGTCCGCGGCTTCCTGCCGTTCGTCGTCATCGCGTGCGCGTACGCCGCCGCGCAGTCGGGACTGTCGGCGGCCCGGCAGACGCTGCTGGCGTCCCTGGTGCCCGCCGGGCAGCGGACCGGGGCGCTGGCGTACCTCCAGTCGGCCTTCAACGCCGGTCTGGCGGTGGGCGCGGGGCTGGGCGGGCTGGCGATCCAGGCGGGGACGCGGGAGGCGTATCTGGCGGTGTTCGCGATGGACGCGGTGACGTTCGTGGCGTGCGCGGGGGTGCTGTGGCGGCTGCCGTCGGTGGCGGGGGTGCCGGTGTCCTCGGGAGAGGCGCGCGAGGCCCGGCGGCTCGGGGTCGTGCGGGACCGCCGCTATGTGGCCGTCACGCTCCTCAACACCGTCCTGCTGCTGCGGATGCCGCTGCTCAGCCTCGGGCTGCCGCTGTGGATCGCCGAGCGGACGCAGGCGCCGACCTGGCTGGTCTCCGCGCTGTTCGTGCTCAACACCGGGGCGGTGATGGTGTTCCAGGTGCGGATGGCGCGCGGGGTCACGGGGCTCGCGTCGGCCACGCGCGCGGTGCGGCGGTCGGGGTGGGTGATGCTGGCCGCGTGCGCGGTGTTCGCGCTGTCGGCCGGCGCGTCGCCGTGGGTCGCCGCCGGGGTGCTGGTGGCCGGGGCGGTCCTCCAGGTCGTCGCGGAGATGGGGCAGTCGGCCGGATCGTGGCAGCTCTCCTTCGACCTGGCACCGGCCGACCGGGTCGGCGAGTACCAGGGGTTCTTCGGAACGGGCGTGACCGTGGCGCGGACGCTCGGCCCGCTCGTGGTGACCACGCTGCTCATCGGGTGGGGAACGGCGGGCTGGCTGCTGCTGGGAGGAGTGACGCTGGCGGCGTCGTACGCCATGGGCCCGGTGGCGCGCCGCGGCACCGCCTCCCAGCCGGAGGTCAGGCCGCGACCGGCGCTCGTGAACTGACCGCCACCGGGAGCGAGTCCAGGAACAGGGCCCCCGCGAGCAGCCCGGCGCTGCCGCGGGGGCTCCACGCGCGCGCGTGGAGGTCCTCGTCGAAGGAGACCAGGGCCGCGGCGCCCGCCTCGGTGGAGGTGCCGCCCGCCTCCAGGACCCCGCGGGCGCCCGCCTGGACGTGGCGCAGCCCGAGCGGGCCTGCGGCGTACAGCAGTTCGGTGTCCTGGAGGGTGGACATCACGGTGAGCAGGGCGTCGAGGCGGGCCTCGGTCTCGTCGGCACCGGCCGCGCGGGCGGCGGCCAGGGCGTCCAACGCGCGGCGTACATGCGGGAATCCCGCGCGTGCCTCGCCGCGGGCACCGGCGGCGCCGTACTTCGCCGACACCGACGAGCCGTGGGAGGGCCTGCGCGGGGCACGTTTGTCGGTGTGCCGGGCGATGCCCTTGGCGGCGTGGGCGATGTCGGCGGCCCCGGCCCCCGGGTGCAGGGCGGCTGCGGCGACCAGCAGACCGAGCGACCAGATGGCGCCCCGGTGTCCGCCGCCCGCGAGAGCGACCGAGTGCTCGGTGCCGCGGCCGATCGCGCCCAGTTCGGCGCGCAGTTCCGGGGTGGGTTCGCCGGCACGGCGGGCGGCGGCGGCCATCGCGGCGAGGCCGGGCACGAGGGCCTTGGCCGACCAGCGCAGCGATCGGTGGTCCCGGCGGGTGACGCGGGCGTCGAGGTCACGCGGATCGGGCAGCCCCGGCTTGGGGGCCAGGGCCAGTTGCCCGGTCAGCGCGGTCACGGCGGCCTGCGCCAGCGCTTCGTCCTGGCGGCTGCTCACGGCCCCGTACCTTACGAGGACGCCGAGGGGGAGGCGCCGGCGGTCGGCGGTTCGCCCGTCGTGGCACCGCTCGGCGGGGTGCCGCCCGCGCCGCCACCGCTGCCGGCTCCCGTGTTCTCGGCGTCGGGGTCGATGCCGAGGGTGAGGAACCCCTTGTAGCCCTTGGACGGGTCCTTCTTGTGGACGGCCTTGAGGGTGAGCAGGCCACTGGCGGCGCCGCCACCGTCGTAGACCATGTCGTCGTCCAGGGTGGTGTAGCTGCCGGAGTGCCGCGCGTAGGGCTCCAGGGTGAAGATCTCCTCGGCTATGGCGTCGTCGAAGAAGAACTGGCCGGTGTAGTTGACCTTGCCACCCTCGTAGGTGCCGTCCTCCTTCTCGCCGCCGGTGTGGACCTTGACATGGATGTGGCAGGTGCGCGGGGTGTACCAGCCGGGGAAGATCGTCTCGAATGTGACGACCCCGTGGGCGTTGGCGACCTGGTAACCGCGCAGGTACGTCTGGTCGTCGGCGGTCGAACCGTCCTCGCTCTCGGCGGGGGCCGAGCCGCCGGGGTTGGCGGTGGTGTAGCCGGAGTAGTAGCCCCAGGCGTCGCAGTGCCAGATCTCCACGGCCGCGCCGGGCACCGGGGTGCAGCCGTCGGTGGCGTCGACGACGGTCAGGCGCAGGGTCAGCGGGACGCCGCTCTTGCCCTCGGTGATGTCCTTCCTGACCAGCGCACCGTCGAGGTAGTAGGGCCCCTCGGTGACGCTCGTCATGAGCGTCATACACGCGCTGTCGGTGCTCGTGGCGGAGGCGGTTGCCGTCGCCCCGGCGGTGGTCCCGGTGTCGGCGAAGGCCGACTGGTAACCGGCGAACGCGAGGCCGCCGGCGGCGGCCGTGCCGCCGGTCACGGCGATCGCTCGGCGCCTGGTGATCGTCTTGTTCCTGTGGTTTCCCGTCATGAGCGGGAACGTATGGACGCCGTCCGTCAGAGAGGTGGGGGGAGGCTTGGAACCACCTGTGAATTGCGGAAGCCTGAATTCCGCGCCGTTCGCCCTCGCTCAGACCGCCATCAGCGGAGCGTCCTTCTTCCACTTGAGGATCTTGTCGAAGCTCACCACGGCGCCGCCCCGGCCCGGCTTGTTGCCGATGTGGACGTGGTCGGCGAGTTCCCGGATAAGACAGAGCCCGCGGCCGTTCTCGGCCTCGCTGGGCGCGGGCCGCACCGTCGGGGAGGGCCGGCCGAAGCCCGGGCCGGAGTCGGCCACCTCGATACGGCACTTCTCGCCGTCCAGGTACGCGGTGACGCGATACGCCTCGGAGGTGCCCCCGTGCCCGGCGTCCCCGCCGTGCTCGACGGCGTTCGCGCAGGCCTCGCTGAGGGCGATGGAGAGGTCGTAGGAGACGTCGGGGTCGACGCCCGCCGTCTCCATCGTGCCGAGCAGCAGCCGTCGGGCGAGCGGAACGCTCGCGGCTTCGCGGCGCAGATGGAGTGACCACCAGATGCTCATGCTCCAGCCTCCCGGCCGCGGCTCGACATACCGTTACGTATTGCCGCCCGTGGTCGTGTGTAAGCACACGGTTGACGTGATGCCGCCCATATGGACGATGCGTATCGGGTCGTCCATGGGGTATGTGGGGCGATTCGCAGCAGAGAGTGATCTTCCGGTCGTACAACTCGTACGTCATCTAGTGGACCTGCCGTATGGCCGCCGTAGGGCCAGTGCGATGATGAGCCCGCCATGTCTGCCCCCCACCAGCGCACCGGAGCCGATCTCCGGCTCCCGCGGGCCGCGGTCTTCGCCGCGGTCTGTGTCGTGCTGGCCGCGGCCGGGCACACGATGGCCGCCTGCGCCGCCGTCCCGCTGTGGACGCTGGGCGCCGGATTCCTCGGGGTCCTCGCGGTCGTGGCACCGCTCGCCGGGCGGGTGCGCTCGCTGCCGGGGATCGCGGCGCTGCTGACGGTCGGACAGATCGTGCTGCACGCCCTGTTCGGCCTGGGACAGCACGGCACGACGGCGCAGTCCTCCGTGTCGCCGGCGTCGGGGATGCCGGGGATGCCGTCCATGGCGGCCACGGTCTCCGACGCCTCCCTGGTGGAGCAGGCCGCGCGGCTGGTCTGCGGGACCACCGCGGCCGCGATCAGCCCGGCCCAGGCGACCCGGATCCTCACCGAGGCGCGCCTCTACCCGGACCCGGCGCCGCACGCGCGTCACGTGGCCGACACCGTCACCACCGGCTCCTCCACCGCTCTGCTGCCGTCCCTGCCGATGCTGCTCGGCCACGTCCTCGCGGCCCTGACCGCCGGCTGGCTGCTGCGCCACGGCGACCTGGCCCTGCTGCGCCTGAGCGAACTGTCGGCGCACGGGGTGGCCGAAGCGGCGCTCGTACGGTCCCTGCGCGGAGCGCTCGCCCTGGTGCGCGCCCTGCGGGCGGGACTGCCGGGCGCCCCGGCCACCGGCCCGCGTCCGCCGCGCACCGGCCTGCACGCGCCGCCCACGCCTCGTACGACCGCGCTCCGGCACGCGGTGATCCGGCGCGGCCCGCCGGCCGCCGACGGTCTCGTCCTCGCCGCCTGACACGACGCGAGCCCCCGCTTCCCCGGACACCGAGGAAGAGGTGCCGCCGTCGTGCGGCCACACACGCGCGTGCCCGTGTTCCGACCGATCGGGCACCTCCACGCGCGCGTGCCCCTCTTCACCTCCGGAAACCCAAGCGAAGTAGGAGTGCTCCCTTTCATGAAGGCTTCTCGTCTCGCCGCCACCGGCGCCCTCGCCGCGGCCGCCGTCATCGCCGTGTCCTCCCCCGCGTTCGCGCACGTCACCGTGCAGCCCGAGGGCACCGCCGCCAAGGGCGGTTACGCGGTCATCGACTTCAAGGTGCCCAACGAGCGCGACAACGCCTCGACGACCAAGCTCGAGGTCACCTTCCCCACCGACCACCCGCTGGCCTCCGCCATGCCCGAGCCGGTGAACGGCTGGGACATCAAGGTCACCAAGTCCACGCTGGCCAAGCCCATCGAGCTGCACGGCAAGAAGATCTCCGAGGCCGTCTCCAAGATCACCTGGACCGCCGACGGCAAGGGCATCAAGCCGGGCTTCTTCGAGAAGTTCCCCGTCTCGGTGGGCACGCTGCCCGAGGACACGGACGAACTCACCTTCAAGGCGATCCAGACGTACTCCAACAAGGAGGTCGTCCGCTGGATCGAGGTCGAGCAGGAGGGCCAGGAGGAGCCCGAGAACCCGGCCCCCGTGCTGGCGCTCTCGGCCGCCTCCGAGGACGGCCACCACGGCGGCGCGGCGGCCGACGAGGCCTCCGACGACAAGGACGACACCGAGAAGGCCGCCACCGAGACCGCCGCCCCCGCCGACAGCAGTGACACCACCGCACGCGTGCTCGGCGTGGTCGGCATCGCCCTCGGCGTGCTCGGCGTCGGATACGGCGTCCTCGCCGGCCGTCGCCGCACCGGCGCCGACGCCTGAGGTCCACCCCGTCCGCGGTGCACCGGGGTCGTACGCCCTGTCCGTACGGCCCCGGTGCACCCCGGAGCCTTCACATCTGGGACATTTCTCTATGCGCAAGAAGACGTTCGCCGCGGCCGCGCTGCTCGCCGCCGCCTCCCTGACCCTGACCGCCTGCGGCAGCGGTGACGACAGCGACTCGCCCGTCGCGGTGGTCTCCGAGGACACCGGCTCCGACAAGGCCGCCACCATCCTCGACAAGCCGTTCGAGAAGCCGGACCTCGTCCTCACCGACACCACCGGCAAGAAGTACGACCTGCGCGAGCGGACCAAGGGCCGCCCGACGCTGATCTACTTCGGCTACACCAACTGCCCCGACGTCTGCCCGCTGACGATGAACAACATCGCCGTCGCCAAGAAGCAGCTCAGCAAGGCCCAGCAGGACAAGCTGCGCGTCGTGTTCGTCACCACCGACCCCGCCCGGGACACCGCGAAGGAACTCGGCACCTGGCTCAAGGGCATCGACCCCCAGATCGTCGGCCTGACCGGCGACTTCGCCACCATCCAGGCCGGCGCCCGCACCCTCGGCATCTCCATCGAGCCGCCGCACAAGGACAAGAACGGCAAGATCGTCTCGACCCACGGCACCCAGGTCGTGGCGTTCTCACCGAAGAACGACGGCGGATACGTCCTGTACGGCGAGGACGCCACCGTCGACGACTACACCAAGGACCTCCCCAAGCTCATCAAGGGAGAGAACCCGTGAGGTCCCCGGCGCTCCCCGCCCTGACCCTGGCCGGCGCCCTGGCCCTGGCCGGCTGCTCGGACTCCTCCGACCCGGGCGACGCCCACGCCGAACTGTCCGTCAGCGCCGCCTACATGCCCCAGCCGGTCTCCGCCGACATGGCCGCGGGCTTCCTCACCCTCACCAACAAGGGCGGCGCGAAGGCCGAACTGACCTCCGTCACCAGCGACATCGGCGAGGTCACCGTCCACGAGACGGTCGACTCCGCGATGCGGGAGGTCAAGCGCCTCCCCGTGCCCGCCCACGGTCGACTCGTGTTCAAGAGCGGCGGCAACCACCTGATGTTCGAGAAGCTGAAGCGGAAGCCGCAGCAGGGCGAGACGGTCTCCGTGAAGCTGCACTTCGCGCAGTCCGACCCGATCACCGTCGAGATGCCGGTCAAGCCCGCGACGTACACCCCGAAGACCGGGCACTGAGGGAGGGACCACCTTGACACAGACCATCGCCCCCCGCGTCCGGATCCTGGTACTGCTGCTCCTGGCGGCCACCGGACTGCTTCTCGCCGGTGCTGGACCGGCCTCCGCGCACGCCGCGCTCACCGGCAGCGACCCCCAGCAGGGGGTGGTGGTCGACAAGGCACCGACCCAGGTCTCGCTCACCTTCTCCGAGAAGGTCGCGATGTCCGACGACTCCCTGCGGATCCTCGACCCCAAGGGCAAGCGCGTCGACAGCGGCAAGCCGTCCAACCTCAGCGGCACCACGTACTCCGTGGGACTGCACAGCGGACTGCCCGACGGCACCTACACCGTCACCTACCAGGTCGTCTCCGAGGACAGCCATCCGGTCGCCGGGGCCTACACCTTCTCCGTCGGGGCGCCGTCGAAGACGACCGTCTCGGTCTCCGGCCCGACCGCCGGCGGCGGAGTCGTCGGCTGGCTCTACGGCCTCGGACGCTACGTCTCCTACGCCGGGTTCATCGTCATGGTCGGCGGCGCCGCCTTCGTCCTGGCCTGCTGGCGGCGCGGCTCCGGCGTACGGGCCCTGCAACGGCTCGTCGTCTCCGGATGGCTCGCCCTCACCTCCGCCACGCTCGCGCTGCTGCTCCTGCGCGGCTCGTACACCGGCACCGGCAAGGTCGCGGACGTCTTCGACCTGAACCTGCTCGGCCAGGTCCTGCAGACCAAGACGGGCGCCTCCCTGGTCTCCCGGCTGCTGCTGCTCGCCGCCGCCGCGCTGTTCATCGCCGTGCTCTTCGGGGCGTACGACAAACGCGAGGGCCAGGAGAAGCGGGACCTCACCTTCGGGCTCGCGATCGGCGGCACCGTCGTGGCCGCCGGGCTCGCCGCGAGCTGGGCGATGGCCGAGCACGCCTCGACCGGGCTCCAGACCGCGATCGCGATGCCCGTCGACGTGGTGCACCTCCTGGCGGTCGCCGCCTGGCTGGGCGGGCTCACCGCGCTCCTGGTGACCCTGTATCGGGCGGACACCCCGATCGAACGCACCGCCGTACGCCGTTTCTCGCGCCTCGCCTTCAGCAGCGTCCTCACCCTCGTCGCCACCGGCGTCTACCAGTCGTGGCGCCAGCTCGGCTCCTGGTCGGCGTTCACCGACACCACGTACGGGCAGCTGCTGCTCGTGAAGATCGGGCTCGTGACGCTGCTGGTGGGCATCGCGTCGATCTCCCGACGGTGGACCGCGCGGCTGGCGGAGACGGTGTCGGCCGAGGACGGGACGGGCACGGGGTCCGTCGAGGACGGGACGGACATGGAATCCGCCCAGGACGTGAGGAAGGGCTCGGCGTCGGAGCCGCGGCGGGCGGAGGAACGGGACTCCCGGCGGGCCGAGGAGCGGGAGCCGGAGCCGGAGCCCGTGCAGGAGCGGGAGCCGGAGAAGGAGCGCGTCGGCGTCGGTGCCGCGAGCGTGGACCCCGCCCGTGCCGCCCAGCTCGCCCGGCAGCGGGCCGCGGTCGACACGGCGCGGCAGAAGCGACAGCGGGACGCCGACCCCGGCCGGTCCGGGCTGCGCCGCTCGGTGCTCGCCGAGGCGAGCGTCGCCGTCGTACTCCTCGCCATCACCACCGTGCTGACCCAGACCGAGCCGGGCCGCACCGAGGAGGACGCCAAGGCGGCCACGTCGTCGTCCTCCTCCCCGGCCGACACCTCGTCCTCGGGCGCCCTCACGCTCGACATGCCGTTCGACACCGGCGGCGAGGACGGCAAGGGCATCGCGCGCATCGACATCGACCCCGCGCGCGTGGGCGCCAACGAGATGCACGTCTACGTGGAACGCCCCAACGGGCGCGGCTTCGACGTACCCGAGGTGAAGGTCTCCTTCACCCTGGAGTCCAAGGACATCGGGCCGCTGCCCGTCGCCCCCGACCACATCACCACCGGTCACTGGGCGGCGAGCGGCATCCAGCTCCCCATGGCGGGCGACTGGAAGATCTCGGTGACCGTGCGGACCTCCGACATCGACCAGACCACCGTCTCCAAGAACGCGCAGATCGGCTGAACCACTATGGCTGACCAGTCCATCCCGGAGGCCCTCACTCCCGAGACGCCACTTAATGACGGCGCTTCGGAGACGGCCCCCCGTGCAGAAACGGCTCCCCGTGCGGAAGCGGCTCCCCGTGAGGGGGGCGTCTCGCGGCGCCGGCTGCTCGGGACCGCCGGTGCCGCCGGGCTCGTCCTCGGCGCGGCCGGCGGGGCCGTCGGGTACGCCGCACGGCCCGCCGAGGCCACCCCGCTGACCTCGGTCGGCGCGGACGAGGTGATGTTTCACGGGAAACATCAGCCCGGCATCCTCCAGGGCCTCCAGGCCCGCGGCCACCTCGTCGCCTTCGACCTCGCGGCCGGCGCGGGCCGCAAGGGCGCTGCCGCGCTGCTGCGCCGCTGGTCGGAGACGGCCAGGCGACTGATGGCCGGCGAGGCAACGGCCGCGCGGGACACGGACGTCGCCCGTGACGCCGGGCCCTCTTCGCTGACGATCACCTTCGGTTTCGGGCACAGCTTCTTCGCCCGGACCGGTCTGGAGAAGCAGCGCCCGGTCGCCCTGGACCCGCTGCCCGACTTCTCCTCCGACCACCTCGACAAGGGGCGCAGCAACGGCGACCTGTGGGTGCAGATCGGCGCGAACGACGCCCTGGTGGCCTTCCACGCGCTGCGCGCGATCCAGAAGGACGCCGTCGGCGCGGCCAAGGTCCGCTGGCAGATGAACGGCTTCAACCGCACCCCGGGCGCCACCGCCCACCCCATGACGGCCCGCAACCTGATGGGCCAGATCGACGGCACGCGCAACCCCAAGCCGAGCGAGTCCGACTTCGACCAGCGGATCTTCGTGCCCGCGTCGGGGACCCCGGCGTGGATGGCGAACGGGTCCTACGCCGTCGTCCGCCGGATCCGCATGCTCCTCGACGACTGGGAGCAGCTGTCGGTCGGCGAGCAGGAGAACGTCATCGGGCGCCGCAAGGCGAACGGGGCGCCGCTGTCCGGGGGTTCGGAGACGGCCGAGATGGACCTGGAGAAGACGGACTCGCGGGGCGACCTGGTCGTCCCGATCAATGCCCACGCGCGGATCACCCGGCCCGACCAGAACGGTGGCGCGGCGATGCTGCGGCGCCCGTTCTCCTTCCATGACGGCATCGACCCCGACGGGGTGCCGGACGCGGGGCTGCTCTTCGTCTGCTGGCAGGCCGACCCGCTGCGCGGCTTCGTCACCGTGCAGCGCAAGCTCGACCGCGGGGACGCCCTGTCCCGGTTCATCCGGCACGAGTCGAGCGGACTGTTCGCGGTGCCGGGCGGGGCGGCGGAGGGGGAGTACGTGGGGCAGGGGTTGCTGGAGGGGTGATCACGGCGGCCGGGCCTCGCGGAAGCGGTTCACGCGAACGTCCGGGGTGGCCCGGGGTCACGCCGGTTCACTCAGCGGTGGGGCTGTGACGGGACGCGTGCCCCGGGTTTGGCAAGGCCCATTAGGGTGAGGTCATGCCAGCGAGCTACGCGTATCTCGGCCCCGGGGGCACCTTCACCGAGGTCGCCCTGCGCACGCTTCCGGAGACGGCCACCCGGGAGCTGATCCCGTACGTGTCCGTGCAGTCCGCGCTCGACGCGGTGCGCGCGGGTGAGGCCGAGGCCGCGTTCGTGCCGATCGAGAACTCCGTCGAGGGCGGCATCACCACCACCCTCGACGAGCTGGTCGCGGGCACCCCGCTGATGATCTACCGCGAGGTGCTGCTGTCGATCACCTTCGCCCTGCTCGTCCGGCCCGGCACCGCGTTGTCGGAGATCAAGACGGTCTCCGCCCACCCGGCCGCCCAGCCCCAGGTGCGCAACTGGCTGAAGAAGAACCTCCCGGACGTCCACTGGGAGTCCGCCGCCTCCAACGCGGACGCCGCCCGACTGGTCCAGGAGGGCCAGTACGACGCCGCCTTCGCCGGGGAGTTCGCCGCCGCGCGGTACGGCCTGGAGGCCCTGGAGACGGGGATCCACGACGCGGAGAACGCGCAGACCCGTTTCGTGCTGGTCGGCAGGCCGGCCCGGCCCGCGGCCCCGACGGGCGCCGACAAGACCTCCGTCGTGCTGTGGCAGCGCGACGACCACCCCGGTGGCCTGCGCGACCTGCTCGGCGAGTTCGCCACCCGCGGCATCAACCTGACGGTGCTCCAGTCCCGGCCCACCGGTGCCGGCATCGGCAACTACTGCTTCTGCATCGACGCCGAGGGCCATATCTCCGACCGCCGGGTCGCCGAGGCCCTGATGGGGCTCAAGCGGATCTGCCTCGATGTGCGGTTCCTCGGTTCGTACCCGCGTGCCGATGTGACCGCGGCCGATGTGCGGGCGCCGCTGCGCGGGACCTCGGACGAGGAGTTCGTGGCGGCGGCGGACTGGGTGGCGCGCTGCCAGGACGGACGCTTCTAGCCCGTCCCGCCCGGTTCAGGGAGCGTTGCCGCCCTCGTCAGCCGGCGTTGCCGTCACGTTCGGGCCGCGTTTCCGGCATCGTCGGGGAGCGTTTCCGTCCGTTCCTACCTGCATATTTTCGTTATCCACAGGAGTTATCCACAGGCTGCCATCTCGACCTGGGGACAAGTCGACACGGAAGCACCACCTAGTCGACAAATCGGCCTACAGCACCCAACCTCGTCCACAGCCCCACAGGTCACCCTTCGTCCACCTGTTTCCTTCGATCAATCCTTTGGAGCGACCCATTTCCACCCGAAAGTGGGCGCACAGAGGGTTTGGCTCGGGAATTTCTCGCGCCGCACGCCCGAATCGGAATGATCGCCTCCGGCGTCCACAGATCTTTCGCACAGGCTGTGGATAACTCATTCGGGTTGTGGATTGCTGTGGACGGAGACGCCTCCAAGTCCCGTTCTCCTCAAGGGAGTCCGGTCAACGCGGCGCCCGGAACCTGATCCGTTCCAGGGAGTGGGCTGTCCCATATTGACACGGCACGCAATTCCCCCATAACGGTATGTAAGGCGTGGTTCGGAATAGTGAGTCGTGGGCTCTCACCAGGCACCGGTAGCCTTGGCCGCGTGATTGACCTTCGCCTGCTCCGTGAGGACCCCGACCGAGTGCGCGCCTCGCAGCGCGCCCGTGGAGAGGACGTCGCGCTCGTCGACGCCCTCCTGTCTGCCGACGAGCGGCGCAGGTCGTCCGGCGTCAGCTTCGACGAGCTGCGTTCCGAGCAGAAGGCGCTCGGCAAGCTCATCCCCAAGGCCACTCCGGAGGAGCGTGCCGAGCTGCTCCAGAAGGCGGAGCAGCTCAAGGCCGACGTCAAGGCCGCCGAGGCCGCGCAGAACGACGCCGACGAGGAGACCAAGCGCCTCGCCCTCCAGCTCGGCAACCTCGTCCACCCCGACGTCCCCGTCGGCGGCGAGGAGGACTTCGTCGTCCTGGAGACGCACGGCACCATCCGCGACTTCGGCGCCGAGGGCTTCGAGCCCAAGGACCACCTGGAGCTCGGCGAGGCGCTGGGCGCCATCGACGTCGAGCGCGGCGCGAAGGTCTCCGGCTCGCGCTTCTACTACCTCACCGGTGTCGGCGCGCTCCTGGAGCTCGCCCTCGTCAACGCGGCGATCGCCCAGGCCACCGAGGCCGGCTTCATCCCGATGCTCACCCCCGCGCTGGTCCGCCCGCGCGCCATGGAGGGCACCGGCTTCCTCGGCCAGGCCGCGGAGAACGTGTACCACCTGGAGAAGGACGACTACTACCTGGTCGGCACCTCCGAGGTCCCGCTCGCCGCGTACCACATGGACGAGATCATCGAGGCCGACAAGCTGCCGCTGCGCTACGCCGGCTTCTCGCCGTGCTTCCGCCGCGAGGCCGGCACCTACGGCAAGGACACACGCGGCATCTTCCGCGTGCACCAGTTCGACAAGGTCGAGATGTTCTCGTACGTCGCCCCCGAGGACGCCGAGAACGAGCACAAGCGGCTCCTGGACTGGGAGAAGCAGTGGCTGACCGGCCTGGAGCTGCCCTTCCAGGTCATCGACGTGGCCTCGGGCGACCTGGGCGCCTCCGCCTCCCGCAAGTACGACTGCGAGGCGTGGATCCCGACCCAGGGCAAGTACCGCGAGCTGACCTCGGCCTCCAACTGCGACAGCTTCCAGGCCCGCCGCCTGTCGGTGCGCCAGCGCGACGGCAAGAAGGTCCAGCCGCTCGCGACGCTCAACGGCACGCTGTGCGCCGTACCGCGCACGATCGTGGCGCTCCTGGAGAACCACCAGCAGGCCGACGGCACCGTGTACGTGCCGCCGGTGCTGCGTCCGTACCTGGGCGGGCGGGACGTGCTCGAGCCGGTCGCCAAGTGACCGCGCCCTTTCCCTACCGGCTGATCGCGACCGACCTCGACGGAACGCTGCTGCGCTCCGACGAGTCGGTCTCGCAGCGCACCCGTGACGCTCTCGCGGCGGCGACCGAGGCCGGTGCGGCGCACATCGTCGTCACCGGCCGCGCGGTGCCGTGGACGCGGCACATCCTCGACGACCTCGGCTACGACGGCCTCGCGGTCTGCGGACAGGGCGCGCAGGTGTACCACGCCGGCGAGCACCGCCTGCTGACGTCCGTGACCCTCGACCGGCAGCTGGCCGGGGTCGCCCTCGCGAAGATCGAGGCGGAGGTCGGGCCGCTGTACCTCGCGGCGAGCCGGGACGGGCTGGAGGGCGAGGTGCTGGTGGGGCAGGGCTACGCGCTCACCGGCGAGCTGCCCGTGACTCCGTTCACGGACCCCGCGGATCTGTGGTCCGCCCCGCTGAACAAGATCTACATCCAGCATCCTCAGCTGTCCGACGACGAGCTGGCGGCGGTCTCGCGGCAGGCCGCCGGTGGCTTCGTGACGGTCGCGATGGCCGGCGCGGGCATCGTCGAACTGCTTCCGCTGGGCCTGTCGAAGGCGACGGGGCTGTCGCTGGCCGCGCGTCGGCTGGGGTTGAAGGCCGCGGACACGATCGCCTTCGGCGACATGCCGAACGACATCCCGATGTTCGGGTGGGCGGCCCGGGGTGTGGCCATGGCCAACGCGCACGAGGAGCTGAAGGCGGTGGCCGACGAGGTGACCTCCTCGAACGAGGAGGACGGGATCGCGGTGGTCGTGGAGCGTCTGCTGGGTTGAGGTCGTGGGGCGGCTGCTGGGTTGAGGTCGTGGGGCGGCTGCGGGCCGTTTGTGGCTGGTCGCGCAGTTCCCCGCGCCCCTTGGGTGGGTCCGGTCCAGCGTGTTTCGACGTGTTGCGGAGGATGCACGGATCGAACGTGCGCGGGGTTTCCCCCGACCACGGCTTAGCAAGCCGGTGCCTTACCACTCGGCCAATCCTCCGGGTGGGCGGCCCACGCGAGAGCGACGTCGCGTGCTCGAAGCGGCCGCCCGGGCAGTGCCCGTGCGCGGGTTCGACGGTGGCGTAACTACACCGGAACCCGCCGCGGACTGCCCTGCAGGGTGCTCGACAGACTGTCGTGCATGGACATCGTCGAACACCTCCCCAGTCGATGGCGCCGGATCATCCCGGCCTCGCGGACACAACCATCGTGCCCGTACGCCGGGTTGGACGCCACCGAATAAAACAGCCGTACGACTGCGTCAGCGTCGCCACCACTTGCGGCGCGCCTTGCTGAAGAACCAGCCCGCGGGCGGCTCGTCGGAGCGCCACGGTTGCGGCTCGGGCTCCTCGCCGTGCCAGCGGGCCGCGAGCATGCGGGCCCGGGCGGACGGCTCGGAGGTCTCCGCGGAGCGTATGAAGTCCTCGTCCAGGACAAGGTCGTCCCAGGTCTCGTCCCCGGACCGGGCCCGAGCGTCGTCGTGCGCGTCCGCCATCCCCGTTCCTCCCAGCAGGTGCGTTCCCGAAGTCCCAGCGTGGCCGGACAGAGGTCAAGCCCCTGTCAACAAGCGGGCCGTGTGCGTCCCGCCCGGTGACTCCACCGGGCGGGCTGCCCGCCCCGGGAGGGCTACTCCTCGCCCGCCAGTTTCAGCGTCCGCAGCTTCTGGCCCGCGTACCAGGTCGCGAGGACCGTCACCAGGACCAGCAGCACCGTCGCCGTCGGCAGTCCGACGTCCGAGGTGACCAACTCGCCGCCGGCGACCTTGTGGGCCACGGCCAGCGACCACTGCTGGACGCTGAGCGTGCGCGCCCCGGCGACCAGGGAGCCGAACAGGGCCTCCCAGACCAGGGCGTAGACCAGGCCGAAGACCACCGCGTGCCGTGACACCGTGCCCAGCAGCAGGAACAGCGCGGCGTAGGCGATGGAGGAGACCAGCGCGGCCACCGTGTAGGCGACGGCGATCTGCTGGCCGTTGCCGTTGAGGATGAAGCCCGCGATCAGGGTCGGCAGGGCCGAGAAGACCATCGTGACCGCGATCGCGACGATCAGCTTGGTGAAGATGATCGTGGGCCGTTTGATCGGCTTGGACAGCAGGTACACCACCGAGCCGTCGTCGATCTCCGGGCCGATCGCGCCGGTGCCGGCGATGACGCCGATGATCGGCACCATCGTGGCGAGCGCGAGTCCGCCGAGGAGGTCGGAGGCCGTCTGGTCGTCGGCGCCGACCAGGGCGCGCACGATCACCGCGATCACGATCAGCAGGACGGGCAGGGCGCCCAGGATGAGGGCCCGGCGCCGGCCGAGCAGGGCCCGGTAGGTGAGTCGGGCGACTGTGGGGTCGTACATCTTGGGCCTCCTACGCCGCGACCAGGTACGAGAACACGGACTCGAGGGACTCGTCGGACGGCGAGACCGTGAGCAGCCGGATGCCGTGGTCGCGGGCGACCTTGGGCAGCAGCGTGGTGAAGCGGCCGAAGTCGACGGCCTGGACGCGCAACGCGCCCTCCGCCAGGTCGACCTCGATACCGGCCGTCGACGGGTCCGCGATCAGCGCGGCCGCGAGGGCGCGGTCGTCGCTGGAGCGCACCAGGTAGCGGTGCGGGCGGTCCGTCATCAGGCGGCGGATCTTGCGGAAGTCGCCGCTGGCCGCGTGCCGGCCGGCCACCACGACCTCGATGTGCCAGGCGAGTTGCTCGACCTCTTCGAGGATGTGGGACGAGAACAGGACCGTGCGACCCTCGTCGCCCATGCGCCGCAGCAGGTCCATCAACTGCATGCGCTGGCGCGGGTCCATGCCGTTGAAGGGCTCGTCGAGCAGGAGCAGGGACGGGTCGTGGACCAGGGCGGACGCCATCTTCACGCGCTGGCGCATGCCCTTGGAGTACGTCTGGATCTTGCGGTCCTGCGCGTACTCCATCTCCACCGTGGCCAGCGCCTTCTGGGCGGCCTTGGCGCCCAGGCCGTGCAACTCGGCGTTGGCGACGACGAATTCGCGGCCGGTGAGGAAGTCGTACATCGCCTCGCGCTCGGGGACGATGCCGATGTGCCGGTAGATCGCCTCGTTGCGCCACACCTGCTCGCCGTCGAGGGTGACGGTGCCGGTGGAGGGGGCGAGGAAGCCGCCCATCATGTTGATCAGGGTGGACTTCCCGGCGCCGTTGGGGCCGAGCAGGCCCGTGACACCGGGGCCGATCGTCATGGTGATGTCGTTGACGGCGACCACGTTGCCGAACCAGCGGGAGACGTGGTCGATCTGGAGCGTGGTCACAGTCCCACCTTCTTGTAGCGGCGGATCAGCAGGCCGTAGCAGGCGGCGATGACGCCGAGAACGACCAGGACGTAGACCACGCCCTCGCCGTTCGACGGGCCGACGCCGCCCGGGAACGCCGAGCTCGCGCCCAGGAACGCGCTCTGCAGTCCGTCGATGAGCGTGACCGGCGAGAACAGGCCGATCCACGGAATGGCGCTGCTGCTGCCCTGGACGTCGGCGATGGCCTGGAGGGTGGAGACCGCGCCGTAGGAGATGGTCATGACGGCGATCACGGCCGCGATGCCGAAGCCGCGGCGCGGGGTGACCGAGGCGATGACCAGGCCGAGGCCGGCGAACAGCAGGGAGAGCAGCGCCACGGAGACGAGTGCCTGCGCGAACCCCTTGGTCTGGTCGGCGAAGTCCAGCTTCGCGAGCAGGGCGCCCACGTAGAGCACCAGCAGCGGGGCCGCGGTCAGGATGAACAGGGCCGAGGCCAGCGCCGCGTACTTCGCGCGGACGTAGTCGGCGGTCTCGATCGGCCGCGAGAAGTACAGCGGCACGGTCTTGAAGCGCAGGTCGCGCGAGACGGACTGCGGTGCCTGGGAGGCGACGTAGAGGCTGATGACGGCCTGCATGACGATCGCGTAGCGCGTGTAGTCGACGGGCAGGTCGTTGGCCTTCGTGGCGACCGCGACGGCCACCATGATGGCCGCCGGCACGCACATCACCACGAACAGCAGCATCGGCAGCACCTTGGACTTCACCGAACGGCCGAGACCGTAGGCGCCGCGCAGGGACTGCGAGTAGAGCGAGCGGGTGGCGTAGGAGCGGCCGAGGCGCGGGCCGTCGTAGGTGCGGTAGCCGATGTTGTGGATGCGGGTCTGGTCGCCCTGGGTCCCGGCTACGGGGTGCTCAACTGCCATGGCCGACGGCCTCCTTCCGCTGCTCGTTGGTGTTCTGGTCGTCCGTGAAGACCTCGGAGATGTGGTGCCGGCGCTGCTCCATGCGCACCAGACCGAGACCGAGGTCGGCGACCGTGTCCCGGACGACGTCGTAGGTCTCCTCGCCCTGCGCGGTCAGCAGCAGGATGTGGCCGGCGCCCGGCAGGGCGCTGTTGGCGTCGAGAACCTCCACCCCGCGCGCGTGGAGCGCTTCTCGCACCGCGCGGGTGCCGTCGGGGTGCGCGTCGGTGTCGGTGACCTCGATCGCGAGAGTGGTCGTGATCTGGGTGAAGTCGGTGGTGGAGCTGGAGCGCAGCAGCTTGCCGCCGTCGACGACGACCACGTGGTCGCAGGTGCGTTCCAGTTCGCCCAGCAGGTGCGAGGTGACCAGGACCGAGATGCCGAAGTCGGTGTAGATGCGCCGGATGAGGCCCAGCATGTCGTCGCGGCCGACCGGGTCGAGGCCGTTGGTCGGCTCGTCCAGGAAGACCAGCTGCGGGTCGTGGACCAGGGCCTGGGCCAGCTTCACGCGCTGTTTCATGCCGGTCGAGTAGCCGCCGATGGGGCGGTACCGCTCCTCGTACAGCCCCACGTGGCGCAGCGTGTCCGCGGTGCGTTCGCGGGCCGCGGCGGGCGGCAGCCCCGACATGCGCGCCATGTGGACGACGAACTCGGTCGCCGAGACGTCGGGCGGCAGACAGTCGTGCTCCGGCATGTACCCGACACGCTCACGGATGGCACCGCCCTCGGTGGCGACGTCGAGTCCGAGGACCTCGGCGCGGCCCTCCGTGGCGGGGGACAGACCCAGCAGGATCTTGATCAAGGTGGACTTGCCGGCTCCGTTGGCTCCGACGAGCCCGGTCACACCGGGTCCGACGTCGACGGAGAGCCGGTCCAGCGCGGTCACCCGGGGGAACCGCTTGCTCAGGCTTTCGGTCGCGATCACAGTCACGTTCTAGACGGTAGTGACGCGGACCACGCCGGTCGTCACACCCCAGAGCTGTCTTCGGGTCAGCCTCCAGTCGTACGGGCCCGTAGGGGATGCCATGCCTGAGGGCTACACGGGGCGTTTTCCACAGGCCGGCACCCCCTATTGACGCTGCCTGCAACGACTGTCACATTCACTGATGTCACGTTGCGGACACGTAGCGCAGTCGACGCGACCTGCCGCAGGTGCGGCGCTGGACGGAGGACGAGTGACGGTGCCGGGGCGAGGACGTGGGCGAGGGCGAGGGCGGAGGAAGGGAACGGGGATGGCACGCGCTGAGGTGACCGGGGCAGGCCTCGACGGCGCGCGCGAACGCCGGGTGCGCACCGGCGGCATCGAGCTGTGCGTCGCGGAACTCGGGGACCCGTCCTGGCCGACGGTCGTCCTGGTGCACGGCTACCCGGACAGCAAGGAGGTGTGGTCGCAGGTCGCCGCGCGGCTCGCGGACCGCTTCCACGTCGTGCTCTACGACGTCCGGGGCCACGGCCGTTCGACCGCGCCGCGTCCGCTGCGGGGCGGGTTCACCCTGGAGAAGCTGACGGACGACTTCCTCGCCGTCGCGGACGCGGTCAGCCCCGGCCGGCCCGTGCACCTCGTCGGGCACGACTGGGGCTCGGTGCAGGGCTGGGAGTTCACCACCGTCCGCCGCACCGAAGGCCGCATCGCCTCCTTCACCTCGATGTCCGGACCGTCCCTGGACCACTTCGGACACTGGATCGACAGCCGCGTGCGGCGCCCCACCCCCCGCCGGGTCGGCCAGCTCCTCGGCCAGGGCGCCAAGTCCTGGTACGTGTACGCCCTGCACACGCCCGTGCTGCCGGAACTGGCCTGGCGCGGCCCCCTCGGCAGGGTGTGGCCGCGCATCCTGGAGCGCGCGGAGCGGATACCCAGCCGCGACTACCCGACCGCGTCCCTGCCGACGGACGCCGCCCACGGGGCATGGCTGTACCGCGACAACGTACGGGCCCGGCTGCGCCGCCCGCGCGACGACGCGTACGCGCACGCGCCCGTGCAGCTCATCACGCCCCTGGACGACGCCTTCCTCTCCGAGCGGCTCTACGACGATCTGGAGCAGTGGGTCCCGCGGCTGACCCGGCGCACCCTCCAGGCCCGGCACTGGGTACCGCGCACCCGGCCCGACCTGCTGGCCTCCTGGATCGGCGAGTTCGTGACGTCCGTCGAGGGCGGCGGACCCCGGCCGGCCACCGTCACCGGCAAGTACGCCGACCGCTTCGGCGGACAGCTGGTGCTGGTCACCGGCGCGGGCAGCGGCATCGGACGGGCGACGGCATACGCCTTCGCGGAAGCCGGCGCGCGCGTGATCGCCGTCGACCGGGACCCGGAGTCCGCGGCCCAGACCGCCGAGATGTCCCGCCTGCTCGGCTCCCCCGCGTCCTGGGCCGAGACGGTCGACGTCTCCGACGAACAGGCCATGGAGAAACTCGCCGCGAAGGTCGCCGCCGAGTACGGCGTGGTGGACGTCCTGGTGAACAACGCCGGGATCGGTCTGGGCGGTTCCTTCCTCGACACCACCCCCGAGGACTGGAAGAAGGTCCTCGACGTCAACCTGTGGGGCGTCATCCACGGCTGCCGGCTGTTCGGCGCGCAGATGGCCGCACGCGGCCAGGGCGGCCACATCGTCAACACCGCGTCGGCCGCGGCCTACCAGCCCTCCAAGGCACTGCCCGCCTACAGCACCTCCAAGGCGGCGGTGCTGATGCTCAGCGAGTGCCTGCGCGCGGAGTTGGCCGGACAGGGGATCGGGGTGAGCGCGATCTGCCCCGGCTTCGTCAACACCAACATCACCTCGACCGCGCGGTTCGCGGGGGTCGACGCCGAGGAGGAGAAGCGGCGCCAGAAGAAGACCGCGCGGCTGTACCGGCTGCGCAACTACCCGCCGGAGAAGGTCGCCGACGCGATCCTGCGCGCGGTCATGCGCAACGAGGCGGTGGTGCCGGTGACACCCGAGGCCCGCGCGACCCACCTGCTGTCCCGGTTCGCACCCCGGGCCCTGCGGGCGATCGCGCGGGTGGAGCCACCGCTGTGAGGTGCGGGGTGGTCGTGGCGTGGTGAGTCGGGGGGTGGTCGTGGCGTGGTGAGGCGGGGGAGGCGATCGCCGGGGGTGAAGCGGGGGAGGCGCTCGCCGGGGTGAGGCCGGGGGCGCTTCGAGGCAGGTGTTGAGGCGCTCCGAGGCGGGCGTTGAAGAGCTCCTGAGGCGGGCGTCGGGGATGAGATGAGACGGGCGGAGGGTGGGCTCATGGACGGTGTGGGGGACGGTCCGATGAGCGGTGTGGGGGACGGCCCGATGGGCAGCGGGAGGCACGGCTCGATGGGCAGCGTGGCGGACGGCCCCGCCCGTAGCGCGGGGGCCGCTCCGACCGGCGATCCGGGAAACGGCCCGACCGGCGATGTGCCGGACGCGCCGGTGATCCGCCCCCACGACGTGCCACCGCTCCGGATCGAGGACCTCGCCCACCTCAGCGGCACCACCGTCCGCACCATCCGCGCCTATCAGGACCGCGGCCTCCTCCCCCGCCCCGAGCGCCGCGGCCGCGCCAACCTCTACTCCGACGAACACCTCGTCCGCCTGCGCCAGATCGCCGACCTTCTCGACCGCGGCTACACCCTGGCCGCCATCAGGGACCTCCTGGAGGCCTGGGACGCGGGCCGGGGCCTGGGCGGGGTGCTCGGACTGGTCGCCGAGGTCGACGGGCCGTGGAGCGACGAGGAGGCGGTACGGATCTCGCGCGCCGAGCTGGAGGAGCGGTTCGGCGGCACGCCCGACGAGGCGGCGATCGCCGACGCCGTGGAACTCGGCGTACTGGAGCCGGTGCCCGGCGACGGGGACCACTTCGTCGTGCCGAGCCCTCAAGAGCTGGCTGTGGCCGTCGAGTTGCATGGCGCGGGGGTGCCGCTGTCCGCGATCTCGGGCCACCTGCGGGAGTTGAGGGGGCAGGTCGAGCACATCGCCGCCCGTTTCCTGGAGTTCACCACCGAGCACGTCTTCGCTCGCTACCTCGACGGTTCCCACCTTCCGAGCGACGCCGACGCCGCCGAGGCGGCCTTGCTCGTCCGCCGCCTTCGGCCTCTTGCCCAGCAGACGGTGGACGCCGAACTCGCGCGCGCGATGCGCCTGTTGGCGGTGCGACAGTTGCGCCGGCGGTTGGGGGACGGGGAGGGTGCGACGGAGAGGGTCGGGTCGCGTTCTGTGACGTTGCCCGAGGAGACAATGCGGGCGGTGGAGCGGCTGGTTGGAGAGGAAGGTGCGGCGGAGTTCGTGGCGTTGGCGGCTGAACGGGAGGTGCGGGCAAGGGGGTTGGACGCGCTCACGTCAACGTGGCTCCCCCCGACTGATCTTGACGAAGAGGACTGACACGAAGGCGAGTTGTCCACAGAAACGCCAAGTAGCCTGTGGATAACTACAGTTGGTTGTGGATCAAACCTGCGAGTCAAAACCAAGTGCGTGATCCGCGTCTCTCCCTCCATGCTGAGTGGATGGACGAAAGACGCACCGTGAAGGTGTCGAAGTACCTCTCGAAGCACCTGCGCCATCAACCCGAGCGGATCGGGCTCACGCTCGACGAGGCCGGTTGGGTCGAGATCGACGTACTGATCACCGCGGCCACCGCACACGGCTTCCGGTTCACCAGGGACGAGCTGGACCACGTCGTCGCCGCCAACGACAAGAAGCGCTTCGCGGTCGACGGCACCCGCATCCGCGCCAGCCAGGGCCACAGCATCGAGGTCGACCTCGGTCTGCCCCCGGCCACCCCGCCGGCGTACCTCTACCACGGCACCGTCGCCCACCACCTGGACGCCATCCGCGCGGAGGGCCTCCGGCCCATGAACAGGCACGACGTCCATCTCTCCCCCGACCGCGAGACGGCGACCCGGGTCGGCGCCCGCCGCGGCCGACCGGTGGTGCTCTCCGTGGACACCGGGGCGATGCACCGCGACGGGCACGTCTTCCACGTCAGCGCGAACGGGGTGTGGCTGACGAAGGCCGTGCCACCGCGCTATCTGCGCTTTCCCGAGCCGCACTGACCCTCTTCCCGGCATGATCAGTGGTATGGACCACCTCCCCAGCACAGAGGCCGCCGTCATCGCGTTGCGCGCACTCGCCGCCGAGTACGCCCTCGAGATCGAGGTGACGCACGACATCGGCGCCGACCAGACCTCCCGCCGCACCGCAGCGGGCATCGGCGTCACCGCGGACCCGGACGGCTCCCTGCCCCATGAGGCCTACGTCGAGCTCGGCGGGAGGCCCCAGGTGGTCGTGCGGCTCTTCCCAGACGACGATGCGCTGATCACCGTCGACGGCGTGGAGTGCCCGGATGTCGCCCGCGACGACGTGCCCGCCTTCCTGCGCGCCCTCTACGACGGCCACGCCTGGGTCAAGACGCGCCGCTTCCCGCCGGGCAACTACCTGATGGTCCCGCTGCCGGGCGACCGCGTGCACAAGGAGTTCATACTCGTCGGCCTCAGCCCATGGCTCAGTGGCCGCGCACGATGACGGGCGGTCACTGTTTCACGTGAAACCGACCGCAGTCACATAGGTCCGCACGCCTCCGGACGCGACCGAGCAAGGCGCGGAACCGTACACGGTGACCGCGGCGGACTGTCAGCCGTGACGGGTCCGGCGCCTCGAACCGGTGGACCAGACGGGTCGCGGCGACGGCCAGGATGAGCACGGCGCTGACGACCAGGGCAGTACCCATGGCGGTCACACCCCCACGGCGCGTCGCTGATCCCGGCCGTGGGGCGGGAGGACACCACCACCCCTGTCGATCCCGGCCACCGGCGCCGCTAGGCGGACTTGTTCGGTCGTCATGAGTGCGGTCGCGGTCCTCTGCGGGCCGGTGTCGGCGCTGGCGGCGGCCATCAGCCGTGCGGCCGAGGCGGCGCCTGTCTCCGGCGGGATCACCAGGAGGTTCCAGCGACCCGTGGTGGAGGACAGCAACAGGATCGCGTGCGGGTCCAGCTCGGAGGTGAACCAACCGACCTTCAGCACATGGCCGTTGACGTAGATCCTGGACGGGGGGACCGGCCAGTTGCGGGGGTTCACAGCGATCCGGTCGATCCTTCCCCACAGCGGATCCAACACGTCCGCCAGAGCGGCGAGCTCGCCGGGCAGGTCACGTGACCGAGGCCACCAGGCGCCGTCCAGCGCTGCGGAGCCCGCGGAAAGACTCTCGGACTTCAGCGCGAGGCGCGTGGTCGGGGCCCTGAACGGGACGGCCCGCAGCGGGGGATGAGGGGAAAGGATCGCGGACATCGCGCAAACCCGTCTCCGGGCCCTTGCGGTGAGCACAAGCGCCCGAGGTCGTCGCTCACCGGAAACGGCACCGGCATCGAGGCCGGCGCGCGAAGTGCTCCCGATGCGTTCACGCTACTCCCCGCAAGGTCCGGACGGGCCGTTCCGGGACGGCTCACTCGCTCCGGTGGTCGTCCTCAGCGGACCGGCTGGTCTCCAGCCAGGACCGTACGGGTTGGGCCGCGCGGGTGGTGTCCACGGTGAGGTCGAGGCGGGTTCCTCCGTCGACGCCCGAGGGGTAGCTGCGCTGCTCGGTGGTGGCGAAGCAGTGGCGGAGGGCCTCCGCGACCCGGCGCGCGACCTCGGGTGAGGCGGCGATGATGCGGACCTCGGCGTGCCCGTCCGAGGCTGCTTGCGTGGACTGCATGGTGACCTCGGAGTTCGATGCCCTGGCGGGGGGACGGACTGGGTCCCTCACTCTACTCCGTGTCCCACAGGCCCCATTGTGGCTTGCCGTCCGTCACCGGCACCCGAACCCGCACCGCCACGGGCGCCCGAACCCGCAACGCCCACCGGCACCGGAAGCCGCACCGCAACGGGAACCCGAAACCCGCGCCGGTCCCGGTACCCGCACCGGAACCGGCACCAAGCGCGCGTCGTCCGAGACATGAGCGACGGTCAGCCGCGGCGGTCCCCGGGCGTGGCCGTCGCGGGCGCCGGGATGGCGGCCGTGTCGAGCGCGCCCGAGATGATCTGAGCGGCCAGGTCCGACAGGCACAGACGATGGGCGTGGGCGTAGGACCGGAACGCGGCGAAGGCGTCGTCGACGGAGGTGTTCCAGCGTTCCGCCAACACACCCTTGACCTGCTCGACCAGCACCCGACTGGTCAGCGCGGCCTCCAGTTGGCCGTTCTCGACATGCGGCTGCTCCAGCGTGCGCTGCTGGAGGATCGCGATCGTGGCCACGTCGGCGAGAGCCTGGGCGAGCGCGACGTCACCGTCACCGAGGCGGTGCTGCGGGGTCGTCTGGAAGAGGTTGAGGGCGCCGATGATCCGGTGCCGCAGGCGCAGCGGAATGGCGTGGGTCGTCACGTACCCCGTCTCGCGTGCCCGCGCGGCGAAACGCGGCCAGCCTTCGGTCGCCTCCGGCCGCGTCAGGTCGATGTTCGTCCGGGCGGTGCCTGAGCGGTAGCACTCGACGCACGGCCCCTGGTCGTGCTGGAGCGCGAACAGCTCCAGCAGCCGCGTGTGCTCGTCGGAGGCGGCGATGATCTGCAGCTCACCGTGCGCGTCCGCGAGCAGGATCCCGGCCGCCGAGACGTCGAGCAGCTCGACGCAACGCGCGGACAGCCGCTGCAGCAGTTCGATCACGTCGAAGTCCTCCACGAGGGAGTCCGTCACCTCCACGAAGACCTCAGTCAGACGCTGTTCCCGGGCCATGCCGATCATCCCTTTCCACCGTCGGGCGAATACGGCCCGCTCACATCGTCGTCGAAGTCCTCGTCGAAGCGCAGTCTGCGAGCGACCACGTCCGCCGACACCTCGCCGAGGGGACGCTCACTGCTGTAGGCATGAGCCCGCAGCCGCAGCATCGCCTCCTCCATGGACACACCGAGCTGGACGCTGACCATCCCCGTGGCCTGGTGCACGACCGCGCGGCGCAGCCCCGAGGGAGGCTCCGGTGGTCTGCCGGGGCCAGGGCCGCCGCCCTCCCCGTCGCGGGGGCCACCGTCCAGGAAGGCGCTGGTCAGTGCGGCGGTCAGGGCGGTGGTGTCCGTGTACTGCTGCTCACTCAGTCGCCGTTTCTCGTCGCAGAGCACAGTCAGTACGCCGATCCGAATGGCCCCGACACCCAGCGGGAAGCAGCACACGCCGTGTACCCCCAGCTCCCGCGCGGCCGACAGCAGCGCCGGCCACCGCTCCGGGCGCACCCGCTCCAGGTCCGGCGTCATGATGGGCACCCCGGTGCGGACGGCGTCCGGCCCAGGGCCCTCGCCCAACGTGAACTGGAGCTCCTCGAACCGCGCGCTCGTCTCGGGATGGCACCAGACGGGCTCGGCGACCCGAGCCGGTCCGACCAGGAGCGACAGCGCGACGCCCTCGGCACCCAGCGCCCGCGCGGCCGCCTGCGCCAGGTCCTTGATCCCGCCGAGGCGCAGCGACCGCAGGACCTCGGCCATGCCGTCGCTGATCACCTGTCTCCGTTCCGCGGCGGCCGGAACACCCCAGGATGGGGCGCCGCTCGCCCTGCGCCGTACCTGTGCGGTGCCAGGACGGCCACCGCACGGTCCGCGAGTATGCCCTGCCAGGCGTCCTGGGCGCTCGCGTACCGCGGGAACCTCTCCGCCAGGCCGCCGGCCAGGAACACCAGACCCGCCCCCTGCCGGGTGTGGACGACACGCAGCCAGCCGTGCCGCCGGTCGCAGTCGTGCCATGCCGCGCACAGCGGGTCCAGGACGCTGCCGTCCATGAACGTCACGCCGCCCAGATCGACGATCAGGAACAGCCGGCCCCTGCCGTGGCGGGCCGCCTCCAGGTCTCGTGCGAAGGCCGGGGCGGTCGTCAGGTCCAGCTCACCGCCGGAGCGGACCACACGGCACTCTTCGAACAGGTCGGGACAGCGGCCCATGGGCGCGCATCTCCTCTGCCAGGGATGGCTTTCGCCTTGCGCAGGGCCTCTGTTGCGCGGAAAGGACGTCACGGAGAGGGCCAGGGTCATGGGCGACCGTAAAGCCAACCTACTGCCGGGGAAGAAGGGGCGGACCTGTTCTGCGGTTATTGACGGGATGGTCGAACATCCCCCAATACTTGGCGATTGCCACATCGGCAACGCTGTCCGGCCGGAACGCAGGGGCTGTTCCTCCGTACGGTCCGTTCGGCCTGCCCGGGGAGTACGCTGGAAGGACCGAGGATATTTCGCGCACCGGCTTCCAAGCCCGTGTCGTTTTCGGCGATCGAATATGCCGGGCCGGTCGCAGCCGGCCCGGGGCAGGGTCCGCGTCATGACTGCGCCCATCTCCCCCTCGCCGACGCCCGAAGCCGAAGACCGGTTCTCCCCGCCTTCTGCGTCCTCCTCGTCCCCGCTCCGGCTGTCGCTGGCTCCCACCGGTCCCGCACCGGCTCTGCTGGACGGCGCCTGGTGGCCCCGCTCCCGCGATCTCGGGGCGGAACTCCCCTCCCTGACCGCGGCACTGGACCCGCTGTGGGGCCGGATCACCCGGGTCACCGTGAACCCCACCCACTGGCCGGCCCTCCCGCGCAGGGTGCCCGTCGCCGGGCACGTGCTGAAGGTGGGCTGGTTCCTGGCCGAGCAGGATCCGCACGAACTGCTGCTGCTCTCCTACCGGATGGGCCGCTGGAACCTCTTGGTGGTGCCGCCGCAGACACCTCCCCACACGGCCGCCTGGCTGATGGCCGCCGCCAGCGACCCGCTGGGCAGGTCGACCGCGAGCCGGCTGATGGAGGAGGCCGCGAGTCTGCGCACGGTGCACGAGGCGGACCGCGCCGTGGAAGCGGTCTGGGACTCCGAAGGCGGGCACGAGGCATTCGATCCGGCCGCCCGCCCAAGGATCCCCGCGGTGACCGCCGGACCGTCGCACCAGTCGGCAAGGTGGTGAGGGCGGTGGAGACATTCGTGACCGTGACCGTGATCGTGGCGGTGATCGCCTTCGGAGTGGTGATCATCCACCTGCTCAACTCGCAGCACGGCAAAGGCATTTCCGCCTTCCACTACGGCCGCTCCGGGCTGCCCTCCCCAGGACCGGACTCGCCGGTTCAGCGCGGGGCGCGTGGCAGGGCGGGGGCGCGCGGCACCGGCGGGCGCCGTGAGCACCACCTGGGCGGGCGCGGGCGGCTTCGCCCTCGGTGACCCACTCGTACGGCAGCGGGGTGAGCCCACTGCTGCGTCGCGCTCTTCCAGCCCGTCACTGAACCGATCCGGCAGGCGGCCGCGAGCGACAGCACGGTCCGCAGTCCATGACCCCGGCCACAGCACCGCACGGGACAGGCCGGGGTCCTCCCGCATCCTGCGCCCCCCGAATCGATCGTCCGAGGCCGCCCGGTCCGGAAACAGCACTCCTCCCGGACAAGTTCGCCGGGCGCGGAGCCGCGGAACGCCGCCCGGACCCGGCCCGGCCCCGCCTCACGGAATCCCCGACCGACACATCGAACCGAGGAGCCATGCCCCTTCCTCAGCCGAACGTCTCCCGGTACAACGGCCCCAAGCAGAACGTCTCCCGGCACGACCGCCCCGCCACCGCGGGCGGTGCGCCGTGACCGCTCCGCTCCCCCCGGACCCGGCACAGGGCGAGGGACGCATCCGGATTCCCGCTCACGCGCTACGCCTGCGCCGGCTGAACCGCTGGCAGGCCGAGACCCTGCGGGAGGACCTGGCCGACCTGTACGTGGAGTCCACCCAGGCCCAACCGGGCCAGGAGTACCGGGGCCGGGAGGCGTTCCTGCGACGGCTCACCGGAGACATCCGGCGACTCGGATTCTCGCTGCTGGTCGCCGAGGACGTGTCCCTCGCCGGATGCGCCTACGGCTTCCCCGTCCCGCGCCAGGGGTCCTGGTGGAGCGGGTTCGACGGAACCCTTCCGCAGAGCATCGAGCAGCTCACCGCGTCCGGTCACGTCCTCGCCGTCACCGAGATCGTCGTACACCCCCACACCGACGACCGGGGCCTCGCCCGCCGGCTCCAGGAACAACTGCTCGCCGACCACCACGCCTCGCTCGGGGCGACGCTCGTCGCCCCGACCGACGCTCGTGCCTACGAGGCCTTCCTGTCCTGGGGATGGCAGGACATCGGGACCCTGCGCAGGCCGCCGGATCCCACGGCCCTCCGGCCGACGGACCCCGTGACGCTGCGGGCCCTGGTCCTGCCCACCGGCCCGGACACGGCCGCCCACCAGGACGGCCTCGCCCACGAGAGCCGCACCCAACGACCCGACTGACGACCGCCGAACGGCCCGCCCAGGACACCTGTGTACCGATCACGTCTTTCCGCGAATCGCCGGTTGATCTGCGCAGACGCGAGCTGGGTACCGCTCAGCGCAGCTGCGCCGGTGCCTCCATGGCGATCTGCTCGAAGACCTTCTCGTCCGCGGCGAAGTCCGAGTCGGGGATGGGCCAGTGCACGACGATCTCCGTGAAGCCCACCTCCCGATGGCGCCCCGCGAAGTCCACGAACGCGTCGAGGGACTGAAGCGGCCCGCCGCGGTCCGGGGTGAATCCGGTGAGGAGGATCTTGTCGAGACCGTTCGCGTCCCGCCCGATCTCGGCGCACGCGTCGGCCAGCCGTTCAGCCTGTCCGCGAAGGGCCTGCAGCGACTGATCAGGAGTGCCGTTCTCGTACAGCTTCGGGTCCCCGGTGGTCACCCACGCCTGTCCGTACCGCGCGGCGAGCCGCAGCCCGCGCGGACCCGTGGCCGCCACCGCGAAGGGCAGCCGGGGCCGCTGCACACAGCCCGGGATGTTGCGGGCCTCGTGCGCCGAGTAGTAGTCGCCCTCGTAGGACACGGAGTCCTCGGTCAGCAGCCGGTCCAGCAGCCGCACGAACTCCCCGAACCGGTCGGCACGCTCACGCGGCGTCCACGGGTCCTGGCTGAGGACCGTGGCGTCGAAGCCGGTGCCGCCCGCGCCGATGCCAAGGGTGATCCGGCCGCCGGACACGTCGTCGAGGGAGATCAGTTCCTTGGCGAGGGTCACCGGGTGACGGAAATTGGGCGACGTGACGAGCGAACCCAAGCGCATCCGCTCCGTGACGCCCGCCGCGGCCGTCAGCGTCGGGATCGCGCCGAACCACGGGCCGTCCCGGAACGACCGCCAGGAGAGGTGGTCGTAGGTGTACGCGGTGTGAAACCCGAGCTCCTCCGCGCGCCGCCATGCGGCACGGCCCCCCTCATGCCAGCGGCGGTACGGAAGGATCACGGTGCTCAGGCGCATACTCATGGCTCACAAGCCTACGGCGCCCCTCCACGTGTCCAGAGCGAGGCGCTCGGCAGGGAGCCGCCCAGCTGGGGGCAACGGACCACCGCCCTGGAGCTCCGGCCCGGTCACGATTGCTTCGCGGTGGCGGTCACCAACCCGCGCGGACTCCGGCTCGCCGCCCGCCACGGACAGGCGTGGGCGACCGCCGAGGACCGAGGCTGTACGAGCACGGCACTTCTGAACAGTCGATTCAAGCCATTCGCGGACGGGTCGAGAAGCCCGCGAACGCCCGCGCGGAGATCGACCGTGACACGCAGGGTCTCGACAAGATCCTCCCCACCGGATCCACCCCCGGCCGCACCCGCCCACCGCAGTCGCCCGACGCCTACGTCGACTTCGCGGGCGGGCACCGGGAGTTGGGCTGCACGGCGATCGTCAGGCACGCACCGAACCCGACTCGGACTCCGCCGCGGACGGAGAAGGTCCTCGATCAGAGCGCCACCGAGGCCACGACACAGCCGAGCCGGGGCGACAGAGAGTGATCGACCCGGTGGGGTCGGTAACCACTCACATGCGCACTCTGCCGCACGGCCGTGCGGGCATATGCGGGAGAATGAACGGGTGACCTCAGCGACTCGACAGCCCGAGACCCCGGCCTCCACCGTCCCGCCCCGCCTGATAGCCACGGATCTGGACGGCACCCTGCTGCGCGACGACAAGTCCGTCTCCCCGCGCACGGTCGCGGCCCTGGCCGCCGCCGAGGAAGCGGGCATCGAGGTCTTCTTCGTCACCGGCCGCCCCGCCCGCTGGATGGGCGTCGTCAGCGACCACGTCCACGGCCACGGCCTGGCGATCTGCGGCAACGGCGCCGCCGTGGTCGATCTGCACGGCGGCCCCGGCGCGCACCGGTTCGTGAAGGTCCGGGCACTGGCCCGGGAGAACGCGCTGGACGCCGTACAGCTGCTGCGGGAGGCGGCGCCGGGCACGGTCTACGCGGTGGAGCAGACGTACGGCTTCCACCAGGAGCCGGACTATCCCAAGCTGCACATGGAGATCCCCGACGAGCTCCAGCCCGCCGAGAAGCTGCTGGCGCCGGACGGTCCGGGCGCCGACGAGCCGGTCCTGAAGATCCTCGCCTTCCATCCCACGATCGACCCGGACGCCTTCCTCACCCTCGCCCGCCTCGCCATCGGCGAGCGCGCCAACGTCACCCGCTCCAGCCCCAGCGCCCTGCTGGAGATCAGCGGCCCCGGCGTCTCCAAGGCCAGCACCCTCGCCCTGTGCTGCGCCGAGCGCGGCATCTCGCACGAGGAGGTCGTCGCCTTCGGGGACATGCCGAACGACGTCGAGATGCTGACCTGGGCCGGCCAGTCGTACGCCATGGGCAACGCGCACCCCGACGTGATCGCCGCCGCCTCGGGCCGGACGGTCGCCAACAACGAGGACGGCGTGGCGGTCGTGATCGAGCGGCTGCTGGCCGGACGCCCGTAGCCGAACGTCCGCCCGGTCCACCCGGTCAGCCGAGGGGCACGCCCCGCGCCGCCAGCCACGGCACCGGGTCCACGCCCGAACCCAGCTCCGGGGTCACCCGGACCTCGAAGTGCAGATGCGGTCCGGTGGAGTTGCCGGTGGTACCGGACTGGCCGATCCACTGCCCCGGCACCACCCGGTCCCCCTGGTCGACGGTGACGGCGGCGAGATGCGCGTACTGCGTGTAGTAGCCGCCCATGTGCTCGATCACGATCTCGATGCCGAAGGCGCCCCCGCAGGACACCTTCACCACCCGGCCCGCGCCCACCGCCCGCACCGGCGTGCCGATCTGCACCGCGAAGTCCTGCCCGGTGTGCCGGTTCGCCCACCGTGAGCCGCCGCTGCCGAACCCGGCGGAGAGCTCGTACGTCTCCACCGGTGCGACCCAACCGCCCGTGACCTGCGTCGGAGGCTGGTCCAGCCGGACCGCGCCACGGCACGCACCCGCCGCGGCCGACGCGTCCGCCTGCCCCTGCAACCGCTGACGGGCCTCTTCGAGCTTCTCCTCGATGCCCTTCTTCAGAGCGACCAGTTCGACGTTCCGCTGCTCCAGGGACTCCCACGCCGCGGCGGCCCTCGCCTCGTCCTTCGCGAGTCGCGCCTCGGCCCGTCGGCTCTTGTCGATGGCGTTGTTCACGGCCAGGTTCGCCTGGGAGAACACCTGCTGACCACGCATCAGCCCCTCCGGACTGCCGGCGAGGAGGATCTGCGCGGTCAGCGGGAGGTCGCCGCCGTTGCGGTACTGGGCACGCGCGATCCGGCCCAGGTCCTCGTGCATGACGGCGATCTTCTGCCGCTCCCGGTCCAGCAGTTCCTCGAGCCGCTGCGCCTCCGCCCGCTGCGCCTCCGCCTCTTTCCGCCCCTGCTCGTACTGCTGTGTCGCGACGGCCGCGTCCTCGTACAGCCGCGCCACCTGCGCGCTGATCCCGGAGTCACCGCCGTCCCGCCGCTTCTCCGCGGCATCGGTGGGGCGGGCCATGAGCACGGCGAGCGCGCACAGCACGACCGGGACGAACAAAGGGTGGCGGCGGGACAGTCGCATGTCAGCGATCGTGGCCCCGGGCGCGTGCAGGGGCACGTTCAGGTCGTACAGCCGGGGGAATCACGGCACCGTTTGGCGGAGTAGTACGACTGAACGGGCGGCTGCCGACTCAATGCTGACGACGCGTCATCGCCGGTCCCTCCGTCAGTCAAGCGGAGTCGATCAGGCTCTTCAGTCGAGCGGTACGTCGAGCGGTGCGTCGAGCGGTGCCTCCCACACCACCGTCGTGCCGCCGCCGTTCTCCCCGATCCCCGGCCCGTACCGGCTGTCGCCGCCCAGCGACTCTGCGCGTCGTCGGAGGTTCCTCAAGCCGCTGCGCCGCCCGCCCTCGGGAATGCCGACGCCGTCGTCCGCGACGGTCAGCCGTACGGCCCGCCGCCCGTCCGGCAGGGTGACGTCGGCATCGACGACGACGTCGATACGGGAAGCCCCGGCATGCCGAAAGGCGTTGGAGAGGGTCTCGCGCAGCGCCGCGATGAGGTTCTTGCCGATCGGGTCGCTCACGGCGGCGTCGACCGGGCCGACGAAACGGTGCGAGGGCTTGAAGCCGAGCGGTACGGCGGCGGTGTTGATCTCCCGCAGCACACGCGTGCGCAGCCCCGCGGGCACCTCCGTGGGCCCCTGCTGGAGCGCGAAGACCGCGGTCCGGATCTCCTGGATGGTGACGTCGAGTTCGTCGACGGCCCTGCCGACGCCCTGGCGCACCTCGGGCACGACCGATCCGCGCTGTGCGCTCTCCAGCATCATCCCGGTCGCGAACAGCCGCTGGATGACCAGGTCGTGCAGGTCACGCGCGATACGGTCGCGGTCCTCGTAGACGGCCAGGCGCTCCCGGTCCCGCTGTGCGTCGGCCATCATCAGCGCCAGCGCGGCCTGTGCGGCGAACTGGGTCGCGAGCGTGCGTTCCGTCTCGGTGAAGGGCCGCCCTCCTCGCTCGCGCGGTGTGACCAGGGCACCCAGAACACGGCCGTCGCTGTGCAGGGGCAGCATCATGGTCGGCCCGTACCCGTGGGCCAGACCCGTGATCAGGCGGGGGTCGGTGGCCGCGTCGTCCACGAACACGGCGTGTCCGTCGAGGAGTTCGGTGACGACCTTGCTCTCCGGCGGGACGACGGTGCCCAGGACGTTCGACGACTGGTCGGCGGCGACCGCCGCGATCTCCAGGCCGCCCTCGTCGGCGGGCAGCAGCACGATGCCGGCCGTCGCCCCGGACAGTCGGCGGGCCTGCTCCGCGACGACCTGAAGGGCGTCGTCCGTGTCCCCGCCCGACAGCAGGGCGGTGGTGACGGCGACCGAGCCGTCGATCCAGCGCTCACGCTGCTGGGCGGCTTCGTACAGCCGGGCATTCCCGATGGCGATACCGGCCTCCGTGGCCAGCACCCGGACCACGTCGAGGTCGTAGTCGTCGAACGGCTCCCCGCCGCGCTTCTCCGTCAGATACAGGTTCCCGAAGACCTCGCCCTGGACGCGGATCGGGAGGCCGAGGAAGCCGCGCATCGGCGGATGGTGCTCGGGAAAGCCGCAGGATCGCGGATCGGCCGCCAGATCTGCCAGCCGCACCGGCTCCGGGTCCCGGATCAGCGCGCCGAGCAACCCCCGGTGCCCGTCCGGCAGTCGTCCGATGCGCCGCGCGGTCGCCTCGTCCACACCGTGGAAGACGAAGTCGGCGAGGCCTCGGCCGTCCTCGTCCACGACCCCGATCGCCGCGTAGCGGGCCTCGGTCAGCGCCGCCGCGGTCTCGCAGATCCGGTCCAGCGTGGAGTGCAGCTCCAGACCGCTGCCTACGGAGCGCATCGCCTCCAACAACTGCGGCACCCGCGCGGCCAGTTCGGTCGACCGGGGCGGAGGGGCCGCAGGTTCTGGAGGAACCGGTGGGGCCCCAGGTTCCGGAGGGGCCGGAGGCGGGGGGCCGGGGGCCGGTGCGTCGGGCATGAGCTGAGCGTAATTAGTCCCCTTTGATCCAGAAAGTCGGGCGGGGAGGACTGGTGGGCCGACAGGGCTGGTGGGCCGCGAGGAGTGGTGGGCGGGGAGGGCTGGTGGGCCGGTAGGAGTGGTGGGCGAGGAGGACTGGTGGGCGGGGCTTCGTGCGAGGCTCACGCCGTCAGGGTCAGTGCCTCCGACTCCGCCTCCTGCTCCACCATCCCCCGCAGCGGCCCCGCCACCGCGGCGAGCTCGGCGTACGCACCCCGCTGCACGACCCGCCCCTCGTCCAGCACGATCACCTCGTCCACCGCTTCCAGCCCGGCCAGCCGGTGCGTGATCAGCAGCGTCGTACGCCCCTCGGTGGCGGCCAGCAGATCGGCGGTGAGCGCGTCCGCGGTGGGCAGGTCGAGGTGTTCGGCGGGTTCGTCCAGCACGAGGACGGGGAAGTCGGCGAGCAGCGCGCGGGCGAGCGCCAGCCGCTGTCGCTGCCCCCCGGACAGCCGAGCCCCGTGCTCGCCGACCAGGGTGTCCAGACCGTCGGGCAGGGCATCGGCCCAGTCGAGCAGCCGGGCCCGCCGCAGCGCGTCGCGCAGGTCCGTCTCGGTGGCGTCCTTCCTTGCGAGGAGCAGGTTCTCCCGCAGGGAGCTGTCGAAGAGGTGCGCGTCCTGCGCGCACAGTCCGACGAGCCGCCGTACGTCGTCGCCGTCCAGCGCGCCGGCGTCCACACCACCCAGCGTGTACGAGCCCGTCTCCGCGTCCAGGAACCGCAGCAGCACCTGTGCCAGGGTCGTCTTGCCGGACCCCGACGGACCTACGACGGCGACGCGGCGACCCTGCGTGAGCGTCAGGTCGAACCCGGCCAGGGCGTCCCGGTCCTGCCCCGCGTACCGGGCGGACAGTCCGTTCACGGAGAGCGGGAACGGTGCTGCGGGCGCCTCCCGAGGCCGCTCCGGCTCCCGCACCGGCTCCGGGGCGTCCAGCACCTCGTACACCCGCTCCGCACTCCTGCGGACCCGCTGGCGGTACTGCACGGCGAGGGGGAGGCCGAGGACGGCCTCGAAGGCGGCCAGGGGGGTGAGGACCACGACGGCCATCACGACCCCGTCCAGCCGTCCGTCGATGACGCCCTGGGCGCCGACAAGGGCGGTCGCGGCGACGGTCAGGCCGGAGACCAGTGCGGTGAGTCCGTCACCGAGGGCGGTCGCGGTGGCGGCGCGCGAGGTGATCCGCGCGAGCACCCCGTCGGCCTGCCGCGCCTCGGCCGTGCGGGTCGGCAGGGCACCGGCCACGGCCAGTTCGGCGGTCCCGGTGAGCAGGTCGGTCACGCGGGTCGCCAGCACGCCGCGTGCGGGGGCCAGTCGCCGTTCCGCACGCCGGGCCACGGCCCCGGTGAGCAGGGGAACCCCGACCCCGGCCGCCAGCAGCCCGACGGCCAGCACGGCGCCGGCCTCGGGCAGCAGCCACGCGGTGAAGCCGACGGAGGTGGCCGACACCACGAGCGCCGCACCGGCGGGCAGCAGCCAGCGCAGCCAGTAGTCCTGGAGGGCGTCGACGTCGGCGACGAGCCGCGACAGCAGGTCGCCCCGTCGAGTGCGGCGCAGTCCGGCGGGCGCCAGGCGCTCAAGACGCTGGTAGACGGCCACGCGGGTGTCGGCGAGCATCCGCAGCACGGCGTCGTGCGACACGAGCCGCTCGGCGTACCGGAAGACGGCCCGCCCGATCCCGAAAGCCCGCGTCGCCGTCACGGCCACCATCAGATACAGCACGGGCGGCTGCTGCGAGGCCCGCGAGATGAGCCACCCGGAGGTGGCCATGAGCCCTACGGCACTGCCGAGGGCGAGGCTGCCGAGCAGCAGGGCGAGCACGAGACGACCCCGCCGGGCGCCGGACATGGCCCGGACGCGAGCGAGGACGCCGCCTGTCCTCCCCGTCGCCGGGGTCGACGTCATGGCCGGTACGGTGCCGGGCACTTCGCGTTCGGCAGGACCGGCCTCGGCCACCCCGGCCTGGACGGCCGCGGGCTCCGCGGGGGCGGTGGAAGCGGCGGGCTCCGCAGGTGCGGTCGAGGCCGGGGACTCCGCAGGTGCGCCGGGAGCCGCGGGCTCCGCGAGTCCGGTGGGAGTTTCGGGCTGCGCGGGTGCGGTGGGAGTTTCGGCCTGCGCGGGGCCGGTGGAAGCGGCTCGCTCCGCGAGGCCGGTGGGAGTCTCGGCCCGTGCGGGTGCGGCGAGGGCGGGCTCCTCCAGCCGTATCACCCGGTCCGCCACCCCCAACAACGCCGGCCGATGGACCACGAGCAGCACGGTCCGCCCCACGGCCAGCCGCCGGACCGCCGCCACGACCTCCGCCTCGGTGGCCCCGTCGAGCGCCGCCGTCGGCTCGTCGAGCAGCAGCACGGGCCGGTCCGCGAGGAACGCCCGGGCCAGTGCGAGCCGCTGCCGCTGCCCGGCGGACAGCCCGGCCCCGTCCTCGCCGAGCACGGTGTCGGCACCCTGCGGCAGCGCGTCGACGAACTCCAGCGCCCCCGCGTCCCCGAGCGCCCGCCGTACGGCGTCACCGTCCGCGTCGGGCCGTGCCAGTCGCACGTTCTCGGCGATCGTCCCGGCGAACAGATGCGGCCGCTGCGGCACCCACGCGACCTGCGTCCGCCATTGCTCCAGATCGGCCTCGGTGAGATCGACTCCCCCGACCAGCACCCGCCCCTCGGTCGGCGGCACGAACCCCAGCAGCACGTTCAGCAGCGTCGACTTGCCCGCACCGCTCGGCCCCACCAGTGCGACCGTCTCCCCGGGCTCGACGGCGAGGGACACCCCGGAGGCGGCGTCCCCGGAACGGCCGGGGTAGCGGACGGTGATGCCCTCGAAGGTCAGTGCACCGGCCCGCACGGCACGGGTGCCCGCCGCCGGCGCCGGTGTCTCCAGCACCTGGAAGATCTCCTCGGCGGCGGCCAGGCCCTCCGCTGCCGCGTGGTACTGCGCTCCCACCTGACGCAGCGGCAGATAGGCCTCAGGCGCCAGCACGAGGATGACCAGGCCGATGTACAGGTCCATCTCCCCATGCACGAGTCGCATGCCGATCGTCACGGCGACCAGCGCCACCGAAAGCGTCGACAGCAACTCCAGGGCGAAGGAGGAGATGAAGGCGATCCGCAGCGTGCGCAGGGTGGCCCGCCGGTACTCGCCGGTGATACGCCGGATGGAGTCGGCCTGCGCCTTGGCCCGCCCGAACACCTTCAGGGTCGGCAGCCCGGCGACGACGTCCAGGAAGTGCCCGGACAGCCGGGACAGCGTCTTCCACTGGCGGTCCATGTGGGACTGCGTGGCCCAGCCGATGAGCATCATGAAGATCGGGATGAGGGGGAGGGTGCCGACGATGATGGCCGCCGAGACCCAGTCCTCGGTGACGACGCGCGCCAGCACCGCCACCGGGACGACCACGGCCAGCCCCAACTGCGGCAGGTAGCGGGAGAAGTAGTCGTCCAGAGCGTCGACGCCTCGCGTGGCGAGCGCGACCAGCGACCCGGTCCGCTGCCCGCTCAGCCACCCCGGGCCGAGCGCCGCGGTCCGCTCCAGCAGCCGCCCTCGCAGCTCGGACTTCACCGCCGCGCTCGCCCGGTGCGCGGCGAGTTCGGTGAACCAGGCGACCAGTGCCCGCCCGCCCGCGACCGCGACCAACTGCAGCAGGGGAGTGTGGAGTTCAGAGACCGACAGGCCGTGCTGGAAGGCGCCGACCACCACCTCGGCGATGAGCATCGCCTGAGCGATGACCAGCGCCGCCCCGACGACCCCCAGGCCGACAACCGCCACCATGAACAGGCGGGTGGCGCGGGCGTATCGGAGCAGACGCGGGTCGATCGGTTTCACGTGAAACACACCCTCTTCTCAGCAGGGCCCAAGAGGCATGTTTCACGTGAAACACACCCCACATCGGACACGGTGCACGGCGCCCCGGAGGTGGCGCAGGGCACCTCCGGGTCAGTGCGAGACATCCGCCGCGATGTGCTGCGTACCGATCCGCTTGCGGAACACCCAGTAGGTCCAGCCCTGATAGAGCATCACGATGGGCGTGGCGATCACCGCACACCAGGTCATGATCTTCAAGGTGTACGGGCTCGACGAGGCGTTGGTGACCGTGAGGCTCCAGTCCTCGTTGAGCGAGGACGGCATGACGTTCGGGAAGAGCGTCAGGAAGAGCATCGCCACAGCGGCCGCGATCGTGACGCCGGACAGCGCGAACGACCAGCCCTCACGCCCTGCCTGATTGGCCACCAGAGCGGAGACCAGGGCGGCGACCGCCACGACCATGGCGACCAGACTCTTGCCGTCACCGCTCTCGACCTGCGTCCAGAGCAGGAAGAGCAGTGCTGCCGCGGCCGCCACGAGTCCGACCCGCAGGGCCAGCTTCCGCGCCCGCTCCCGGATCTCGCCGACGGTCTTGAGTGCCGTGAACACCGCCCCGTGGAAGGTGAACAGCGTCAGCGTCACCACCCCGCCGAGCAGCGCGTACGGGTTGAGCAGATCCCAGACGTTGCCGACGTACTCGAAGTCCTGGTCGATCTTCACGCCGTGGACGATGTTGCCGAAGGCCACGCCCCACAGGAACGCCGGCAGCAGCGAGGTCCAGAAGATCGCGTTCTCCCAGTTGCGCTGCCAGTTCTCCTCGGGCCGCTTCACCCGGTACTCGAAGGCGACGCCCCGGACGATCAGGCAGACCAGGATCAGCAGCAGCGGCAGATAGAAGCCCGAGAAGAGCGTGGCGTACCACTCGGGGAAGGCGGCGAAGGTCGCGCCGCCCGCCGAGAGCAGCCAGACCTCGTTGCCGTCCCATACGGGGCCGATGGTGTTGATCAGCACCCGCTTCTCGGGCCGGTTGCGGGCCAGCAGCTTGGTGAGGACACCGACGCCGAAGTCGAAGCCCTCCAGGAAGAAGTAGCCGGTCCACAGGACGGCGATGAGCACGAACCAGACGTCGTGAAGTTCCATGACTCGATCCCCCTCTGCCTAGTACGAGAAAGCCATCGGCTTGTCGGCGTCCCGCGCGTCGCCGCCGATCTTCGTGGGCGGGTTGAGGTCGGCCTCGGTGAGCTCGGGCGGGCCGGCCTTGACGTACTTCGCGAGCAGCTTGACCTCGACGACCGCGAGGATGGCGTACAGGCTGGTGAAGACGATCATCGAGGTGAGGACCTCGCCCTGGGAGACGCCGGGGGAGACCGCGTCCCGGGTCCGCAGCACGCCGTAGACGACCCACGGCTGGCGGCCCATCTCGGTGAAGATCCAGCCCCAGGAGTTGGCGATCAGCGGGAAGCCCATGGTGAGGACCGCGACGCGCCAGGCCCACAGGGTCAGCTTCGGGCCGAGGGGCTTGTTCCCCTTGGGGAGCAGCACGAGATGAGGGAGCTCGTCGTCCGCGACCCTCAGGGACTGCGGCAGCATGAACTTCTTCCGCGTCAGCCAGAGGCCGAGCAGGCCGATGGCGAAGGACGTCATACCGAAGCCGATCATCCAGCGGAAGCCCCAGTAGGCGACCGGGATGTTGGGCCGGTAGTCTCCGGGCCCGTACTTCTCCTGCTCGGCCTTGTTGACGTCGTTGATGCCCGGGACGTACGAGGTGAAGTCGTCCTTGGCGAGGAAGGACAGCAGACCCGGGACCTCGATCGCGACCCTGTTGTGGCCCTTGTCGACGTCCCCGACGGCGAAGATCGAGAAGGGCGCGGGCTTCTCGCCGTCCCACAGAGCCTCGGCGGCGGCCATCTTCATCGGCTGCTGCTCGTACATGATCTTGCCGAGGGTGTCACCGCTGATCGCGGTAAGCAGTCCACCGATGACGACGGTGACCAGGCCGAGCCGCAGTGAGGTCTTCATGTCGCTGATGTGCTTCTTGCGCAGCAGATGGAAGGCGGAGATGCCGACCATGAACGCGCCGCCGGTGAGGAACGCGGCGGACAGGGTGTGGAAGGCCTGGGCGAGCGCGGTGTTCTGGGTCAGGACCAGCCAGAAGTCGGTGAGCTCGGCCCGCCCCTTCGCCTCGTTGATGCGGTAACCGACGGGGTGCTGCATCCATGAGTTGGCCGCGAGGATGAAGTACGCCGACAGGATCGTGCCGATCGAGACCATCCAGATGCAGGCCAGGTGGATCTTCTTGGGCAGCTTGTCCCAGCCGAAGATCCACAGGCCGATGAACGTCGACTCGAAGAAGAAGGCGATCAGGGCCTCGAAGGCCAGCGGAGCGCCGAAGACGTCACCGACGAAGCGTGAGTAGTCGGACCAGTTCATGCCGAACTGGAACTCCTGCACGATGCCGGTGACCACGCCCATCGCGATGTTGATCAGGAAGAGCTTGCCCCAGAACTTCGTCGCCCTGAGGTACTTCTCCTTCTCCGTACGCACCCACGCGGTCTGCAAGCCCGCCGTGAGGGCGGCCAGGGAGATCGTCAGGGGGACGAAGAGGAAGTGGTAGACGGTGGTGATGCCGAACTGCCATCGCGCCAGTGTCTCCGGCGCCAGAGCCAGGTCCACGTCGTCAGTCTCCTTACGCGCTTGTGAACGCGTTCACATTCACAAGCCCAGTATGCAGCACTGGTTTTCGACGAACGACAGGGGGGTGGTGTCTCCTGGGTCACGTCAACCCCTTGGCAAGCACTTCAACACATTGTTGAATTTCATGCCGTGCAGATACGAATCTCGTGGCCCTCGGGCCACCTCATCGCGACCCTCGACGACACCCCGACCGCCCTGGCCCTCACCCGGGCTCTGCCGCTGGTCTCCACCGCGCACACCTGGGGTGCAGAGGTCTACTTCGACACCGGCCTCTCGGTTTCACGTGAAACCGGCGCGCAAGAGGTGGTGGAGCCGGGCACCGTGGCCTTCTGGACCGACGGCGACGCCCTCGCGCTCCCCTACGGCCCCACACCGATCTCGCGAGGCGACGAATGCCGCCTCGCGAGCCCGTGCAATGTTCTGGGCCGCTTGGACGGCGACCCATGCTTGTTGTCGACGGTGCGGGACGGCGACCCCGTCCGCGTCGAGCTTGTGGAGAGCTAGAGCGGAGGAGCTGGACTGAAGAGCCGGAGCCAAGAGCTAGAGGTGAAGAGCCGGAGCCAAAGCCAAGAGCTGGCGCTGAGGAGCTAGAGCTCCTTACGGAACCCTTCCGTCACCTTCAGGAAGATGTCGTTCGCCTCGGTCTCGCCGATCGTCACCCGCACACCCTCGCCGGGGAACGGCCGGACCACCACACCGTGCCTGTCGCAGGCCGCCGCGAAGTCCACCGTGCGCTCCCCCAGCCGCAGCCACACGAAGTTGGCCTGGGTCTCGGGCACCGTCCAGCCCTGGGCGCGCAGCCCCTCGACCACCCGCTGGCGCTCGCACACCAACGAGCCGACCCGGCCGAGCAGTTCGTCCTCGGCCCGCAGCGAGGCGACCGCCGCGTCCTGCGCGAGCTGGCTGACCCCGAAGGGCACCGCGGTCTTGCGCAGCGCCGCGGCCACCGGCTCATGGGCGATCGCGAAGCCGACGCGGAGGCCGGCGAGTCCGTACGCCTTGGAGAAGGTCCGCAGGACACAGACGTTGGGCCGGTCCCGGTAGAGCTCCACGCCGTCCGGCACCTCAGGGTCCCTGATGAACTCGCGGTACGCCTCGTCCAGCACCACGAGGACGTCACTCGGCACGCGGTCGAGGAAGCGCTCCAGCTCGGCCCGCCGGACGACGGTGCCCGTGGGGTTGTTGGGGTTGCAGACGAAGATGAGCCGGGTCCGGTCGGTGATGGCCTCGGCCATCGCGTCGAGGTCGTGCACATCGCCCGGCGTCAGCGGCACCTTCACCGAGGTCGCCCCGCTGACCTGCGTGATGATCGGGTAGGCCTCGAAGGACCGCCAGGCGTAGATGACCTCGTCGCCCGGTCCCGAGGTCGCCTGGACGAGCTGCTGGGCGACACCGACCGAGCCGGTGCCGGTGGCCAGGTGGGAGAGCGGGACGCCGAAGCGTTCCGACAGCTCGTTCATCAGGCCGGTGCAGGCCATGTCCGGGTAGCGGTTGAAGGAGGAGGCCGCGGCCGCGACGCTCTCCATCACGCCCGGCAGCGGCGGATAGGGGTTCTCGTTGGAGGACAGCTTGTAGGCGACCGGGCCGTCGGCCGCTGCGGGCTTGCCCGGCTTGTAGGTGGGGATACCCTCCAGCTCGGCGCGCAGCTTGGGGCTCGTCTCGCTCACCGCAGTCCTCCTCATGACCACCGGCATCCAATACTCCACACCTTATGAGGATTGGGCGTCTGTGCGAACCGGTGCGACGTCACCTCATCTGTCACACCGGCATCAGGGGCATCACCGTACGAAGACAGACGAATCACAGGGCGCGCTCACATATATCTACGCGCCGGTGGCTCGCGCCGTGGCGCGCATCCCCCGTGAAGGTGAGTTGAGACCTCTTCGAAACATCGGGGACTTGGCAGGCCTATCCGCGTCGACAAGTAACGTAGTGCCATTGCATCGTTCAACTCCCTTCCTTTCAAAGGGGATTGACGGTTTTCGACCATGCAGAAACGTGCCTGTCAACGCGTGCATATGCGTCCGCCCTACCCCACCGTCGGAGCCCTACTATCGGCTCGCCATGACAGCAGCAGGGAAGCACCAGGTGAGCCGCGCGGAAACCTCACGCCGAGGCAGCCGGCCGGGTCGTGCGGGCATCAGAGACGTTGCCGCCGCCGCCGGAGTCTCCATCACGACCGTCTCCGACGCCCTCAACGGCAAGGGGCGGCTCCCGGACGCCACCCGCCGCCATGTCCGCGAGGTGGCCGACCGGTTGGGATATCGTCCGTCAGCCGCCGCCCGAACCCTCCGTACCGGCAAATCGGGCCTCATCGGCCTGACCGTGACGACGTACGGGGATGAACCTTTCACCTTCACGGAGTTCGCGTACTTCGCCGAGATGGCCCGGGCCGCCACCTCGGCCGCGCTCGCCCGCGGCTACGCGCTCGTCATCCTGCCCGCCACCTCGCGCCACGACGTGTGGTCGAACGTGGCCCTGGACGGGACGGTCGTCATCGACCCCTCCGACCAGGACCCGGTGGTCAGCGAACTGGTCCGGCAGGGTGTGCCGGTCGTCTCCGACGGCCGCCCGGCCGGCGCGCTGCCGGTCACCGCATGGGTCGACAACGACCACGAGGCCGCCGTCCTCGGCATCCTCGACCACCTGGCCGACGCCGGCGCCCGCCGCATCGGCCTGCTGACCGGGACCACGACCGACACGTACACCCATCTGTCGACCACCGCGTATCTGCGCTGGTGCGAGCGGGTCGGCCAGGACCCGGTCTACGAGGCCTACCCGGCGCACGACCCGTGCGCGGGCGCCGTCGCCGCCGACCGGTTGCTGGCCCGGCCCGACCGCCCCGACGCGGTCTACGGACTGTTCGACCCCAACGGCACCGATCTGCTCGCCGCGGCCCGCCGCTACGGACTGCGCGTACCGGAAGACCTGCTTCTGGTCTGCTGCTCCGAGTCCACCGTCTACGCCAGCACCGAACCGCCCATCACCACGCTCTCCCTGAAGCCGCGGCGCATCGGGACGGCCGTCGTCCAGCTCCTCATCGACGCCATCGAGGGGGTCGAATCGGACCAACCGGTCGAGCAGGTGATACCGACGGAGCTGATCGTGCGCACCTCGTCCCAGCGGCGGGCGACCCGGACGACCGTCAGCCCGCCCCGGACGTCCGAGGAGGAGTAGAAACGGAAGCCGTCAGCAACGGCAGAAGCCCGGCCCAATCGGGGCGAATGCCGCGATGAACAGGTGTCTTGCTCCGATTCACCACCCCTGGGTCATCACACGGCGCGATCCGCATTCCTATGATGGGCCCACGACACCGCGGGCCGCTGCGACCAGGCAGTCCGAAGCGGTGCAGATGCGGCGTGATGGTGGAGGGGTCTGATGACTCAGGGGGCCGGTCAGGGACCCGAGGCGGAGCGGACGGCGACGTTGCGCGACTTCCGGGTACCCGCGTACGTCCACGAGACCGGTCCGTACGGCCACAGCGCGCACCCCGGTGACGTCGTGCCGCCGCACGAGGCGGACTTCCCCGACGGGTACACGCCCACCGAGCGCGACCTGCCGATCGTCAACCGCGGTGACACGCTTCAGGTGACCGTGGACCCCTCGACCGTCCCCCAGCCGGTCTCCGGCGCCGGGCCGGGCGCGCTGTTCGTCGTCGGTGACGTGCACGGCTATCTCGACGAGCTGGTGGCGGCCCTCCAGGAGAAGGGCCTCATCGACGCCGCGGGCAACTGGTGCGCGGGGACCGCCCGGCTGTGGTTCCTCGGCGACTTCACCGACCGCGGGCCGGACGGCATCGGCGTCATCGACCTCGTGATGCGGCTGTCCGCGGAGGCGGCCGCGGCCGGCGGCTACTGCAAGGCCCTCATGGGCAACCACGAGCTGCTGCTGCTCGGCGCCAAGCGGTTCGGCGACACCCCTGTCAACTCCGGCGCGGGCACCGCCACGTTCCAGGCGGCCTGGCTGCTCAACGGCGGCCAGAAGACCGACATGGACCGTCTCCAGGACCACCACCTGCAGTGGATGGCCCGCCTGGACGCCATCGAGTCGGTCGACGGCCATCTGCTCGTGCACTCCGACACCACCGCCTACCTCGACTACGGCGACTCGATCGAGGCGGTCAACGACACCGTCCGCGAGACGATCACACGCAACGACGCGGACGAGGTCTGGGACCTGTTCCGGAAGTTCACCAAGCGCTTCTCCTTCCGCGACGAGGGCGGCGCCGACCATGTGCGCTCGCTGCTCGATACGTACGGCGGCACCCGGATCGTTCACGGACACAGCCCGATCCCCTATCTGCTGGGTGAGGTCGGCTCCGAGGACGGCGAGGACTCCTCGGGTCCCCACGTCGAAGGACCGCACGTCTACGCCGAAGGGCTGGCCATCGCCATGGACGGCGGTGTGACCATGGCCGGAAAACTGCTGGTCCAGCAACTTCCCCTGGATATCTGAACGTTCACCGGGCAGCCGATCCCCCGTGCCGGACCGAGCAGAAACGGCGCAGGCCAGGGCCCAATTTCTGGAAACCCCCTGTCAACGCGTGCCGTCGCCGCTCTACCATCGGCTTATCCGTAGCAGGCTCCCCTCCGTTTCTGCCCGACGGCTCACAGTCATGCGAGCCCCAAGCCCTACGGAGCATCGGGGGATGCACATGAACAGCGTTCCGCAGCACCTGCTGAGCGAGGACCGCCAGGATTACGAGCGGATCCTCGATGAGGCGCTGCGCTCCGCACCACACCGCCCGGAACTGGCCGCTGTCGGACAGCGGCTCAATCCCGAACAGCTGCGCACCATGGCGCTCAACGCCACCGCCATCATCACGGCGGCAGCGGCGACCGAGTACCAGCACTACGTCAAGGTGCGCGAGGACCTGCGCCGCCCGGCGCCGTCCACCCCGACGTCCGTGCGCGAGACCGGCTCCCCGGAGTCGGGCTCGGGCGCGGTGGGGCTCGCCGCCACCATGGGAGAGGTCGCCGAGACCGCCGGCGCGGGCGCCGTCGCCGTCGTCGCGGTCCTGGCTCCCGTCCTCGCCGGCACCGCCGCGGCGATCTTCCTGCTGGTGGGGTACATCCTGAAGATGCTCGACCCCCAGCCGGCGTTCGCCCAGACCATGCTGACCACCGGTTGGGTGTTCGGCGCGGTGACCGCGATCGCCATCCTGGTCGCCGCGGTCGGCCTGCTGCTCACCGCCCTGCGCAACCGGCCCTCGCTCGACACCGGGCCGTACGGCGAGCTGAGCGGTGAGGTGTCCCGGGCCAGGGAAGCCTGGTGCGAGGCCCTGCTGGAGCGGGGTGTCCTGCCGTTCCTGCGGGACGCGCTGGCCGATCCCGGGACGGCGGCCGCCCTGCACCGCCCGGCACCGCCCGCACCGACCAGCCGCATGCCGCAGCTCGGCTACGACCGCCCCGGCTTCACCAGCCCGGACGACGGCCCCGCCAGCCCCCGGCCCAGCTTCACGAGCCCGGACTACACCAGCCCGGACTTCGGCGGCCCGGAGCACCATCCGGAGTGACCCCCGGCTTGCGCCCCTCGCCCGGCGAGACCCGCCGCCGGGGGCGCGCAAGCCGCCGTCCGGCTCGGGACGCCGGGCTCCCCCGGCGTGCGCACCCGTGGCGGGGCGTCTGACACGCCGTGCGCCGGGCCCGCGGCTCGGCCGAGCCACGGAACCGATCAGCGGGGGCCGGGGTCAGTCGGCGAGGGGCAGATAGACCCGGTTCCCCGCCGCCGCGAACTCCTTCGACTTCTGGGCCATGCCCTCCTCGATCTCCTCCTGACTTCCGCCGTGCCGACGACGGATGTCCTGGGAGATCTTCATCGAGCAGAACTTCGGGCCGCACATCGAGCAGAAGTGGGCTGTCTTGGCCGGTTCGGCGGGCAGGGTCTCGTCGTGGAACTCGCGGGCCGTGTCGGGGTCGAGGGCCAGGTTGAACTGGTCCTCCCAGCGGAACTCGAAGCGGGCGTCCGACAGCGCGTCGTCCCACTCCTGTGCGCCGGGGTGTCCCTTGGCGAGGTCCGCCGCATGGGCCGCGATCTTGTAGGTGATGACGCCGGTCTTGACGTCGTCGCGGTTGGGCAGGCCCAGGTGCTCCTTGGGCGTGACGTAGCAGAGCATGGCCGTGCCCCACCACGCGATCATCGCGGCGCCGATGCCCGAGGTGATGTGGTCGTACGCCGGGGCGACATCCGTGGTCAGCGGGCCGAGGGTGTAGAACGGCGCCTCTTCGCAGATCTCCTGCTGGAGGTCGATGTTCTCCTTGATCTTGTGCATCGGGACATGCCCCGGGCCTTCGATCATGGTCTGTACGTTGAAGCTCTTGGCGATCGTGTTGAGCTCGCCCAACGTGCGCAGCTCCGCGAACTGCGCCTCGTCGTTGGCGTCCGCGATCGAACCGGGCCGCAGGCCGTCGCCGAGCGAGTACGTGACGTCGTAGGCGGCGAGGATCTCGCAGAGTTCCTCGAAGTTCTCGTACAGGAACGACTCCTTGTGGTGCGCCAGGCACCACGCCGCCATGATCGAGCCGCCGCGCGAGACGATGCCGGTCTTGCGGTTCGCCGTCAGCGGGACGTACGGCAGCCGGACGCCCGCGTGGACCGTCATGTAGTCCACGCCCTGCTCGGCCTGCTCGATGACCGTGTCCTTGTAGATCTCCCAGGTCAGCTCCTCGGCGCGGCCGTCGACCTTCTCCAGCGCCTGGTAGAGCGGCACCGTGCCGATGGGCACGGGGGAGTTGCGCAGCACCCATTCGCGGGTGGTGTGGATGTTGCGACCCGTGGACAGGTCCATCACCGTGTCGGCGCCCCAGCGGGTCGCCCAGGTCATCTTCTCGACCTCCTCCTCGATGGAGGAGGTGACCGCCGAGTTGCCGATGTTGGCGTTGACCTTCACCAGGAACCGCTTGCCGATGATCATCGGCTCGATCTCCGGGTGGTTGACATTGGCGGGGAGCACCGCGCGGCCGGCCGCGATCTCCTCGCGGACGACCTCGGGGGACACGTTCTCCCGGAGAGCCACGTACTCCATCTCCGGTGTGACCTCGCCGCGGCGGGCGTAGGCGAGCTGCGTGACCGCCGCGCCGTCGCGGCCGCGACGCGGCAGCCGGGGGCGCCCCGGGAAGACCGCGTCGAGGTTGCGCAGATTGCCGCCGCGCGGCGAGGTGTGCTTGATGCCGTCGTCCTCGGGGCGGACGGGACGGCCCGCGTACTCCTCGGTGTCACCGCGGGCGATGATCCAGTTCTCCCGCAGCGGCGCCAGGCCCCGGCGGACGTCGGTATCGACCAAGGGATCGGTGTACGGGCCTGATGTGTCGTACAACGTGACCGACTGCCCGTTGGTGAGATGCACCTGACGGACCGGCACCCGCAGGTCGGGGCGCGAGCCCTCGACATACGCCTTGTGCCAGCCGATGGACTTCCCACCTTGTGCTGACGTTTCACCCTGAATAGGCGCTTCGTCCTGGCTGGAGGCAGGCGTGCGTGCGTCCTCGATGGTCATGAGACCTACTCCCTACGCCGGCATTACCCGGTAACAGGTTCGGCGGTCGACGCAGCGGTTTCCGTCTGCCGACGTTTCGTGTGGAACGTCACTCGCTGGTGACGATGTTCCACGTGAAACATCGCTGGGACGGAGGTCAGCGCCCTCTCAGCCCGGTGCTCCGAGCTCCCGCGTGTACAAAGGTGCCCCCACGCTAGCGTCAATTCGGGCGCGGTGAACAGAGGGCCCCTGTCGTTCTTGCGATGATCGGTCGGTGACCACGACGCATCAGCCCCCGTACCCACCCGAGCCCCCGCGCAGGCCCGGCCCCGGAAGCGGGCCCGGCAACGGCCCGAGACCGGGGAGCCGGCAAGAGCCGGGGTACGGCCGGGGGCCGGGGGGTGGCCAAGGACCTGGGGGCGGCCAGGCGCCTGGGGGCGGCGGCCAAGGCCCTGGGTACGACCAGGCGCCTGGGTTCGGTCCTGCCGGGTACGGCTCCGTCTCTAGCTCCGGCTCCGGCTCCGGTTCTGACGACTGGCATGGGCACGACGCCGGTGGCGGGCGTGGGCACGGGCACGATCGGGGAGACGGGCACGGCCAGGGTCATGGGCACAGCGGCGGCCCGGGTTCTGGCCACGGCTCAGGTTCCGGTGACGGCTCAGGTTCCGGTGACGGCTCGGGTTCCGGTGACGGCTCGGGGGGTGGCGGCCGGGGCGGTGACGGTGGCGATAGCGGCCGGGGTGGTGGTGGGCACGGTCACTCCCACAGCCACAGCCACGGGCCCGCGGCCCCCGTCTCGAAGCATCTGCGCAAGGTCATCGCGGCAATCCTCATCCCGTTCGGTGTCGCCGTGATCGTCGGGCTCGCCGTGCTGTGGCCGGGAGGTGCGCCGGGGCACGAGCGCACCGGCGTCGGCTTCGACCGGCAGACCCAACAGGCCACGGTCACCAAGGTCGTGAGCGTGAGCTGCAAGTCGGTGAACGCCTCGGGCGAGACGCCGACCGGCGACACCTCCACCGCCGAGGGGTCCTCCGCCCAGCAACAGGCGGAGGGCGACTGCAAGAAGGCGACGATCCGGGTCGACACCGGCAAGGACAAGGGCCGTACGTTCACCGAGATCGTGCAGCCGGACCAGTCACGGCAGTTGGATCAAGGCCAGGAAGTCGTGGTCGCGTACGAGCCCTCCGCGCCCAAGGACCTCCAGTACTCGGTCACCGACGTCAACCGCAGGCTCCCCATGGGGCTGCTCGCCGGCATCTTCGCGCTCGCCGTCGTGGTCGTCGGGCGGTTGCGAGGTCTCATGGCGCTGGTCGCGCTGGCGATCAGCTTCCTGATCCTGAACTTCTTCATCCTGCCCGCGATCCTCCAGGGCTCGAACCCGCTGGTCGTGGCCGTGGTCGGGGCGAGCGCCATCATGCTCATCGCCCTGTATCTGTGCCACGGACTGTCCGCGCGGACATCCGTCGCGGTGCTGGGCACACTCATCTCACTGCTGCTGATCGGCGTCCTCGGCTCGCTCTTCATCGGCTGGGCCGCGCTCACCGGCAACACGGACGACAACACCGGTCTGATCCATGGCCTGTACCCGTCGATCGACATGAGCGGTCTCCTGCTCGCCGGCGTCATCATCGGGTCGCTCGGTGTCCTCGACGACGTGACGGTCACTCAGACGTCGGCGGTCTGGGAGCTGCACGAGGCCAACCCGTCGATGGGCTGGCGAGGTCTGTACCGCGCGGGCATCCGAATCGGCCGCGACCACATCGCATCCGTCGTCAACACGCTCGTCCTCGCCTACGCGGGCGCCGCGCTGCCGCTGCTGCTGCTGTTCTCCATCGCACAGAGCAGCGTCGGGACGGTCGCCAACAGCGAGCTGGTCGCGGAGGAGATCGTGCGCACCCTGGTCGGCTCGATCGGCCTGGTCGCATCGGTGCCGGTCACGACCGCCCTCGCGGCGCTGGTGGTCTCGGCCGACCGGTCAGGGTCTGGGTCCGGGTCGGGTACCCCGACCGCCCCGGCGGGTGGCGAGCCGAGCGCGGCGGGAGTCCGGCCGGGCTCGTCGGGCACCCAGCCGATCCCGGTGCTGCGAGGCGGACGGGGCCGACGACGCAAGCACTGACCCGGACTACGACGCGGGGGGCACCGCGGGTCCGAATCAGCCCCCGCGAAGAAGCACCCGAAGGAGCATCCCCAAAGCAGCAACTGACGTCACGTGGCCCAGGTGCCTTCACGATGCCTGGGCAACTTCAAGACACGGCCGGGCACGCCGGAGGGAAGCCGCCCCCGTCCGAGGGGCCCCAGGCCCCACTGAAGCAGAAGCGTTCCTGCGCGAGCCCCACGCCAGCGCTGAAGCGTTACTCCTCCTCCGTGCCGTAACGCTTCAGCCAGCGCTCTGCTCCTCCGCCAGGATCCGGTCCAGCGCCTCCTCGAGGTGCGCGTCGAAGTCCGCGAGCGCCCCCTCCTGGCCGAGCGGCACCAGCTTGTCGGTGCGGTCGAGGAAGGCGATGAGGGGCGCCGCCGAGGAGCGGAACAGGGCCTGGTCGGCGCCGACCTGAAGACGGATCAGGACCTCACCCAGCGTGTCCACCTCGGCCGGCGCGATGCGCACGTCACCGTCGCCGCACGGGCGCCCCACGCCGTCGATCATCAGCTCACGCCCGAACGCCCAGGTCACCGGCGCGTCTCCGGGCAGATGGAAGGTGAGCCGCACGGCGTAGGGATCGTGGGTCTCGTAGCCCAGCTCCACCGGGATGCGAAAGGAGAGTTCCTCGGAGACGAGAAAACTCATCATGACCTCTGCCTGTACGGACTCACCCATCGTGTACCCCGTCATCTGCCGCTGGCCGGGAATGATCCCTCTGACTGTGGTCGAAGTTTGCTTAACGTACACGAGAGATCACAAGGAGTGAGTTTTCAGATACTGATAGAGATCGCCAACGACCCCAGGAGCCGCCCGACCTCGCTCTGTAGCTGACGGGCGGCCTCGGGCAACCGGCCGGCCTGATGGACGGGCAGGGAGATGGCCATCGTCGCGGCGGTGGTGCCCACGGTGAGGGGAATCGCCGCACACACCGTCCCGAGTGCGTACTCCTGCCGCTCGAAGACCGGCTCCATGCGCGACGTCCGGTCCAGGCGCCGCAGCAGCGTGTGATCGTCCCGCACGGTGTACGGGGTGATGGCCTGCACGGGGTAGCGGTCGAGGTGGTCGCGGCGGGCCTGCTCGTCCAGCTGGGACAGCAGGCACTGTCCGATGGCGTGCGCGTGCGCGGTCTCACGGAAGTCGGCCCACTCCTCGACCGCCGGGTTGCCGGGGGTGTCGGAGACGCACATGACCTCGATCTCGCCGTCCCGGTAGAGCGCGTAGTACACGGGCACGCCCAGGGCATCGCGCCAGTGGGCCAGGGTCTCGGCGACCGTGCTGCGACGTTTCTGCCGCGCTCCGCTGCTGCTCAGCCGCTCCGCCGCCTCGCCGAGGAAGAACAGTCCCTTCTCCCGGCGCAGATAGCCCTCGTGGACCAGGGTGCGCAGCAGGTGGTAGGCCGTGGGCAGGGCGAGGCCGGTCTCGCGGGCCAGCTGTTTGGCGGGGGCGCCGTGTTCGTGGCCGGCGACGGACTCCAGCAGGCGCATGGCGCGCTGGACGGACCCGATGAGGGTCGTGGGGTGCGGGGCCTCTGGCGCGTCGGTCCGCGTCGGTGACGGAGGCGTCTCCGGGCGGGGCCGGCTCGCGCGTACGGGCTGCTCCGGGGGCCGGGGGCGGGAATCCACTGACGGGACGGGGGCTCGTGCCGGGCCGGGTGCCGTGAGGGGTTGTGCGGGTCCGGTGTCAACCGTGGCCAAGGGTCACTCCCGAAGCGCGAGGGGGCCGCCCGTGCGGGGGAACACGGGAGGGGTGTGCGCCGCTCACGGGGGATCGTCCCCGCGTCGAATTCCGGACTTTAACCGTCCGTCACCGCTCGCACTCGGCCTGTACCGAAAACTTCCCCCGCCCGAGGGAACCGGTGATTCCTGTTACCGACCCCCGGTCCCGCTCATCGGAGGTCGTACGGCGACACGTTCGCGGCCGCCCGACACCGCTCATCGGTCCCTCGCAACGCCCTTCCCAGGCCGCCGCAGAACGCCGATCACCGGTCACGCACGCACCGCCGATCACCGGTCACCGCACGCACCGCCGGTCGGCGGGTCGACTCACGCCGCCGCTCCCCGGTCGCCGCATCACGCCCTCCGCCCGTCACCGCCCGCCGCCGGTGACCCCACGCGTCACCAGTCGCTGCGCGACGAGGAGCTCGACATGAACTTCCGCACCACGTAGATCAGTCCGCCGACCAGGGCGACGAAGACCAGCAGCTTGAAGAGCAGGCTGATGACGAAGCCGACGACGCTGGCTATCAGCCCGCCGAACACGACCAGGGCGATGACCGGCACCGCGATCCACTTCACCCACCAGGGCAGTCCCGCGAAGATCTCTCCCATTGCTCTCGTCCTTACCTCTCCGCCCGTCGCTCGTGCCGGGTCCGGTCGAAGACCCGGGCTCGTGATGCCGGATCCCTCTGTTGTTCCTGCACTCGATGCTAGGTCGGGGAGTTGCCCGGCGGGGGCCTCGCACCCCTTGTCCTCCCCTGACTGATCCCCTAGGGAATCCCGGGGTGGCGGCTCAGCTCTCGGGCGGAGAGAACACCACGAGGACCCGCAGATCCTCGCTGATGTGGTGGAACTTGTGGGCGACCCCGGCCGGTACATAGACCACGCTGCCGCGCGCGACCTCGGTGGTCTCCATGCCCACGGTGATCGCCGCACGGCCGCTCACCACGAAGTAGACCTCGTCCTGATGGTGCGGCTTCTGTGGATCACGCTCGCCGGCGTCCAGCGCGTACAGGCCGACCGACATGTTCCGTTCCCGCAGAAACTGCAGGTAGGCGCCCTCGTTCGCGGCGCGCTCCGCCTCCAGTTCGTCCAGCCGGAATGCCTTCATCGCCCTCGTCCGCCTCTTTCGCACTGCTCGTAGCCGATCTCGTCTGCCACGATCAGACACATGAAGAATTTCGTAGTCAAGACGATCGCCAACGCGGGTGCCCTTGCGGTCGCCGTCTGGCTGCTGGACAAGATCACGCTGACCGGTGGCAGCACGGGCAAGAAGATCGCCACCCTGATCCTCGTCGCGCTGATCTTCGGAGTGGTGAACTTCCTGGTCAAGCCGGTCGTACAGCTCTTGAGCCTGCCGCTGCTGATCCTGACGCTCGGCCTGTTCACCCTGGTCGTGAACGCGTTGATGCTGCTGCTGACCTCGTGGCTGGCCGACAAGGTCGACCTGAGTTTCCACGTCGACGGCTTCTGGACCGCCGTGCTCGGCGGCCTGATCATCTCGATCGTGTCCTGGGCGCTCAACGTCGTCCTGCCCGACGGGGACTGAGCTCTCCATGACGTATCGGGTCTGCTTCGTCTGCACCGGCAACATCTGCCGTTCGCCGATGGCCGAGTCCGTCTTCCGCGCACGCGTCGCGGAGGCCGGGCTCGGTGACCGGGTCGAGGTCGACAGCGCCGGCACGGGCGGCTGGCACGAGGGCGACGGCGCCGACCCGCGCACGGTGTCGGTCCTCGAGGAGCACGGTTACGACAGCGCCCACACGGCCCGTCAGTTCCAGCCGTCGTGGTTCGAGCGCCTCGACCTCGTCATCGCCCTCGACCACGGTCACCTCAAGGCCCTGCGCCGCCTCGCCCCCACCGAGGAGGACGCCGCGAAGGTGCGGCTGCTGCGCTCCTACGACCCGTCCGCGAGCGCGGACCTCGACGTCCCGGACCCGTACTACGGGGGCATGGACGGCTTCGAGGAGTGCCTTGAGATGGTGGAGGCGGCGAGCGAGGGCCTGCTCGCCGCGGTACGCGAGGACGTGGACGGACAAGGACGGGTGGCATGAGCGATTCGACGGAGAACACTGGCGACGACACACGCGCGGTAGCGGCGGGGAACACCGGCGGCACGCGCGCGGTAGTGGCGGGGCATGCCGGCGACGGCACGCGCGCGGTGCGGGCCGGACTGCCCGAGCCGGTCAGGAACGAACCCACGCTGCCCGGCCCGGTGTTCGCCGCGCACTTCCATCTGCCGGGCGAGGTGAGCGGTCCGTACACCTACGGCCGGGACGAGAACCCGACCTGGACGCTCCTGGAGCGCGCCATCGGCGAGCTGGAGGCGCCCGGGCAGGACAGCGTGCAGACGCTCGTGTTCGCCTCGGGCATGGCCGCCATCTCCGCTGTCCTCTTCTCACAGCTGCGCGCCGGGGACACGGTCGTGCTGCCCGCCGACGGTTACCAGGTGCTGCCCTTGGTGCGCGCGCAGCTGGAGGCGTACGGCATCGAGGTGCGGACCGCCCCGACCGGCGGTGACGCGCAGCTGGAGGCCTTGGACGGCGCGAAGCTGCTGTGGATCGAGACGCCCTCGAACCCGGGGCTCGACGTGTGCGACATCCGGCGGCTCGTCGAGGCGGCACACGCGCGTGGCGCCCTCGTCGCGGTCGACAACACCCTCGCGACCCCGCTCGGGCAGCGGCCTCTGGAGCTCGGCGCCGACTTCTCCGTGGCGAGCGGGACCAAGCAGCTCACGGGGCACGGAGACGTCCTGCTGGGGTACGTCGCCGGCCGCGAGGGCAAGGCGATGACCGCCGTACGACGCTGGCGCAAGATCGTCGGAGCGATCCCGGGTCCTATGGAGGCCTGGCTCGCGCACCGTTCGATCGCCACGCTCCAGCTGCGGGTGGACCGGCAGAACGCGACCGCGCTTCAGCTCGCCGAGGTCTTGAAGGGGCGCCCGGAGATCTCCGGGCTGCGCTATCCAGGGCTGCCCGACGACCCCTCGCACAAGGTCGCCTCGCAGCAGATGCGGCGTTACGGGTGCGTGGTCTCCTTCACGCTGCCCACGCGCGCGCGTGCCGACCGTTTCCTCGACGCGCTGCGGCTCGTGGACGACGCGACGAGCTTCGGTGGGGTGCGTTCCACGGCCGAGCGGCGGGGGCGCTGGGGCGGGGACGACGTGCCGGACGGTTTCATCCGCTTCTCCGTCGGCGCCGAGGACCCCGAGGACCTGGTGGCGGACGTGCTGCGCGCGCTGGACGAGTCCGCGCACTGACCCGCCTCGCCGCCCCTTGATCGCCGTCCTTCGATCGCTGTCCGTCGACCCCTGTCCGTCGCCCGCTGTCCGGCTGCGCACAACGAACGGTCCGAGCCTCCCCCCTCGTGGCTCGGACCGTCCTCGGTTCCGCGCGCGAAGAACCGCGCCAACAAGGCTAGTTGACTCTGTGTCAGTGTCCAATCACAGTAGCGACAGCGGCCTATCGACATATTTATAGTTGGGCGGGTTCGGGGCCGGGGCAGGGCGACGAAGGGGAGGGCCTGGTATGGATCTGGCCTTGCTGCGGACCTTCGTGACCGTGCACCGGGCCGGCTCCTTCACTCGCGCCGCCGCGCTGCTCGGCCTCTCCCAGCCGGCCGTGACCTCGCAGATCCGCACGCTGGAGCGGCAGTTGGGGCGCCCGCTCTTTCTACGGCAGGCGCGCGGGGTGACCCCGACCAGCATCGGCGACGAACTCGCCCACAAGGCCGCGCCGCACCTCGACGCCCTGGTCGAGATCACCGAGACCGGCCTGGACGACGAGTCCTCCCTGCGCACCCTCCATCTCGCCGGGCCACCCGAGTTCACCGCCGAGCGAGCCCTGCCCGCCCTCACGGAGCTGACCGGCGAGGACGGTCAGGGGTTCGCGCTGCGCGCCTCCTTCGGGAACGCCGAGGAGACCCTGGAAGGTCTGGCCGCCGGGCACCACGATCTCGCCATCACGACGGCTCGTCCACGCGGTGCCCTGCTCACGGCGACTGCGCTCTGCGACGAAGTGCACGTCCTGGTCGCCGCCCCGCACTGGGCGAAACGGATCAACACCGGGACCCTGCGACGCGTAGATGCCCCCGCCCTCAAGGGCCTTCCGGTGATCGAGGTGCACGAGTCACTGCCGTTCGTCTCCCGCTACTGGGCCTCGGTCTTCGACTGCCTTCCGGCCACTCCGGGCACGGTCATCGTTCCCGATCTGCGCGCGGCGCTCGCCTGTGCGGTGGCGGGCGCCGGGCTCGCGGTGCTGCCCAGCTATCTGTGCGCGCCCGCTCTGGAGCGTGGTGACGTCGTGGCCCTGCACCAGCCGGCGGTACCACCCCTGCGCACGTACTTCCTCGTGGTCCGGACGGGCACCTTGGCGATGCCACACGTCGCACGTGCTCACGAATGGCTGCTGCAGGCCGCTGCGAACTGGTGCTGACCTGCGGTTTTCTCCGCATCACGCGATGAACTCGACTGATCACGATGCGCGATGTTTCACGTGGAACCAACCGGGCCACATTTCACCCATGACCGTCCGACCCGTGGTCAAGCGCACCGCCCGCGCCGTTCTTCTGGACGGCGACGACCTGATCCTGATCAAGCGCACCAAGCCTGGTCTGGATCCCTACTGGCTCACGCCCGGTGGCGGGGTCGAGCCGGAAGACCCGACCGTGGTCCACGCCCTGCACCGCGAGGTGTACGAGGAGCTCGGCGCCAAGATCACCGACGTGGTGCCCTGCTTCGTCGACACCGTGGAGCACATCGGCGAGGACGGCGGCGCGACGGGAGTGAAGGTCCAGCACTTCTTCGTCTGCCACCTGGAGTCCATGGACACCTCGCTGCGGCACGGCCCCGAAGTCGACGAACCCGTCGGGGAGTACGAGATCGTGCGGGTGCCGTTCACCCGTATCGGGATCGCCTCCGTCCACCTCGTACCGCTGTCGCTGCGGCACTATCTGGACGGGAACATCGAGGGCGTCCGTGCCATGCACGCGCCGGACCTGGGCTGAGGCCTCGGCTGAGCCTTGGGGCGGGCTGGGCTGAGCTGGAAACGGTCGCCTAAGCCGAGCTTGAGGGGGTGGCCTTCGCCGACCTTGGGGCGGCGGCCTTCGCCGAGCTTCGGGCCAGGCTGAGGTCAGTCCCCGACGGCGACGAGTTCCTCCACCGAGTCATGTCGTATGCGCTCAGACGGGATGCCGATGTCCCTCAGGGCGTCCACGCCGCTGCGGATCATTCCGGGCGGGCCCGAGAGGAAGGCGTCGAACTCGTTCCAGGGGCCGTACCTGCGGATGGCCTCGGGAAGCTGAACGCGGGCCTGCTGGTCGATGACCGCGCGGACAGAGAGCCACGGGTGCGACTGCTGGAGCCTGAGCAGCGTGTCGATGTCGTACAGGTCGTGGTCGGTACGGGCGCCGTAGAAGACCTCGACCGGCCGCCGTTCTCCGCGTTCGGCGACATCCTCGACCAGGGCCTTGATGGGCGCTATGCCGGTGCCGCCGCCCAGGCAGAGCAGTCCGCTGTCGGTGGTGTGGTCCACGGTCATGGAACCGGTCGGCGGGCCGAGCCGGAGGATGTCACCGGGCCGCGCGCGGTGCACCAGGGCGTTGGAGACCCAGCCGGCCGGGACGGCCTTCACGTGGAACGACAGCAGGCCGTCCGAGCGCGGCGCCGAGGCGAAGGAGTAGTGCCGCCAGATCCGCGGCCACCAGGGCGTCTCCAGGCTGGTGTACTGGCCCGCGAGGAAGGGATAGGGCTGGTCCGGCCGTACGGTGACGACAGCGACGTCCGGTGTCCTCAGGTCGTGCGAGACGACCTCCGCGTACCACCAGGCCGGGGCGCGCAGTTCGTCGACGGCCGCCGCGTCGATCATCACCTGCGAGATCGTCGTGTACGCCCGGACCCAGGCGGCCTCCAGCTCCGGGTCCCAGATCTGCTCGGCGTACTTGCTCAGGGCGCCGATGAGGCACTCGCCCAGGGCCGGGTAGTGCTCGGGGCGGGTGCCGTACTTGCGGTGGCCGCGGCCGAGGTTCTGGAGGTAGTCGACGAGAACGGGGGTGTTGTCGATGTGCTCGGCCGCTGTGAGCAGCGCCCTGAGCAGCCGGTCCCGCTGGGTGTCCATGGCGGCCGGGAAGAGCGAGCGCAGGCCGGGGTGGCGGACGAAGAGCAGCGCGTAGAAGTACGAGGTGACCTTGTCGGCCACGGGGGCGACCTCCGCCATGGTCCGGCGGATGAGGACCGCGTCCGGTGTGGCTTGCTGGACCCGCGCCCGGGTGGAGCGCTGCGGAGACGCGCGGTGCTCGGGCAGCGTAAGGCGCGCCGGAGCGGGCCGGGGTATGTCGTGGAAGGCGGAAGCCGGTGTCAGAGGCGTCGGTTCGCCCTGGGCGGGCGGTGCGATGTCCTGGGGTGCCGACGCGCTCGGCCCGGACCCCGGTGCGTGGGTGTCGAAGCCCGATGCGCTCGTGTCGGAAGACGGCATATCCGTGTCGGAGCCTGATGTGGTCCTGCCGACCGGACGCAGTGCCGCGAGGCGGCTTCCCTCGGTGGTCTCCTGTTCGTTGCCGGGTGCCGACGCCGGCTGCTTGTGCGGCGTGAACCAGCCGTCTCCGCCGCCGGAAGTGCCGTTGTCGGCCGACGTGGTGGTCGGAGCGTCCATGGTGTGCCTCGCCTCGAACATCTTTCGGTCGGTCTGCGCACTTCCTCGGTCGGAATGTGCCTGCTTTCCCCCGCAGACGGTTGCTTTCCCCGTTCGTGCTCATTGCCGATACGGCCGCGATCAACCCTCATTCGCGCCCCACACGGACAAGCAAGGCGAGAGGGAGGACATGGGCCGCAGACTCTCACCGCAGCATCCCATCGCACGGGAGCGCACTGGCCGCATAACCGAGAACGCGAGTCTTCGATCTCGCCGTCCCGTTAGGCTCTTCTGCCTTGTTCTCGGTCCGGGCACCGTGCTGCACGCGGATGTGCCCACCTCGCGGGACAAGAACCGACGTCGACCCTACCGGTCGCCGTCTTGCACACACCCCCCATGCGCCCCCACGAAAGAGGTGAGAGGCGAACCGCCGATCGCCTCAATTACCGGGCGTGGCGCACCAATTCATAAGCGGCCCACAGGTCTCTGCCCGTGTAGGCATGGGTCGCGAGAGCGGACAGATGGCTGTCCGCATTGACCGCCACAGAGAGGGAAACAACGCCGAAGAGGTCCTTGTCCGAGGACGAGTCTCCATAAGCGACGCAGTCGGCACGCGTCACTCCGAACTCCGCGCAAAGCCGGTCCGCGATCAGGACCTTGGCCGCGGCACTGAGAATTCCGGACGGGTCGACGGGCTCGGTGAACGGCACAGCGGGGAAGCGTGATCCGTGGGCCGCGTGCGCACCCCATGTGGTGAGCCGCTCGACGAAGAAGGACGGTGAGAGCGACACGACGGCGCAGTAGTCACCGTCTTCCCGGATCGCCTCCCAGACGTCACGAATGCGGGTCAGCCACGGAGCACCCTCGAAAGCAGCGGCCACATGAGCTTCGGTGAGCTCCGTCCACAGTTCACGTACCCGCAGCGCATACTCGGGCGGGTCTATCAGCCCCGCCGCGATCGCCTGGTCGAGCGCCACCGCCTCGGCTTCCAGCCCTAGTTGCCGGGAGATCTCCACGGGCGAGGAAGTGCCGTACAGCAATGTGCCGTCGAGATCGAAGAGATGAAGTCTGGCCATGGCGCCGAGGCTAACCGGGCCGGCTTTCAGCCAGGTCGTCGAGGACGCCGGGACTCTCTGGGCGGGGCTTCGATTCGGGACACCCGTTGCCGCCGTTCGCCCATGTTTCACGTGAAACATGAACTCGCTGTCGGGACGCTGTACGGGCGGCGTCGGCATGGCCAAAACCTCGTATGTCTCATCGGAAACAGGTGGACGCCGAGGGCGCCCGTCAGACAGCCTGACCTGCGTGTCGACACCTTCCCTCGCCGATCTGCCCATCCGCCGACTGACCCGGCGCGATCTCACCGCCTGCGCCGACTTGTCCGAAGACCGGGGGTGGCCGCGCGAGGAGCACAAGTGGGGCTTCCTCCTCACAGCCGGAAAGGGATACGGCATCGACGACCCCGCCGGAGGTCTTGTCACCGCCTGCGCCGTCACCGAGTACGGCCCCCACGGCCGCCCCGATCTGGGAGCGATCGGCATGGTGCTGGTCGCCGAGCGGCACGCACGCCAGGGCATCGGCCGCCGACTGATGCATCACGTGCTCTCGGCGATGGGCACCACCCCGCTGACACTGCACGCGACGCCGAACGGACGCCCGCTGTACGAGGAGCTCGGCTTCAAGGTCACCGGGCGGGCGGAAATGGTCCGGGGCCGTCTCAGGGACGGGGGTTACCGGCCCACGGTCGCCACCCGCGCGGCCACCGCCGAGGACCTCACCGCCATCCTCCGCCTCGACGAGGAGGTCTTCGGCTCCGATCGCACCCACATCGTCACGCGCCTGCCCGCCTTCGCCGACCAGCTGCGGGTCGCCGAGGAGAACGGCCGGATCATCGGTTACGCGGGGGCCTGGCCCAATCAGGACACTCACGTCGTGGGTCCACTGGTCGCCCGGGACACCGAGACGGCGAAGGCGCTCGTCGCCTCCCTCGCCGCCCACACCGACCGCGCGCTGCGTACCGACATCGACGTGCGGCACGAAGAGCTGCTGACGTGGGTGAAGGACCGGGGACTGGAGTCCGTCGCCTTCAACTCGGTCATGACCTACGGGATGTCGGAGCTGCCCGGTGACTGGAGTCGACGGTTCGCGCCGGTGACGGTCGCGGCGAGCTGAGAACCGCCCGCACGGCGATGCCGGTCCTTTCGGATCCCGCATCACCGTCGTGCCGCATGCGGTTCAGTGATGGACGGCGGCTTTCCGCTCAGCCGGTACGGCACCCGTGATGACCTGGCTGGCCACCTGGTCGCGTCGCTCCAGAGCGGCGGAGACAAGGGCCAGTCCCAGGGCGGCCGCGGCGAGAGCGGCGCCCACCCAGTTGGGGGCGGTGTAGCCGAAGCCGGCGCCGATGACGAGGCCCCCGAGCCAGGCGGACAGCGCGTTGCCCAGGTTGAACGCGCCGATGTTCACGGCCGAGGCGAGGGTCGGGGCGCCGTGCGCCTGGTCGAGGACGCGCTTCTGCAGCGGCGGGACCGTGGCGAAGCCCAGGGCGCCGATGAGGACGATCGTGACGGCGGCGAGGACCTTGTGGTGCGCGGTGAACGTGAAGAGCGCGAGGACGACCGCCAGGGCGCCCAGGGACACGTACAGCAGGGGCATCAGGGCGCGGTCCGCGTACTTGCCACCGATGAGGTTGCCGCCGACCATGCCGAGGCCGAACAGGACGAGCAGCCAGGTGACGGAGCCGTCGGCGAACCCGGCGACGTGGGTCATCATCGGCGCGATGTAGGTGATGGCCGCGAAGACGCCGCCGAAGCCCAGGACGGTCATCGCCATCGCGAGCAGGACCTGGGTGTTCTTGAAGGCGGCCAGTTCATGGCGCAGACGCACGCCCTCCGGCCTGGGCAGGTCGGGGACGAGCTTGGCGACGCCGATCAGCCCTACGACGCCCAGCGCGGCGACGACGGCGAAGGTGACCCTCCAGCCGATGCTCTGTCCCACGAGCGTGCCGAGCGGGACGCCCACCACGTTCGCGACGGTGAGACCGGTGAACATCGTCGCGATGGCTCCGGCCTTCCGCTCCGGGGCGACCAACTCGGCCGCGACGACCGAGCCGATACCGAAGAAGGCGCCGTGCGCGAGTGAGGCCACCACCCGGCCGATCAGCATGACGCTGAAGGCGGGGGCCAGGGCGGACAGCAGGTTGCCCGCGATGAACAGGCCCATGAGGACCATCAGCATGCGCTTGCGGGAGACCTTGGTGCCGAGCGCCGTCATCAGCGGGGCACCGAACATGACGCCGAGCGCGTAGCCCGTCACCAGGAAGCCGGCCGTGGGAATGGAGACCCCGAAATCGTCGGCGACCTCGGGCAGCAAGCCCATGATCACAAACTCGGTGGTCCCGATCCCGAAGGCCCCGATCGCGAGAGCGAGGAGCGCGAGAGGCATGGGGTCTGCACCCTTCCAGTAGTTGCACGAGCGCTTTACAGCCCCAGACAATACTTGCAGACGCCTTATACTTGCAAGCGACGACTATTGCAGAGGTGCCCTATCCTGGTCTCAGCCGCTCCGGGACGAAGGAAGCACCGATGACAGCGACGGACCCCGCACTCACCGCCCTCGCACAGGGCTGGTGCGCCCTCTCCCTGCTCCACGGGAGGATCGAGGCCCACATCGAGCGGGCCCTCCAGGCGCAGCACGACCTCAGCGTCCGCGAGTACTCCCTGCTCGACGTGCTCAGCCGCCAGCACGACGGGGAGGGCGGGCATCTGCAGATGAAGCAGGTCGCCGACGCCGTCGTCCTGAGCCAGAGCGCCACCACCCGACTGGTCACCCGGCTCGAGGACCGAGGCCTGCTCACCCGCTACCTCTGCCCCACCGACCGTCGGGGCATCTACACCAACGTCACCGAAGCCGGCCTCAAGCTCCTCGCCGAGGCGCGGCCGACGAACGACTCGGCCCTGCGTGAGGCCCTCGACGCAGCGGCCCGGAATGCCGAACTGGCCCCTCTGGTCCGGGCCGTGGAGTCGCTGAAGGCGCCCGCATAGGCTGCGGCCATGGGAGATCTTGAAATACGGGCCGCCGCCCCTGCCGATGTCGCCGCGATCGTCGCCATGCTCGCCGACGACCCCCTCGGCGCACAGCGTGAGTCACCGGACGACCTCGCCCCCTACCTGGCGGCGCTGGAGCGGCTCGCCGCCGATCCCCACCAGCACCTGGTGGTCGCCGTCCGTGAGGGCCGGGTGGTCGGCACACTCCAGCTCACGATCATTCCCGGGCTGTCCCGCCGCGGCTCGACCCGGTCGATCATCGAGGGGGTCCGCATCCATGCCGACGAGCGCGGCAGCGGCCTGGGGACGCAGCTCATCGAGTGGGCGATCGACGAATCCCGGCGCCAGGACTGCCAGTTGGTGCAGCTGACCTCCGACGCCACCCGCACCGACGCGCACCGCTTCTACGAGCGGCTGGGGTTCGAGGCCTCACACGTGGGCTTCAAGATGGCGCTCTGACCTTCGGAGCCCTACGCCATACAGACTCGACCGGGCCGCTCTGCACGGCTACGACGTGCACACCTTCGACGCCGGGGCCCTCTGCAGCAGCCACAGCGGTCGCCAGCGGGAGCGGGTGGCCGCGATCAGGCCGATCGCCACCAGGGCAGCTGGGCCGCTCGGGCTCCCTGACGGGGCCTTCGTGCTCTCTGCCAGACGGCCGCTCGGTTCACCCGGGCACCGAAGGGCCTGTTTCACGTGAAACAGGCCCCACGCCTCACCCGATCCCGCGCCTCACCCGATCCCGCGCCACCCCTCCGGGTCCACCCCACCCGGCACAGGCGCCCCCTCGTCGTACGGCTGACGCGTGAACACGAACGAGCCGAGGTCCAGGTGGCTCACGCTGCCGTCAGGCCGCCGTACGGCCCTCAGCGGCTCTCCGGCGAAGTAGCCCTCCAGTCCCGTCCACGTGCCGTCCCCGTTCGCACGGAACCGCGAACGGCGGCCGATGCCGCTCAAGGGGGCCAGGGAGACGCCGCCCTCGGTCGTCAACCGCAGAGCGAACGCGTGAGTCCCCCAGTACCACTGACCCGCCAACTCCAGCACAGCCGAGTCGACTTCGGGCAACGGACGCCACGGCTCGGGCGTCCGCGGCTCGGCCTCCGCGACGATCCGGACGAGATCGGCACCCACGGAGCCGAGGAGCGGCCCGGAGGTGCAGTTGGCCAGCACCACCGCGGCGACGTCGTCCGCCACGCTGATGGTGAGGTTCGCCAGGAAGCCCGGCAGGGACCCCGAGTGCCCGACCAGCAGCCGACCGTCCCGGCTCTGCACCTGCATCCCGAGCCCGTAGGCCGCACCGTCCAGAACATCCGCCGCCTCGGCAGGCGCGGCGGGCGTCCGCATCTCCCGCACCGTCTCCGGACTCAGCACCCGGTCGTCGCCCCTGGCCAGGAACGCGGCGAAATTCGCCAGGTCGCCGGTGGTGGACCAGAGTTGGCCGGCCGGCGCCATCCGCCCGAGGTCCTCGGTGGGTTCCGGAAGCATCACGTCGGCCCAGGGGTGCACCGCCCAGCCGCCCGCGTGCGGCGCCCGTGGCTGGGTGCTCGTGCGGTCCAGGCCGAGGGGTTCGAGCACCTCGCGCCGCAGTACGTCCTCCCACGGGGCTCCACGCAGCTTCTCCACCAGCGCGCCGAGCAGGGTGTAGCCGGGGTTCGAGTAGTGGAAGCGGCGGCCGATCGGATGCAGGAAGGGCTGCTCACCGAGCACATCGGTCAGTTCGGGACGCAGGGAGCCCGGACTGCGCTCCCACCACGGCCCCGGCGACTCGGCCGCCAACCCGGCTGTGTGGGCGAGCAGTTCGGCGATGGTGGCCTCCCCCGCGCCGGTGCCCGGCAGATGCTTCTCCAGGGCGTCGCCGAGGTCGAGCAACCCCTCGTCACGCAGCCGCAGCACGAGCACGGCGGTGAAGGTCTTGGTGATCGAGCCGATCCGATACTGCACGTTCTCGTCCGGCCCGTGCCCGTCCACCGAGGTCCGCGAGCCGTGCCACACGGCTCTTCCGTCCCGTACGACCGCCGCGACCAGCGACGGCGCGCGCCCCTCGGACTGGGCCACGGCGATACGGTGCAGCAACGCCCGGCGCGTGCCCGGGAGCAGCTCTTCCTGAGATGTCGTCATGGGCCCAGTCCACCCCGCGGCACGCCGGGACGTCGAACTCATTAGGCCGCCGCGGCCGGCCGGCTCAGGTCTGCGCCATGTCCACGAAGCGCGAGTAGTGGCCCTGGAAGGCGACCGTGATCGTCGCTGTCGGGCCGTTACGGTGCTTGCCCACGATGATGTCCGCCTCACCCGCGCGCGGTGACTCCTTCTCGTAGGCGTCCTCGCGGTGCAGCAGGATGACCATGTCCGCGTCCTGCTCGATGGAACCGGACTCACGCAGGTCGGACACCTGCGGCTTCTTGTCCGTACGCTGCTCGGGGCCACGGTTGAGCTGGGAGAGCGCGATGACCGGGACCTCCAGCTCCTTGGCGAGGAGCTTGAGGTTACGGGACATGTCCGAGACCTCCTGCTGACGGCTCTCGGAGCGCTTGCCCGACTGCATCAGCTGGAGATAGTCGATGATCACGAGCTTGATGTCGTTGCGCTGCTTCAGCCGGCGGCACTTGGCGCGGATCTCCATCATCGACAGGTTCGGGGAGTCGTCGATGTAGAGCGGCGCGGCCGAGACCTCGGGCATCCGGCGCGCCAGGCGGGTCCAGTCGTCGTCCGTCATGGTGCCGGAGCGCATGTGGTGCAGGGCCACGCGTGCCTCGGCGGACAGCAGGCGCATCGCGATCTCGTTGCGCCCCATTTCGAGGGAGAAGATGACGCTCGGCAGGTTGTTCTTGATCGACGCGGCTCGGGCGAAGTCCAGCGCGAGGGTGGACTTACCCATGGCGGGACGGGCCGCGATGACGATCATCTGCCCCGGGTGAAGCCCGTTGGTGAGGGAGTCGAGGTCGGTGAAGCCCGTGGGCACACCGGTCATCTCGCCGGTGCGGGAGCCGATCGCCTCGATCTCGTCGAGCGCGCCCTCCATGATGTCGCCGAGAGGGAGGTAGTCCTCGCTGGTGCGCTGCTCGGTGACCGCGTAGATCTCGGCCTGGGCGCGGTTGACGATCTCGTCGACGTCGTCGTCGGCCGCGTATCCCATCTGGGTGATGCGGGTGCCGGCCTCGACGAGTCGGCGCAGGACCGCGCGCTCGTGCACGATCTCCGCGTAGTACTCGGCGTTCGCTGCCGTGGGCACCGTCTGGACGAGGGTGTGCAGATACGAGGCTCCGCCGACCTTGTTGATCTCGCCGCGCTTGGTGAGTTCGGCCGCGATGGTGATCGGGTCGGCCGGCTCGCCCTTGGCGTACACATCGAGGATCGCCTGGAAGATGGTCTCGTGCGCCGGCTTGTAGAAGTCGTGGCCCTTGATGACCTCCACGACGTCGGCGATCGCGTCCTTGGACAGCAGCATGCCGCCGAGGACGGACTGCTCGGCGTCGAGATCCTGCGGCGGCACGCGTTCGAAGGACGTGCCCCCGCCGTCCCATTCGCCGTTCTCCCGGCCACGGTCATGCTGCTCGTCTCGGCCCCGGCCACCGTCGCCGCGGCGACGCGAGGCGGGCAGGCGATCACTGGGACCGCTGTCGGCCCACGGATCGTCCAAGGGCTCGGAAATGCTCACCGAGCCACCTCCTCCCGTCCGCCGAGCGGACCTCGCCGTGCCCTCTGTTCTACGGCACGGCACTGACAAATAAGAGGCCCAACTCCGGTTCGGGCGCGTCGGTTTTGTGATGGTTTCCAGGCCGACGAACGGAGCGGGCGCCGGACCACGGTAGGCCCCCCGGCACCGTCAGCCAATCTGGTTATCCACAGGCCATGTGGACGACGGCCCAGATGCTGTGGAGAACTCCGCGAAACCTGTGCACGACACGGTGGACAGGCCTGTGAACAAGCTCGCGTATCTCCCGCAGGAACCGCCCTGACCTGCGAACTTCCCGTCCACTGGCTGTGCAGAAGAAAAACTTCCCCACTCGGACCAAGATCACATCGATCGACACGCGCACACACGTGCCGCAAGACTGCAAGTAAGGGTCACAAGTCCATTGCATCGCTTACCTGTGGACGATTAGATTGGTGCTCATGACACACGCTCCCGCGACCCCGCGCGCCCTACGGCGACAGCACGACCGCGAGATCGTCGCCTTGGCTGTTCCGGCCTTCGGCGCGCTCGTCGCCGAGCCCCTTTTCGTCATGGCCGACAGCGCGATCGTGGGCCATCTCGGCACGGCGCAACTCGCGGGCCTGGGAGTCGCCTCGGCCCTCCTCATGACCGGCGTCAGCATCTTCGTCTTCCTCGCGTACGCCACCACCGCGGCCGTAGCCCGACGTGTCGGCGCCGACGATCTCCCGGCCGCCATTCGCCAGGGTATGGACGGTATCTGGCTGGCACTCCTGCTCGGTGCCACAGTCGTCGCCATCGTCCTGCCCACCGCACCTGCCCTGGTCGAACTGTTCGGCGCCTCCGACACCGCCGCCCCCTACGCGATCACCTATCTGCGCATCTCGTCCTTGGGTATCCCGGCCATGCTCGTCGTCCTCGCCGCGACCGGAGTCCTCCGCGGGCTCCAGGACACCAGGACGCCTCTGTACGTAGCCATCGGCGGCTTCGTCGCCAACGCCGCCCTCAACGTCGGCCTCGTCTACGGCGCCGACCTCGGCATCGCCGGCTCCGCCTGGGGCACGGTCATCGCCCAGTGCGGGATGGCTGCCGTCTACCTCGTCGTGGTCGTCCGTGGAGCCGCCGCTCACGGTGCCTCACTGCGCCCCGATGTCACAGGCATCCGGGCCTCGGCACAAGCCGGCGTTCCGCTGCTCGTCCGTACGCTCTCGCTCCGGGCCATCCTCATGATCGCCACGGCCGTGGCAGCCCGACTCGGCGACGCCGACATCGCGGCCCACCAGATCATCCTGTCCCTGTGGAGTCTGCTCGCCTTCGCGCTGGATGCCATCGCCATCGCAGGACAGGCCATCATCGGGCGCTATCTCGGTGCGGGCGACGCCCAGGGCGCCCGCGAGGCCTGCCGTCGCATGGTCCAGTGGGGCATCGCGGTCGGCGTGGTGCTGGGTATCGCCGTCGTACTGGCCCGCCCCGTCTTTCTTCCGCTGTTCACCAGCGACTCCGTGGTGAAGGGTGCGGCATTGCCCGCCCTGCTCGTGGTGGCGCTCGCCCAGCCGATCTGCGGGATCGTCTTCGTGCTGGACGGTGTCCTCATGGGCGCGGGCGATGGACCGTACCTCGCCTGGGCCATGGTGCTGACCCTGGCGGTCTTCGCCCCGGTGGCTCTGCTCATCCCCGCCCTCGGCGGAGGTCTCACCGCGGTCTGGGGAGCGATGACGCTGATGATGGCGGTGCGGCTGCTGACCCTGTGGCTACGTTCCCGGTCAGGCCGCTGGATCGTGACCGGCGCGACGCGCTGACCGTTTCACGTGAAACACCAAGGCCTGCCACGTTTCACGTGAAACACCAGGGCCCGCCACGTTTCACGTGAAACATCACGAGCCCCTTCCGACTGCCGGGCATGCAGGAGGGGCCGTATCCGACGGGATACGGCCCCTCTCACAACTGCTCAAGCCGAGCGCAGCGGTCAGGCCGCGACGACCTCGATGTTGACCTTGGCGGCAACCTCGGGGTGCAGACGCACGGACGTCTCGTGAGCGCCGAGGGTCTTGATCGGCGCGCCGAGCTCGATGCGGCGCTTGTCGACCTCGGGGCCACCGGAAGCCTTGATCGCCGAGGCGATGTCGGCCGGGGTGACGGAACCGAAGAGACGACCGGCGTCGCCGGAGCGAACAGCCAGACGGACCTTGACGGCCTCGAGCTGGCCCTTGATCTGGTTGGCCTGCTCGATGGTCTGGATCTCGTGGATCTTGCGAGCACGACGGATCTGCTCGACGTCCTTCTCGCCGCCCTTGGTCCAGCGGATAGCGAACTTCCGCGGGATCAGGTAGTTGCGAGCGTAACCGTCCTTGACGTCAACGACGTCGCCCGCGGCACCGAGGCCGGAGACCTCGTGGGTGAGGATGATCTTCATGAGTCGGTCACCCTTCCCTTATCGCGCGGTGGAGGTGTAGGGCAGCAGCGCCATCTCACGGCTGTTCTTGACAGCCGTGGCGACGTCACGCTGGTGCTGCGTGCAGTTGCCGGTCACGCGGCGGGCACGGATCTTGCCGCGGTCGGAAATGAACTTCCGCAGCATGTTCGTGTCCTTGTAGTCCACGTACGTGACCTTGTCCTTGCAGAAAGCGCAGACCTTCTTCTTAGGCTTGCGCACAGGCGGCTTCGCCATGGTGTTTCTCCTGTGTGATCAAGAAGTGGGAGTGAGCCCCTAGAAGGGGGGCTCGTCCGAGTAGCCGCCGCCAGCGCTGCCGCCGCTGGAGTTTCCACCCCAGCCGCCGCCACCGCCGCCGCCCTGCTGGCCACCGGCGGGTGCGCCGCTGGCCCACGGGTCGTCAGCGGGAGCGCCGCCGCCCTGCTGGCCGCCGCCGGAGTTTCCACCCCAGCCGCCGCCACCCTGGCCGCCAGCGCCGCCGCCGTAACCGCCCTGGCCACCACGACCGGCACCGCCGGCCGTCTTGGTGACCTTGGCCGTGGCATTGCGCAGGCTGGCGCCGACTTCCTCGACGTCCAGCTCGTAGACCGTGCGCTTGACGCCCTCACGGTCCTCGTAGGACCGCTGCTTCAGCCGGCCCTGCACGATGACGCGCATGCCTCGCTGGAGCGACTCGGCGACGTTCTCCGCCGCCTGACGCCAGACCGAGCAGGTCAGGAACAGGCTCTCGCCGTCCTTCCACTCGTTGGTCTGACGGTCGAAGGTGCGGGGGGTGGACGCGACACGGAACTTCGCGACCGCCGCACCGGAGGGGGTGAAGCGCAGCTCGGGGTCGTCGACAAGATTGCCGACGACCGTGATGACGGTCTCGCCTGCCATGGGGAACCTCTCGGCGGGTTTGCTGCTCTGGCTGCTTGGTTGCTGCTACTCGAATCCCGAGATCAGCTGAGCGGGGAAGCTCAGTGGGTCTCGGGACGGAGGACCTTGGTCCGGAGGACCGACTCGTTCAGGTTCATCTGGCGGTCGAGCTCCTTGACGACCGCAGGCTCGGCCTGCAGGTCGATGACCGAGTAGATGCCCTCAGGCTTCTTCTTGATCTCGTACGAGAGACGACGACGGCCCCAGGTGTCGACCTTCTCGACCTTTCCGTTGCCCTCACGGACGACGGAGAGGAAGTTCTCGATCAGGGGGGCGACAGCGCGCTCCTCCAGATCGGGGTCGAGGATGACCATCACCTCGTAGTGACGCATGTGGAACCCACCTCCTTTGGACTCAGCGGCCACGGTCGTTCCGTGGCAGGAGGGTCGTGATGCGTACGCAACGGTATCGGCCGCCACTGACAATCGGGGCTTCCTCGCGGTAGTCCCGGTCGTGACACGGGCAGACACCGGTGCAGAGGGTACAGAGTACCCGCACCCTGGCTTCCGGTTGAAATCCGGCCGCCAGGACCGACAATCTGTACACATCGGGTGTGTATGGCGCTACGATGCGCCGCCTTTCGCAGGAGGTGCCCTATGGCACAAGCATTGCGACCCAACACCGTCGGAGGCCTGTTCGCCACGGACGGCAAATCCCACCCCCTCCAGGACACCCTGCTCGCGGTGACCCTGGTCCTGGGGATCACATCGTTCATCACGGCGATGTTCCACAATCTGCATCTGCTCAGCTCCTGGACCGGGCTGGTGGGAATCCTCATCGGCGCCTACGGCCAGTGGATCTCGGAGACGACCCGTGAGCGCTTCGGACTGATCCTCGGTCTCGGCGCCTCGGCGATCGGCTTCTTCCTCGGCATGGCGCACGGCGGCCTCTTCGGTGGGGTCTTCTGACGCCCAGGGCACCGTCCCACTGACACCACCCAAAGCACCACGGAACGCCCCGGCGGCCCATGAGCCGGGGCGCAGGTGCCGTACGCCCAGTCAGGGCGCCCGCCAGGCGCAGTAGGCTTCGGCGCGAGAGCCGGAGCCCCTGTACCCATGGGGACACACCAGCCCGAGGAGCGCCCCGAATGAGCCTGACCCTGAGGACGATCAGCCGCGAGCAGCATCTGGCATACATCCAGAGCCTGCCGTCGGCGAGCCACATGCAGGTTCCGGCCTGGGCAGACGTCAAGGCGGAGTGGCGCTCCGAGAGCCTCGGCTGGTTCGACGACAAGACCGGCGAGATGGTGGGCGCGGGTCTGGTTCTCTACCGCCAGCTGCCCAAGATCAAGCGCTATCTGGCCTATCTGCCCGAGGGCCCGGTCATCAACTGGTTCGCGCCGAACCTGACCGACTGGCTGGAGCCGATGCTCGCCCACCTCAAGCACCAGGGCGCGTTCTCGGTGAAGATGGGCCCGCCGGTCATCATCCGGCGCTGGGAGGCCACGTCGATCAAGGCCGGCATCCAGAACCCGGACGTGAAGCGGCTGCGTGACATCGAGGCCGACTTCATCGAGCCGCGCGCCTTCGAGGTCGCCGACAAGCTCCGCCGAATGGGTTGGCAGCAGGGCGAGGACGGGGGCGCCGGCTTCGGCGACGTCCAGCCCCGCTACGTCTACCAGGTGCCGCTGGCGAACCGGTCCCTAGAAGAGGTCCACAAGAACTTCAACCAGTTGTGGCGCCGCAACATCAAGAAGGCCGAGAAGGCCGGCGTCGAGGTCGTCCAGGGTGGCTACCACGACCTCGAGGAATGGCAGCGGCTGTACGAGATCACGGCCGTGCGCGACCACTTCCGGCCCCGCCCGCTGTCGTACTTCCAGCGCATGTGGACGGCCCTCAACACCGAGGACCCCAACCGCATGCGGCTGTACTTCGCCCGCCACAACGGTGTGAACCTGTCGGCGGCGACCATGCTGATCGTCGGCGGACACGTCTGGTACTCCTACGGCGCCTCCGACAACATCGGCCGCGAGGTCCGGCCCTCGAACGCGATGCAGTGGCGGATGCTGCGCGACGCCTACGCGCTCGGCGCGACCGTCTACGACCTGCGCGGCATCTCCGACTCGCTGGACGAGACCGACCACCTGTTCGGCCTGATCCAGTTCAAGGTCGGCACCGGCGGGCAGGCGGCCGAGTACCTCGGCGAGTGGGACTTCCCGCTCAACAAGCTGCTCCACAAGGCGCTCGACATCTACATGTCGCGCCGCTGAACCCCGCCGGTTTGCTTCCATAGCTTCGGGGGCTTCGACTCGTTCGTTCGCTTCCATACCTCTGATACACCGCAGCCACGAGAAAGGTTCCAGGTCCGGCCATGGCGCTCACGCTCTACGTCGACACCGCGCGCTGGCGTGCGCACCACAAGCACGTGCAGGACCAGTTCCCAGGGCTCGTCCCGGTCTGCAAGGGCAACGGCTACGGCTTCGGGCACGAGCGGCTGGCGGAGGAGGCCACCCGGCTCGGTTCGGACGTCCTCGCGGTCGGCACGACGTACGAGGCCGCACGCATCAAGGACTGGTTCGGCGGCGACCTGCTGGTGCTGACGCCGTACCGGCGCGGCGAGGAGCCCGTACCGCTGCCCGACCGGGTCATCCGCTCGGTCTCGTCCATCGACGGGGTCTACGGTCTCGTGGGCGCCCGGGTGGTCATCGAGGTGATGTCCTCGATGAAGCGGCACGGCATCAGCGAGCAGGACCTGCCGCAGCTGCACGCCGCCATAGAGAACGTCCGCCTGGAGGGCTTCGCCATCCACCTGCCGCTGGACCGCACGGACGGCTCGGACGCCGTCGAGGAGGTCATCGGCTGGATGGACCGCCTGCGCGCGGCCCGGCTGCCGCTGCACACGATGTTCGTCAGCCATCTCAAGGCCGAGGATCTCGCGCGCCTCCAGCAGCAGTTCCCGCAGACCCGCTTCCGCGCCCGCATCGGCACGCGGCTGTGGCTGGGGGACCACGAGGCCACCGAGTACCGCGGTGCGGTCCTGGACGTCACCCGCGTCAGCAAGGGCGACCGGTTCGGCTACCGCCAGCAGAAGGCGGCCTCGGACGGCTTCCTGGTCGTCGTGGCGGGCGGTACGTCGCACGGCGTGGGCCTGGAGGCTCCCAAGGCGCTCCACGGCGTCATGCCGCGCGCCAAGGGCGTCGCCCGCGCCGGCCTCGCCACGGTGAACCGGAACCTTTCTCCGTTCGTCTGGGGCGGCAAGCAGCGCTGGTTCGCCGAGCCGCCGCACATGCAGGTCTCGATCCTGTTCGTCCCCTCCGACGCCCCCGAGCCGACGGTGGGCGAGGAACTGGTGGCCCATCTGCGGCACACCACCACGCAGTTCGACCGCATCGTCGACCGCTGAGGACCGTAAGGACCACTGAGCAGTCGTACGTAGCCCACGGAAAAGGCCGTGCACGGCCTTTTCCGTGGGCTACGTACGCCCTGTTCGTACGCCCTGTTCGCTCAGAACGAACTGTCCCTGGAGGGGTCCGCTTCCGGTTCGCCCCATTCCACCGGCGTACCACCGAAGTGAGCGGCATGGCGCGGGGGATGGGCCGCGGGGCCGAGGACGAACACGTCCTCCGCACCGTCGAGCACGCCTCCCGAAGGGTCGTCGTCGCCGGCCCGGCGCACCACGTCCCGCTCCGGCATCCAGATGTCACGCACCACCACGGCACACAGGTACAGCGTCCCGAGCAGATGCAGGGCGATGGCCCAGTGGTAGCCGTCCTGGGGCAGACCCTTGTGGGCGTCCCCGCTGGTCGTGTACGCGAGGTACATCCAGATCCCCAGGAAGTACGCCACCTCGCAGGCCTGCCAGATCAGGAAGTCCCGCCACTTGGGGCGGGCCAGCACGGCGAGGGGGACCAGCCACAGGACGTACTGCGGCGAGTAGACCTTGTTGGTGAGGATGAACGCCGCGACGATCAGGAAGGCCAGCTGGGCGAAGCGAGGCCGGCGCGGGGCGGTCAGTGTGATCGCCGCGATGCCGGCGCAGGACAGCAGTACCAGCAGCGTGGCCAGCGTGTTGACCGTGTCGGTCTTCAGCGGGTCGGAGGAGTTCTGGGCCAGGATCAGCCAGAAGGAGCCGAAGTCGACGCCCCGTTCCTGGCTGAACTCGTAGAACTTCGACCAGCCGTCCCAGGCGAGGAGCATCACCGGAAGGTTCACGACCAGCCAGGAGACGGCGGTGCCCCCCAGAGCCTTTCCGAACTCCCGCCACTTGCCCGCGCGCCAGCAGAGCACGAACAGCGGGCCGAGCAGGAAGACGGGATAGAGCTTGGCGGCCGTGGCGAGGCCCAGCAGGACACCGAAGGCGAGCGCGCGGCCCCGGGACCACATCAGCATCGCGGCGGCTGTCAGGGAGACCGCCAGCAGGTCCCAGTTGATGGTGGCGGTCAGCGCGAAGGCGGGCGCCAGGGCGACGAGCAGGCCGTCCCAGGGGCGCCGGGCGTGGGTACGGGTCACGCAGACGGCGATGACGGCCGCACAGGCCATCAGCATCCCCGCGTTGACCATCCAGTACCACTGCTCCTGGTCCTGGATGCTGCCGCTGCCGGGCGTGAGCCAGGAGGCGACCTCCATGAACACACCGGTCAGCACCGGGTATTCGAGGTACTCCATGTCGCCGTTGAGCTTGTCGAAGTACGGAACGAGCCCGTCGGCGAAGCCACGCCCCGCGTAGAGGTGCGGGATGTCCGAGTAGCAGGCGTGGGTGTACTGAGAGCTGGCGCCGAAGAACCAGTCGCCGTTGTAACAGGGCGCCTTCTGGATCAGGCCGAGGGCGAACATCCCGATCGCCACGAGCGCGATCACCCGCACGGGAGTCCACCAGGACGTCCCGAGCAGCGCACGCCGCCCGATCGGACCACCGATCAACTCACTACCGCTCGCGGCGATCTCGTCGTCCTTGGTCGGCCGCACCGAGTCCGGCTCGTGCACGCTCGCTTGCGTCGATTCTGCGCTGGGCATGGGGCACATCCTGCCGTACGCGCCTAGGAATACGCCGAGGGCCGCCGCACCTGGTGGATGCGACGGCCCATGTTTCACGTGAAACACCCTCGGCGGGCGATAGGGCGGCTAACCGGTCGAACCTCCGAAGATGCCCCCATTGCCATTGCTATTGCCCCGGGTGGTGTCCGATTCCGTTGGCGTCGGTGTGGAGCTCACGCCTCCGTCCGTGGTGCCGCCGGAGTTCGCCCCGCCGGTGTCCTCGCACTGGAAGCCGAAGCAGCTCTCCGACGCCGAGGGCGAGGGAGCGCTGATGCTCGGGCTGGGCGTCGCGCTCGGCGTCTCACTGGGCGTCGGGCTGGGCGTCTCGGAGACGGTGGGGGTCGGGGACGGGGCTCCCTGCTCGTCCTGGATCTCGCCGATCTGCTCGGCGTCCGGGAAGCCGGGGTCGTTGGCCCCCTTCAAGGCGACCTTCATGTACTCGGTCCAGATGGACGTCGGGATATCACCACCGTGGATGGAATCCTCACCCGCCGTGCCGTTCATGGAGAGCAGCCTGCTGCTCTTCGGGTCCTCTCGGAACATCGCGATCGACGTCGACAACTGCTGGGTGTAGCCGACGAACCAGGCGGACTTGTTCTCGTCCGTGGTACCGGTCTTGCCGGCCGCCGTACGGCCCAGCGCCCTCGCGTTCTTACCCGTTCCGTTCTCGATGACGTTCTCGAGAACGTCCGTGACGTTGTGCGCCACGTTCTCGGGCATCGCCAGCGTGACCTTCGGCTTCTCGAAGCCCTGTAGCTCCTGCCCGTCCTTCTTGACCTGAGTCACGGAGTACGGGTCGGCATGCTTGCCCGAAGCCGCGAAGGTGGCGTAGGCGTCCGCCATCCGAATCGCGCTGGGGGTCGACGTACCGAGGGAGAAGGAGGCGTTGGGGTTCTGCGGCATGCTCTCGTCCAGGATCCCGGACTTCTCCGCGACGCTCCGCACATTGCCCAGCCCCACGTCCATGCCGAGCTGCACGAACGGCGTGTTGACGGACTGCTCCATGGCCTTGCGCAGGGAGATGTAGCCCCAGGGATAGTCGCTCTCGTTCTCCTGGTAGAAGACCGAGTTGTCCTTCTTCAGGACGTAGCTGCCGTCGTTGTTCCGGATCTTCAGATGGTCGTTGCCGTTGTACTTGCTCAGCGGCGAGACACCGACGTCCGGGTCCTTGTAGGTGCCGTACTCCATCGCGGCGGCGAGCACGAACGGCTTCCATGTCGAACCGACGGGTACGCCCGAGGTGTTCGCGTTGTTGTTGAAGTGGCCGTTCTCGTAACCCGCGCCGCCGTACAGCGCGACGATGGCACCGTCCTTGGGCCGCACCGACGCCGCACCGAACTGGACGTGCTTGTCCAGATCGCGCTTCTTCGGGTCGATCTTCTCTTTCTCGATCTTCTTGACGGCCACCGAGAGGGCGTTGACCTTGGACTTCTCGAAGGTCGTGTAGATCTGGTACCCACCCTTGTCGAACTCGGTCTGCGAGATCTTCGAGTGGGAGAGCACGTACTTCTTGGCCGTGTCGACGAGGTAACTGATCTGGCCAGTCATGCCCTTGGTCGCCTTGAGGCCCTGGGGCGTGGGCCACTTCTTGATGGCCTTCTGGTACTCCGCCTCCGTGATGCGCTTGTCGTCGTGCATCTGCTCCAGGATCCAGGCCCAGCGGCCCTTGGAGCGCTTGGTGTTGGCCTCCTTGGTCGCCGACGGGTCGAAGCTCGTGTTGTCCACCGGGTCGTAGTACGTCGGGCCCTTGAGCAACGCGGCGAGGAAGGCGCACTGGGAGACCGAGAGGTCCTCGGCATCCTTGCCGTAGTAGGTCTGCGCGGCGGCCTGGATGCCGTAGGCGCTACGGCCGTAGTACGACGTGTTCAGGTAGCCCTGGAGGATGTCCTGCTTGGTGAGCTTCGTGCCCACCTTTATGGAGATGAACATCTCCTTGAACTTCCGGGAGACCGTCTGCTCCTGGCTCAGGTACGTGTTCTTCACGTACTGCTGGGTGATCGTCGAACCACCCTGGGTGTCGCCGCCCCGGGCCATGTTGGCCAGTGCGCGCGCGATGCCCATGGGGTCGACGCCCGAGTCGGAGTAGAAGCTCTTGTTCTCCGCCGAGATCACGGCCCACTGCATGGCCGAGGGAATCTTGGAGATGTCGACGTTCTGCCGGTTCGCGCCACTGCCCGTGGCGACCATCTGAGAGCCGTCCGCCCAGTAGTAGACGTTGTTCTCCGACTTGGCGGCGGCGTTCTCGCTGGGGATGCCGACCATGGCGTACCCGATCCCCGCGATCGCGACCAGACCGCCGAGGAACGTCAGACACAGTCCGGACACGAGCCGCCAGGACGGCACCCAGCGCTGCCAGCCGTACTTGCCGGCCCGCGGGTAGTCGACGAACCGCTTCTCGCTCGAGGCGGAGGCTCGGCCCCGTCCAGGTCCGCTCGGGCCGCCCGGGGCCCCTCGCCGGGCGCCACGGCCGGTGGGCTCGGGCGCTCTGCGTCGGCTGCCCCCGGATCTCTGCGCCGCGCGTCGGGCCTCGGCCCGGCTGCTGTACGGCCGCTCCTCGCCGTCCGGCCCGTAGGAATCCGACCCGTACGCGTCGGATGGAGACCCGGTGGCGCCACGCGGTGCCGCACGGCGGCCGGAGGACGAGCCGGACTGGCCGCGTCGGGCCGCGGCACGTCCGCCTCCCTGCGGCTGCGGCGGTTTGCGACGGTGCTCGCTCATCGAACGACTACTCCTCGGGCAGGCGCACCCGTGCGCGCCTGGAAACAGCGGCTGGTTTCCGGTCCCCCCGAAGTACGGATGGCGACGCTTGCGCATTCACCCGTACTGCACCGGGGACGACGACGCCCCCAGGCGTCACTTGGTTCCCGGTGGTGTGCATGCCGCACAGACTACGCACCGTCAAAACCCGCCGAGCCCTGAAGGTCACCCCAAATCAGGCAACTTGCCTCCAACGAAACGGTGATGTGATCCCGTTCACCGTCCCCCCACTTGTCGCATCCGGAAGGTCGTTCTATCGTCTGGATGTATCGAGTCGATACATCGGAGCGAGACAAGCGGGCCGAAGGCCGAGAGGAGGCGATCATGAGCCGGCGTTCCGGGATCCTCGAGTTCGCCGTACTCGGTCTCCTCCGCGAGTCCCCGATGCACGGCTACGAGCTGCGCAAACGACTCAATACGTCGCTGGGCGTGTTCCGTGCGTTCAGCTACGGCACGCTCTACCCCTGCCTCAAGACGCTGGTCGCCAACGGCTGGTTGATCGAGGAACCGGGGAACGCTCCTGAGGACGCCCTCGCCGCATCGCTGGCAGGACGTCGCGCCAAGATCGTCTATCGGTTGACGGCGGAAGGTAAGGAGCACTTCGAGGACCTGCTCTCGCAGACCGGCCCCGATTCCTACGAGGACGAGCACTTCGCCGCACGTTTCGCCTTCTTCGGGCAGACGTCGCGCGACGTACGCGTACGCGTGCTGGAGGGCCGCCGCAGCCGGTTGGAGGACCGGCTGGACAAGATGCGCGTCTCCTTCGCGCGCACCCGGGAGCGCCTCGACGACTACACGCTTGAGCTCCAGCGCCACGGAATGGAGTCCGTGGAGCGCGAAGTGCGCTGGCTGAACGAGCTCATCGAGAGCGAGCGGGCCGGACGGGACCTCAAGGGGTCCGCTTCCGGGGGGCCCGCTCAGCCCTCTCAGCAGAACAACACATCTGGAGCGCCGGGCAACCTGCCACGGTCCGGGGACACCCCCCGGCCCGATACGCCCGACGACACCACCACGTGAGCGCCCAGTCAGGGCCTCACTCATACACACAGGGAGCAACCGGAATGGGTTCGGTCCGCGTAGCCATCGTTGGCGTGGGCAACTGCGCCGCGTCGCTGGTCCAGGGAGTCGAGTACTACAAGGACGCCGACCCGGCGTCCAAGGTCCCCGGCCTCATGCACGTCCAGTTCGGCGACTACCACGTCGGTGACGTCGAGTTCGTCGCCGCCTTCGACGTCGACGCGAAGAAGGTCGGCCTCGACCTCTCGGACGCCATCGGTGCCAGCGAGAACAACACCATCAAGATCTGCGACGTCCCGAACAAGGGCGTCACGGTCCAGCGCGGCCACACCCTTGACGGTCTCGGCAAGTACTACCGCGAGACCATCGAGGAGTCCGCCGAGGCCCCGGTCGACGTCGTCCAGGTCCTGAAGGACAAGCAGGTCGACGTTCTCGTCTGCTACCTGCCGGTCGGTTCCGAGGACGCGGCGAAGTTCTACGCCCAGTGCGCCATCGACGCCAAGGTCGCCTTCGTCAACGCCCTTCCGGTCTTCATCGCCGGCACCAAGGAGTGGGCGGACAAGTTCACCGAGGCGGGCGTCCCGATCGTCGGCGACGACATCAAGTCGCAGGTCGGCGCCACCATCACGCACCGTGTGATGGCGAAGCTGTTCGAGGACCGCGGTGTCCGTCTCGAGCGCACCATGCAGCTCAACGTCGGCGGCAACATGGACTTCAAGAACATGCTGGAGCGCGACCGCCTCGAGTCCAAGAAGATCTCGAAGACGCAGGCCGTCACCTCGCAGATCCCCGACCGCGACATGGGCGCCAAGAACGTCCACATCGGTCCCTCGGACTACGTGGCCTGGCTCGACGACCGCAAGTGGGCCTACGTCCGCCTCGAGGGCCGTGCCTTCGGCGACGTCCCGCTGAACCTGGAGTACAAGCTCGAGGTCTGGGACTCCCCGAACTCCGCGGGTGTCATCATCGACGCCCTGCGCGCCGCGAAGATCGCCAAGGACCGCGGTATCGGTGGCCCGATCCTGTCGGCCTCCTCGTACTTCATGAAGTCCCCGCCGGTCCAGTACTTCGACGACGAGGCCTACGCCAACGTCGAGAAGTTCATCAAGGGTGAAGTCGAGCGCTAAAGGCGCCGCGGCTCATTGAAAATCGCTCCTGCCAGGGCTGTGTCGAGGGTCCCCGGGTTGTACCGCCCGGGGACCCTGTCCTTATGTGAGGCTGTGCGCCATGGCCGTCGTACGTGACCTGCGCGTCCTGTTGCGTTTCCAAGGCTTCAGGCGCCTGCTCGCCGTACGTCTGCTCTCCCAGGGCGCCGACGGCGTCTACCAGGTCGCACTCGCCGCATACGTCGTCTTCTCCCCGGAGAAACAGACCTCGGCCACCGCCATCGCCTCCGCCATGGCCGTCCTGTTGCTCCCCTACTCCCTGGTGGGCCCCTTCGCCGGCGTCCTTCTGGACCGCTGGCGCCGCCGCCAGGTCTTCCTCTACGGCAATCTCCTCCGCGCTCTGATGGCCACCGCGACCGCCGTCCTGATGGTCAGCCACGTCCCGGACTGGCTCTTCTACGTCTCCGCCCTGTGCGTCACCGCCGTCAATCGCTTCGTCCTGTCGGGCCTGTCCGCCGCCCTGCCCCGTGTGGTCGACGAGGAACGCCTGGTCCTCGCCAACTCCCTGTCCCCGACGGCAGGCACCCTCGCCGCGACCGCCGGGGGTGGACTGGCCTTCCTCGTACGCCTGGTGGTCGCCGACTCCGACGCGGCCGTGGTCCTGCTGGGCGCCGCCCTCTACCTGTGCGCCGCGCTCGCATCGCTGCGCATGTCACGCGAGCTTCTCGGCCCCGACCGGGAGTTGGTGCGCCCGCACCTCTCGGCGGCGCTCTCCGGCACCGCCCGCGACCTGGTGGCGGGCGTCCGCCACCTCGCCTCCCCGCCCCGCCGACGGGCCGCCCAGGCGCTCGCCGCGATGACGCTGATGCGCTTCTGCTACGGGGCCCTGCTGGTCATGCTGCTGATGCTCTGCCGGTACGAGTTCTCCTCGACCACCGACGACGGCCTGGCCCTGCTGGGGCTGGCGTTGGGCATTTCCGGTGCGGGCTTCTTCGTGGCTGCCGTGGTGACCCCGTGGGCGGCGGGACGACTGCGGCCCGGCCGCTGGATCGCCGTGTGCGCGGTGTCCGCGGCGGTCCTGGAACCGGCCCTCGGTCTCCCCTTCACCGTCGCGCCCATGCTGGCGGCGGCGTTCGTCCTGGGCCTGACCACCCAGGGAGCGAAGATCGCGACCGACACCATCGTGCAGTCCTCGGTCGACGACGGCTTCCGAGGCCGGATCTTCTCCGTCTACGACGTGCTCTTCAACGTCGCCTTCGTCGGTGCCGCCGCCGTGGCCGCCCTGATACTCCCGCCCGACGGTCGTTCCGTCGTGCTGGTGGTCACGGTGGCCGTTATCTACGGAGCAGTTGGGGCGGCTATGTTCCGCTTTGAACGTTCGTAAGTGTCACATCAATGCCACAGAGCCCCCCTGGATTGCTGGAGTGTCAGTGGAGCCCGGTAACTTACGTGCGTCTTACGCGCTCCTTAGGTGCGTCACATACCCATGTTCTAGGGGGATCCCCGCATGTCCACTCCGCCGCCCCAGGGCCAGAACCCGTACGCCCAGGGCCAGCAGCTCCCGGCCCCGTACCCGCCCCAGGGCGGCAACCCCTTCGCTCAGGGCCAGCCGGGCGTTCCCCCGCAGGGCACCGCGCCGTACGCGCCGGTTCCGCCGGCTCCTCCCACCCGTCGCTTCGGCAAGAAGGCCTTGCGTATCGTCGGCTTCATCGTCGTCGCCCTGCTCATCGCCGGCGGCAAGTGGTTCTTCAGCAAGACCGACGCGGAGACCACGTCCGTGGGCAGCTGCATGCACAACGAGGGCACGCAGATCAATCCGGACCTGAAGACGGTCGACTGCACTTCGTCCGACGCTGAGTACAAGGTCGTCGAGAAGTTCGACGACACCAGCGACGACAGCAAGTGTGAGGCCGTCAAGACTGCGGAGATCTCGTACTACCAGACGGGCGACGGCCACGACGTGGTTCTCTGCCTGAAGGAAGTCAAGTAAGCACATCTTCGCTTTGAGGGGTGATGTTTCACGTGAAACATCACCCCTCAAGCGTTGCCTGGAGAAGGCTTCACGGTAGCGGGGCATGTTTCACGTGAAACATGCCCCGCTTTCCCTGCCTCAGCCTTGCTCGGCCCACCACTCCTTGAGCGCCTTGGCCGCAGCCTCTTCACCCATCGGCCCGTTCTCCAGGCGCAGTTCCAGCATGTGCTTGTAGGCGCGGCCCACGGCCGGGCCGGGCCCCACGCCGAGGATCTCCATGATCTGGTTGCCGTCCAGGTCCGGGCGGATCGCGTCGAGCTGCTCCTGCTCCTGGAGCTGGGCGATCCGCTCCTCCAGACCGTCGTAGGCCCGCGACAGCGCAGCGGCCTTGCGCTTGTTGCGCGTGGTGCAGTCCGAGCGGGTCAGCTTGTGGAGGCGGTCGAGGAGGGGGCCGGCGTCACGGACGTAGCGGCGGACCGCGGAGTCCGTCCACTCGCCCATGCCGTAGCCGTGGAAGCGCAGGTGGAGTTCGACCAGGCGGGAGACGTCCTTCACCAACTCGTTGGAGTACTTCAACGCCGTCATGCGCTTCTTGGTCATCTTCGCGCCGACCACCTCGTGGTGGTGGAACGAGACCCTGCCGTCCTTCTCGAAACGGCGCGTGCGCGGCTTGCCGATATCGTGCAGCAGGGCGGACAGGCGCAGCACCAGGTCGGGGCCGTCCTCCTCCAGCGCCATCGCCTGCTCCAGGACGATCAGCGTGTGCTCGTAGACATCCTTGTGCCGGTGGTGCTCGTCGCTCTCCAGACGCAGAGCCGGAAGCTCGGGCAGGACGTGGTCGGCGAGGCCGGTGTCGACCAGCAGCGTGAGGCCCTTGCGGGGGTGCGCGGACAGAACCAGCTTGTTCAGCTCGTCCCGCACCCGCTCGGCCGAGACGATCTCGATCCGCCCGGACATCTCCTTCATCGCGGTGACGACCTCGGGGGCCACCTCGAAGTCGAGCTGGGCGGCGAAGCGCGCGGCCCGCATCATCCGCAGCGGGTCGTCCGAGAAGGACGCCTCAGGCGTACCCGGGGTGCGCAGGACACGCTCCGCGAGGTCGTCCAGACCGCCGTGCGGGTCGATGAACTCCTTCTCCGGGAGCGCGACCGCCATCGCGTTCACCGTGAAGTCCCGGCGGGCGAGGTCCTCCTCGATGGAGTCGCCGTACGACACCTCGGGCTTGCGCGAGGTCCGGTCGTACGCCTCCGACCGATAGGTGGTGACCTCGATCTGAAAGCTTCTGACAACGTCTCCGACGCGGGCGTCCTTCTGCACGCCAACCGTGCCGAAGGCGATCCCGACCTCCCACACGGCGTCCGCCCACGGGCGCACGATCTTCAGCACGTCCTCGGGACGGGCGTCGGTCGTGAAGTCCAGGTCATTGCCGAGGCGGCCGAGCAGCGCGTCCCGGACCGAACCGCCGACCAGGGCGAGAGAGAACCCGGCCTCCTGGAAACGGCGGGCAAGGTCATCGGCGACAGGAGCGACCCGCAGCAGTTCGCTGACCGCTCGGGACTGCACCTGGCTCAGGGCGCTGGAGGCGTGTTCGTTGGCGTTCGGCACAACAGAAGAGGGTACGTGGCCACGGCGACCCCGAGCGCCTCCATTAAATCTGCACAGACGGGTACGCGACGCCGCCGCCCCGGACGTACGGAATCGCTCCCCTTTATACGCCCACATACGGGACGCCCCGGGCCCTTCCCCCGATCTTGTGGAGCAGTCCGCGGCACTTCCCCTCAGCGGGCATCGTTACCATGCGTGGACGCACATTCCGACGACCACTGACGACGACGAGGGACGGGCGAGCGCGTGGCCGAGGCGGCAGACTTCCAGGGAACGAGTCCCTCACCTGCCCGTCGCTGGCTGCGGCGCACCGGAGCTCTGCTCACCGGGGCGCCCCTGCTGGCCGGCCTGCTTCAGCTGCCCGCCGCCGCGCCCGCGGAAGCCGCGTCCGGCACCGGCACGGTGGCCGTCTCCCTGGACTCGCTCACCCCCAGCGTCCCCACGGACGGCGACACGCTGACCGTGTCCGGCACCGTCACCAACAAGGGCAAGCAGGCGGTCACCGACGCGCAGGTGGACCTGCGGGTGGGGCCCGAGGTGAATACGCGTTCGGCGATCGACACCATCTCCGGGCGCACCGACTTCCAGCCGGGGCTCGACGGGGACATCGTCGGCGGCAAGTACGCCGAGAAGTTCGCCAGGCTCACCCCTGGGGTCGCCCAGACCTTCAGCATCTCCGTGCCGGTCGACGAGCTGGACCTCGGTTCGGACGGCGTCTACCAGCTCGGTGTCTCCCTGACCGGTGAGACCACCGCACAGCAGTGGCAGCAGGTGCTCGGCATCCAGCGGACGTTCCTGCCCTGGCAGCCCGAGGGTGCCGACACCAAGACGAAGACGACGGTCCTGTGGCCGCTGGTCTCCACCGCCCACATGACGGCGGAGACGGGGTCCAACGAGCAGCAGACGCCGGTCTTCCTCGACGACGACCTCGCCAAGGAGATCGCCCCGGGCGGCCGCCTGGAGCAGATGCTGTCGCTGGGCAAGGAGCTGGACGTCACCTGGGTGATCGACCCGGACCTGCTGGCCTCCGTCGACGCGATGACGCACGCCTACCGCGTCGAGTCGGGCGGCGGCACCGTGGCCGGGACGCATCAGCGGGTCGCCATGGAATGGCTGGCCGAGCTCCAGGAAGCGGTCGCGGACAAGGAGATCATCGCCCTCCCCTTCTCCGACCCCGACCTGGCTTCCCTCGCCCACAACGGAACCTCCGTCACCGGCTCGCTCAACCACCTCAAGGAAGCCACCGACGCCGCCATCACCACGGTGAGGACGGTGCTGCACGTGACGCCGAACACCGACTTCGCCTGGCCGCTCGAGGGCGCCGTGGACCCGTCGATCGTCAAGGTCGCCACCTCCGCGGGCGCCGACAAGGTGATCGCCCGCAGTGACAGCCTTCAGGAGCTGGGCGGGCTGACGTACACGCCCTCCGCGGCCCGCCCGATCGGCGGCGGCACCACCGCGGTGGTCGCGGACGCCCGGCTGTCCACGGCCTTCCGGGGCGACCTGACGAAGGCGTCCACGGCCACGCTCGCCGTACAGAAGTTCCTCGCCTCGAGCCTGGCGCTGAACGTGCAGACCGACAAGCAGCGCAGCATCGTCGTCGCCCCGCAGCGGATGCCGACGGCGAGCCAGGCGCGGGCGATGGCCGATGCCGTGTCCGCTCTCCAGGACGGGGACTGGTCACGGTCCCAGGACCTGACGTCGGCGGCCGCCGCGAAGCCGGACACCAGTGCCACCACCAGGGTGCCGGCGTCGTCCGCCTACCCGTCCGCGCTGCGCAAGCGGGAACTGTCCAAGGCCGCCTTCGAGGAGATCGCGACCACGCAGGCCGAGCTCGGCAAGTTCAAGGTCATCCTCAGTGACCAGTCCCGGGTGGTGACCCCCTTCGGGCGGGCCATGAACCGTGAGATGTCCACGTCGTGGCGCGGCCGCGCCGCCGAGGCGCAGCGCTACCGCACCAGCGTGAAGGTCTACCTCGACTCCCTCACCGACCAGGTCAAGCTGATCGACAAGTCGGAGACCAAGCTCTCGGGACGCAGTGCCACGATCCCGGTGACCGTCCAGAACAACCTGGTGCAGGGCGTCGAGCACCTCGTGCTGCGGCTCACCTCCACGAGTCCCACCCGCCTCAAGATCGGCGACGGCGACTACCAGGAACACCGGGTCGAGGTCTCCGGCGGGCACAGCCAGTCGGTGAAGTTCACCACCTCGGCCCAGGCCAACGGCCGCGCGACGGTCACCGCTCAGCTGTACACGGAGGACGGCCAGGCCTACGGCGATCCGGTCCAGTTCGACGTCAGGGTCACCGAGTTCACGGCCACGGTCATGCTGGTCATCGGTGGCGGCTTCCTCCTGCTCGTCCTCGCCGGCTTCCGGATGTACACGCAGCGCAAACGCGCCGCCGCGCGGGAAGCCGAGGAGGGTGGCCCGGACGAGGCCGACGAGGCCGCGGACGCCACGGAGAACCCCGAGGCCCCCGGAGACCGTCCTACGGAGGAGTCCGGTACCCGGCTCGATGCAGGCGACCCGCAGCAGCCGAGTGACCCTGCACCGGACACCGCAGCGGAAAGCGCCGACCCGTCCGGCACGGGTGAGAGAGTGGACCGTTGAGGATGTCGAGGCCGCCGATGGGCCCGGGACGATGAGGTGGGGTAACCATGAACGCGCCGTACGACGGTGACCGCGGCCAGGCCGCGGACAGCCCGGGCCACCCCGAGGGTCCGCCGCCCGAACACGGCCAGGTACCGCCGCAGCCCCCCGCGGACATGTACCTCCAGGACGCCTACGAGCAGGACCCCTACCGGGCGCAGGACCTCTCCGCCCAGGACCCGGTCGCCGAGGCGCTCTACGACCGCGCCGCGCACCCTCCGCCGCCCCCGGGCACGTACCCGCCGCAGCAGCCGCTGTACGCCCAGCCCCAGCAGTCCCCGTACGCCCCCGACCCGCAGGTGTGGGCCCAGACGCCGGCGCCCGAGCCGTCCGGTCCGACCCAGTACCTGCCGTACGGCGACGACCCCCGCACCACCCAGTACGTCGGTGTCGACGACCTCGTCACGCACTCCGCCGAGGAGCGGCACGAGCCGGACGCCTTCGCCCATCTCTTCCGGGACCAGCAGGAAGGCGGGTTCCGGGACGGCCGTTCGCCCTACCGGTCACCGTCGGTCCCCGGCCCCTCCCCGGCGCCGGTGCCGGGCGCCGAGCCGCCCATGCCGCCCTCCGCGGACAGCACGATGAACCTGGGTACCGCGCCCGTGCCGCCTCCGGCCGCGCAAGCTCCGTCGGCTCCGTCGAGGAAGGGCGGCAAGGCCGCGGGCCTGCTGAAGTCGAGCGCGGTGATGGCCGCGGGCACCATGGTGTCGAGGCTCACCGGGTTCGTCCGCTCGGCGATGATCGTCTCGGCTCTCGGTCTGGGCCTGCTGGGTGAGTCCTTCCAGGTGGCCTACCAGCTGCCGACGATGATCTACATCCTGACCGTGGGCGGCGGCCTCAACTCCGTGTTCGTCCCTCAGCTCGTGCGTTCCATGAAGGACGACGAGGACGGCGGCGAGGCGTACGCCAACCGGCTGCTGACGCTCGTCATGGTCATCCTCGGCGTGCTCACGGTGCTCGTCATGTTCGCCGCGCCGCTCCTGGTGCGGGCTCTGTCGAACCCGCTGGCCAGTAATCCCGCGGCCAATGAGACCGCTGTCACCTTCACCCGGTACTTCCTGCCCTCGATCTTCTTCATGGGCATCCACGTGGTGATGGGCCAGATCCTCAACGCCCGCGGCCGGTTCGGCGCGATGATGTGGACGCCGGTCCTGAACAACATCGTCATCATCGTGACGCTCGGCGCGTTCCTGTGGGTGTACGGCACGTCCGAGCGCTCCGGGATGACGGTCCAGAGCATTCCGCCCGAGGGCGTCCGACTGCTCGGTGTCGGCGTCCTGCTCGGCCTCGTCGTGCAGGCCCTCGCGATGATTCCTTACCTGCGTGAGACCGGCTTCAAGGTGCGTCTCCGCTTCGACTGGAAGGGTCACGGCCTCGGCAAGGCCGCGATGCTCGCCAAGTGGACGATCTTCTTCGTCCTCGCCAACCAGGCCGGTGCCCTTGTCGTCACCCAGCTGGCCACCGCGGCCATCACGGATTCCGGCGTCCCCGGCACCGGCTTCAGCGCCTACGCCAACGCCCAGCTCATCTGGGGCCTGCCGCAGGCCATCATCACCGTCTCCCTGATGGCCGCCCTGCTGCCCCGTATCTCCCGCTCGGCCGCCGAGGACGACGCGGGTGCCGTGCGCGACGACATCTCCCAGGGCCTGCGCACGACAGCGGTGGCGATCGTGCCGCTCGCCTTCGGGTTCGTCGCCCTCGGCATCCCGATGTGCACCCTGATCTTCGGCTCCTCCGGCGCCGACCAGGCCACGAACATGGGCTTCATGCTGATGGCGTTCGGCCTCGGTCTGATCCCGTACTCCGTGCAGTATGTCGTCCTGCGCGCGTTCTACGCCTACGAGGACACCCGGACGCCCTTCTACAACACGGTCATCGTGGCGGCCGTCAACGCCGCCGCGTCCGCCGCCTGTTACTTCGTACTGCCGGCGCGCTGGGCGGTCGTCGGTATGGCCGCCTCGTACGGCCTCGCCTACATGATCGGCGTCGGCGTCGCCTGGAGCCGTCTGCGCAAGCGGCTCGGCGGGGACCTGGACGGTGCCCGTGTCATGCGGACGTACGCCAGACTGTGCATCGCCTCGGTGCCGGCGGCCGTCCTCAGCGGTGCGGCCTGCTACGGCATCGGTCACACGCTCGGCCAGGGTGTCGTCGGCTCCTTCGCCGCCCTGCTCGTCGGTGGTGTGGTCCTGCTCGGGATCTTCTTCGTGGCGGCCCGCAAGATGCGTATCGAGGAGCTGAACTCCCTGGTCGGCATGGTGCGCGGGCGGCTGGGGCGCTGATACGGGGGTACGCGCACAACCATTGCCCGCCACCGTGTGTCGTGCATAGCGGCGGACTGTGGGCACAATTGGGTTCGGCGTCGGACGGCGCGCACGTAGGTCGGTCAGCGCGCAACGAATGGGGAGGCAGGAACGACGGTGGCGGAACGGAGCACGGCTGCCGTCGACGTGGCAGACAGCGGCGATGAGCCGCTGACCGCAGAGGCGGACCAGTCCACGGCCGACGGGGAGGCCCAGAACCGGGAGCGGGACACGGACAACAACGAGGCACAGGGGAGTGGCGGGACCGGGAGTCCCGAAAAGGCCTCACCGCCCGAGCTGCACAGCGGCCACAAGCTCGCCAGGCGCTACCGGCTCGAGGAGTGCGTCACCCGTCTGGACGGGTTCAGCAGCTGGCGTGCGGTCGACGAGAAACTGCGTCGCGCGGTCGGCGTGCACATTCTGCCCGCCGACCACTCACGAGCCCGTTCCGTGCTGGCCGCCGCCCGCTCGTCCGCGCTGCTCGGCGACCCGCGCTTCGTCCAGGTACTGGACGCCGTCGAGGAGAACGACGTCGTCTATGTCGTCCACGAGTGGCTGCCCGACGCCACCGAGCTGACCGCGCTCCTGGCCCCCGGGCCGCTGGAGCCGCACGACGCCTACCAGATGGTCAGCCAGGTCGCCGCGGCCATGGCGGCGGCTCACCGTGAGGGCCTCGCGCATCTGCGCCTGAACCCCAACGCGGTCCTGCGCACCTCCAGCGGCCAGTGGCGCATCCGCGGCCTCGCCGTGAACGCGGCCCTGCGCGGCATCACCTCCGACACCCCGCAGCGCACGGACACCGAGGCCATCGGCGCCCTGCTGTACGCGGGACTCACCCAGCGCTGGCCGTACGAGAACGACGCCTACGGCCTGTCCGGGCTGCCCAAGGACGTCGGCCTGATCGCCCCCGACCAGGTACGCGCGGGCGTGCACCGCGGACTGTCTGAACTGTCGATGCGCGCTCTGGTCAACGACGGCGCGACCGCCTCCCGCCACGAGTCCGCGTGCACCACGCCGGAGGAACTGGTGAAGGCGATCGGCGAGATGCCCCGCATCCGCCCGCCGGAGCCGGCGTTCACCGCGCCGCCCGAGTACCAGCGCACCACCTACCAGCAGGGCACGTACGGTCGTCCGGCGCCGCACCCGGGCGTCACGCAGCCGCTGGCGGCCCCTCCGCCGCCGCTGCAGAGCCGCACCGGCCGGGTCCTGAAGTGGGCCGTGTCCGCGCTGCTGATCGCCGCGCTGGGCCTCGGCAGCTGGCAGCTCGCGGACGCCCTCATGGACCAGGGCAACCAGTCCGACGACACCAACCAGACCCAGACCACGGACGACAACGACAAGGGCGCCGAAAAGATCAAGGCGCCCAAGACGCTCGCTGTCAAGGGTGCCCAGGAGTACGTGGCCGGGGGCGTCGCCCAGCATCCCGAGGACGTCCACCTGACGTACGACAAGAGCGCCACGACCGGCTGGCGGACCAACAGCTACAACGACGGTCCGGAAATAGTGATCAAGCCCGGTGTCGGCATCGTCTACGACCTCGGTTCCGAGCAGGAGGTGTCGGCCGCGGCCCTCGCCTTCCGCTACGGCGGCAACCACACCACCATCAAGCTGTACGCCACCGACTCGCTGGGCTCGTCCACGCCGCTGAGTTCCATGAAGGAGCTGGGCGAGGTGACGACAAGCGGGACCTCGGCGAAGGTGAGCGTCGACAAGCCGATCAAGAGCCGCTACGTGTTGGTGTGGATGACCGCGATGCCGTACTCCGGCGCCGACGCCGCCAACTACAGCCAGCCCGGCTACAAGCAGGCCATCACCAACGTGCAGTTCACCGGCTGACAACGCACCGCATCCCAGGGGAGGGGGTCCGATGGCAGATGACACCGCATACGGCGACACCAGCGATCAGGACCTCCTCGCCCGTCACGTGGACGGCGACCCCGACGCGTTCGGCGAGCTCGTAAGGCGTCACCGGGACCGGCTGTGGGCTGTGGCCCTGCGCACGCTCGGGGACCGCGAGGAGGCCGCTGACGCCGTCCAGGACGCCTTGGTCTCCGCCTACCGGGCCGCCCACACCTTCCGCGGCCAGTCGGCTGTCACGACCTGGCTGCACCGCATCACGGTGAACGCCTGCCTCGACCGCGCCCGCAAGGCCGCCTCCCGCAAGACCTCACCGGTCGACGACACCGAGCGTCTGGAGCAGCTCCTGGAGCCGCACGAGTCCGCCTCGGCGCCCGCGGAACGCAATGACGTCCACCGCCAGCTCCTGGAAGCCCTCGGCACACTGCCCCCCGACCAGCGGGCCGCCCTCGTCCTGGTGGACATGCAGGGCTACCCGGTCGCCGAGGCCGCCCACATGCTCGACGTCCCGACCGGCACGGTGAAGAGCCGCTGTGCCCGCGGCAGAGCCAAACTCCTTCCCCTCCTCGCCCATCTGCGGCCGGAGAAAAACGGTGACGGCGGAGAACCGGGCCAGGAACGGAACCGGATGCAGGGGACATCCGTCCCACCCGCAGCGGAACCTCGTGACAGAGGGCCCCGCGAGACAGGTCCAGGCGATTCAGCTGCTGTGAAGGGCGGAGGTGGGCGAGCGTGACATCGACAGACACGTCCGGGCACCCGGACGTCGCGGAGATCTCCGACCTCACCGAGGGCCTTCTCCCCCCGTCCCGGACCACCGACGTACGACGGCATCTGGACGCATGCGACCTCTGCGCCGACGTCCATGCCTCCCTGGAGGAGATCCGCGGTCTGCTCGGTTCGATCCCGGGACCGCCGCGCATGCCCGACGACGTCGCCGGGCGTATCGACGCCGCCCTGGCCGCCGAAGCCCTCCTCAACTCCACGGCGTCCGAGGCCCCGGACCCGCCCGTGCTCACCGCGTCGCATGTTTCACGTGAAACATCGGTGTCGGCAGACCGCCCCGCCGGTCACGCGCGTACGTCCAGCACCGGCCCGGGTCGCAAGGACCGCTCCCGCGGCGGGCGCCGCAGGATCGCCGTTCTCGGCACGGTGTTCACCGTCGCCGTCCTGGGGTTCGGCTCCGTGCTGCTGTCGTCCCTCGACGACGGTCGGCCGTCCGACCCGACCGCACAGGCCGGTGTCTTCTCCGGAAAGAAGGTCGAGACCGAGGTCTCCGCGCTTCTGTCACGCCGTTCCGGCGACGTGTCGCGCCCGCCCCGCAGTTTCGGCACGAACAACGTCCCCGAGAACAGACTCAAGAACAGCACCATCCCTCAGGTTCCCCCTTGCGTCCTGCACGGCATCGGCCGCGAAGATGAGGCGCTGGCCGCCAAGAAGGGCACCTACGCGGGCGAGCCGGCGTATCTCGTGGTGATGCTCGACCCGAAGAACGACAACCGCGTCGACGCCTACGTGGTCGATGCGGCCTGCGAGACCGATGGCTCGTCCTCGGCAGAGGTTCTGCTGACGCAGTCCTACGCGCGTCCCACAGGCTGACGCTTCGTCTCCACCCAGCGTGGTATCTCGTACGGTGGCGCCTCTCCGTGTGCCCGGCCACACCGGGAATGCGCGCCCCTTAGGATCCGTTGGGTGGGGTGAGAGTCCTGAGAGGGGCTCCCACCGGTCGTACTGACGCAGTCCAGAGACGAGGAACCAAGCCGTGAGCGACGTCCGAAACGTGATCATCATCGGCTCCGGGCCCGCCGGCTACACGGCGGCGCTCTACACCGCGCGCGCGTCGCTGAAGCCGCTGGTGTTCGAGGGCGCCGTCACCGCAGGTGGTGCGCTGATGAACACCACCGAGGTGGAGAACTTCCCTGGCTTCCAGGACGGCATCATGGGCCCCGAGCTCATGGACAACATGCGGGCGCAGGCCGAGCGGTTCGGCGCCGAGCTCATCCCGGACGATGTCGTCAGCGTCGACCTGACCGGTGACATCAAGACCGTCACCGACACCGCGGGCACGGTCCACAAGGCGAAGGCCGTCATCGTCACCACCGGCTCGCAGCACCGCAAGCTCGGCCTGCCCAACGAGGACGCTCTCTCCGGCCGTGGCGTCTCCTGGTGTGCCACCTGTGACGGCTTCTTCTTCAAGGACCAGGACATCGCCGTGATCGGCGGCGGTGACACCGCGATGGAGGAGGCCACCTTCCTCTCGCGCTTCGCCAAGTCCGTGACCATCGTCCACCGCCGGGACACCCTGCGCGCCTCCAAGGCGATGCAGGAGCGCGCCTTCGCCGACCCGAAGATCAAGTTCGTGTGGGACAGCGAGGTCGCCGAGATCCAGGGTGACCCGAAGCTGGCCGGGCTGAAGCTGCGCAACCTCAAGACCGGCGAGCTCTCGGACCTCGCGGTCACCGGGCTGTTCATCGCGATCGGTCACGACCCGCGCACCGAACTCTTCAAGGGCCAGCTGGAGCTGGACGAGGAGGGCTACCTGAAGGTGGAAGCCCCCTCCACGCGGACCAACCTGACGGGTGTCTTCGCCGCCGGCGACGTCGTCGATCACACCTACCGCCAGGCGATCACCGCGGCCGGCACCGGTTGCTCCGCCGCCCTCGACGCCGAGCGGTTCCTCGCCGCCCTCGCGGACGGGGAGCCGGCCGAGCCCGAGAAGACCGCTGTCTGACCCCCTCCCACCCCACCCCGCACAACCCAGTTAAGGAGCCCGCCGTGGCCGGCACCCTGAAGAACGTGACCGACGACACCTTCGAGCAGGACGTCCTCAAGAGCGACAAGCCCGTCCTGGTGGACTTCTGGGCCGCCTGGTGCGGTCCGTGCCGTCAGATCGCTCCGTCCCTCGAGGCGATCGCCGCCGAGTACGGCGACAAGATCGAGGTCGTCAAGCTCAACATCGACGAGAACCCGGGTACGGCCGCCAAGTACGGCGTCATGTCCATCCCGACCCTGAACGTCTACCAGGGTGGCGAGGTCGCCAAGACCATCGTCGGCGCGAAGCCGAAGGCCGCGATCGTCCGCGACCTCGAGGACTTCATCGCCGAGTGACGTTTCACGTGAAACACGAAGGGGCCGGCCCAGGAGGGCCGGCCCCTTCTCGTTCAGAGCGGCCGCAGCGCCGGTTCCTTCTGCACGGCTCCCAGGAGCCGGTCCAGTGCCATCTCCACGTCTTCCTTCCAGGAGAGGGTCGTCCGCAGCTCCAGCCTCAGACGTGGATGCACGGGGTGCGGGCGGACCGTCTTGAAGCCGACGGACAGAAGGTGATCGGCGGGCAGCAGACAGGCCGATTCCTTCCACCGGGCGTCCCCGAACGCCTCGATCGCCTTGAAGCCCCGGCGCAGCAGATCCTTGGCCACCGTCTGGACCATCACTCTGCCCAGTCCCTGTCCCTGATAGCCGGGCATGATGAACGCCGTCATCAGCTGCACGGCATCGGGTGAGACCGGGCTCGTGGGAAATGCCGTCGACCGGGGGACATAGGCCGGGGGCGCGTAGAGAACGAAGCCCACCGGCACCTCGTCGATGTACACGACCCGTCCGCACGATCCCCAGTCCAGCAGAACTGCGGAGATCCAGGCTTCCTTCTCCAGGGTGGCCGTGCCCGCTTTTACCGCGGCTTCGCCGCTGACTGGGTCCAACTCCCAGAAGACGCACGAGCGACAGCGCTGGGGAACGTCCGGAAGGTTGTCCAGCGTGAGCGGTACGAGCCGACGCCCCATGAAGGCTGTTCCTCGCTTCCCTCGCCCGCGGCATCACGGGCGGCAGTCAGAGCGTTCCGTTCCCGAAGCAGGCTACCGACGAAGCCGCCGACCGCGCCCAGCCCCAGGCCCACGCTCACCAGTCCACTGCGGCTCACCGTTCGCATGACACCTGCCCTCCCCTGAAGGTGCTGCCGGGTGGTCGCGCCATACCCGAATGCATCGTATCCACGATGTGATTCCCTCGACACCGCCCGAAAGCAAAGAGCGGGCTGTGTCCGGTACCCACCGGACACAGCCCGCTCCGTCGACCACCGAGGCATCACTCCTCGGCCTGGTCGAAGGTTCAGCCCTCGGACTCCTCGGCGTCGCCGTCCAGAAGGCTCTTCTGAAGGACGGGTCCCTCGCCGGGGGCGAGCGTGCTGAGGATTCGCTCGAGGTCCTCCATGGAGGCGAACTCGACCGTGATCTTGCCCTTCTTCTGCCCCAGGTCGACCTTCACCCGGGTCTCGAAGCGGTCCGAGAGACGGCCTGCCAGGTCCGTCAGCGCCGGGGAGAGCCGAGTGCCGGCCCGCGGCCCCTTGGCGCGCTGCGGGGTCTGGGGACGCGATCCCATGAGGGTCACGATCTCCTCGACGGCGCGTACCGACAGGCCCTCGGCGACGATCCGGTGAGCCAGGCGGTCCTGCTCCTCCGAGTCCTCGACGGAGAGCAGCGCCCGCGCGTGGCCGGCGGACAGGACTCCGGCCGCCACACGACGCTGGACAGCCGGTGAGAGCCTCAGCAGACGCAGGGTGTTGGAGACCTGCGGGCGAGAACGGCCGATGCGGTCCGCCAGCTGGTCGTGCGTGCAGTTGAAGTCCCTCAGCAGCTGGTCGTAGGCGGCGGCCTCTTCCAGCGGGTTCAGCTGAGCCCGGTGCAGGTTCTCCAGGAGGGCGTCCAGGAGGAGCTTGTCGTCCTCCGTGGCCCGCACGATCGCGGGGATCGCCTCCAGGCCCGCCTCACGGCTGGCCCGCCAACGCCGCTCACCCATGATGAGCTCGTAGCGTCCGGGACCGGCCTGTCGTACGACGACCGGCTGGAGGAGACCGACCTCCTTGATGGAGGTGACGAGTTCCTGGAGGGCGTCCTCGTCGAAGACCTCACGCGGCTGGCGCGGGTTCGGCGTGATGGAGTCCAGGGGCAGCTCGGCGAAGTGGGCACCGACAGGGGCCGTAAACGCCTCCGCGGCACCGTTCAGCGACGGATCCTCGGTTTCATGTGAAACAGGCGGCAGCGTGGCCACCTTCGCCGCGGCGACTCCGCGGTCGGTCGTCAGCACCGGTACGGCACTCGGGGACGCGGAACCCCCGCCTCCCACCGCGGCCGGCACCGGCGTCTTCTCTGTCGGGGCAGCAGGGATCAGCGCGCCGAGCCCACGGCCCAAACCCCTCCGTCGCTCACTCACTGAATGCCCTCCACCATGCTCGGGTTGCTCTGGTTGCCGATATGGGCCTGCGTCGGGTCATAGGCGACGCCCACACCCCTCAGCGCGATTTCTCGTGCCGCCTCGAGATAGGAGAGGGCACCGCTCGATCCTGGATCGTAGGTCAGCACCGTCTGCCCATAGCTCGGCGCCTCAGAGATACGGACCGAGCGGGGAATGCTCGTCCGCAGCACCTCGTCGCCGAAGTGGGTGCGCACCTCGTCCGCGACCTGGGACGCGAGCCGCGTCCGGCCGTCGTACATGGTGAGCAGGATCGTCGAGACATGCAGGGTGGGGTTGAGGTGCCCTCGCACCAGATCGACGTTGCGCAGCAGCTGCCCCAAGCCCTCCAGCGCGTAGTACTCGCACTGGATCGGGATGAGGACCTCGGCACCTGCCACCAGGGCGTTGACCGTCAGCAGCCCCAGCGAGGGCGGGCAGTCGATCAGGATGTAGTCCAGCGGGTGGTCGTAGGCCTGGATCGCCCGCTGAAGCCGACTCTCACGTGCCACCAGGGACACCAGCTCGATCTCCGCGCCCGCGAGGTCGATCGTGGCGGGAGCGCAGAACAGCCCCTCTACATCCGGGACGGGCTGGACGACTTCGGCCAGCGGCCTGCTGTCGATCAGTACGTCGTAGATGGACGGCACTTCGGCGTGGTGGTCGATACCCAGTGCCGTGGATGCGTTGCCCTGGGGGTCGAGGTCGATCACAAGGACCCGGCCGCCGTGCACCGCCAGTGAAGCAGCGAGGTTGACCGTTGTCGTCGTTTTCCCTACGCCACCCTTCTGGTTGGCGACCACGATGATACGGGTCTGCTCGGGCCGCGGCAGGCCCTCGCCGGCGCGGCCCAGAGCCTCTACTGCCAGTTGGGCAGCACGACCGATGGGAGTGTCGTCCATCGGGGGCGGTGTTTCACGTGAAACATCCTCCCCCATCGATTCGGTACGGGGACCGGGGACCGGATCGGTCATCGGTCCCGCGATGTTGGCGTCGGACCGCAACGATTCACTCTCCTCGACTTCAGGCTCGCAATGAACAGAGCCTCCCATGTCTTCGGGGTCGTGAACCAGTGAGGCCTGGGGTTCTGTGGAGAAATCCACCTCTGTGGACAACTCCGGCACCTCTCCGAGTGATCCGAGAGGCTTTCGGTCACGCGGTTCGGCCGCGGCGCGACCACGGCTGATGATGCCGTGCAGCAGTGAGCGACGTTTCACGTGAAACACGATGCACAGCACGAGCGGCCGAACTGTCGCGACACTCCGGCATGGGTAGGTTTGGCAGCTTGTGTGGAGTACGTCTCTTCGTCAGGACGGATCAATGACGCCGACCGCGCCCCTGACCCCGGCCACCCGCACTGCCTGGATCAGCAGCCCCCGACCAGGCACCCCGCCACCACCCCCGGCACCACCTCCGCCACCGCCTCCGACGGAACTACCCCCGGCGCCTACGAGCCCGCCCCGTACGTGCCGCCTTGGCCCGCTTCGCGGCGAAGCGCACACCGCCGGGGCTCTCGCCGACCTCGACCCGAACCACCGTGGACAAGGGATCCACGACACCCTCACCGACGTGCAGGACCGAGGTTGCGACGGCACCCAGCTTGCTCAGGGCCGTACCCGCCGCCTTGAGCTCCTCCTCGGCTGTGTCGCCCTTGAGGGCGAGCATCTCGCCGTAGGGACGCAGCAGCGGAACACCCCAGGTCGCCAGGCGGTCCAGCGGGGCCACGGCCCGCGCCGTCACCACATGCACCGGCGGCAGCTTGCCCATGACCTCCTCGGCCCGGCCGCGCATGACCGTGACATGGTCCAGGCCGAGCAGTTCCACGACCTCCGCCAGGAAGGTCGTGCGCCGCAGCAGAGGCTCCAGCAGCGTGATCTTCAGGTCCTCCCGGACGAGCGCCAGGGGAATGCCGGGCAGACCGGCCCCCGAGCCCACGTCACACACCGTCACGCCCTCGGGAACGACCTCCGAGAGCACCGCGCAGTTCAGCAGGTGCCGTTCCCACAGCCGGGGCACCTCCCGCGGGCCGATCAGACCGCGCTGCACGCCCGCCTGGGCGAGCAGCTCGGCGTAGCGGACCGCATCCGCGAAGCGATCGCCAAACACCTCGCGCGCCTGTTCGGGCGCGGGGGGAAGCTCCGCTGCCTCCGTCACGGGGACCGTCCTTCCGTACCGCGGTGGGCGCACCGTGCGCCCATCGCCACAACCACCAGAACTATCAGGCTGACAAAGTTCGGCCCCGTCTGCGCTACAGACGGGGCCGGAGGAACGTACGGACCGATCAGGCGGGAAGCACAACGACGAAGCGCTGCGGCTCCTCGCCCTCGGACTCGCTGCGCAGACCGGCGGCCTTGACCGCGTCGTGCACGACCTTGCGCTCGAACGGCGACATGGGCCTCATCTTGACGGGCTCGCCGGTGCTCTTGACCTCGGCGGCGGTCTTGGCGCCCAGCTCGGAGAGCTCGGCACGCTTCTTGGCGCGGTAGCCCGCGATGTCCAGCATCAGCCGGCTGCGGTCCCCGGTCTCCCGGTGCACGGCCAGGCGCGTGAGCTCCTGGAGCGCCTCCAGCACCTCGCCGTCCCGGCCGACCAGCTTCTGAAGGTCGCGGCCGCCAACGTCGCTGATGATCGACACAGCGGCGCGGTCGGCCTCGACGTCCATGTCGATGTCGCCGTCGAGGTCGGCGATGTCGAGCAGACCCTCGAGGTAGTCCGCCGCGATCTCGCCCTCCTGCTCCAGGCGGGACAGGGTGTCTACACCCTCGGCAGCGGCGGAGGTGGTGCCTTCCGTCACGGGATGGACTCCTTCTTACTTCTTGGACGGGGACTTGGGCCGCTGCGGACCCTTGCGCTGTCCGGACTGGGCCTTGCTGCGGGTGCTGCCGCCGGGCTGCTTCTTGGCGGGACCGGCGGCGGGCTTGGCGTCCTCGGGCTGGTCGGCCTTCTCCAGCGAGGTGGGCTCGCCGGCCGCCTTCGGGGCAGCCGAGGCGGTCCCGGACTGACGCCGCGACTTGGACTGCCGCTTCGGCTGCTGGCGCTTGGGAGTGCCGGCGGCCGTCGTCGGCGTACCGTCCTCGGTCTGGGTGACGACCTGGGTGTCGCTCTTCACCACGGTGCCGTCGGGCTGGGCCGCGAGGCCCGCCTTGTTCAGGGCGTTGATGAACTTGCGCTCGAACTCGTTGCGGTCGCGGCCCTTGGCGACGATGGCCTTGACGATGGCCTTCTCGCCGCGTCCACGGGTCTTGCCGTGGTGCGTGACGTGCTTGTGGAGGCGCTCCAGGTACGCGGCCTGGGCCTTGGAACCCGGGGTCGGGTTGTTGCGGATGACGTACATCTGCTGGCCCATGGTCCACACGTTGGTGGTCAGCCAGTAGACGAGGACACCGACGGGGAAGTTGATGCCGAAGACGGCGAACATGACGGGGAAGACGTACATCAGCATCTTCTGCTGCTGCATGAACGGCGTCTTCACCGTGGTGTCGACGTTCTTCGTCATCAGCTGGCGCTGCGTGTAGAACTGCGACGCCGACATCATGACGATCATGACCGCGGTGACGATGCGGACCGTGGTCAGCGAGGCGTCGAGCGCGGCGACGTCCGAGGAGCTGTCGGTGAACTTCGCGGCCAGCGGGGCGCCGAAGATGTGCGCCTTCTGCGCGCTGTCCAGCAGGCTCTGGTTGATCGAGCCGATGGTGTCGTTGTTCGCGATGGCGTTGAGCACGTGGTACAGCGCGAAGAAGAACGGCGACTGCGCCAGGATGGGAAGGCACGAGGAGAGCGGGTTGGTACCCGTCTCCTTGTACAGCTTCATCATCTCTTCGGACTGGCGCTGCTTGTCGTTCTTGTAGCGCTCCTGGATCTTCTTCATCTCGGGCTGCAGCGTCTGCATGGCCCGGGTCGCCTTGATCTGCTTCACGAACAGCGGGATCAGGCAGATACGGATCAGGATCACCAGGGACACGATCGACAGGCCCCAGGCCCACCCGGTGTCAGGGCCGAAGATGGCGCCGTACACCTTGTGGAACTGGACGATGACCCAGGAGACAGGTGTCGTGATGAAGCTGAAGAGGCTGGCAATCGTGTCCACTAATCATGCTCCTTGGGCATGGGACGGTGTCTCTGCGGCCGGGCTCGAAGGCGTCTGTCCTTCAAGGGCCGTTTCGGCGGCGGAGGGCCCGCCCCTGCGTGCACGCCAGGCGTTACGCAGCATTTCGTGCCACCGCGGGCGCTTGCGGGGCGGAACATGGTCCACACCGCCCAGCGACCACGGATTGCACCGCAGGATGCGCCAGGCGGTGAGCGCCGTGCCCTTGATCGCACCGTGCTGGTCGATGGCCGTGTAGCCGTAGTGGGAGCACGACGGGTAGTACTTGCAGACAGGCCCCAGCAGCGGACTGATCGTCCACTGGTACAGCTTGATCAGAGCCAGCAGCGGGTACTTCATCGCGCGCCCCCTCCCAGCAACCGCTCGATGGCGGCATCCAGGTCTCGGGCCAGCTGTGCATGGTCGGCGTCACCCGCACCGGGCAGCGCTCGTACGACTACCAGGCTACCGGGGGGAAACAGGTCGACCCGGTCACGCATCAGATGGCGAAGCCTGCGCTTCACCTTGTTGCGTATCACCGCGCCGCCCACGGCCTTGCTCACGACGAAACCCGCACGCGTCGGGGGAGCGCTCTCCCCAGGCGCGTGCGGGTCCGTGGCACCGCTACGAAGGTGGACGACGAGGGACGGGCGTCCGGCCCGGCGCCCTCGTCGTACTGCGGTCGCGAAGTCCTCGCGCCGCCTCAGCCGGTTCTCGGTGGGCAGCACGATGGCATGACCTGACCGGAATCAGGCGGACAGGCTGGCGCGACCCTTGGCACGGCGGTTCGCGAGAATCGCGCGACCGGCACGGGTACGCATCCGCAGACGGAAGCCGTGGGTCTTGGCGCGACGACGGTTGTTCGGCTGGAAGGTGCGCTTGCTCACTCGGGGGCTCCAGAAATCAATCGGTGGTGGCGGGTGCCGTCCTGGCTGTCACCGTGCGCCCACGAGTAGCTCTCGTTACGCCCGAGTGCACCGCTTCCCGATCACCTGCGCGATCTTGGCCCATCGGAGGCAGGCGGCAGCAGCCATCGACAACTCGACCTGGTTACGGTACGCGCGGCTACGCCATCCGGTCAAACCAGCGGTCACCGGGAGACACTATCCACAGGCTGGGGACAACAACTTGAACCGTACCCGTCGCCCTGACTACCGTGGCTGAACTCCGATTCGTTCCCATGTATCTGCCCCACCCCGGTTGAACCCCGACTCGTCCCACAACCACACGTTCGTGGGACCCCGTGAGAGAGCGTGCCCTGTGGCTGACGTACCTGCCGATCTTGCCGCAGTGTGGCCACGAGTACTGGAGCAGCTCCTCGACGGGGGCCGTGGGCAGGGGGTCGAGACGAAGGACGAGCACTGGATCCGCCGCTGCCAGCCCCTCGCCCTGGTCGCCGACACCGCCCTGCTCGCCGTGCCGAACGAATTCGCGAAGGGCGTGCTCGAAGGCCGCCTCGCCCCCGTCGTCAGCGAGACCCTGAGCCGTGAGTGCGGCCGCCCGATCCGGATCGCGATCACCGTCGACGACTCCGCCGGCGAGCCCTCGCCACCCCCGGCCGCCCGCCCCCAGTCGCGCTACGAGGAGCCCGAGCTCCCCGCCGGCCAGTACGACGGCCAGCCGGACAGGCAGCCGGACAGGCAGCCCGACCGGCAGTACGACAACAACCCGTACGAGCCCCCGGCCGAGCGGAAGTACGACGGTTACGGCCGCCACCGCGCCGACGACAGCCGGCCCGGCCGCGCCGAACAGAACGACCAGCTGCCCACCGCGCGCCCCGCCTATCCGAGCGAGTACCAGCGCCCGGAACCCGGCGCCTGGCCGCGGCCGCAGCAGGACGAGTACAGCTGGCAGCAGCCGCGCCTCGGCTTCCCCGAGCGGGACCCGTACGCGTCGCCGCCGTCGCAGGACGGGTACGCGCAGGACTCCTACGCCTCGCCGTCGCAGGACTACCGCCCGCAGCCGATGGACCGCTCGCCCTACGACGGCCAGCGCGACTACGACCAGCAGCGGCACTCCTATGACGACCAGCGGCCGGACTACGACAAGCCGCGCCCCGACTACGACCAGTCCGGCCCGCGCCGCGACCTGCCCGAGCCGCCCTCCGGCGGCGGCCACGTGCACCGCGGCGGCCCGGCGGTACCCCCCTCCAGCGGCGCCCCGAGCCCGCTGGCCGCGAAGCCCGCGCCCGCGACGGGTCCCGGCGAGCCGACCGCGCGGCTGAACCCGAAGTACCTCTTCGACACCTTCGTCATCGGCGCCTCCAACCGCTTCGCGCACGCGGCCGCGGTGGCGGTCGCCGAGGCGCCGGCGAAGGCGTACAACCCCCTGTTCATCTACGGGGAGTCCGGGCTCGGCAAGACGCACCTGCTGCACGCGATCGGGCACTACGCGCGCAGCCTGTATCCCGGCACGCGCGTGCGCTACGTGAGCTCGGAGGAGTTCACCAACGAGTTCATCAACTCCATCCGCGACGGCAAGGGCGACAGCTTCCGCAAGCGCTACCGCGAGATGGACATCCTGCTCGTAGACGACATCCAGTTCCTCGCGGACAAGGAGTCGACGCAGGAGGAGTTCTTCCACACCTTCAACACGCTCCACAACGCCAACAAGCAGATCGTGCTCTCCAGCGACCGGCCGCCCAAGCAGCTGGTGACGCTGGAGGACCGGCTGCGGAACCGTTTCGAGTGGGGCCTGATCACCGACGTCCAGCCGCCCGAGCTGGAGACCCGGATCGCGATCCTGCGCAAGAAGGCGGTGCAGGAGCAGCTCAACGCCCCGCCGGAGGTGCTGGAGTTCATCGCCTCCCGGATCTCGCGCAACATCCGTGAGCTGGAGGGCGCGCTGATCCGGGTGACGGCCTTCGCCTCGCTGAACCGGCAGCCGGTGGACCTGGGCCTGACGGAGATCGTCCTCAAGGACCTCATCCCCGGCGGTGACGACGGGGCGCCCGAGATCACCTCGACGGCCATCATGAGCGCGACCGCGGACTACTTCGGCCTCACCGTCGAGGACCTGTGCGGCACCTCGCGCGGCCGCGCGCTGGTGACCGCCCGCCAGATCGCCATGTACCTGTGCAGGGAGCTCACGGACCTCTCGCTGCCGAAGATCGGCGCGCTGTTCGGCGGCCGCGACCACACCACCGTCATGCACGCGGACCGCAAGATCCGCAATCTGATGGCCGAGCGGCGCTCCATCTACAACCAGGTCACGGAGCTCACCAACCGCATCAAGAACGGCTGAGAACGCCGCTCGTACGTCGCTGAGGGCGCCCCGGGACGAGTTCCCGAGGGCGCCTTCCGCATGTTCCGGGGGTGTCCGCGGTTCACGACGCCGTAGCCGACTGTTCGAATACCTGCGGGGTTACGGCCTCCCTCCACAGATTTGGTGACTTTCTCCCGTCCACACCCTGGGGACCGGAAAGTTGTCCAGACTGTGTCCACAGGGGCTCCTGGTGAAAACCCATCAGGGCTGGTCACCTGGCTGTGGATTGGTGGACGAAGGATCTCCACAGGCTGTGGACAAGAAAATGATCCACAGGCTGTGCACGGAGTTTTCCACCGACAACCCACAGGCTGAGGCACGTTGTCCCCAGCGATCACCAGTTTCTCCACACCGTTGTCCACTGTTCGGCAACGCGACGCGCCTGCTCACCGGGTCGAGTGAAAGGCGTCACACGAAGGTGCCGGGGAGCCCTGTGGGAAACAGCGCGAAAGCTGGGGACGGCGCTGGGGAGAACTCGCCTCAACCTGTGTACGGAGTGTGCAGAACTTTTTGTTCTCCACAGATGGGCCCGGTTGTCCACCGGTGTCGCCCACAGGGTCGGTGGATAAAATTTGCCACCTGACCTGCGAAAACGCAGTTATCCACCGTTTCCACAGCCCCTACTACTACTCCCAACTAGAGAGAGCTGGGAATCCGTTTAGAAGGGGGTCCTGTGCACAACTCGCTGTCCGGCCCCCTGCTGCCCCTCGTCACGACTTGACCCCGAGAGGCACCTACTGTCAGTGGGGTGCGTCAGACTGTTCCCCGGTGTCCTTCCCTTCACACAGGCTGACGACACCGAGACAGACGACGAGGGCCAGGCAGAGCGAAGCGCCGGCAACAGCAGGAGGCGGCAACAGTGAAGATCCGGGTGGAACGCGACGTACTCGCGGAGGCAGTGGCCTGGGCGGCACGCAGCCTCCCGGCCCGTCCGCCGGCGCCTGTCCTCGCCGGCCTTCTGCTGAAGGCCGAGGAGGGTCAGCTGAGCCTGTCCAGCTTCGACTACGAGGTCTCGGCGCGGGTCGGCGTCGAGGCGGAGATCGAGGAGGAGGGCACCGTCCTGGTGTCGGGCCGTCTCCTCGCCGACATCTGCCGCGCCCTTCCCAACCGGCCGGTGGAGATTTCCACAGACGGTGTACGGGCGACCGTGGTCTGCGGCTCGTCCCGCTTCACCCTCCACACCCTGCCTGTGGAGGAGTACCCGGCGCTGCCGCAGATGCCGACCGCGACCGGCACCGTCCCCGGTGAGGTCTTCGCCTCCGCCGCCGCCCAGGTCGCCATCGCGGCCGGCCGTGACGACACGCTGCCCGTGCTGACCGGTGTGCGCATCGAGATCGAGGGCGACACCGTCACGCTGGCCTCCACCGACCGCTACCGCTTCGCGGTCCGCGAGTTCCTGTGGAAGCCGGAGAACCCGGAGGCGTCCGCGGTGGCCCTGGTGCCCGCCAAGACGCTCCTGGACACCGCCAAGGCGCTCACGAGCGGCGACAGCGTCATCCTGGCCCTGTCCGGCTCGGGCGCGGGCGAGGGCCTGATCGGTTTCGAGGGCGCCGGGCGTCGTACGACGACCCGCCTGCTGGAGGGCGACCTCCCGAAGTACCGCTCGCTGTTCCCGACGGAGTTCAACTCCGTGGCCGTGATCGAGACCGCCCCCTTCGTGGAGGCCGTCAAGCGTGTGGCCCTGGTCGCCGAGCGCAACACCCCGGTGCGGCTGAGCTTCGAGCAGGGTGTGCTGATCCTGGAGGCCGGTTCCAGCGACGACGCACAGGCTGTGGAGAGGGTCGACGCCCAGCTCGAGGGCGACGACGTCTCGATCGCCTTCAACCCGACCTTCCTGCTGGACGGTCTGAGCGCCATCGACTCCCCGGTCGCCCAGCTGTCCTTCACGACGTCCACGAAGCCCGCGCTGCTCAGCGGCAAGCCCGCGCTGGACGCCGAGGCGGACGACGCGTACAAGTACCTGATCATGCCGGTGCGGCTGAGCGGCTGAGCCCGCGGCGCTGTCCACAGGCCGGTGGACAAGTGATCCCGGCCTGTGGGGAAACCCGCAGGTCGGGGCGTACGTCTGAGCGCGTATGCCCACAGGTGTGCGTGAGCGTCCGGGTTTAGGCTCGGACGTAGGTACGAAGGTGCCACTCACGCCACAGCAACCTAAGGAACCACTGATGGAGCTCGGTCTCGTCGGCCTCGGCAAGATGGGCGGCAACATGCGCGAGCGGATCCGCCGCGCAGGCCACACCGTGATCGGATACGACCGCAACCCGGACCTCGCCGATGTCCACAGCCTGGAAGAGCTTGTGGGCAAGCTCAAGGGCCCGCGCGTGGTCTGGGTGATGGTCCCCGCCGGTGCCCCCACCCAGGCGACGGTCGACGAGCTGGCCGAGCTGCTGGAGCCGGGTGACGTCGTCGTGGACGGCGGCAACTCCCGCTGGACGGACGACGAGAAGCACGCCGAGGAGCTCGCGGCCAAGGGCATCGGGTTCGTGGACTGCGGTGTCTCCGGCGGCGTCTGGGGCCTGGAGAACGGCTACGCGCTGATGTACGGCGGCGACGCGGAGAACGTCGCCAAGGTGCAGCCGGTCTTCGACGCCCTCAAGCCCGAGGGCGAGTTCGGCTCGGTGCACGCCGGCAAGGTGGGCGCGGGCCACTTCGCGAAGATGGTCCACAACGGCATCGAGTACGCGATGATGCAGGCCTACGCCGAGGGCTGGGAGCTGCTGGAGAAGGTCGACTCCGTGACCGACGTCCGGGAGGTCTTCCGCTCCTGGCAGGAGGGCACCGTCATCCGGTCCTGGCTGCTGGACCTCGCGGTCAACGCCCTCGACGAGGACGAGCACCTGGACAAGCTGCGCGGTTACGCACAGGACTCCGGCGAGGGCCGCTGGACCGTGGAGGCCGCCATCGACAACGCGGTGCCGCTGCCGGCGATCACCGCGTCCCTGTTCGCGCGGTTCGCGTCCCGTCAGGACGACTCGCCGCAGATGAAGATGATCGCGGCGCTGCGCAACCAGTTCGGCGGCCACGCGGTCGAGAAGAAGTAATCCACAGGGCTGTTCACCACAGCCCACGAGCCGGGAGAGGTCGGCGCCCGACCATGCATGTCACGCATCTGTCGCTGGCCGACTTCCGCTCGTACGCCCGGGTCGAAGTCCCGCTCGACCCGGGCGTCACGGCGTTCGTCGGCCCCAACGGACAGGGCAAGACGAACCTGGTCGAGGCCGTCGGCTATCTCGCCACCCTCGGCAGCCACCGGGTCGCCTCCGACGCCCCCCTGGTCCGCATGGGCGCCGACCGCGCGGTGATCCGGGCGCAGGTCCGGCAGGGCGAGCGGCAGCAGCTGGTCGAGCTGGAGCTGAACCCGGGCAAGTCCAACCGCGCGCGCATCAACAGGTCCTCGCAGGTCAGACCGCGTGATGTGCTCGGCATCGTACGGACCGTGCTGTTCGCTCCGGAGGACCTCGCGCTGGTGAAGGGCGACCCCGGTGAGCGGCGGCGCTTCCTCGACGAGCTGATCACCGCGCGCTCCCCGCGCATGGCCGGGGTGCGCTCGGACTACGAGCGGGTCCTCAAGCAGCGCAACACCCTGCTGAAGTCGGCCGCGCTGGCCCGGCGGCACGGCGGGCGCTCGATGGACCTGTCCACCCTGGACGTCTGGGACCAGCACCTCGCGCGCGTGGGGGCCGAGCTGCTCGCCCAGCGCCTGGACCTGATCGCCGCGATCCAGCCGCTGGCCGACAAGGCGTACGAACAACTCGCTCCCAGCGGCGGCCCGATCGCCCTGGAGTACAAGCCGTCGGCGCCCGGCGAGGCGCACACGCGCGAGGATCTCCATGAGCAGCTGATGGCGGCGCTGGCGGAGGCCCGCAAGCAGGAGATCGAGCGGGGCGTCACCCTCGTGGGCCCGCATCGGGACGATCTGCTGTTCAAACTCGGTCAGCTGCCCGCCAAGGGGTACGCCTCGCACGGCGAGTCCTGGTCGTACGCGCTGGCGTTGCGGCTGGCCTCCTACGACCTGCTGCGGGCGGAGGGCAATGAGCCGGTGCTGGTCCTCGACGACGTCTTCGCCGAGCTGGACACCCGGCGGCGTGAGCGGCTGGCGGAGCTGGTGGCACCCGGCGAGCAGGTGCTGGTGACGGCCGCGGTCGACGACGACGTACCGCACCTGCTGGCGGGGGCGCGGTACTCCGTGGCCGACGGGGAGGTGGAGCGGGTATGACGACCGAGGAGCCCGCTGCCGGCAAGGAGCCGTCCGGGGTCGACCTCGCGCGCGTGGCGCTCAGGGCGGCCAAGGAGGCCGCACGCGCGCGTGGGGACGCGGCGCAGCAGAAGAAGCAGGCGCGGCGCGGTGGCCTGCGCTCCGGCGCGCGCGCGGACGGGCGCGACCCCATGGCGCTGGGTCCGGCGATCAACCGGCTGATCAGCGAGCGGGGCTGGGAGGCGCCGGCGGCGGTGGGCGGTGTGATGGGGCGCTGGCCGGAGATCGTCGGTGACGACCTGGCCAAGCACTGTGTGCCGCAGAAGTACGACGAGGACGAGCGGGTGCTGGTCGTGGGGTGCGACTCCACGGCCTGGGCGACCCAGCTGCGTCACCTCGCGCCCGCGCTGGTCGCGCGTCTCAACGAGGACCTGGGACACGGCACCGTGCGGATGATCAAAGTGCTCAACCCCGGCGGCCCCCCGCGGCGCTACGGACCCCTGCGCGCCCCGGGCAGCACGGGCCCTGGTGACACCTACGGGTGACCCGGGAACCACCAGGTGACAGACATCACATCGACGGCCGTCGGTGGTCCTTCGGGACCCTCGGCGGCCGTCGTGTCGTAGCACCGCGCGCGGCCGCGAACACCTACCTGACTCCCAAGTAGCCAAGGGTTGACAGTCCGAAGCGCTGAGTGCCTCCGTGAGCCTCTTGGAGCCCCGCTCCGTATATGGGGACCCGGCGGAGGAGGATTCAGGGCGGCACATGAGGACTCAGGTACCGGCAAACCCCCATCACTGTCGGCGCTACCGGTAGACTGGAAGCCAATCCCGCCCCACTCGTGGGGACCGTCCGGGACAAGCTGAGCAACGCTGATCAAGGCTTACCAACGCAACATGCCGCAGCCGCTCCGGCAACCCGCCGAAGAGCTTGGCTCGTGCTGTGCCAGAAAGGGCGCTTCGTGGCCGATTCCGGCAACCCCAACGAGAACATCCCGTCCACCGACGCCGGCAAGAAGCACGAGGTCACCGCCTCGTACGACGCCAGCGCCATCACCGTCCTCGAGGGCCTGGACGCGGTTCGCAAGCGACCCGGTATGTACATCGGCTCGACCGGCGAGCGCGGCCTGCACCACCTCGTGCAGGAGGTCGTCGACAACTCCGTCGACGAGGCGCTGGCCGGGCACGCGGACACCATCGACGTGACGATCCTCGCCGACGGCGGTGTGCGCGTCGTCGACAACGGCCGTGGCATTCCGGTGGGCATCCACCCCGTCGAGAAGAAGCCGGCCGTCGAGGTCGTGCTGACCGTGCTGCACGCGGGCGGCAAGTTCGGCGGCGGCGGCTACGCCGTCTCCGGTGGTCTGCACGGCGTCGGCGTCTCCGTGGTGAACGCGCTGTCCACCAAGCTGTCCGTCGACATCAGGACCGACGGCTACCGCTGGACGCAGGACTACAAGAGCGGTGCCCCGACCGCTCCGCTGGAGCGCCACGAGGCCACCACCGAGACCGGCACCACGGTCACCTTCTGGGCCGACCCGGACATCTTCGAGACGACCGTCTACTCCTTCGAGACGCTCTCGCGGCGCTTCCAGGAGATGGCGTTCCTCAACAAGGGCCTGCGCATCAACCTCACCGACGAGCGTGAGTCGGCGAAGGCCACCGCGGGTGCCGACGAGGCGGGCGAGGACGAGAAGTTCGAGGTCAAGACCGTCTCGTACTACTACGAAGGCGGCATCGTCGACTTCGTGAAGTACCTCAACTCCCGCAAGGGAGACGTGGTGCACCCCTCGATCATCGACCTCGAGGCCGAGGACAGGGAGCGCAACCTCTCGCTCGAGGTCGCGATGCAGTGGAACAGCGGCTACACCGAGGGCGTGTACTCGTTCGCCAACATCATCCACACGCATGAGGGCGGTACGCACGAAGAGGGCTTCCGCGCGGCGCTCACCAACCTGATCAACAAGTACGCGCGCGACAAGAAGCTGCTGCGGGAGAAGGACGACAACCTCACGGGTGACGACATCCGCGAGGGTCTGACGGCGATCATCTCGATCAAGCTGAGCGAGCCGCAGTTCGAGGGCCAGACGAAGACCAAGCTGGGCAACACGGAGGCGAAGACCTTCGTGCAGAAGGCCGTCTACGAGCACCTCAACGACTGGCTGGACCGCAACCCGCTGGAGGCCGCGGACATCGTCCGCAAGGGCATCCAGGCGGCCACCGCGCGCGTGGCGGCCCGCAAGGCGCGTGACCTGACGCGTCGCAAGGGCCTGCTGGAGTCGGCGTCGCTGCCGGGCAAGCTCTCCGACTGCCAGTCGAACGACCCCACCAAGTGCGAGATCTTCATCGTCGAGGGTGACTCCGCCGGCGGTTCGGCCAAGTCCGGCCGCAACCCGCAGTACCAGGCGATCCTCCCGATCCGAGGCAAGATCCTCAACGTCGAGAAGGCGCGGATCGACAAGATCCTGCAGAACCAGGAGATCCAGGCGCTGATCTCGGCCTTCGGCACGGGTGTGCACGAGGACTTCGACATCGAGAAGCTCCGCTATCACAAGATCATCCTGATGGCGGACGCCGACGTCGACGGCCAGCACATCTCCACCCTGCTGCTGACCTTCCTGTTCCGCTTCATGCGGCCGCTGGTCGAGGCCGGGCACGTGTACCTCTCCCGTCCCCCGCTGTACAAGATCAAGTGGGGTCGGGACGACGTCGAGTACGCCTACTCCGACCGCGAGCGGGACGCGCTGATCGAGATGGGCCGCCAGCGCGGCAAGCGCGTGCGTGAGGACTCCATCCAGCGCTTCAAGGGTCTCGGCGAGATGAACGCCGAGGAGCTGCGCATCACGACGATGGACCAGGAGCACCGCGTCCTCGGCCAGGTCACCCTGGACGACGCCGCCCAGGCCGACGACCTGTTCTCGGTCCTCATGGGCGAGGACGTCGAGGCCCGCCGCGCCTTCATCCAGCGCAACGCCAAGGACGTCCGCTTCCTCGACATCTGAGTCGGTCTCAGCTGACCGCACCAGGAAGGATCTTCACCAGCAATGGCCGACGAGAACACCCCCGTCACCCCTGAAGAGGGCGGCGTCATCGCCCAGCGTGTCGAGCCCGTCGGGCTCGAGACGGAGATGCAGCGCTCGTACCTGGACTACGCGATGTCCGTCATCGTGTCCCGCGCGCTGCCGGACGTCCGGGACGGCCTCAAGCCCGTCCACCGCCGCGTCCTGTACGCGATGTACGACGGCGGCTACCGCCCCGAGCGCGGCTTCTACAAGTGCGCGCGCGTGGTCGGCGACGTGATGGGCAACTACCACCCCCACGGCGACAGCTCCATCTACGACGCCCTGGTGCGCCTCGCCCAGTCCTGGTCGATGCGCATGCCGCTCGTCGACTCCAACGGCAACTTCGGCTCCCCGGGCAACGACCCGGCGGCAGCCATGCGCTACACCGAGTGCAAGATGGCGCCGCTGTCGATGGAGATGGTCCGCGACATCGACGAGGAGACCGTCGACTTCACGGACAACTACGACGGCCGCTCCCAGGAGCCGACCGTCCTGCCCGCCCGCTTCCCGAACCTGCTGATCAACGGCTCGGCCGGTATCGCGGTCGGCATGGCGACCAACATCCCGCCGCACAACCTGCGCGAGGTCGCGGCCGGCGCCCAGTGGTACCTGGAGAACCCGGAGGCCTCTCACGAGGAGCTCCTGGACGCCCTCATGGAGCGCATCAAGGGCCCCGACTTCCCGACCGGCGCCCTGGTGGTCGGCCGCAAGGGCATCGAGGAGGCGTACCGCACGGGCCGTGGCTCGATCACCATGCGGGCGGTCGTCGAGGTCGAGGAGATCCAGAACCGCCAGTGCCTGGTCGTCACGGAACTGCCGTACCAGACCAACCCCGACAACCTCGCGCAGAAGATCGCCGACCTGGTCAAGGACGGCAAGATCGGCGGCATCGCGGACGTCCGCGACGAGACCTCCTCGCGCACCGGTCAGCGCCTGGTCATCGTGCTGAAGCGGGACGCGGTCGCCAAGGTGGTGCTGAACAACCTCTACAAGCACACCGACCTTCAGTCGAACTTCAGCGCCAACATGCTGGCGCTCGTCGACGGCGTCCCGCGCACCCTCTCCCTGGACGCGTTCATCCGCCACTGGGTGACGCACCAGATCGAGGTCATCGTCCGCCGTACGAAGTTCCGACTGCGCAAGGCCGAGGAGCGGGCGCACATCCTGCGCGGCCTGCTGAAGGCCCTGGACGCCATCGACGAGGTCATCGCGCTGATCCGGCGCAGCGACACCGTCGACATCGCGCGCACGGGCCTGATGGAGCTCCTGGAGATCGACGAGATCCAGGCCAACGCCATCCTCGAGATGCAGCTGCGCCGCCTCGCCGCCCTGGAACGCCAGAAGATCATCCAGGAGCACGACGAACTCCAGGCCAAGATCCGCGAGTACAACGAGATCCTCGCCTCCCCGGTCCGTCAGCGCGGCATCGTCAGCGCGGAACTCGCCGCGATCGTCGAGAAGTACGGCGACGACCGCAAGACCATGCTGGTGCCCTACGACGGTGACATGTCCATCGAGGACCTCATCGCCGAGGAGGACATCGTCGTCACGGTCACGCGCGGCGGTTACGTCAAGCGCACCAAGACCGTCGACTACCGCGCCCAGAAGCGCGGCGGCAAGGGCGTGCGCGGCACGAAGCTCAAGGAAGACGACATCGTCGACCACTTCTTCGTGTCCACCACGCACCACTGGCTGCTCTTCTTCACCAACAAGGGCCGGGTCTACCGGGCGAAGGCGTACGAGCTCCCCGACGCCGGCCGGGACGCGCGTGGACAGCACGTCGCCAACCTGCTGGCCTTCCAGCCGGACGAGGCGATCGCCGAGATCCTGGCGATCCGCACCTACGACGTGGCGCCGTACCTGGTGCTCGCGACAAAGGGCGGTCTGGTGAAGAAGACGCCTCTGAAGGATTACGATTCGCCGCGCTCCGGCGGTGTCATCGCGATCAACCTCCGGGAGACGGAGGACGGTTCGGACGACGAACTGATCGGAGCCGAACTCGTCTCCGCCGAGGACGATCTGCTTCTGATCAGCAGGAAGGCCCAATCGATCAGGTTCACCGCTACGGACGAAGCACTGCGCCCCATGGGCCGTGCGACCTCGGGTGTCAAGGGCATGAGTTTCCGTGAGGGGGACGAGCTGCTCTCGATGAATGTTGTTCGACCCGGTACGTTCGTGTTCACTGCCACAGACGGCGGGTACGCGAAGCGGACCGCCGTCGACGAATACCGCGTCCAGGGTCGCGGCGGCCTCGGCATCAAGGCCGCCAAGATCGTGGAGGACCGTGGTTCCCTCGTCGGCGCGCTGGTGGTCGAGGAGACCGACGAGATCCTCGCCATCACGCTGGGCGGCGGTGTGATTCGTACGCGAGTCAACGAGATCAGGGAGACGGGCCGTGACACCATGGGCGTCCAACTGATCAACCTGGGCAAGCGCGATGCCGTCGTCGGTGTCGCACGTAACGCCGAGGCGGGACGCGAGGCGGAGGAAGTCGAGGGCGTTGACGCCGTCGACGAGACCGCCGAGGGTGCCGCGACCACCGGCACGGACGAGGGTGAGGCGCCCTCGGCCGAGTAGCACGAGGAGTGAGTCACGTGAGCGGAGCCACGGGCGCCGGACCGTCCAGTACCCCTTCCGGTACGGACACGGACGGCGGCGGCCGTGGCTCCGCCGCGCGCGCGACAGATTCGCACACGACCCAGCTCAAAGCGATCAAGTCACCCGCGAAGGACTCACCCTCGCGCGACACACCTGGATCACAGGGGGGAACTGTGACGGACACCCGAGGCCCGCAGACCCAGCAGTACGCGGCCGGCGCGGGCTCGGCTGCTCCGGGCGCACAGCCGCACCAGCAGCCTTCGGGCGAGGCGCCGGCGCCGTCCCCGTTGCCGGGGGAGCGCGGGCCGCAGCAGGCCTCCGAGCCCTACCACCCGCCACAGGCCTACCCGGCGCAGGCCGCCGCCTCCACGGGCGCCGTACGCCGCCCGCGCACCGGCGCGCGCACCACGCCACGCACCCGCAAGGCGCGGCTGCGGGTGGCCAAGGCCGACCCGTGGTCGGTGATGAAGGTCAGCTTCCTGCTCTCCATCGCGCTGGGCATCTGCACGATCGTGGCGGCCGCGGTGCTGTGGATGGTCATGGACGCCATGGGCGTCTTCTCGACCGTCGGCGGCACGATCTCCGAGGCGACCGGCTCCAACGAGTCGAACGGCTTCGACCTGCAGTCCTTCCTGTCGCTGCCGAACGTCCTGATGTTCACGACGATCATCGCGGTCATCGACGTCGTCCTCGCGACGGCGCTCGCGACCCTCGGCGCGTTCATCTACAACCTCTCCGCCGGCTTCGTCGGCGGTGTCGAGCTGACGCTCGCCGAGGACGAGTGACGAACGCGCTCCATTAACTGCGATCGCCGACTCAAACCTGCGGTCTGGGCCCCTTCGGGAACCGATTTTGGGACTGCCCATGTCGTGCGCTAATCTTCAGGAGTCAGCGCGCGGGACACACACCGCAGAGCGCGGCGGGGCTATAGCTCAGTTGGTTAGAGCGCATCCCTGATAAGGATGAGGCCACAGGTTCAAATCCTGTTAGCCCCACCAGCACGAAGACCCTCAACCGGTAGCGGTTGGGGGTCTTTGGCGTCCCAGGCCTGCTTCAGTGGCCGGCGGCGCGGTCCCGGGGTAGTGGTGGGGCGACGCTTCCCGGCTGGGGTGTCATGTAAGTGCCCCTGAGCCAAGCCGCATGATCCATGCGGCTTGGCTCACGAGCCCGCGCTCATCGAGTGGGCCGGAGACGCCGCAGCACGAACGCCCCCGGTCTGATCGACCGGGGGCGTTCGTCTGGGCCGTAGTCGGCGTGTACGCAAGTTCGCCTGTACGTCGTGGAGTGGAGGTAAGGGCGCGCCGTCAGCGCTGGAGAGGCGTGGCTGGCTCGGCGGGAGCGGTGTCGGCGTTCTCCTCGCAGGAGGCGTCGGAGAGTTCCGTGTCCGCGTCAGTGTCCGCGGGCGGGCGGTGGCGGCAGCTGGGGGTCTTGCCGTGGGCCTCGGCCAGGATGCGCTGTTTCATCGTGGGGGGCAGGGCCCTGGTGAAGGTCCAGGACCACAGGGCGGGTGCCGGTGTCGTGGCCTCCGCGGTGCTGTTGCGGGTCTGCTCGGTCTGCGGTACCGCCGCGGCGGCGGTGGTGGTGATGAGTCCGAGCGTCGTGCACAGCGCCAGGAAGGCGGTGACGACGGCGATCCACAGCTTCATGACCTTGTTCTGGGCCATGGCCCCTCACTTTCGGGTTGGGCGATTTGCGTACTTTCCTCATGATGTGTATGAGCGCCGCGAAATCACGGACCGACGCCCATGGCGCGTCGATCTTCAGATGAACAACACTCGGATGGGTGCAAGGAGCCCGAAAAGCGGAGGAGAAGGGATGAGAAGACCCAAATCCACCGTCCGTGCGGGTGTGATCACCCTCCGATCGGACCGGTGTCATCCGCTTCTACTGCGGTACTCAGGGCGGTAGTTGAGGGGGCTGACACAGGTCACCGATCGGTATCGGCCGGTGTGTATAGTCGGGCGCCAGAGGTCCCCTACGTCAAGGAAAGACGAGGTCGCACGGTGAAGAAGCTTCTGCTGGTCGCACTGGCCGCCATCGGCGGGCTCCTCGTGTACCGCCAGATCCAGGCGGATCGCGCCGAGCAGGATCTGTGGACGGAGGCGACTGACTCCGTGCCCACGGGTTCGTGAGCACCGACATACGGTTCTGAACAGACCCCGGCCGCCCTCGCGGTCGGGGTTTTGTGTTGCGCGAGACGCGGCCGGGCAGGATGAGCCACGGCCAGGCGACGGCGAGGGGGCGCGTGATGGGGCGGCGTACGGTGCGCGTGCGGGGGCGGCGGCGTACGGCGTGGTGGCGCGGCGTGTGCGCGGCCGCCCTGGGAACGGCCCTGGCCGTGCTGGTGCCGGGGCGGGCCGCGCTGGCTGCGGATACGCCCCCTCCCTACGCGTTCGCCCCCGGCACCGGCTCGGTGACCGGCGCCGCGACCACCACGGACGCCCGGCGCCTCGACCTGGGCGAGACGTACCGGAGCACGCTCCCGGCGGGCGGCAAGCTCTACTACGCCCTCGCACTCGACGACACGTCCGACGCGTACGTCTCCGTCGCCGCCGTCCCGCGCGCGGATGCGACGGTTTCCCCCACCGCGGGCATCAGGGTGTCCCTCCAGAACGCCGACAGCCGCTCCTGCTCCAGCGAGAGCACCTACTTCGGGGCGAGCCGCAGCCCACGGCCGATCGTCGCCTGGGGAGCACGTGAGAGCTTTTCCCAGCGGACCTCCTGCCAAGGCGGCGGCGCGTACTACGTGCTCGTCGAGCGCCTCGACGGAGCGGACGCGTCGCCGGACGCCTGGGAACTGGAACTGACGCCGGTCTCGGAGCCCCGCCTGGAGCGGGCCGTCGGCACGAGGGCACCCGAGGAATGGGACTCAGCGCCCCCGCAGCCCCCGACGAGCGCCGCCGTACGACGCCCGGGCAGCGCCGGATTCGACGAGGCCGCCCCTCTGGGGCACGGGGTCTGGAGCGCCGACGTCCGGCCCGGACAGACTCTCTTCTACGCGGTGCCGGTCGGCTGGGGGCAGCAGCTCCACGTCACCGCCGAACTCGGCAGCACGACACGCGGCGGCTATGTGGCCGGTGCCCTCACCACGTCGCTGTTCAACCCCGCGCGCGTGCCCGTCGACGACGTGGCCCTCGGCTACAGCGGCACGCAGAAGACGGGCTCCCTCGCCCCCCTGCCTCCGGTCGAGTACGCCAACCGCTACGCCAACTCCGAGCAGGTGGGCGCGATGCGGTTCGCCGGCTCGTACTACCTCGCCGTCCACCTCTCCGCGCGGATGGCCGAGAAGTACGGCGACCAGTCGTACGGCGTGACACTGCGGGTGCGGATCGACGGTACGGCCGGGGCGGCGCCCGCTTATGCGGGGCAGTCCGAGCCGCGCGGCCTCTTCGACGTGGCGGCGCGGGGCGGGGAGGTGGCGTCCGGAGGCGGGGCCGCGGGCGCGGGGGGTGACGCGGTGATGAAGGCGCTCGCCGTGGCGGGGATCGGCGGCGGGAGTCTGGTGCTGGTGGTGCTGGGGGCGTGGACGGCGGCGGCTCGGCGGAGGGGGGCCGGGGTCGCCGGGTAGGGGCGGTGTACCCGGTCCCCGTCTGCATGGGTCGCCGGGTGTTCCTCAGGCGTGCGCGGGTGCGCCGGCGTGGGCCAACGCTCAGATGCGTGTCAGAGCCCAGAAGCCCACGACGTAACAGACCAGCGCGAGCAGCAGCAGGGGGACGACCACCTTGGCCGGAGGGCCGGGTCGACGCCGTGCCCTGCGCGCCGCCGCTCTCCCGGTGGCGTGTCGCGCACTTTCCCGGCCCGGAGGCGGAACCTGCGGGACCTGAGCGGTGTACGAAGCAGTAGAGGCATCGGCGCGCCGGAGCGCCGGGGGCGAGACGGGCGGGGTCGGGTAGGGCGGCGCCTGCGGACGGGGGGAGGGCAGGACATGCGTGGGGTCGTGCGGGGAGATGTGGGGGGAGCCCTGGACGGGCTCGTGCAGCGCGCCTTGCTGTGTCTGGGGCGGTGCCTGGGGGCGTGGTCGCTGTGCCTGGGGGGAGGATCCGGTGGCCTGTGGGGGCGGCAGAGGGAAGCTGCCGGTGTCCGACATGCTGGGCGGCCGCGCGGCGCCCGAGGCCTCGGCAGGGGAGGCCGGCGGGCGCGGCTGGTCACCCGTGCGGGGGTCATCGGGCGGTACGGCCCCGGGGGCATGGCCCCGACGCGGATCGGCCGGAACGGAACCGGTTCCGGGCGGTACGACCTCGGGAGCGTGGCCCCGACGTGGATCGCCTGGAACGGAACCTGTGCCGGGCCAGCCGGAGCCGGAGTCGCCGGTCTGCCTGAAGGGCCCGGACGGCCGGGCCGGTGCCGGGGGTCCCGGTGGCGCGGAGGGGTCCGGTCCGGGTGGCCCGGGGGCTCTGGACGCGCCGGGGGAGCCGAGGTGCCCGGCGGGTCCGGACGGTGTCCGGGAGCCCGCACCCGACCCGGTGTCCCCCCATCCCGGCGCGGCGCCGGTGGACCCCGTCCGCACCCCCGGTGCGAGTTTGAGCGGTCCCCGCGGTCCGTATCCCGGTGGCAGGGGCCCCAGTTGGTCGAAGATCTCGATCAACTCGTCGTCGGGGCCGGGCTCCGGCAGCAGCTCCACGGCCGCGGCGAGCGCCTTGCGCGCCCCCGTGGCGGTGCGGAACCGCGCCTGCGGATCCGGCTGCACCAGCGTGGCCACGACCTGCCACAGCGGCTCGGGGATGCCCTGGGGGGCGCGTGGCGTCCCGTGCGCGGCGAAGTACTGCACGAGTGCCTTGGCGTCCGGCTTGGCGCCCTGCAGGAGATACAGCGCCACCAGCCCGACCGCGAACAGATCGGCGGGGAAGTCCGGTTCGGAGCCCATCATCTGCTCGGGCGAGATGTACCCCGGCGTCCCCACCACGAGGTTGGTCTCCGTCAGCCGCGGCTCCCCCAGCCGCATCGCGATACCGAAGTCGGACAGCCGCAGCCTCGGCCGGCCCGTACCGGTCGCCTCCAGCAGCACGTTGGCGGGCTTGACGTCCCGGTGCACGACATCCTCCGCGTGCACCGCGGCCAGCCCCGACAGGAGCTGGTCGAGCAGCGTGCAGACGAACGAGGGCGGCAGAGGTCCGTAGTCCCCGACCAGGTGGACCAGCGAGCCACCGCCGACCAGGTCCATGGTGAACAGGACCTTGTCGTCGTCGGCGGCCCAGCTGGCGGGTGCGAGGACATGGGGGTGGTCGATCCGCAGCGCCTGCTCACGGACGAAGCGCAGCAACGAGTGCGCGTCGCTCTGCTGCAGCACCTTGGCGGCGACATAGCGACGGCGGCGGTGGTCCCAGGCGCGCCAGACCGCGCCCACACCACCGCGTCCGATCGGGTCGACGAGTTCGTACCGGCCGGCGAAGACCTCACCCATGGCTGTGCGTCGCCCCTCCCCCTTCGGTCTGCCCTTTGCCTCCCCCGCCACGCGCGGTACGACTCCCGCCGTACCGCGTCGGGACGGGTGAGACGAGCGACACCGCTGACGCCGCTTCCCGGCGAGTGGCACGCCTGACCCCGCTCCCCGGCGAGCGGCACGGCCCGTTTCCCGGACCGGCGGGTGACACGCCCCCACGTGCCCCGCCGGACGAGTCACGGCCCCGTGTCCGTGCCGGCGCCGCGCGAAGTGCTCGCGCGCCCCGCTCACGGCCGGTCGGCCCGGCTGCCGAACCCCCTTCGGTGACCGGGCCGCGGGTCAGCTCTGGTGGGACTGGTAGTGCGTGACCGCGTCGGAGGTGCGGCCCGCGCCGTAGACCCGGAGGAACTCTGCCAGTTCCGGATGGGTCGGGGCGAGGGTGTCCGCCGCGTCGATGATGTCCCCCGCGGCGGCGACCGAGCGCAGCAGCGACTGGATCTCGCGGACGACCCGCTTGACCGTCGGCGCTCCCGAACTGCTCGTCGTGGTGGTGGCGTTGCTGAGCACCGAGCCCCCCTGGGACTTCTTGATCTCGTCCATCCGCTCGGTCGCCTCGGCCGCGCTGACGCTGCCGTCCGCGACCTGTCCCGCCAGGTCCTGGAGCAACTGCACCCGCTGGACCACGGCCGGATTTCCGATCTTCGCCCGCTGACCGCTCATCAGCTGCGACAGCATCGGCGCGGACAGTCCCAGCACCCCCGCGAGACGAGCCTGGTTGAGACCAAGATCGTCGATGAGCTTACGGAAGAGCGCCCCCAGCGGCTCCCCGTACCAGTTCCGCTGCAGTTCCCGCGCTCTCGCGGTCGCTTCCTGCTGTGCGGCGTCCATTGCGTCTCCCCATCGCTTCCCCAAATACCGTGGTTCGCTGTAGCGAACCACGCCGAGCATCTTACGGAGAGTGGTCGTGCATCGGGACCCCCAATCTTTTTGCGAGATACCGGGGGCGACCCGGTACTCTGGTCTGCGACGCCCGCCGGTATGAGTCACTTCCGGTCGGACGTTCCTCTTCCGGGGCCTTAGCTCAGTTGGTAGAGCGCTGTCTTTGCATGGCAGATGTCAGGGGTTCGACTCCCCTAGGCTCCACACCTCGGACCGGCCAGTCGCCCTCGTGGCGGCTGGCCGGTCTTCGCATGTGCCGGTTTTTCACGCGCCGGACGCGCCCCCGGGGCAGGTGTGGACGAGAGAGGTCCCCGGAGGTGACGTGGCTCACTCCGGGCCCATAGGGGCGTTGCAGTTATTTGCGCAAACGCGGAGACGCGCGTAGCGCACCAGCCCGCCGCGTCCATGCGCGAGGAGTCGGCGGAGTCTGGGATTCCGCTGGTGGAGGCCTTGTGGGGACTGACGTGAGCACGCACTTGTCACCGGCGCGACGCTCTCCGTCAACCCGACTCGTGCGGAACGTGCACACCTGGGGCGTTGCAAACGTCATCGTGAGTGCACAGGGCAAGCATCCGCCCAGTGTGCAGCGCAAGCATGCGCCGTTCCACGTGAAACATCGCTGTGGGGCAGGAGACCCTCAAGTCTCCTGCCCCACAGCGATGTTCGGAGCGCGTCGGACGTCACCGACGGTCGTCGCGGTCGGCAGCCTCCTCCTCGGCCTCCTTGACCTGGACCTCGGGGTCGAGCACGGACTGGCCGCTGCCGTCCACCGACGTCAGCCGGGGCGACTCCGGGACCTCCGTCGCGGCGGGCGGCTCGACCAGCCAGTCGGGGTTGGCCTGCTTGTCCCACCACTTCCAGGCGGCGTAAGCACCGCCCGCGACGACACCGGCGATCGCCAGCGCCTTGGCGAGACGGCCGGCCCGCGCGCGGCGGTTGTGCTTGCGGACCAGCTTCTCGATCTCCTTGGGCGAGACCTGGCCGCGCAGCGCGAGCAGCGCGGCCGCGCCGCGGGCTGCGGCCTCGTCCTTGACCGGCGTGGCCGCGGCCACGGCCTGCTCGATCCTCGGACGTGAGTAGTCGGCGGCCTGCCGGGCAGCCTTGCGGGTGCGGACGGCAGCTTCATGGGCGGCGTGGTCGACCTTCGGCGGCACATGCGTCAGGGCCTGCTCCACGCGCGGCGCGACATACGCGCCGTACTGGACGCGGGCCTGCTCGGCTGCCAGCGACACCTTCGGCGCGAGCCGTACGCGTGCCTCCTGTGCGTAGTGGGCGGCCCTGTCCTTGGCCGTGTCGGCGTAGGGCGCCACCACTTCCGCGGCGTGCAGCACGCTGTCCTTCGCCGAACCGGTCGCGGCGCGCACGCTGTCAATGCGGGTCACGGGAATCCTCCTCCTCGGTGGCGTACGGTATTTCGACTTTCCACCCTTTTACGGATCATGCCTCGCAACCGCGTGTCGGGCATGCGCGGACAGGCATCCGGGTCATGGGCGCTGACGCCGAACCCTCTCCGATCAAGCATGGCTGAAGAGCGATCACATGCAATAGCGGATGAATACAGGGCAACGGGAGCTTGTCGTCGACAATGCCACGGATCGTCGCTGAGCGCTCCCGGCCCGGGATTACTCGACCGGTTTTCTGCCCGCGCCGAGCCGAGACAGTCCTCGCGGACGGGTGACGGGTGACGGGCGCCGGGAGGCACGGGCCGTGCGAGGATCGGTGGGTCACAAGAAGACAACGGAAGGCAGCACGTGGCTGAGCAGCTCTACGCCACCCTGAAGACCAACCACGGCGACATCGAGCTCCGGCTCCTGCCGAACCACGCGCCGATGACGGTCAGGAACTTCGTCGAGCTCGCCAAGGGCGAGCGGGAGTGGACGAACCCCACCACCGGCGAGAAGTCCGCGGCCAAGCTCTACGACGGCACGGTCTTCCACCGGGTGATCAGCGGCTTCATGATCCAGGGCGGTGACCCGCTGGGCAACGGCACCGGCGGCCCCGGCTACCAGTTCAAGGACGAGTTCCACCCGGACCTCTCCTTCGACCGGCCCTACCTGCTGGCCATGGCCAACGCCGGGCCGGGCACGAACGGCTCGCAGTTCTTCATCACCCTCGGTCCCACGACGTGGCTGAACCGCAAGCACACCATCTTCGGCGAGGTCACCGACGGAGCCAGCCAGAAGGTCGTCGACGCCATCGCGGGCACGCAGACCAACCCGCGCACCGACCGGCCGCTCAACGACGTCGTCATCGAGTCGGTCGTCGTCGAGACCCGCCAAGGCTGATCACCGGCTCCCACCGGCCGCCGAGGTCCCCGAGCCGTCGGCCGGACAGGCCGGCTCCCGTCGGCACCGGGCCCCGCACAGGGAACCAAACGCCCCGCTCGTCCGTAAGGAGGGGCGGGGCGGTTTCACTGCATACGACGACTTAGGGGACCCCATGGACCAGGCGCCAGGCAGCCCGCAGGGCCCGGAGGACCAGGGCGCCCGGCCCGCCCAGGGTCTGCCGGGCTGCTACCGCCACCCGGACCGTGAGACCGGCATCAGCTGCACCCGCTGCGAGCGCCTGATCTGCCCGGAGTGCATGGTCAGCGCGTCCGTCGGCTTCCAGTGCCCGGAGTGTGTCCGCGGCGGCTCCGGCACCGGTCACCGCCCCGACGCCGCCATGCCCCGCACCCTGGCCGGCGGCACGATCGCGGCCGACCCCCGGCTGGTCACCAAGATCCTGGTCGGGATCAACCTCGCCGTCTTCATCGCCGTCCAGGCGTCCCCGTCACTGGTAAGCGACCTGTTCCTCATCGGCGCCTGGCCGCCGGCGCCGTTCGCGCCCACCGAGGGCGTCGCGGGCGGGCAGTGGTACCGCCTGGTCACCTCGATGTTCACCCATCAGGAGATCTGGCACATCGCCTTCAACATGCTGAGCCTGTGGTGGCTCGGCGGCCCCCTGGAAGCCGCCCTCGGCCGGGCCCGCTACCTCGCGCTCTACCTCGTCTCGGGACTCGTCGGCAGTGTCCTGGCCTACCTTCTGGAATCCCCGACCACGGCCACCCTCGGCGCCTCGGGCGCCATCTTCGGCCTCTTCGGGGCCACCGCCGTCCTGATGCGCCGGCGCAACCACGACCTGCGGCCGATCATCGCGCTGTTGGTGATCAACCTGCTCTTCACCTTCAACCCCATGGTCGACATCTCCTGGCAGGCCCACATCGGCGGCCTCGCGGGCGGCCTCGTAGTCGGCTACGCCATGCTGCACGCCCCGCGCGAGCGCCGTTCCCTGGTCCAGTACGGCACCTGCGCCCTGGTGCTCGCCGTGGTCGTCGTACTGACGCTGGTGAGGACCGCACAGCTCACCTGAGCTGGGGTTGTCCACAGTGGGTGGCGGAGCCTGTGCGTACGGTGCGGGAACAGCTGTGCCCCCTGTCACTGGCCGGAGTTTCCGCAGGTCAGGCAGGGGGCGAACGAGCTTTCGAGCACCGGTGTGTCAGTCGTACCGGCGTCAACAGCTGAAGGGTTATCCACAGATCGTCTGTCTTTTCCCCAGTGTGGATAACGCTGTGGATAACTCAGTGGATAGCTTGGGGCAGAGCTACTTCCACTGGGTGGAGACGCCGAATCCGGCGGCGATGAAGCCGAAGCCCACCACGATGTTCCAGTTGTCCAGCGCGTCGATGGGCAGCGACCCGTCCGTCACATAGAAGACGACGATCCAGGCCAGCCCGATGACGAACAGGGCGAGCATGACGGGCGCGACCCAGGCGCGGCTGTTCAGCTTGATGCTGGTCGCCTGCTTTGCCGGCGGCGGCGTGTAATCGGCCTTCTTGCGGATACGTGACTTCGGCACGAGGGTCTCTCCTGTCGATGCGCTGCGTGGCCGCGCAGGTAACTAGGTGGGGCTCGGGGCAGCGTACAAGGGGACACTGAGTGCTCCCCCGGGCGTCCGTTAGCGTAGTGCTTCCGCGGCGCCGAAGGAGATAAGGGTACGTTGAGCAATTCTGCCGACTCCCCCGGGACGGGATCCAGCCCTGCCCGCAGGCGAGGTTTCCGGCCCGTGCGGCTGCTCACGGTGGCCGTCTTCGCTCTCGCGGGACTCATCTTCTTCACCAGCTTCAACACGGCCAAGGGCACCAACATCCGCACGGACGCCTCGCTGCTCAAACTCTCCGACCTGATCCTGGAGCGCAGTCACAAGAACGGTCAGCTGGACGAGACCAACGGCGCCCTCAGGGAGGACGTGGAGGCGCTGGCCGAGCGGGACGACGGCAGCACCAAGGCCGAGGACGACAAGCTGGCGGCGCTGGAGAAGCAGGCGGGCACGCAGCAGCTGAAGGGCGAGGCGATCAGCGTCACCCTCAACGACGCCCCGCCGGACGCCACCGCCAAGCTCCCCGGCTATCCCGAGCCGCAGCCGGACTACCTGGTCATCCACCAGCAGGACCTCCAGGCCGTGGTGAACGCGATGTGGCAGGCCGGCGCCAAGGGCATCAAGGTCATGGACCAGCGGCTGATCTCCACCAGCGCGGTGCGCTGCGTGGGCAACACGCTCATCCTCCAAGGCCGGGTCTACTCGCCGCCGTACAAGATCACGGCGATCGGGGACCCGGAGCGGCTGAAGACATCGCTCGCGGCGAGCAAGGCCATCCAGAACTACATGGTCTACGTCAACGTCTACGGCCTCGGATGGAAAGTCGAGGACGAAGGAGCGGTGACTCTGCCCGGCTACTCGGGCACAGTGGATCTGCAGTACGCCAAGCCCGTGGAGTAGGCCTCTTCTGGAGCCGCCGGTGCGTGTCGTCGTCAGGACCGTCAGCGAACTCTGCATCACCGCCGGCGCGCTCATCGTGCTGTTCGTGGCCTACGTGCTCTTCTGGACCGGCGTGAAGGCCGACGACGTCATGGGCGACCAGATCGACCAGTTGCAGGACCAGTGGGCCAGGAAGAGCGTGCAGCCGTCGGCGGGCACCTCCGCGGGGGCGCCGGAGCCCACGGCGTACCGGAGCGGGAAGCCCTTCGCGATCATGTACATCCCGCGGCTTGGTTTCACGTGGAACAAGCCCGTGCTGGAAGGCACGGCGGTCGGCACCCTCAAGAAGGGGCTCGGGCACTACGCGCGGACCGCGCGGCTCGGGGAGACGGGCAACTTCTCGGTGGCCGGTCACCGGCGCACGTACGGCGATCCCTTCAAGGACTTTCCCCGGCTGCGGCGCGGGGACGCGGTGGTGCTCACCGACGGGACGACCTGGTTCACGTATCGGATCGACAAAGGGCCTTACAAAACCGTGCCCACGGACGTTGAGGTGATCGATCCTGTGCCACGTAAGTCGGGGTACACGCGGTCGGGCCGCTACCTCACGCTGACCACGTGCGATCCGGAATGGGGCCACAGCCACCGGCTGATCGTCTGGGCGCATCTGGACTCCACACAGCCTGTGGAGAAAGGGAAGCCCAAGGCGCTGCGCCGTTAGTCTGGTGGCTGTACGGCGTGAGTCTGGTGCCGTGGTGCGACGGAAGGGACGGCATGTACGGCTGGATCTGGCGGCATCTGCCGGGTAACGCGTGGGTGAGGGCACTGCTCTCACTCGTGCTGGCGCTCGCAGTGGTCTATGTCCTCTTCCAGTACGTCTTCCCGTGGGCCGAACCGCTGCTGCCTTTCAACGATGTGACGGTGGACAACCAGTGAGTGCGCGGATTCTCGTCGTCGACAACTACGACAGCTTCGTCTTCAACCTGGTGCAGTACCTGTACCAGCTGGGCGCCGAGTGCGAGGTGCTGCGCAACGACGAGGTGTCGACGGCGCACGCCCAGGACGGCTTCGACGGCGTGCTGCTGTCGCCCGGCCCGGGGACGCCGGAGGAGGCGGGCGTCTGCATCGAGATGGTCCGCCACTGCGCGTCCACCGGCGTGCCGGTCTTCGGCGTGTGCCTCGGGATGCAGTCCATGCAGGTGGCCTACGGCGGCGTCGTGGACCGTGCGCCGGAGCTGCTGCACGGCAAGACCTCCCTGGTCGAGCACGAGGGCAAGGGTGTCTTCGCCGGTCTGCCGACGCCCTTCACGGCGACGCGCTACCACTCGCTCGCGGCCGAGCCGGGGACGGTGCCGGCCGAGCTGGAGGTGACCGCGCGGACGCACGACGGGATCATCATGGGCCTGCGCCACCGTGAACTGCGTGTCGAGGGCGTGCAGTTCCACCCCGAGTCGGTGTTGACGGAGCACGGCCACCGGATGCTGGCCAACTGGCTGGTGGAGTGCGGCGACCAGGGTGCGGTGGCGCGGAGCGCGGGGCTGGCCCCGGTGGTGGGCAGGGCCTCGGCGTGACCGCACTGCGCCCCGAGCGCGAGTCCGGGACCTCGTACGGGGAGCAGTCGTACGAGGACACCGGTGCGCTCGGGGAGTGGCATGCGGGCCGTTCGTACCCCGATGGGCCTTTTGTCCCGCCTCTCGACGACGAGACGGTGGCGCTGCGGATACCGGAGCCGCCGCCGACCCGAATAGACGGGCCGGGAACGGCCTCTGACGCCTCATCCGCCACGGGAGCCACCGGAACCCCTACCGGCGGCCGTGCGGCCCGGAGAAAGGCCGCCAAGCGGCGTGGCGGGCGCCACGGAGGCCACGCGCGGCCCTCCTCCGAGCCGACCGAGCCTCCGCAGGAGAGGAAGTCGTCCGCGCCGCTCTCCCGGGTCGAGGCCCGGCGGCAGGCCCGCGCGCGCAAACCCAGCGCGGGTGTGCTGGCGAGCCGCGCGATCGGCGAGGTGTTCATCACCACCGGTGTGCTGATGCTGCTGTTCGTCACCTACCAGCTGTGGTGGACCAACGTGCGGGCGCACGCGCAGGCCGGCAAGGAGGCGAGCAGCCTCCAGAACGAGTGGGCGAGCGGGCAGCGGGCGCCGGGCGAGTTCGAGCCGGGGCAGGGGTTCGCGCTGCTGCACATTCCCAAGCTGGACGTGGTCGTGCCGATAGCGGAGGGCATCAGCAACAAGAAGGTGCTCGACCGGGGCATGGTCGGGCACTACTCCGAGGGACCGCTCAAGACGGCGATGCCGAGCGCGAAGACCGGGAACTTCGGGCTCGCGGGGCATCGGAACACCCATGGTGAGCCGTTCCGGTACATCAACCGGCTCAGCAAGGGCGACGAGATCGTCGTGGAGACGCAGGACGACTACTTCGTCTACAAGATGACGTCGTCGCTGCCGGTGACGCCGCCGAGCAACACGAGCGTGCTGAACCCGGTTCCGCCGCAGTCCGGGTTCACCGAACCGGGCCGTTACATCACCCTGACGACCTGCACGCCGGAGTTCACCAGCAAGTACCGGCTGATCGTCTGGGGCAAGATGGTCGAGGAACGGCCGCGCAGCAAGGGCAAGCCGGATGCGCTCGTCCAGTAAGGGCAGATGAAACAGTGGCAGCGACCACGGAGCAGCACGAGGTCACCGAACCGGCCCCCGCCCCGCGTCGGCGCCGTATGGGCCGGATCGCCATGGCGGTCAGTGTCTTCGGTGAACTCCTCATCACGGCGGGGCTGATCCTCGGCCTGTTCGTCGTCTACTCGCTGTGGTGGACGAACGTCGTCGCCGACCGCGCGGCGGGCAAGCAGGCCGACAAGGTCCGTGACTACTGGGCCCAGGACACCGGGCCGGGTGCGCTGAACACGAAGAACGGCATCGGCTTCCTGCACGTCCCCGCGATGAGGAACGGCGAGGTCCTGGTCGAGAAGGGCACGTCGGCGAAGCAGCTCAACGACGGTGTCGCCGGTTACTACACCGACCCGGTCAAGGCGACCCTGCCGATGACCGGCAAGGACGGCAACTTCTCTCTCGCGGCCCACCGCGACGGCCACGGCGCCCAGTTCCACAACATCGACAAGATCGAGAAGGGCGACCCGATCGTCTTCGAGACGAAGGACAAGTGGTACGTCTACAAGACGTACGCGATCCTTCCCGAGACCTCGAAGTACAACGTCAAGGTGCTCGGCGCGATCCCCAAGGAGTCGGGGAAGAAGAAGGCCGGCAAGTACATCACCCTGACCACCTGCACGCCGGTGTACACGAGCCGGTACCGGTACGTGGTGTGGGGCGAGCTGGTGCGGGTGGAGAAGGTCGACAGCGAGCGGACACCGCCGAGGGAACTGCGCTGACGCCGTCGTGCCCCCGGTTCGGCACCGGGGGCACGGCCTGCGGGTGATCAGACGGTCAGCAGTGCACCGCGAGCGTGACCAGCTGGGCCAGCGAGGAGCCGGACGGGTTGTGGATGACCCCGTTCAGCTTGATGCAGCGGTTCGCGGAGCCCGTGACCTGGCGGGGTCCGGCGTACGTGATGTAGTTGCCGGAGTCGGAGTCGTACTGGTCCGAGGCGCAGGACCGGCCGGCCACGCTGCCGGCGGCGCAGCGGTCGATGAAGATGGCCATGTGCTTGCGGGTACCGAAGTAGGTGTCCACGGTGACGGCGCAGTTGGTGCCGCCCTCCGCGGTGCTGTAGTAGAGGTAGACCACGCCGTACTTCACGCCGTTGCTGGTCTTGACGTCGTAGGTGTCGATCAGGTTGCCGGAACAGCCGTAGCCCGCGGCGCTCGCGGTGGGGGCCATGACGAGTCCGCCGACGAACAGCGCCAACGTGGCGAGCAGCGTGGAGATGGTCTTGCGCATGCCGAATCTCCTGGAGATGAGGGGGGTGTGCACGACAAATGCACCGTGAAGATATGTGGGGCCCCCGGGGGCGGCAAGATCGTCAACTCGGTGGAAAACCAGGCGAGGTGACCCATGATCGCCTGTGATCTACGACACCTGACGTCAGGAAAGGGCTGAGCCCCGGCATCCCTCACGGGTACCGGGGCTCAGTCGCTCGGAGCGTCGGATCAGTCCTCGGTGCGGGCCGCGGTTCCGGTCACGCCGCCGAAGAAGCCGCCGCCGTCGCCGCCGTTGTTGCCACCGTTGTTGTTCTGCTGGGCGATGGCGGCCAGGTTGACCGTGGTGCCCTTGGGCACTGTGGAGCCGGGCTGCGGATCCTGGGTGAAGACGATGGCGTTCTCGTCCTGGGAGCCGGTGACGTTGACCGACAGACCTCGATCCTCGAGGGCCTTGCGGGCGTCCTTCAGCGTCTGCTGGATCACCGACGGCACCTGGACCTGCTCCTGGGCCTTCTTCTTGCCCAGGTGGATCGTCACCGTCGAGCCCTTGTCGACCGAGGCGCCGATCTGCGGGTCGGTGCTGATGACCTTGTCGACCAGGTTGCCGTCGTCGGTCTCCGTGTCGGTCACGCAGTTGCCGGTGAGGTTGCTCTCCGTCATCCGGGCCTTGGCCTCGTCACAGCTGAGCTTGCTGACGTCCGGGACCGTGGACTTCTGGATCTCCGTGGCGACGGTCAGGGTGATCGTCGTGCCCCGTTCGACTTCCTTGCCGAAGACCGGGTTCTGGTCGAGGACGGAGCCCGTCGGCTCTGTGGACTCCTTCTCCTTCTTCTTGACCTTCAGCCCGAAGTCGTCGCCCTCCAGCTTCTCCCTGGCGTCGTCGAACTGGTCGCCGATGACGCTGGGGACGGAGACCTTCGGGGCGCCCGTGGAGACCACCAGGTTGACGATCGACTGCTTGTCGACCTTCAGGCCGCTCTCAGGGTCCTGGCTGCAGATCTTGCCCTTGGGCTGGTTCTCGCAGGTCTTGCTGGTGAAGGACAGCTTCAGGTCGCTGTTCGTCGCCATCCGCTCGGCGTTGTCCTTGGTCTCGCCGATGAAGACGGGCACCGCCACCTGGTCGTCCGCGCTGTCGTTCCCGCTGAACGCCCACTTGCCGATCAGGATCGCGCCGATCAGGACCAGCACGGCCGCGACGACCAGCAGGATCGTCGAGGTGTTGTTCTTCTTCGGCTGGCGGCGGCGGTCCGGGCGGTCGTCGTAGCCGTAGCCCCCGTCGTCCGGGTTCATGGGCGGGAGCATGGACGTGGCGCCGGCGTCCGTGGAACGCAGGGCGGTGGTCGCCTGGTCGTCGGGGTAGGCGCCGTAGCCGACCGAACCCATCGCCGCGGTGGCCGCCACCGGCTGGCCGTCCAGGCACGCCTCGATGTCGGCGCGCATCTCGTCGGCTGACTGGTAGCGGTAGTTGGGGTCCTTGACCAGGGCCTTGAGGACGATGGCGTCCATCTCGGGCGTGAGCTCGGGGTCGAAGACCGACGGGGGCTGCGGCTCCTCGCGGACGTGCTGGTAGGCCACGGCCACGGGGGAGTCGCCCACGAAGGGCGGCCGTACCGTCAGGAGCTCATAGAGGAGGCAGCCCGTCGAGTAGAGGTCGGAGCGCTGGTCGACCTGCTCGCCCTTCGCCTGCTCCGGCGAGAGGTACTGGGCCGTACCGATGACCGCCGACGTCTGGGTCATCGTCATGCCGGAGTCGCCCATGGCGCGGGCGATGCCGAAGTCCATGACCTTGACCTGGCCGTTGCGCGTGAGCATGACGTTGGCCGGCTTGATGTCGCGGTGGACGATGCCGGCCCGGTGGGAGTACTCCAGGGCCTGGAGGATGCCGATCGTCATCTCCAGCGTGCGCTCCGGCAGCAGCCGGCGGCCGGAGTGCAGCAGCTCACGGAGCGTGGAGCCGTCGACGTACTCCATGACGATGTACGGGATCGAGACCCCGTCGATGTAGTCCTCGCCCGTGTCGTAGACCGCGACGATCGCGGGATGGTTGAGCGAGGCGGCCGACTGGGCCTCCCGGCGGAACCGGGCCTGGAAGGACGGGTCGCGCGCGAGGTCCGCGCGCAGCGTCTTCACCGCCACGGTGCGGCCGAGGCGGGTGTCATGCGCGAGGTATACCTCCGCCATGCCACCACGACCGAGCACCTGGCCCAGCTCGTACCGGCCGCCGAGGCGACGCGGCTCTTCCATAGCTACCTACCAGCCCTCTCCGTCGGTCCCGACCGGCACTGGTGTGCGGTCGGAGGCTGCCGTCCGGGCCTACCGTACCCGGCTGGCTTTGTGTGACCTGGCCAAGCCCGTCACCCGATACAGGACCGGTATCGCAACGTGCACCGATGTGAGGGGGACGTGATCGGGGTCACTTCTTGGAGTTGATGACCGCCTCCATCACGCTCTTCGCGATCGGGGCCGCGAGGCCGCCGCCGGAGATGTTCTCGCGGACGGCGTCCTCGTCCTCGACGACCACGGCCACGGCGACCGGGGAGCTGCCGTCGCTGAGCTTGGCGTACGAGATGAACCAGGCGTAGGGGTTCTTGCTGTTGTTCTCGCCGTGCTGGGCGGTACCGGTCTTGCCGCCCACCGTGACGTCGTCGATCTGGGCGGCCTTGCCGGTGCCGTCCTTGACGACGGTCTCCATCATCGACTGCAGGATCTGCGCGTTCTTCGCGGACAGCGGCTCGCTGTACGTCTCCGGGTCGGTCTTCTCGATGACGTCGACGTTGCTGGCCTGGAGCTCGTCCACCATGTACGGCTTCATGAGGGTGCCGTTGTTGGCGACCGCGGAGGCGACCATGGCCATCTGCAGCGGGGTCGCGGCGGTGTTGAACTGGCCGATGGAGGAGAGCGCGACCTGCGAGTCCTCCATGTCGTCGGAGAAGACGGAGGCGCTGGAGCGCACCGGCGTGAACTGCTCCTCGGTGAAGCCGAACTTCTTCGCCTCGTCCAGCATCTTCTCGTTGCCGAGGTCGTAGCCGACCTTGCCGAAGACGGTGTTGCACGAGTACTGCAGGGCGACCCGGAGAGTGGCGTTCTCGCAGGGGATCGTGCCCTCGTTCTTCAGTTCGGTCCGGGTGCCGGGCAGCGTCCAGGGCAGCGGCGACTTGGTCTTCTCGTCGGCCGAGTCGTACAGGCCGTTCTCCAGCGCGGCGGCCGCGGTGAGGACCTTGAAGGTGGAGCCGGGCGGGTAGACCTCGCGCAGCGCGCGGTTGAGCATGGGGTCGTCGGGGTTGTTCTTCTTGTCCAGCGCCTTCCAGGTCTTCTCGTCCGACTCGCCGCCGCCCGCGATCTTTCCGGGGTCGTACGACGGGTAGGAGGCCAGCGCCAGGATCTTGCCGGTGGCCGGTTCGAGGGCGACGACGGCACCCTTGCCGCGCTCCTTGAGGCCGTCGTACGCGGCCTTCTGGGCGGCGCCGTTGAGGGTGGTGACGACGTTGCCGCCCTCCTTCGGCTTGCCCGTGACCATGTCGAGGGTGTTGCGGAAGAACAGCCGGTCGTCGTTGCCGGTGAGGATGCCGTCCTCGAGGTACTCCAGCTGGTTGGCGCCGTACGCCTGGGAGACGAACCCGGTGACGGGCGCCCACATGGGGCCGTCCTTGTAGGTGCGCTTGTACTTGAAGTCGCCCGAGGTCTCGCTGTAGCCGGTGATGGCCTTGCCGTCGACGATGATGTCGCCGCGCGGGCTGGCGTACCGCTCGATGGCGACCCGGCGGTTGGCGGTGTCGGTCCGCAGCTCGTCGGCCTTGACGTACTGGAGCCAGTTGTCCCGGACGAGCAGGGCCAGGACGAGGAGCCCGCAGAAGATCGCGATCCGGCGCAGGGGCTTGTTCATGACGGGCGGACCACCTGGGTCATCTCGGCGTCGGGGTTGGGTGCGGGGGCGGGCGCGGGGCGGCGGGCGGTGTCGCTGATGCGCAACAGGATGCCGATGAGGGCCCAGTTGGCGATCACGGACGAACCGCCGTAGGCCACGAACGGCAGCGTCATACCGGTCAGCGGGATGAGGCCCATGACACCGCCGGCCACCACGAAGACCTGGAGCGCGAAGGCGCCGGACAGGCCGATGGCCAGCAGCTTGCCGAACGGGTCCCGGGCCGCGAGGGCCGTGCGGACACCGCGCTCGACGATCAGCCCGTAGAGCAGCAGGATCGCCATGACGCCGGCGAGGCCCAGCTCCTCGCCGAAGGTGGCGAGGATGAAGTCGGAGTTGGCGGCGAAGCCGATGAGGTCGGAGTTGCCCTGCCCGAGACCGGTGCCGAGGGTGCCGCCGGAGCCGAAGGCCCACAGGGCCTGCATGGCCTGCTCGGAGTGGACGATGCCGTCCTGGACGCCGGAGCGGCTGAGCTCGAACTCGTGCATCGGGTCGAGCCAGGCCTGCACACGGGTCTGGATGTGCGGCTCGAAGCTCGCCACGCCGACCGCGCCGACCGCGGACATCAGCAGACCGAAGACGATCCAGCTGGTCCGCTCGGTGGCGACGTACAGCATGATGATGAACATCCCGAAGAACAGCAGGGATGTACCGAGGTCGGTCTCGAAGACCAGGATGAGGATCGACATCACCCAGACGACGAGGATCGGACCGAGGTCGCGGCCGCGCGGCAGGTACAGGCCCATGAAGCGACGGCTGGCCAGGGCCAGGGCGTCTCTCTTGACCATGAGATAGCCGGCGAAGAACACCGCGAGGGCGATCTTCGCGAACTCACCGGGCTGGAGCGTGCCGAGGCCGGGGATCTTGATCCAGATCTTGGCGCCGTAGGTGGGAGCGCTGATGCCGGGGATCAGCGGCAGCACCAGGAGGAGCATGGCTCCGGCCATGGAGATGTACGTGTAGCGCTGCAGGACGCGGTGGTCCTTGAGGAAGATCAGTACGACCACCAGCAGGGCGACGCCCATCGCCGAGTACAGCAGCTGGCGCGGTGCCGCCTCGACGAAGGTGTTGCTCCGCTGCAGGCGCTTGGACTGGTCCAGGCGCCAGATGATGACCAGGCCGAGCCCGTTCAGCAGGGTGGCCAGCGGGAGCATCAGCGGGTCCGCGTACGGCGCGAACTTCCGGACGACGAGATGGCCTACGCCGGCCAGCAAACTGAGACCCAGGCCATAGCCCAGCAGTCCGGCCGGCAGCTCGTCGTTGATGGCCAACCCGACGTTGGCGTAGGCGAAGACCGGGATGACCACGGCGAACACCAGCAGCGCGAGCTCGGTGTTGCGTCGGCTCGGGGTGCCGATGGAGCCGATCGTGGACGTGTGGTGCGTCGACGTGTGGGAAGTACTGCTCATCGTGTGACGGGGCCTCTCACGGCTTGCCTACTGCGTTCCGCACTGCGAGACGACCTTCTGCTCTTCCTCCGAGAGAGTGGGGCCGGGGCTGGGAGTGGGAGCGGTCGGGGTGGCGGAAGCGGTCGGGGACGGTGAGGAAGAGGTGGACGGGGTCGGTGACGCCTTGGACGTGAGGGAGGTCCGGGTGGTTCCCGTGGTGCCTCCGGCCTCGCCCTCGCCGGTCTTGGAGTTCTGCTTGCTCTCGGCTGCCTGCTGCTCGGCGCGCTTCTGGCACGCGGCGGCCTGCACCGAGAGTTCGTCGATCTTCTTCTGGGCGGTCTTGAGATCGCCCTCGGCGATGGTGCCCTCGACGAGCTTCTGCTGGTACGGCGGCAGGTACTTGAGTTCGATCTCGGGGTGGTCCTTGGAGACCTTCGACAACGACACCCAGGCCAGGTCCTGGCTGATGCCGCGGTACAGGGCCACATGCCGACCGTTGGCGCCCACGTAGTACTGGGTCTGGGTCCAGCGCCAGCCGCCGTAGAGGCCACCGCCGATGACGCCGAGGGCGAGCGCGATGTAGAAGGATCTCTTCAGCCACGTGCGGCTCTTGCGCGGCTTGACGAAGTCCTCGTCGCCGTAGTCGCCGAAGCCGTCGGTCGGGATGAACCCGGTCACGTCGCCGGAGCCGGGCGGACCGAACTCGCCCCCGCCCCGTCCGGGCGCCTGACGGCCGAGCCCGGAGGCGCGGCCCGCCGGGGTCTGCATCAGGCCCGGGTCGTGCAGGTGGTTCTGGTTCTCGGCGACCGCGCCGACCACCACGGGGACGTCGGACAGCTGGCCCGCGAGGGTGTCGCCGGTGTCGAGGTCGAGGACGTCGGCGACGATGACCGTGATGTTGTCGGGGCCGCCACCGCGCAGCGCGAGCTGAATCAGCTCCTGCACGGTCTCCTGGGGGCCCTGGTAGCTGGCGAGGGTGTCTTCCAGCGTCTGGTGCGAGACGACGCCGGAGAGGCCGTCGGAGCAGATCAAGTACCGGTCGCCGGCACGGACTTCACGGATCGACAGGTCCGGCTCGACATGCTCGCCGCTGCCCAGCGCGCGCATCAGCAGGGAGCGCTGCGGGTGGGTGGTGGCCTCTTCCTCGGTGATCCGGCCCTCGTCGACCAGGCGCTGCACCCAGGTGTGGTCCTGTGTGATCTGGGTGAGGACGCCGTCGCGCAGCAGGTACGCGCGCGAGTCGCCGACGTGGACGAGGCCGAGGCGCTGTCCGGTCCACAGCAGGGCGGTGAGCGTGGTGCCCATGCCCTCCAGCTGGGGGTCCTCCTCGACCAGGGCGCGCAACTGGTCGTTGGCACGCTGGACGGCGGTGCCGAGGGAGGTGAGGACGTCGGAGCCGGGCACGTCGTCGTCGAGGGCGACGATGGTGGAGATGGCCTCGGAGGAGGCGACCTCACCGGCGGCGGCGCCGCCCATGCCGTCGGCGATGGCGAGCAGGCGGGGACCGGCGTATCCGGAGTCCTCGTTGCCCTCCCGGATCATGCCTTTGTGCGATCCGGCGGCGAAGCGCAGTGACAGACTCATGCGCACCTCGCCCGTCGGCTCCGGGTACATCCGCACGGTGCCCACCCTCCGGTCGGGAGCGCGCCGGGACCCGGGGTGGGGGCCCACGCCGCGTGCTCGCTCCGCTCGCGCCTATTCATGATGTAGCACTACTTCCGCAGCTCGATGACGGTCTTGCCGATGCGGATCGGCGCGCCCAGCGGAATCGGTGTGGGGGTCGTCAGCCGGTTCCGGTCCAGGTAGGTGCCGTTGGTGGAGCCGAGGTCCTCGACGATCCACTGACCGTCCCGGTCCGGGTAGATCCTGGCGTGCCTGCTGGAGGCGTAGTCGTCGTCCAGCACGATGGTGCTGTCGTGCGCCCGGCCCAGCGTGATGGTCTGGCCCTGCAGCGCGACGGTGGTGCCGGTGAGGGTGCCCTCGCTGACGACCAGCTTGCTGGGGGCGTTACGGCCCCGGCGGCCGCCCGAGGGCTGCTGGCGCTGCTGCGGGGGCGCCTGCTGCCGCTGGGCCTGCTGCGGCCGGGCCGCCTCGCGCCGGGCGCCGCGCTGAGTGACGCGCGTTCCGAACAGGTCGCTGCGGATGACCTGCACGGCCACGATCACGAACAGCCACAGTACGGCCAGGAAACCCAGCCGCATGACCGTGAGGGTCAGCTCTGACATTGCCCCCGCTTCACCCTTCGGCTTGCCGGTAAATGATGGTGGTGCTGCCCACGACGATCCGCGAGCCGTCGCGGAGCGTAGCGCGGGTGGTGTGCTGCCCGTCCACCACGATGCCGTTGGTGGAGCCGAGATCCTGGATCGTCGAGGGCGTTCCGGTCCGGATCTCGCAGTGCCGGCGGGAGACGCCGGGGTCGTCGATCCGCACGTCGGCCTCGGTGCTGCGGCCCAGCACCAGCGTCGCGCGGGAGATCTGATGGCGGGCGCCGTTGATCTCGATCCAGTGGCGGGTTCTGCCGCCGGCCGCCGCCGCGGGAGCGGGCGCGGCCGGGGGCCGGGCACCGTTCGCGGGCTGCGGGTATCCGTAACCGCCGGGGCGGCCGCCGGGCGGCGGCGCGGCCGGCATGGGAGGGGCGCCCGGAGCTCCGGCGGGAGCGACGGCCGGCGGGTAGCCGTAGCCGCCGGGGGCCGCGGGGCGGCCGGCCGGGGCGGCGGGCGCGGAGGCCTGCTGGTCGGTGGAGGAGGCGAGCGTGCGGCTGCGCACCCGGTACAGGCCGGTGTCGAGGTCCTCGGCCTTCTCCAGGTGGACCTTGATGGGGCCCATGAAGGTGTAGCGCTGCTGCTTGGCGTAGTCGCGCACCATGCCGGCGAGTTCGTCGCCGAGCTGGCCGGAGTACGGGCTCAGCCGCTCGAAGTCCGGCGTGCTCAACTCCACGATGAAGTCGTTGGGGACGACCGTGCGGTCGCGGTTCCAGATGGTGGCGTTGTTGTCGCACTCGCGCTGGAGCGCTCCCGCGATCTCCACGGGCTGTACCTCGGACTTGAACACCTTCGCGAAGGTGCCGTTGACCAGACCTTCGAGACGCTGCTCGAACTTCTTCAGGACTCCCATGGGGCACCTCCTCCGTAGCTGCTGCCGTCCTGCACCCCGCAGAGCGGGTACTGCCTTACCTGGTACTGCTTACTGATCGTATCCACGCGCCGGTCGATCGGCTGGTTCCCCCTGTCGGCCTCGTCGACGGGTGTCGACGCCTCCGAAGTTCCCTGTGGAGTCCCTCTTCGAACTCCCCCGGCCGACTCGTCCTGCCAAGGATCGTAGAGGCGGCCGCACACAAGTGTCCCGCACCCGGCTGTGGACCCCGACCGGCTCCCGGTGAGAGGGGCGGTACCGGTACGAGGTTGAGACGTGAGCAGACACTCGTCGATACGTGGCCGTCGGGCGGGCGGTTCGGTGCGGGATGTCCGCGTCCCCGGTGGGGGGTTGTCCCTGCGGCTGCCCCTCGACAAGGGATGTGAACCCACCCCCACCAGCGTGCTAATGTTCTGGATGTCGGAAGGCGCCAGCCCCAAGGGGAACGGAGCCCGAGGACACACCCAATGCGCGGGTGGCGGAATAGGCAGACGCGCTGGATTCAGGTTCCAGTGCCCGAAAGGGCGTGGGGGTTCAACTCCCCCCTCGCGCACAGCTGAAAGCCCCGCAGGTCTTTGACCTGCGGGGCTTTTGCGTTGCCTGGGGCGGTGGCGTGAAGCCGTGGGGCGCGGGTGGGCGGGCGCGTCGGCCGTGAGGACAATCACACCGCGTGAGGTCGGCCTGTCCGAGGTGTGGTGGCCGAGGTGGGTGCGCTTACGCGGCCAGGCGCTGGGCGAGGCTCTTCGCCTTGGTCTCCGCCTCCTGGTGGACGCGGGCGCGGGAGGCCTCGTAGAGGGGGATCAGCTCGGTCATCGCCGGGTTGTGCGGGGCCATGGTCAGCTCCGGGACGATGAAGTCGACGTCCAGGGCGAGGGTGTCGCCGAGGACCGCCGCCAGGTAGTTCTGCACGTACTCGTAGGACTCGCGCGGGGTGCCGGGCGCGTAGGAGCCGCCGCGGCTGGCGACCACGGTGACCGGAGTGCCCTGGATCTTCGAGTCCTCGGCCATCGCGGTGCGGCCCATGACGATCACGTTGTCCAGCCAGGCCTTGAGGGTCGAGGGGATCCCGTAGTTGTACATCGGAGCGCCGATCAGCACGGCGTCCGCCGCCTCCAGCTCCTCGATGAGCCGCACGCGCGCGTGGAAGGCGGCGGCCTGCTCGGGGGTGTGGGTGGCCGAATCCAAGAAGGCGGCGGTGTGGGCGTCGGCGGTGATGTGCGGCACGGGGTTCGCGGAGAGGTCGCGGTAGATCACCGTGCCCCCGGGGTGCTGCTCCTCCCAGGTCCTGCGGAAGGCGCCCGTGACCGAGCGCGAGGCGGAGGCGCCCTCGGGGAACACGGAGGAGTCGATGTGCAGAAGGGTGGCCATGGGGGTCTCCTGGGGAGTAGTGCGTGGCTAAACTTTCGTACTCGACTATTGATAACACAGGGACTTACTTTTTTTCACCCCCGTACGGGAGCGCAGTACCCTGAACGCATGACGGTCGAGGAGAGACACGGGACAGAGGCGTGCAAGCGGGTGGACGGCGGGATCACCCGCGTCTTCCAGTTGCTGGGAAAGCGCTGGACCGGGCCGATCGTGGCCGTGCTGACGCCTGGACCTGCGTACTTCGTCGACCTGCGCCGGGCGATCCCCGGCATCAGCGAGCGGATGCTGTCCGACCGCCTCACCGAGCTCGCCGCGGCGGGGCTCGTGGTGCGCGAGGTCGACGAGGGTCCTCCGCTGCGGGTGTCGTACCGGCTGACGGACGCGGGGGCGGCGCTGGAGCCGGCGTTCGCGGAGCTGAAGGAGTGGGCCGCGCGGTATCTGCCGGAGGGGGGCGGGTGCTGAGGGTCCGGCGACCCGGCGGGGCGTCGGCGCGGGGTGTGGGTGCGCGGGGGTGCAGGGCGCTGGGCGTTGGGCGTGGGGCGTGGGGCGTGGGGCGGCCGACCCGGGGGCGGACGGTCGGTGCGGGCTCGGTTGACCGGCCTGGCGGTGGGTGAGTGCCGCGGCGGCCCGGCGTGAGGTGGGGTTTTCACAGCTGTGGAGTTGTCCACAGGGTCTGACGCGTTTCGGCCACCGGCTGTACGGTCTGCACGAGTTGATGTGCGGGTCCGTGGGTGTTCGGGGGAGGCGGTCGACATGACCGAGGTCGGTGCGGAGTTTTCGGGCGGTACGTCCGCCGAGGCCGCTGTGGGCGCGGTGCGCAGGCTGCCGCGGACGCGCGGCTTCGCCGAGTGGCCGGTCAAGGGGTCGCCCAAGCAGGAGGGCAAGGCCCTGCGAGAGCGCGTCCCGCGCAGCGCGCACGCGGCGCTCGACCTGGACGGGTCCCGGCCCGACGCGGTGAGCGCGGTGGAGGAGTCCAGCCGCGACCGACTCCCCGAACTCACCCCGCTGCGCGTCGGACGCATGGCGGCCACACCCTTCGCCTTCCTGCGCGGCTCGGCGGGCCTCATGGCCTACGACCTGGCCCGCACCCCCATGACCCGGATACGGGCGCAGATCTGCGGCGACGCCCACGCGGCCAACTTCGGGCTGTACGGTGACGCGCGCGGCGGCCTGGTCATCGACCTCAACGACTTCGACGAGACGGTGCACGGTCCCTGGGAGTGGGACCTCAAGCGGCTCGCCGCCTCCCTGGTGCTCGCCGGCCGGGAGGCGGGTGCGGACGAGGACACCTGCCGCGCCGCGGCGCACGGCGCGGTGGGCGCGTACCGCCGCACCATGCGACTGCTGGCCAAGCTGCCGGTACTGGACGCGTGGAACGCGATCGCGGACGAGGAACTCGTCTCGCACACCGACGCCCACGACCTGGTCGGCACGCTGGAGCGGGTCTCGGAGAAGGCACGGGCCAACACCAGCGGGCGGTTCGCGGCGAAGTCGACGGAGGCGACCGAGGACGGCGGGCGCCGTTTCGTGGACGCCCCGCCGGTGCTGCGGCGGGTACCGGACGAGGAGGCCGCGGCGGTGGCCGGGGCCCTGGAGGACTACCTCGACTCGCTCTCCGAGGACCGTCTGCCGCTGCTGTCCCGGCACGCGGTGCAGGACGTGGCGTTCCGGGTCGTCGGCACGGGCAGCGTCGGTACCCGGTCCTACGTCGTGCTGCTCCTGGACCACCGCGGTGAGCCCCTGGTCCTGCAGGTCAAGGAGGCCCGTCCGTCGGTGCTGCTGCCGCACCTGGTGACCGCGGGGTTCGAGGCGTCCGTGGTCGAGCACGAGGGTCGCCGGGTGGTCATCGGGCAGAAGCGGATGCAGGTCGTCAGCGACATGCTGCTGGGCTGGACGTCGGTGCAGGGGCGGCCCTTCCAGGTGCGGCAGTTCCGCAACCGCAAGGGCAGCGTCGACCCCGCCGCGCTCGCCGCCGACCAGATGGACGACTACGGCCGTATGACGGGGGCGCTCCTGGCACGCGCCCACTCGCACAGCGTCGACCCGCGTCTCGTCGCCGGGTACTGCGGCAAGAACGAGGAACTGGACGAGGCGATGGCCGCGTTCGCCGTGTCCTACGCCGACCGCACGGAGGCCGATCACGCGGAGCTGGTGGCCGCGGTGCGCTCGGGGCGGCTCGCGGGGGAGACGGGGGCGTGAGGGACGGGGTGTGAGGGGTGAGGGGTGCGCTGGGGGCTCCGGTGAGAGGTGTGGGGCTCGCAGGGGCTTGCGGTGAGAGGCGTGGGGCTCGCAGGGGGCTTGCGGTGAGAGGCGTGGTGGTCGATGTCGCCTGTCGTCCGGGACGCTGATCGTCGGCCGCCGGGTCGCCTGCCGGCCAAGACGCTGGTCGTCGCCCGCCAGGGCCTCGTGGCGCGGTGGGTGCCGGCGGACTGACCGGACGCGCGCGGGGGTCGACGTACGCCGTGTTCGAGAGGGCGCCGCGGCCGTGGCCTAGGCTGGTCGGGTGACGACCCCGGAAGCTGAGCAGGGGGGTGCCGCCGACGTGACGCGGGCGGTGCCCGAGGACGGCGCGCCCCGGCCCGAGGAGCGACTGGAGCGGGCCGTGCGGGCCGCCGAGCAGGCGCTGATCGAGTACGAGATCGCGGTGGAGACCTTCCGGGTCGAGGTGGAGAACTTCTCCCGGCTGCACCACCAGAAGCTCGGCCCGATGTACACCCGGCTCGACGAGCTGGAAGCGCAGATCGCCGAGATCACCGCCGCGCGCACCGGCGATCCCGAGGACCGCCGGAAGGCGGACGAGGCCCGTGCCCGGGTGATGCCGATGCCTGCCGTGGAGGAGTTGTTCCATGGCTGGATGGACGGGGACGGGCTGTTCCCGGAGGCCGCGGCGATGCTCACCGACCAGCCGGTGCGGCCCCCGCAGCGGGTGCGGCCCAGCGACGAGGCCCGCAAGCTCTACCGCGAACTGGTCCGCAAGGTCCACCCCGACCTGGCGCAGGACGAGACCGAGCGGGCCCGGCGCGAGGAGTTCATCACCCGCGTCAACGCCGCCTACGCCCGGGGGGACGAGACGCTGCTGCGGGAGCTGGCCGAGGAGTGGGCCGCGGGGCCGAAGCCGCCGGAGCAGGGGCCGACGCCGAGCGAGGAGCTCTACGCCCGCCTCGAGTGGCTCGCCCGGCGCAAGGAACTGCTGAGCGTGGTCGCGCGGGACCTGGAGGAGAGCGCGATCGGGGCGATGCTCAAGCTGGCCCCGGACGACCCCGACCGGCTCCTGGAGGAGATCGCCGAGCAGCTGCTGACGCAGGTCGCCGAGCGGGAGCGGGAGTTGGCGGAGCTGCTCGAGCAGTAGCCCGTCGAACGGCAGCGGTGACAGTCCGTTTCGATGGCTGGGTCGGCCTGTGCCGGTGGTTGCGTCAGCCCGTGCCGGTGGCTGCGGTGGCCCGTTCGGCGGCGTCCGCGGAAGCTCGCCATCGGCCGACGCGGTAGGCCGTCACCGGCGGATGTCGTCACCCTTCACCGGTGAACGGGGCAGCCCGTCCCGGTGGCTGTGGAGCGTCGGGGCCGGGGCCGCTCAGGTAGCCTCTGGCCATGAGTTTCGGAGCTGGCTTGCCCTCGGTCGATGTCGCGGGTGTACCCGCCGACGGTCTCGTTGTGGACGTCCGTGAGGCCGACGAATGGGCCGCGGGGCATGTCGAGGGTGCGCTGCATGTGCCCATGAGTGAGTTCGTGGCCCGGTTCGGCGAGGTGACCGAGGCGGTGGCGGACGGGCGGCGCGCGTATGTGATGTGCCGTGTCGGCGGGCGCTCCGCGCAGGTCACCCAGTATCTGGTCCAGCAGGGCATCGACGCCGTGAACATCGACGGCGGCATGCTGGCCTGGGACGGCGCCGGGCGCCCGATGGTGACGGACGACGGTTCGCCGGCGTTCGTCCTCTGAGTCGAGCGGTGCCGTAGGGCCGCCTACGGGCGTCAGGCCAGGGGGTGGGCGGCCAGTAGGTCGCCGAGGGCCTCCTCGTGGGCCGCCGCCGGGCCGAGAGACAGTTCCAGGTGCTTGGCCCAGGCGTGGTAGCGGTGCAGCGGGTAGTCGACGTCGGCGCCGAATCCGCCGTGCAGATGCTGTGCCGTCTGCACGACCCGGCGTACCCCCTCCGAGGCCCAGATCTTCGCGACGGCGACCTCACCGGAGACCGGCAGCGCCCCGTGCGTCCCGGATGCGGTCCGCCAGGCGGCCTGCCACAGCGTGGCCTCCATCGCCTTCAGGTCGATGTAGCGGTCGGCGGCCTGCACGGCGACCGCCTGGAACGTGGCGACCGGGAAGCCGAACTGCTCCCGCTTGGCGGTGTACTCGCTGGTCATCCGCAGCACCTGACGGCCGAGGCCGAGCGCCTGCGCGCAGGTGCCGACGGTCAGCAGCTGCCGCAGCCACTCCCAGGCGCCGTCCGCGTCGACGACGTCCCGGGCCGTGACACGCGCCGACTCCAGCCGTAGCTCGCCGAGCCGCTCGCCCGTGGTGGAGACCTGCTCGGCGAGGGTGGCCCCGTCGCCGGCCGGGGCGACGAGCGCGAGCACGGTGCGCCCGCCGGACGTGTGCGCGGGTACGAGGACGAAGTCCGCGTCGTACGCCCAGGGCACCGCCGTCTGCACCCCGTCCAGGATCCAGTCCGTGCCCTCCTGCCGTGCCGTCACGGCGAGTTCGGCGGGGTCGTGGCCGGTGCGGCCGCTCGCGGCGACGGTCAGGACGACCTCGCCGCGGCCCGCCCGGGTGAGCAGGTCCGACCGCACCTCCTCGGTGCCGTAGGCCTGGAGGACCGCCGCGGCCGCGCTGCTCTCCAGCAACGGCACCCGGGCCAGCACCCTCGCCGACTCGGCCAGCACCAGGCACAGCGCGACCGCGTCCAGACCGGCCCCGCCGTACTCCTCCTCCAGCAGCAGGCTGAGCAGGTCCGCGTCGGCGAGCCTGTCCCACAGCGCGCGGTCGAAGTGGTCGGCGACGGCGCCCGCGGAGAGCGCCGGACTGGGCACCCCGTCCGGCGCGACCCCGGCGAACACACCCCGCGCCGCCTCGGCCGCCGCCTGCTGCTCCTCGCTGAAGGTGAAGTCCACGGTCCCTGTCCTCCCGACGGGTCGGCAGACCGGCCGGGGGGCCGATCTGACGGACCGTCAAGATAGAACAGGTTCTAGAAGAAGGGAACGGGGTGGGCGGCCTCGGGGCGCGTGCGCCCCGCTCCCCAGGGTCAGCGGTCGAAGTCCAGCTCCACCCGCTCCGTCGCCGGATGGGACTGGCAGGCCAGTACGTACCCCGCGTCCGTCTCCTCCGGCTCCAGCGCGAAGTTGCGGTCCATGCGGACCTCGCCCGAGACCAGGAAGGCCCGGCAGGTGCCGCACACACCGCCCTTGCAGGCGTAGGGCGCGTCGGGGCGGTTGCGCAGGACGGTGTCCAGGAGGGACTCGCCGTCCTGGACCGGCCAGGTGCCACCGCGGCCGTCCAGACGGGCGGTCACCGTGCTGTGCACGGGCGCGGGGGTCCTGGGGGTCGGGGCCGCTCCTTCGTCCACGTGGAAGATCTCCTCATGGACACGGGCCCGGGGGACGCCGAGCTCCCGCAGCGTGCGCTCCGCGCCCTGCACCAGCCCGTACGGGCCGCACAGGAACCAGCCCGCGACGTCCGAGACCGGCAGCAGCGCCGGCAGCAGTCCGCTCAGCCGCTCCTGGTCGAGCCGCCCGGACGGCAGACCCGCCTGCTGCTCCTCCCGGGACAGCACCGTCACCAGCTGGAGGCGCTCGGGGTAGCGGTCCTTCAGGTCGGCGACCTCGTCCAGGAACATCGTCGAGGCGGCCGTACGGTCGCTGCGGATCAGGCAGAAGCGGGCGCGCGGTTCGCGTGCCAGGAGGGTCGACACGATCGACAGCACCGGGGTGATGCCGCTGCCGCCGACGATCGCCGCGTACAGACCGGGCGCGGGTGTCAGCGTGAAACGGCCGGCCGGGGTCATCACCTCCAGCTCGTCGCCGACGGCGATCTCCTTGAGCGCGTACGTCGAGAAGGAGCCGCCCTCGACCAGCCGTACGCCGACCCGTAGTTCGCTGGGCGCTGCGCCGTCGGGCGCCGGGGAGCAGATCGAGTAGGTGCGGCGGATCTCCTCGCCGTCGGCCGCGCGGCGCAGGGCGAGGTGCTGGCCGGGCGCGAACCGGTACGCCTCGCGCAGGGCCGGCGGCACGGCGAAGGTGAGTGCCACGGAGTCGTCGGTGAGCCGGTCGACCGCCGCCACCGGGAGCGCGTGGAAGCGGGCCATCACAACTCCTTGAAGTGGTCGAACGGTTCACGGCAGGCGAGACAGCGCCGCAGCGCCTTGCAGGCCGTGGAGGAGAAGCGGCTGAGCAGTTCGGTGTCGGCGGAGTCGCAGTGCGGGCAGCGGACGGCCTCGAGCGTCCGGGTGGGTCCCAGGGACAGGGCGACCGGCCCCGTCGCCTGCTGTGCGCGCGGGGGCGCGATGCCGAACTCCCGCAGCTTGCGGCGCCCTTCGGCCGAGATGTCGTCCGTCGACCAGGCGGGGCTCAGTACCGTGCGGACGGTGACATCGCGGACGCCGTGCGCGTGCAGCACTCGCTCGATGTCCACGGACATGGCCTCGATCGCCGGGCAGCCGGTGTACGTCGGGGTCAGTTCGACCTCGGCGGCGGTCTCGCCCGGCTCCTCGCCGTGCACGCGCACCGCGCGGACGACTCCCAGCTCCCGCAGGGTGAGCACGGGCAGTTCGGGGTCCAGGACCGAGCCCGCCACCTCCAGGAGCTCCGCCTCCAGCGGGGTCACGGTCACCATGACGCCCCCGGGTGGCTGCGGTGCAGGTGCTGCATCTCGGCGAGCATCCGCCCGAACGACTCGGTGTGCAGGCCCTCGCGACCCGCGCCGGCCGCCCACGCGCCCGTGCGGGGGCCCTCGGGGACGGCCAGGCCGGCCCGCCCCAGGACGGCCGTGACGGACTCCAGCCACGCCGCCTCCAGCGCGGCCCAGTCGACGTCGACGCCCTCCACCGGCCGGAACATCTCGCCGGTGAACCGCCACAGCGCCTCGCAGGCCGCCCACATCCGCTCCCGGCTGAGGTCGGTGCCGTCGCCGAGCCGCAGGGTCCACTGCTCGGCGTGGTCGCGGTGGTAGGCGACTTCCTTGACGGCCTTCGCGGCGAGCGGTGCGAACGGGCCGTCCCCCGCCGCCAGTTCGGCGTGGAGGAGGTGCTGGTAGGTGGAGAAGTACAGCTGGCGGGCGATGGTGTGGGCGAAGTCGCCGTTGGGCTGCTCCACGAGTTGAAGGTTGCGGAAGGCGCGCTCCTCGCGCAGATAGGCCAGATCGTCCTCGTCGCCGGCCATCGACAGCAGGACGCGGGCCTGGCCCAGCAGGTCGAGGGCGATGTTGGCGAGGGCGACCTCCTCCTCCAGCACGGGCGCGTGGCCGGCCCATTCGCCGAGGCGGTGGGAGAGCACCAGGGCGTCGTCGCCGAGGGCCAGGGCGGCGGCGTTCGTGGTCAGGTCGACGCTCACAGGTGCTTCACCCCGTCCGGGATCTCGTAGAACGTCGGATGGCGGTAGGGCTTGTCGGCGGACGGCTCGAAGAACGGGTCCTTCTCGTCCGGTGAGGAGGCGGTGATCGAGGCGGACGGCACGACCCAGATCGAGATGCCCTCGCCGCGGCGGGTGTACAGGTCGCGCGCGTTGCGCAGGGCGAGCTCCGCGTCCGGCGCGTGCAGGCTGCCGGCGTGGGTGTGCGAGAGACCGCGGCGGGAGCGTACGAAGACCTCCCACAGAGGCCAGTCGGAGTTCGTCATGCGTGTGCCGCTCCCGTCTCGGTGTGCTTGCCGCTGTGCTTGGAGGCGTAGGCCGCGGCGGCTTCGCGGACCCAGGCGCCCTCGTCGTGGGCGCGCCTGCGCTGGGTGATCCGCTGTTCGTTGCAGGGCCCGTTGCCCTTGAGCACGCTCCAGAACTCGGTCCAGTCGATCGGGCCGAAGTCGTGCTGACCCCGTTCCTCGTTCCACCTCAGGTCCGGGTCGGGGAGGGTGAGGCCCAGGGACTCGGCCTGGGGGACGCAGATGTCGACGAAGCGCTGGCGCAGCTCGTCGTTGGAGTGCCGCTTGATCTTCCAGGCCATCGACTGCGCGGAGTGCGAGGACTCGTCGTCGGGCGGGCCGAACATCATCAGCGAGGGCCACCACCAGCGGTCCACCGCGTCCTGGGCCATCGCGTGCTGTGCGGGGGTGCCCCGGCTCAGGGCCAGCAGCAGCTCGTAGCCCTGGCGCTGGTGGAAGGACTCCTCCTTGCAGATCCGGACCATCGCGCGCGCGTACGGGCCGTAGGAGCAGCGGCACAGGGGGACCTGGTTGGTGATGGCGGCGCCGTCCACCAGCCAGCCGATCGCGCCGACGTCGGCCCAGGTGAGGGTGGGGTAGTTGAAGATCGAGGAGTACTTCTGGCGGCCGGAGTGCAGCTTGTCGAGCAGCTCGTCGCGGCCGGTGCCGAGGGTCTCGGCGGCGCTGTAGAGGTACAGGCCGTGCCCGGCCTCGTCCTGGACCTTGGCCATCAGGATGGCCTTGCGGCGCAGCGAGGGCGCGCGGGTGATCCAGTTCGCCTCGGGCTGCATGCCGATGATCTCGGAGTGGGCGTGCTGGGCGATCTGGCGGACCAGGGTCGCGCGGTAGGCGTCCGGCATCCAGTCCCGTGGCTCGATGCGTTCGTCGGCGGCGACGGCGGCGTCGAAGGCGCGCTCGTGGGCGCCCTGGTCGACGGCGTCCTGGAGGTCGTACGCCTGTGCTGCTGTTGCCATGTGGCCCCCTCGACCCTGTGCGCTGCCGGAGCAGGCTCCCGACCGATCGTTCGGTTCGTCGATTCCATGGTGTGCCGGGCGCCGTAAGGTGTCAACCGCTGTGGATAACCCGCCGACGGGGTGTGCGGCGGGGAGGGCATGAGTACCGTTCCCGTGCGAGCGCCGGAAGGTGCGTGCGGGCGGGTGGCACCCGCGGCCGGTGCGGCGGCCGGAACATCGGGAAACGGGGCGGAATGGACGCGTACGACACAGGTTCGGGCGGTCGGCAGGGGCCGGCCGGCGAACCGGCGGCGCCGGAGGGCGGCGCCGGGTCGCGCTCCGCCCTGCCCGCGTCCGAGCCGTCGGCCGGCGGAGTTCCACCGTCGTACGAGCGCTTCTCGACCACGACTCCCCCGCGGGCGCCCCACGACCCCGGCGCCGAACCCCGCACCGGTGTGGCCGCGCTCTCGCTGCCCTGTCAGATCGGGGCCGCGCTCGCGCTGGCGATCGTGGCGGTCACCGTCTGCGTCCATCTCGGGATGACGTTCCTGCACGTCGCGCCGGCCAACGCGGTCACCAAGCAGCACGGCCGGGCCATCGACGACTGGATCTACCCGGAGTTCGAGCAGAACTGGAAGCTGTTCGCGCCGAACCCGTTGCAGCAGAACATCGCGGTCCAGGTGCGCGCCCAGGTGCTCGCCGAGGACGGCACGGTGCGCACCACCGGGTGGTACGACCTGTCCGCCGAGGACGGCCGGGCCATCGACGGCAATCCGCTGCCCAGCCACACCCAGCAGAACGAGCTGCGCCGCGCCTGGGACTTCTTCGTCGCCACCCACGGCTCCGACAACCGCCCCGTGGGGCTGCGCGGCGCCCTGTCCGAGACGTATCTGCGCCGCATCGTGATGATGCGGCTGGACCGGGACGGCGCGGCCGGGCTCGACGCCAGCGTCGAGCGGGTGCAGGTGCGCTCCACCACCACCAACGTGCCGCCGCCCGAATGGAGCCAGGAGCAGGTCTCCGACAAGCCGGTCCACCGCGAACTGCCCTGGTGGTCGGTCACGCCGGCCGACCTGCCCGGAGGTGGCCGGTGAACCGCTTCGCCCTGTCCCTGTCGACCGGCATCGCCCGGATCACCGGTTCGGCGCTCGGGCCGTACCAGAGCGCCGTGGTCCGGATCGGCTTCAGCGCCACCTGGCTGCTGTTCCTGCTGCGCGAGCTGCCGCACCGCCAGGAACTGTACGGACCCGACGGGCCGTGGAGCTGGGACCTCGCCGAGCAGCTGATCGCGGGCAACGGCGCCTTCACGGCGCTGATGTGGTCCGACGGCCAGGTGTGGTTCGAGATCGTCTACGGTCTCGCCGTCCTGTCCAGCGCCCTGCTGCTGCTGGGCTGGCGGACCCGGACCCTGTCCGTGCTCTTCATGGTCGGCGTGCTCTCGCTCCAGAACCGCTCCATCTTCATGGGTGACGGGGGCGACAACGTCCTGCACCTGATGTGCGTCTACCTCGTCTTCACGCGCTGCGGCCAGGTCTGGTCGCTGGACGCCCGCAGGCAGCGGCGCGAGCGGGAGGCACGCGCGCGTGGGGAGCGGGTCACGGACCGGACGGGGCCCGCGCTGTGGATCGTGCTCGGCCTGGCGCTCGTCGCGGTGACCGGGTCGGGCCGGCTGCTGGAGGGCGATCCGTTCGTCCCCGCGCTGCTGTGGGGCGTGTGGCTGGCCCTCGGCGTGCGGTGGGCGGTGGGACGGTTCGCGCGCACGGACCAGCCGCGGATCCTGCTCGACGTGATCACCGACACCGTGCACAACGGCGCGCTGCTGGTGATCATGGCCGAGGCCTGTCTGATCTACGCGACGGCCGGCTGGTACAAGATCCAGGGCTCGCGCTGGCAGGACGGCACCGCCGTCTACTACCCCCTGCACCTGGACTACTTCTCGCCGTGGCCCGCGCTCGCCGACGCGCTGTCCGCCGGCGCCACCATGGTGCTGCTGGTGACCTACGGGACGGTCCTCGTCCAGGTCGCCTTCCCGTTCACCCTGTTCAACCGGCGGGTCAAGAACGTCCTGCTGGCGGTCATGATGACCGAGCACGCGGTGATCGCGGTCGTGCTCGGGCTGCCCTTCTTCTCGCTGGCCATGATCGCCGCCGACGCGGTCTTCCTGCCCACGCCGTTCCTGCGCCGCCTCGGCGAACGGGCCGCACGCGTGCGTGACCGCCTCAGGGCGCGACGCGGGGACCGCATGCCGGTCCCGGAGCCGCGCGCGGCCGAGAGCGCCGAGGAGACGCACGTAGGCTTCACCGCATGAACGACCACGCCGGACCGTGGCACCGGCTCGCCGACCACTGCGTCCTGCTCGACGGCTTCCACGCCCTCAAGCACGCGGTGCGCTTCGGGGCCGAGATCCCGGTCGCGGTCACCACCGACCGGGCCGCCACCCTCGCCCTGGCCGCCGAACTCGCCCCCGACGTCACCGAGGCGCTGGACGCGCTGCTGAGGCAGGTCCCGGAGTCGACGTACGCCTCGCTGGTGCCGCGTCCGCACCCGACCGCGGTCGCCGCGCTGGCCGTACGGCCCTCTCGCGCGGGCCATCTGGAGCGGCTGGCCCGCATGCCGCGCACCGCCCCGGTCGTCGTCCTCGACCAGCCGCGCAACCTCGGCAACGCCGGGGCCGTGATCCGGCTGGCGGCGGGCTTCGGGGCGACCGGTGTGGTCACCACCGGCACGCTCGACCCCTGGCACCCGACGGTCGTGCGCGGCGGCGCCGGACTGCACTTCGCGACCGCCGTGGAGCGGCTGTCCGTCGACGAGCTGCCGCCGGGTCCGGTGTTCGCCTTCGACGCGGAGGGCGACGACATCCGGGCCGTCAAGCTCCCGGACGACGCCGTCCTCGCGTTCGGGTCGGAACGCAGCGGGCTCTCCGCCGAGCTGCGCGCCCGGGCCGACCATCTGCTGTCCCTGCCGATGCGCCCCCAGGTCTCCAGCTACAACCTCGCCACGAGCGTGGCGATGACGCTGTACCACTGGAGCGCGGCGGGCTTCTGAGGCGGCCGCCTGGTGCTTCGGGCGGCCTCTGGGACGGTCGCTTCTCGTCCGGCCGGTTCTGGTCCGACCGGCTTCGGGCCGGCCCGCTTGGGGCCGGCCCCCGCTCCTAGGCCTCCCGGCGGACCTCGACCACCCGGAAGCGGTTCGCCACGAACGCCCCGTCGCACAGCGCGGCGTTCGCCGCCGGGTTGCCGCCCGAGCCGTGGAAGTCCGAGAAGGCGGCCGTCTGGTTGACGTACACCCCGCCGGTGAGGTTCAGCGACAACTGGGCCGCTTCCTCCAGGCAGGCCTCCCGCACCAGCCGCTCGACGTCCTCGTCGGTGGTGTACGCGCCGACGGTCATCGCGCCCTTCTCGCGGATGGTGCGCCGCAGCAGCTCCACGGCGTCGGCCGAGGAGTCGACGGCGACCGCGAAGGAGACCGGGCCGAAGCACTCGCTCATGTAGGCGGCCTCGGCGTCCGGCTTGGCCCCGTCGAGCGTGACGATGACCGGGGTGCGCACGACCGCGTCCGGGAACTCCGGGTTGGCGATCTCGCGGGAGGCGAGGGCGACTTCGCCGAGCCCTGAGGCGGCCTCCAGGCGGGCCTTGACGTCCGGGTTGACGATCGCGCCGAGCAGGGCGTTCGCGCGCGCGTCGTCGCCGAGCAGGCCGTCGACCGAGCGGGCGAGGTCGGCGACGACCTCGTCGAAGGTGCGGGGGCCCTCCTCGGTGCGGATGCCGTCGCGGGGGATCAGGAGGTTCTGCGGGGTCGTGCACATCTGGCCGCTGTACAGCGACAGCGAGAAGGCCAGGTTGGAGAGCATGCCCTTGTAGTTCGCCGTCGAGTCCACGAGCACCGTGTTGACGCCGGCCTTCTCGGTGTAGACCTGCGCCTGGCGGGCGTTGGCCTCGAGCCAGTCCCCGAACGCCGTGGAGCCCGTGTAGTCGATGATCCGGATCTCCGGGCGGGTGGCGAGGGTCTTGGCGATGCCCTCGCCCGGGCGCTCGGCGGCGAGCGCGACCAGGTTGGGGTCGAAGCCGGCCTGGCCGAGGACCTCGCGCGCCACCTGGACGGTGAGCGCGAGCGGCAGCGCCGCGCGCGGGTGGGGCTTGACCAGGACGGCGTTGCCGGTGGCCAGGGAGGCGAACAGGCCCGGGTAGCCGTTCCAGGTCGGGAAGGTGTTGCAGCCGATGACCAGGCCGATCCCGCGCGGGACGGGCGTGAACTGCTTGGTGAGCGCCAGCGGGTCGCGCTTGCCCTGCGGCTTGGTCCACTCCGCGGTGTCGGGGGTGCGGGCCTGCTCCACGTACGCGTACGCCACCGCCTCCAGACCGCGGTCCTGCGCGTGCGGGCCGCCCGCCTGGAACGCCATCATGAAGGCCTGGCCGGAGGTGTGCATGACCGCGTGCGCGAACTCGTGGGTCCGGTCGCTGATCCGCTTGAGGATCTCCAGGCAGACCACCGCGCGCATCTCCGCGCCCGCGTCCCGCCAGGCCTTCTGGCCCGCCTTCATGGCGGGCAGGAGCACGTCGACGTCCGCGTGCGGGTACTCGACGCCCAGTTCGATGCCGTACGGCGACACCTCGCCGCCCACCCAGCCGTCCGTGCCGGGCTGGCCGAGGTCGAGGCGGGTGCCCAGAAGGGCGTCGAAGGCCGCCTTGCCCGCGGCCGCGTCCAGGCTGCCGTTCTCGCCGTAGGCCTTCGGGTGCTCCGGGTGCGGCGACCAGTACGCGCGCGTACGGATCGCTTCCAGCGCCTGGTCGAGGGTGGGCCGGTGCTGGGCGATCAGCTCGTGTGCGGTCAGTTCGGCGGCGGCCATGCGGGACCAACTCCTCGTCTTGTGAACTCTTCGTCGAGCTCATGACCTGGGCGAAACATGGGCAGAAACAGGCAGTCGGAGTTAGAGTAACCGAACGATCGGTCGGGACAAGGGGGTCCGCCGCATCTGTGGAAAACCCCGTGCGGGAGGATCGCGCACATGACAGCACTCGACCTCAGCAGCCCCGTGGCCGTCGTCGGCACCGGCACCATGGGCCAGGGCATCGCCCAGGTCGCTCTGGTCGCCGGCCACCCCGTACGGCTCTACGACGCCGCCCCCGGGCGGGCCCAGGACGCGGCCGACGCGATCGGCGCCCGGCTCGACCGGCTCGTCGAGAAGGACCGCCTCACCCGCGCCGACCGGGACGCGGCGCACGCGCGTCTGACGGCCGCCGACAGCCTCGCCGACCTCGCGGACTGCGCCCTGGTGGTCGAGGCCGTCCTGGAGCGGCTGGACGTCAAGCAGGAGCTGTTCCGGGAGCTGGAAGACGTCGTGGACGAGGACTGTCTGCTCGCCACCAACACCTCCTCCCTGTCGGTGACCGCCATCGGCGGCGCCCTGCGCAACCCGGGCCGCTTCGTGGGCCTGCACTTCTTCAACCCCGCCCCGCTGCTGCCGCTGGTCGAGGTCGTCTCCGGGTTCGCCAGCGACGTCACCTCGGCCACGCGCGCGTACGAGACCGCACGCGCCTGGGGCAAGACCCCGGTCGCCTGCGCCGACACCCCCGGCTTCATCGTCAACCGCATCGCCCGGCCCTTCTACGCCGAGGCCTTCGCGGTCTACGAGGCCCAGGGCGCCGACCCCGCGACCATCGACGCGGTGCTGCGCGAGTCCGGCGGCTTCAAGATGGGCGCCTTCGAACTCACCGACCTCATCGGACAGGACGTCAACGAGTCCGTGACGCACTCGGTCTGGCAGTCCTTCTTCCAGGACGTCCGCTTCACGCCCTCGCTCGCCCAGCGGCGGCTGGTGGAGTCGGGCCGGCTCGGCCGCAAGAGCGGCCACGGCTGGTACGACCACGGCCCCGACGCCGAGGCCGCCGAGCCGCACACCGCGGAACCGGCGCAGGCGCCCGCGTACGTCGTCACCGAGGGCGACCTGGGCCCCGCGTCCGAGCTGCTCACCCTGATCCGCGAGGCGGGCATCCCGGTGCGCGAGGACGACGAGGACCATGGCACCCGGCTGGTGCTGCCGAGCGGCGGCCAGCTGGCGCTCGCCGACGGCCAGACCTCGGTGGAGTTCCGTGACGTCGTCTACTTCGACCTCGCGCTCGACTACCGGCGCGCGACCCGGATCGCCCTGTCCGCCTCCCAGGACACCGCCCCGCAGACCCTCAGCGAGGCGATCGGTCTCTTCCAGGCGCTCGGCAAGGACGTCAGCGTCATCGGCGACGTGCCCGGCATGATCGTCGCCCGCACGGTCGCCCGGATCATCGACCTCGCGCACGACGCGGTCGCCAAGGGCGTGGCCACGGAGGAGGACGTCGACACCGCGATGCGGCTCGGCGTCAACTACCCGCTGGGGCCCTTCGAGTGGAGCCGCAAGCTCGGCCGCAACTGGGCCTACGCGCTCCTCGACGATCTCCACCTGCGCGACCCCTCCGGGCGGTACGCGCCCTCCCTCGCGCTGTACCGCCACGCGTACGCCACCGACAAGAGGGAGGGCAGCACCTCATGACCACCGCCAAGCGCGACACGTACACCCCCGAGACGCTGCTGTCCGTCGCCGTCCAGGTGTTCATCGAGCGCGGCTACGACGGCACCTCCATGGAGCACCTCTCCAAGGCGGCCGGCATCTCCAAGTCCTCGATCTACCACCATGTGACGGGCAAGGAGGAACTGCTGCGCCGGGCCGTCAGCCGTGCCCTCGACGGCCTCTTCGGCATCCTCGACGAGGAGCACGCGCGCGTGGGGAACGCCGCCGGGCGCCTGGAGTACGTCGTCCGCCGCATGGTCGAGGTCCTCATCGCCGAGCTGCCCTACGTCACCCTGCTGCTGCGGGTGCGCGGCAACACCGGCACCGAGCGCTGGGCCCTGGAACGGCGCCGCGACTTCGACCACCGGGTCGCCGAGCTGCTGAAGGCGGCCGCCGCCGAGGGGGACGTGCGCGGGGACGTGGAGGTGCGGCTCGCGACCCGGCTGGTCTTCGGGATGATCAACTCGATCGTGGAGTGGTACCGGCCGGACGCGCGCGGGATGAGCGAGCGCGAGGTGGCGGACGCGGTGGCGCAGCTGGTGTTCTCGGGGTTGCGCAGGAAGGGTCCGGCCCGCTGAAGTCCGGCCCCCGCGGCCCCACAGCTCACGCCGGTGCCGTCGGCCCGCCCGACCGTCGCCCCCTCGGTCGGCCCCTTCACCCCTGTGGCTTCACGTCCTCCTCCTCGAACACCAGCAGGGTGCGGGAGCTGAGGACCTCCGGGATCGCCTGGAGGCGGGTGAGGACCAGTTCGCGCAGGGACCGGTTGTCCGGGGTGTGGACCAGGAGCAGGACGTCGAAGTCACCGCCCACCAGGGCGATGTGGGAGGCCCCGGGAAGCTGTCTGAGCTGCTCTCGGACGGTGCGCCAGGAGTTCTGGACGATCTTCAGGGTGATGTACGCCGAGGTGCCCTGACCCGCGCGTTCGTGGTTGACGCGGGCGCCGAAACCGCGGATGACGCCGTCCTCGATGAGACGGTTGATGCGGGCGTAGGCGTTGGCCCGGGAGACGTGGACGCGTTCGGCGACGGACCGTATCGACGCGCGGCCGTCCACCTGGAGCATCTGCAGGATGTCCTGATCGATGGCGTCCAGCGGGCGCGGTGGCGGCAGGGGGGTGCCGCCCTCCGGGCTTTCGGCCATTTGTTCAGGTGCCATGTCCCCCCGCCTCCCTACCATGGACGTACTGCGTTCATTGCAGGCTGTGCAGAACCGTTTGTCCACAGCCTGAGGGTGCCTGTAGCCAAAATGTGCCGACGACCGAACAATCGGTAGGTGAGGCGCATCACAACCCGTGACGCGTCGGAAGCCGCTCCCACGAGGAGGTGCCGTCATGACGGTCATGGAGCAGCGGGGCGCGTACCGGCCATCGCCGCCGCCCGCCTGGCAGCCCCGTACCGACCCCGCGCCGCTGCTGCCCGACGCGGAGCCGTACCGCGTCCTCGGCACGGAAGCCGCGGGCAAGGCCGACCCCGGCCTGCTGCGCCGCCTCTACGCCGAACTGGTGCGCGGCCGTCGGTACAACGCGCAGGCCACCGCACTGACCAAGCAGGGCCGGCTCGCCGTCTACCCCTCCAGCACCGGTCAGGAGGCGTGCGAGGTCGCCGCCGCGCTGGTGCTCGAGGAGCGCGACTGGCTCTTCCCCAGCTACCGCGACACCCTCGCCGCCGTGGCCCGGGGTCTGGACCCCGTCCAGGCGCTGACCCTGCTGCGCGGGGACTGGCACACCGGCTACGACCCGCGCGAGCATCGCGTCGCGCCCCTGTGCACCCCGCTCGCCACCCAGCTCCCGCACGCCGTGGGCCTCGCGCACGCCGCCCGCCTCAAGGGCGACGACGTGGTCGCGCTCGCCATGGTCGGCGACGGCGGCACCAGCGAGGGCGACTTCCACGAGGCGCTGAACTTCGCCGCGGTGTGGCAGGCGCCGGTCGTCTTCCTGGTGCAGAACAACGGCTTCGCGATCTCCGTCCCGCTCGCCAAGCAGACCGCGGCACCGTCGCTGGCCCACAAGGCCGTCGGCTACGGGATGCCGGGCCGCCTGGTCGACGGCAACGACGCGGCCGCCGTGCACGAGGTCCTCGCCGACGCCGTACGGCGCGCCCGTGAGGGCGGTGGCCCCACCCTGGTCGAGGCCATCACCTACCGCGTCGAGGCCCACACCAACGCCGACGACGCGACCCGCTACCGCGGCGACGCGGAGGTCGAGACCTGGCGGCAGCACGACCCGATCACGCTCCTGGAGCACGAGCTCACCGCGCGCGGGCTCATCGACGAGGACGGCATCCAGGCCGCCCGGGACGCCGCCGAGGCCATGGCCGCCGACCTGCGCGAGCACATGAACCAGGACCCGGCGCTCGACCCCATGGACCTGTTCGACCACGTCTACGCCGAGCAGACCGAGCAACTGCGCGAGCAGCGCGCCCAGTTGCAGGCGGAGCTCGAAGCCGAGGGGGACACTCCATGACCACCGTCGCGGTGAAGCCCGCCACCATGGCGCAGGCCCTCACGCGCGCGATGCGCGACGCGATGGCCGCCGACCCGACCGTTCACGTCATGGGCGAGGACGTCGGCACCCTCGGCGGCGTCTTCCGCGTCACCGACGGCCTCGCCAAGGAGTTCGGCGAGGACCGCTGCACCGACACCCCGCTCGCCGAGGCAGGCATCCTCGGCACCGCGGTCGGCATGGCGATGTACGGGCTGCGGCCGGTCGTGGAGATGCAGTTCGACGCGTTCGCCTACCCCGCGTTCGAGCAGCTCATCAGCCATGTGGCGCGGATGCGCAACCGCACGCGCGGTGCGATGCCGCTGCCGATCACCGTTCGCGTCCCCTACGGCGGCGGCATCGGCGGCGTCGAGCACCACAGCGACTCCTCCGAGGCGTACTACATGGCGACTCCGGGGCTCCATGTCGTCACGCCCGCGACCGTCGCCGACGCGTACGGGCTGCTGCGCGCCGCCATCGCCTCCGACGACCCGGTGGTGTTCCTCGAACCCAAGCGGCTGTACTGGTCGAAGGACTCCTGGAACCCGGAGCACCCCACGGACGTGGAACCGATCGGCCGTGCGGTGGTGCGCCGCTCGGGTCGGAGCGCCACCCTCATCACCTACGGGCCGTCCGTACCCGTCTGCCTCGAAGCCGCCGAGGCGGCGCGGGCGGAGGGCTGGGACCTCGAAGTCGTCGACCTGCGCTCGCTGGTGCCGTTCGACGACGAGACGGTCTGCGCGTCGGTACGGCGGACCGGACGCGCGGTCGTCGTGCACGAGTCGGGCGGGTTCGGCGGGCCGGGCGGGGAGATCGCGGCCCGTGTCACGGAGCGCTGCTTCCATCACCTGGAGGCGCCGGTGCTGCGCGTGGCCGGGTTCGACATCCCCTACCCGCCGCCGATGCTGGAGCGTCACCACCTGCCCGGCGTGGACCGGATCCTGGACGCCGTGGGGCGTCTTCAGTGGGAGGCCGAGGGCTGATGGCACAGGTGCTGGAGTTCAAGCTCCCCGATCTCGGGGAGGGGCTCACCGAGGCGGAGATCGTGCGCTGGCTGGTGGAGGTCGGCGACGTGGTCGCCGTGGACCAGCCGGTCGTCGAGGTCGAGACGGCCAAGGCGATGGTCGAGGTGCCGTGCCCGTACGGCGGTGTCGTCACGGCCCGGTACGGCGAGGAGGGCACGGAGCTTCCCGTCGGGGCGCCGTTGATCACGGTCGCGGTCGGGGCGCCGGTCACCGCGGGTTCCGGCGGAGGGGCCGTCGGTTCCGCCGAAGGTGCGGTCCGTTCAGCCGAAGGTGCCGTCGGTTCCGGCGAAGGTGCCGCCGGGAAGAGCGAGGGCTCCGGGAACGTCCTGGTGGGATACGGCACGTCCGAGGCGCCCGCGCGGCGGCGCAGGGTGCGGCCGGGGCAGGGGAAGCCCGCGGCGCCCTCCGCGTCCCCGGTGCCCCCGGAACCCGCTGCGAACGGGCGGGCCGTGGTCCGTGAGGTCGTGGAGGGGCCGGTCCCCGTGATCTCGCCCCTGGTGCGCAGGCTGGCCCGCGAGAACGGCCTCGATCTGCGGAAGTTGACCGGTTCAGGTCCGGACGGGCTGATCCTGCGGGCCGACGTCGATTACGCGCTGCGCGCGGCCGCCGCCCAGGAGCGCACCGCACCCGTGGCGGCCGTCACCGAGACCGCCGCCGCCGTGGTCGCCGGGGGTGTGCGGACCCCCCTCAAGGGCATCCGCGGTGCCGTCGCCGACAAGCTCTCGCGCAGCCGGCGCGAGATTCCCGACGCGACCTGCTGGGTGGACGCCGACGCGACGGAGCTCATGCGCGCGCGGACCGCCATGAACGCGGCGGGCGGGCCGAAGATCTCCCTGCTCGCCCTCCTGGCCCGGATCTGCACGGCCGCCCTCGCCCGCTTCCCCGAGCTCAACTCCACGGTGGACATGGCGGCCAGGGAGGTCGTCCAGTTCGACCAGGTGCACATCGGGTTCGCCGCGCAGACCGAGCGGGGGCTCGTGGTGCCAGTGGTCCGGGACGCGCACGCGCGCGACGCCGAGGCGCTGACCGCGGAGTTCGCGCGGCTGACCGAGGCGGCCCGGACCGGGAGCCTGACGCCGGGCGACCTCACCGGTGGGACCTTCACGTTGAACAACTACGGGGTCTTCGGCGTCGACGGCTCCACGCCGATCATCAACCACCCCGAGGCCGCGATGCTCGGCGTCGGCCGCATCATCCCCAAGCCGTGGGTGCACGAGGGCGAGCTGGCGGTACGGCAGGTGGTCCAGCTGTCGCTCACCTTCGACCACCGGGTCTGCGACGGCGGTACGGCGGGTGGCTTCCTGCGGTACGTGGCGGACTGCGTGGAACAGCCGGCGGTGCTGCTGCGGACTCTGTGAGTCCGGACCGGACCCTGGGCGCGTATCGGTCGGGTCCGGTTCCGGGGACCGAAGGGAAGGGCTTCGGCGCAGGGGCGGATCTCGGCGCTGGTCCGCTGCCGGGAGAGCGGGGGGTCGGTTTTGTCGGAGGGTCCGGACCCTGGGGGGAGGGGCGGGCTCCGGCGGACGCGCTGGCGCCGGCGGACGCTCTGGCCCGGGGAAGGGCCGGGCGCCGGGGAAGGGCCAGGCTTCGCCGACGGCCCGGGCTCCGGCAAGGCCTGGTCTCCGGCAAGGCCCGGTCTCGGGCAAGGGACCGGTCTCGGGCGAATGGGCCCGCCCGTCGGACGATTCGGGCGCTCTGATCGCAGGGCCTCCCCACGGGGCCACGCGCGCGTACGAGACCGCAGGGCCTCCCCACGGGACCTCGCCCTCTGATCGCACCCCCTCCCCTGCGTTCCCTGTGATCGCCACGGCACGCATACTCGGGGGGTGACCGCTTACGACGTCGTCGTGCTCGCCGGGGGGGCCGCCCGGCGGCTCGGCGGTGCGGACAAACCCGGGGTGCGTGTGGGCGGCCGGGCGCTGCTGGACCGGGTGCTGGCGGCCTGTGCCGACGCGCGGACGACCGTCGTAGTCGCCGACCCCCGGCCCACCGCGCGTCCCGTGACCTGGGCGCGTGAGGACCCGCCCGGCGGTGGTCCGTTGGCCGCGCTGGGCGCCGGGCTCGACCACACCACGGCACCGGATGTCGTCGTACTCTCCGCCGACCTGCCCTTCCTCGCCGTGGACACCGTCCGGCACCTGCTGACCGCCCTGCGCACGACCGGCGCCGAAGGGGCGCTGCTCACCGATGCCGAGGGCCGCGACCAGCCGCTCGTGGCGGCGTACCGCGCGTCCGCCCTGCGCCGCGAAATGGCCGCACTTACCGCTGGGCAGGCCACGGCCCCCGCCGGGCACGCCGCGGCCCCCGCCGGGCAGGCCGCTGGGCGCCCCGATCGCACCAGTCGCACTGGCCACACCGGACACACCGCTCCCACCGGCCTCGCCGGGCTCCCCCTTCGTCGCCTCACCGCAAGCTTGCATCTCACCCGGGTCCCGGACCCCGTCGCGTCCTTCGACTGCGACACCTGGGACGACATCGCCACCGCCAGGGCACGTATCAGGGAGCATGGGCACGTGTTGGATGAATGGATTTCCGCAGTCAAGGACGAGCTGGGCATCGATCTCGACGTCGACACCGGCGCCTTGCTCGACCTCGCGCGCGATGCCGCCCACAACGTGGCCAGGCCGGCGGCCCCGCTGACCACGTTCCTTGTCGGGTACGCGGCCGCACAGGCCGGGGGAGGTCCGCAGCAGGTGGCCGAACTCGCCCGCAGGGCCGCCGACCTCGCGCTCGGCTGGTCCGAGGAGTCCGCACAGGACGCCCCCGCCGCCGCCGAGGCGCCGGACGCTCCCGGCGCCACGCCCGGTACGGACGCCGGATGACCCCCCGGACCGGTGCGGACGCCAGGGACGCCGAGGATCTGGACGTCGAGGAGGTGCTCGCCCTCGTGAACGGCGACAACGGCCGTGCGTCCGCCGACCGGGCGCCCGCGCCGCAGCCCGCCTCACCTTCCGGCGCCCCCCGGCCCGATGCCGACCACCAGGCGACCGCCTGGCCCGAGGCCCGCGCCCTCGCCGGCCGCGCCGCCCGCGTCGGGGCCCGCCGCGCTCCCGTCTCCGTCCCCCTCGACGCCGCTCTCGGCCTCACCCTGGCCGCCCCTCTCACCGCCCTCACCGACCTGCCCTCCTTCGATACCTCCGCGATGGATGGCTGGGCGGTCGCCGGACCGGGCCCCTGGGACGTCCGGGAGGAGGGCGTGCTGGCCGGGCACGCGGAACCGCGGCCGCTCAGCGACGGCGAGGCCGTGCGGATCGCCACCGGCGCCAGGATCCCCCTGGACACCACCGCCGTCCTGCGCAGCGAGCACGGCCGTACGGACACCCAGGGCCGGCTGCACGCCACCCGCGAGACCAAGCACGGTCAGGACATCCGCCCCCGCGGCCAGGAGTGCCGCAGCGGCGACCAACTCCTGCCCGTCGGCACCCTCGTGACCCCGGCCGCCCTCGGACTCGCCGCGGCCGCCGGGTACGACACGCTCACCGCGGTCCCCCGGCCCCGCGTCGACGTCCTCGTCCTCGGCGACGAGTTGCTCACCGAGGGCCGCCCGCACGACGGCCTCATCCGTGACGCGCTCGGCCCGATGCTGCCGCCCTGGCTGCGCGCGCTGGGCGCCGAGGTGATCGCCGTACGGCGGCTCGGGGACGACGCCCAGGCCCTGCACAAGGCGATCACCACCTCCGACGCCGACCTGATCGTCACCACCGGCGGCACGGCGGCGGGCCCCGTCGACCATGTCCACCCCACCCTGAAGCGGATCGGTGCCGAACTCCTCGTCAACGGCGTCAAGGTGCGCCCTGGCCACCCCATGCTGCTGGCCCGCGTCAAGGAGAACCAGCACCTCGTCGGACTGCCGGGCAACCCCCTCGCCGCTGTCTCCGGTCTGCTGACGCTCGCCGAACCGCTGCTGCGGACGCTCGCGGCACGCCCCGCCCTGGAGCCGTACACCCTCCCCCTGCGGGAGGAAGCGCACGGGCATCCCTACGACACCCGGCTCATCCCCGTCGCCCTGCGCGGTGACAGTGCCCTCCCGCTGCGCTACAACGGCCCGGCGATGCTGCGCGGGATCGCGGCGGCGGATGCGCTGGCGGTCGTACCCCCCGGTGGTGCCCGTGCCGGTCAGGAGCTCGAACTGCTCGACCTGCCCTGGGCGTCCGCGGGAATCGAGGTGTGTTTCACGTGAAACTTCCGGGCCATGACGCGATCGCCCGTCAGGCGGACGAACATCTCGTGACCCATCGGGTGAAACTCCCGAGGAAGGTCGTGGAGCACCCGTTCCGGCAGGTGGCCAGGCGGGTCATCATGGCCCTGATGCTCCTGGTCGGCACCGCGCTGATCGTCTACGCCGATCGCGGTGGCTACAACGACAACTCCGACGGCTCGGTCGACCTTCTCGACGCCTTCTACTACGCGACCGTCACCCTTTCGACCACCGGCTACGGCGACGTCACCCCGGTCAGCGACGCCGCCCGGTTCATCAACATCTTCGTCATCACGCCCATGCGAGTGCTGTTCCTGATCATCCTGGTCGGCACCACGCTCGAGGTCCTCACCGAACGCACCCGGGAGGAATGGCGCCTGAACCGCTGGAGGTCCGCCTTGCGCGAGCACACCGTCGTCATCGGATTCGGCACGAAGGGGCGTTCGGCCATCCAGACCGTGTGTGCGACGGGGTTGAGGAAGGAGCAGGTCGTGGTGGTCGACCCCAGCTCCAAGGTGATCGACGCGGCCACGGCCGAGGGGTACGCGGGGATCGTCGGGGACGCCACGCGCAGCGAGGTGCTCAAGCGGGCCGAGGTGCACAAGGCCCGGAAGATCATCATCGCGACCCAGCGTGACGATACGGCGGTGCTGGTGACGCTGACGGCCCGGCAGCTCAACAAGAGCGCCAAGATCGTGGCCGCGGTGCGCGAGGAGGAGAACGCGCCGCTGCTGAAGCAGTCCGGCGCGGACGCGGTCATCACGAGTGCCAGCGCGGCCGGCCGGCTCCTCGGCCTGTCGGTGCTGAGCCCCGCCGCCGGCATGGTGATGGAGGACCTCATCCAGCAGGGCAGCGGGCTCGACATCGTCGAACGGCCGGTCATAAAGGCCGAGGTGGGCAGGAAGCCGCGGGACACGGAGGATCTGGTGGTGAGCATCGTCCGCGGGCACCGGGTGCTCGGGTACGACGATCCGGCCGTCGGATCACTGGAGCTGACGGACCGGCTGATCACCATCGTGCGGGCGACGCCGGGCTCGCAGATCGCGCCCGACGTACGCCCGCTGCCGCAGGACTGAGCGCTACTTGCGGTTGTAGAGCCGCATCGTGATCGGCCCGAAGACCGCGACGAACAGGCCCGACCACCCCAGCGACCAGGCGATCTCGTCGGCGGGCCAGTCGCCCGCCATGAGCCCGCGGACGGCCGAGGACAGATGGGTGATCGGACTGTTGTTGACGAACGCCTGGAGCCAGCCCGGCATGGTCTTCGGGTCGACGAAGACGTTGGACAGGAAGGTCAGCGGGAAGATCACCATCATGCTGACGCCCATGACCGACTTCTCGGTGCGCAGCATCAGCCCGAACATGGTCCAGATCCACGAGAACGCGAACGAAAACACCACCAGCAGTGCGATCCCGGCGAGGACGCCGACGACCCCGCCGTGGGGGCGGTACCCGAGGATCATGCCGACGGTGAGCATCACGACGGACGCGATCGTGTAGCGCAGGGCGTCACCCAGCAGATAGCCGACCATGGTCGACGGCCGCCAGATGGGCAGTGACCGGAAGCGGTCGAAGACGCCCTTCTCGATGTCGGTGTTCACCGAGACGCCGGTGTACATCGTGATCATCACGACCGACATCACCAGGATGCCCGGCAGCAGGAACTGGATGTACTCCTTCGGGGACCCGGCCAGGGCGCCCCCGAACAGGTACGTGTACATCAGCACCATCATGATCGGGAACGCCGTGACGTCGAAGAGCTGCTCCGGCACGTGCTTGATCTTCAGAATGGCCCGCCAGCCGAAGGTCAGCGAGGCCGACAGGGCGCTGGGCCGCGGCGGCCGCTCCCCGGTGACGAGCAGCGCGGCGAGCGATTCGGCGCTGACGGGGGCGAGGTCCTTCGCCTCGGTCTGTGTCACGGTGCTCATGCCGTCACCTCGTCCTTCGCGTGCTGAGCGTCGGTCGCGTCGTCGCGCGTGTCATGTCCGGTGAGGGCGAGGAACACCTCGTCCAGGCTGGGCTGGCCCAGCGAGAAGTTGTCGACCGTGATGCCGGTGCGGGCCAGTTCGGCAAGCGCGCGGGATGCCTGCCCGGCCGCGGAGTCGCTGTTCGCACCGCCGAGCCGGGCGGTCAGCGCGACCGGATCCGGCTCCAGCTGTACGTCCGTGTCGAGGGCCAGGCGCAGTACCCGCTCGGCCTCCGGCCGCTGCGCCGGGTCGCGCAGCCGCAGATGGACGGACCCGGCGCCGACGGACGCCTTCAGCTCGCCCTTGGTGCCCTCGGCGATCACCTTGCCGCGGTCGATGACGGCGATCCGGGACGCGAGCTGGTCGGCCTCGTCCAGGTACTGCGTGGTCAGCAGCACGGTGGTGCCCTGGGCGACGACCGCGCGCACGATGTCCCAGACCTGGTTGCGGCTGCGCGGGTCCAGGCCGGTCGTCGGCTCGTCGAGGAAGAGCAGGTCGGGGGTGTTGAGGATGGAGGCGGCGATGTCGATACGGCGCCGCATGCCGCCCGAGTAGTGTTTGACCTGCTTCGCCGCCGCGTCCGTCAGCCCGAAGGCCTCCAGGAGCTGTCCGGCGCGCGCCCGCGCCGCCTTCTTGTGGTGGCCGAGGAGACGGGCGAGCAGGATCAGGTTCTCGGCGCCGGTGAGGTCCTCGTCGACGGAGGCGTACTGACCGGTCAGGCTCACCCGGCCGCGCACTTCGTCGGCCTCACGGACGATGTCGTGGCCGAAGACGTGGGCCTGGCCGGCGTCGGGGCGCAGGAGGGTGGCGAGCATCTTCACGGTGGTCGTCTTGCCGGCGCCGTTCGGGCCGAGGACGCCGTAGACCGTGCCGGCGGGGACGGAGAGGTCCACTCCGTCCACGGCCCGGGTCTCGCCGAACGTCTTCACCAGTCCCGCCGTCTCGATGGCCAGGCCGGAGGTGTGCTGGCTCATGGTCGGGTTTCCTTCCGCGTGCTGGGGCCTGCGCGTGCGTGGGCTACGCATGGTGAGACCTTTACCGTCGCTCGAACTCATCGGTTCCGCACAGGGATTTCCGAGTGGATCCGCCCCATGACCGAGGTCTGCTCCGTCCGACGACCGAGGGGACTGCGGCCGGGGACGGAGGAGTAGCGTCGCCCTCATGCGTGCGATCACGATTCCCGAACCTGGTGGGCCCGAGTCGCTGGTGTGGAGCGAGGTCCCCGATCCGGTGCCCGGCGAGGGCGAGGTGCTGGTCGAGGTGGTGGCCAGTGCGGTCAACCGGGCCGACATCCTGCAACGCCAGGGCTTCTACGACCCGCCGCCCGGTTCCTGTCCGTATCCCGGCCTGGAGTGCTCCGGCCGCGTCGCCGAGATCGGACCCGGGGTCTCCGGCTGGGCCGTCGGCGACGAGGTGTGCGCACTGCTGTCCGGCGGGGGGTACGCCGAGAAGGTCGTCGTGCCGGCCGGTCAGCTGCTGCCGGTGCCCAAGGGGGTCGACCTCCGGCAGGCGGCCGCGCTGCCCGAGGTGACCTGCACGGTCTGGTCGAACGTCTTCATGATCTCCCACCTGCGTCCCGGTGAGACGCTGCTGGTGCACGGCGGCTCCAGCGGCATCGGCACGATGGCGATCCAGCTCGCCAAGGCCGTCGGCGCGAAGGTCGCGGTCACGGCGGGCACCAAGGAGAAGCTGGCGCACTGCGCGGACCTGGGCGCGGACGTGCTGATCAACTACCGGGAGCAGGACTTCGTGGCCGAGGTGAAGCAGGCCACGGGCGGTGCGGGGGCCGACGTCATCCTCGACAACATGGGCGCGAAATACCTCGACCGCAATGTGCGGACCCTCGCCGTCAACGGGCGCCTGGCGATCATCGGCATGCAGGGCGGCGTCAAGGGCGAACTGAACATCTCGGCCCTGCTGACCAAGCGGGCCGCGATCAGCGCGACCTCGCTGCGCGCCCGCCCGCTGACCGAGAAGACGACGATCGTCGCAGCGGTCCGCGAGCACGTCTGGCCGCTCCTGGACGGCGGCCACGTCCGTCCGGTCGTCGACCGGGAGATCCCGATGAGCGACGCGGCGGCGGCCCACCGGGTGGTGGAGGAGAGCGGGCACGTGGGGAAGGTGCTGCTGGTCGTTCAGTAGCGGCGCGAGCCCGGCGTTCGGCGCGCCGAACGCCGGGAGATCAGGTACCTACCCGCGCCGTACCCGCAGACCGATGAACGCCAGTCCCAGGCCCAGGCCGATCAGGACCAGTCCGCTGCCCAGCGGGAGGATGCGCAGGACGGGCTCGGTCGGCCGCTGGGCCTGGGACACGGGCCCGGTCGGCACGGCTTCGGCGGACGCGGCTTGCCGTGTCGGGGGCGGTACGGCGGTGGGGACTGCCTCGGGGGGCCGCCCGGCCTCGGCCTCGGCATCCACCTCCTCGGCCCCCGCATCCACCCGGCGTCCGGGGCGCTCTCGCCCCTCACCGGCCCGGCTCCCGGCACGGGACGGTGCGGCGCTGGGGGACACGGTGTCCAGCGCCACGATCCCGCGGCCGCTCGGCGCGGACTCCGCGCCGTATGAGCCCCCCGCACCCCACGACGTTCCCGCCGCCCCCAGGGCGACCAGCAGTCCCGTAGTGCATACCGCACGTAGCCATCGCGTCACGGAACCAGCGTCACACCGGGCCCGGATTCCGGCATTCCGGACGCCGCCGAAACACCGACCCGGAGGTCGAGGGCCCCACTCCGGGCCGGTGATCCGGGGCTCGACGGGGCTCACCCCCATGTCATACGTCCGGCCCAACCCCGCACCCCCGGCCCCCGCCCCGCCCGCAGAACCCTCCACCCCGACGGAAACAACCCCGCCGTGAACGGTGGATCAGCCTCCACCGGGGGCACCTCAGTGGTGAGGTGTACCGGTGCGAGAGAATGGCTGCATGGAGATGCCGAGGAACGAACGGTCGTCCGAGCAACCCCAGATCCTGGTCGTGGGCCAGGACGGAATGGCGCTCGGCGGCACCGGGGACGACGACTCCCGCGAGGTCCCGGTGACGGAGATGGTGGAGCAGCCCGCCAAGGTCATGCGGATCGGCAGCATGATCAAACAGCTTCTGGAGGAAGTGCGCGCCGCTCCTCTGGACGAGGCGAGCCGCGCCCGGCTCAAGGAGATCCACCGCAGTTCGGTGAAGGAGCTGGAGGACGGTCTGGCGCCGGAGCTCGTCGAGGAGCTGGAGCGGCTCTCCCTGCCGTTCTCGGACGGGTCGACTCCGAGCGATGCCGAACTGCGGATCGCACAGGCTCAGCTGGTCGGCTGGCTGGAGGGTCTCTTCCACGGGATCCAGACCACCCTGTTCGCCCAGCAGATGGCCGCGCGGGCGCAGTTGGAGCAGATGCGCCGGGCCCTGCCCCCGGGCGTCGGCCACGACGGCGAGGACGGCCCCGCGGCCGGCCGTTCGGGCGGTCCCTACCTGTAGGGCCGCCTGGCCCTGCCTGCAAGGCCCCTGGCCCTGTCCGCAAGGCCGCCGCCCCGCCCCGTGACACCCCACCCCGTAACACCCGTCCCGTACCCACAAAGAAAGGGGCCGGCGAGATCGCCGGCCCCTTCCCCATGTCTCACGCCCAGGTGATCAGCCTCTTGGGCTGTTCCAGGATCGCCGCCACGTCCGCCAGCACCTTGGAGCCCAGCTCACCGTCCACCAGACGGTGGTCGAAGCTGAGGGCCAGCGTGGTGACCTGACGCGGCTTCACCTTGCCCTTGTGCACCCACGGCTGGAGCTTGATGGCTCCGACCGCGAGGATGGCGGACTCGCCGGGGTTGAGGATCGGCGTACCGGTGTCGACGCCGAAGACGCCGACGTTGGTGATGGTGACCGTGCCGCCCTGCATGGCGGCGGGGGAGGTCTTGCCCTCCTTCGCCGTGGTCACCAACTCGCCCAGCGCCTGGGCCAGTTGCGGCAGGGTCTTGGCGTGCGCGTCCTTGATGTTCGGCACGATCAGACCGCGCGGGGTGGCCGCGGCGATGCCCAGGTTCACGTAGTGCTTCTGGACGATCTCCTGGTTCGCCTCGTCCCAGGACGCGTTGACGTCCGGGTTGCGCTTGATGGCGACCAGCAGGGCCTTGGCGATGAGCAGCAGCGGGTTCACCCGCAGCCCCTGCATCTCCTTGTCCTGCTTGAGCTCCTCGACCAGCTTCATCGTCCGCGTCACGTCCACGGTCACGAACTCGGTGACATGCGGCGCGGTGAACGCCGAGCCGACCATCGCCGCGGCCGTGGCCTTGCGCACCCCCTTGACCGGGACCCGGGTCTCGCGAGCCGTGTCGTACGTCGCCACGGGCGCGGGGGCCTGCGCGGGGGCCGGGGCGGTGGGCGCCGGCGTCTCGGTGACCGTCGGCTCCGGGGCCGCGGCCGCGTGTACGTCCTCGCGGGTGATGATGCCGTCGGGGCCGGACGGCACGACCGCCGCCAGGTCGACGCCGAGGTCCTTGGCCAGCTTGCGCACCGGCGGCTTCGCCAGCGGGCGCTCCCTGACGGCGGCGGCCACGGCGGGGGCGGCCACAGCGGCAGCGCCCCCGTGCCCGTTCAGCTCGCTCTGGACGGCCGCCGAGGCCTCCTGGACGGGGATCTGCGGGCCCTTGCGGGGGCGCCGCTTGGTGGAGGAGACGGCGACGCCGTAGCCGACGAGCACCGGCTGACGCCCTTCGGGCTTCTTCTCGGCCTCGGGCTCGGCCTCCGCGGGCACCCCGGCCGCACCCCCGGCCGTGGTCGCGGCCGTGTCCGGCGCCGCGGCCGGGGCCGCCCCGCCCGACACGTCCACCGCGATGATCGACGTGCCCACGTCGACCGTGGTGCCCTCCGGGAAGTGCAGGGAGCGCACCACCCCGTCGTAGGGGATGGGCAGTTCGACGGCCGCCTTGGCGGTCTCGACCTCACACACCACCTGGCCGTCGGTGACCTGGTCACCGGGCTGGACGTACCACTTGAGGATCTCGGCCTCGGTGAGGCCCTCGCCCACGTCCGGCATCTTGAACTCGCGTACGGACGCATCCGTCATCGTCGTCACGACCCTCTCCTCAGTACGCCAGGGCACGGTCGACGGCGTCGAGCACCCGGTCCAGTCCCGGCAGGTACTCGTCCTCCAGGCGCGCCGGCGGGTACGGGGCGTGGTAGCCGCCGACCCGGAGCACCGGGGCCTCCAGGTGGTAGAAGCAGCGTTCCGTGATCCGGGCGGCGATCTCCGCGCCGGAGCCGAAGAACACCGGCGCCTCGTGGACGACGACCAGCCGGCGCGTCTTCTCGACCGAGGCCTGGATGGCGTCGAAGTCGAGCGGGGACACCGAGCGCAGGTCCAGGACCTCCAGGTTCCTGCCCTCCTCGGCGGCCGCGGCGGCAACCTCCAGGCAGGTCTTGACCATCGGGCCGTAGGCGACGAGCGTGAGGTCGGTGCCCTCGCGGACCACCTGGGCCTTGTGCAGGGGGCCGGGGATGGCCTCGGTGTTGACCTCGCCCTTGTCCCAGTAGCGCCGCTTGGGCTCGAAGAAGATCACCGGGTCGTCGCTCTGGATGGCCTGCTGCATCATCCAGTACGCGTCCGAGGAGTTGCCGGGGCTGACGATCTTCAGACCCGCCACGTGCGCGAAGAGCGCCTCCGGGGACTCGGAGTGGTGCTCGACCGCGCCGATGCCACCGCCGTAGGGGATGCGGATGACGACCGGGAGCTTGACCTTGCCCAGGGAACGGGCGTGCATCTTGGCCAGCTGGGTGACGATCTGGTCGTAGGCCGGGAAGACGAAGCCGTCGAACTGGATCTCCACCACCGGGCGGTAGCCGCGCAGGGCCAGGCCGATCGCGGTGCCGACGATGCCGGACTCGGCGAGCGGGGTGTCGATCACCCGGGCCTCGCCGAAGTCCTTCTGCAGGCCGTCGGTGACGCGGAAGACGCCGCCGAGCTTGCCGACGTCCTCGCCCATGACGAGGACCTTGGGGTCGGTGTCCAGGGCGCGGCGCAGCGATTCGTTGATCGCCTTGGCCAGTGCCAGCTTTTCCGTCGCCATGATCAGACCCCCTCTTCCTCTGCGAACGACGCCTGGTAGGCGGCGAACTGGGCGCGCTCCTCGTCGACGAGCGCGTGTCCGTCGGCGTAGGCGTGCTCGAAGATCGCGAAGCGGTCCGGGTCGGGCATGGCGCGGACCGCCTCACGCACTCGCTTGCCCAACGCCTCGCTCTCGGCCTCGAGTTCCGCGAAGAATCCCTCGTCCGCGTGGTTTGAGGCCTCCAGGTACCGGCGAAGGCGCAGGATCGGGTCCTTCGCCTCCCAGGCCTGGCGCTCCTCGTCGCCGCGGTAGCGGGTGGGGTCGTCGGAGGTGGTGTGGGCGCCCATCCGGTAGGTGTACGCCTCGACCAGGGTCGGGCCCTCGCCGGCGCGGGCGCGTTCCAGGGCCCACTTGGTGACCGCGAGACAGGCCAGCACGTCGTTGCCGTCCACGCGCACGCCCGGGAAGCCGAAGCCCTGGGCGCGCTGGTAGAGCGGGACGCGGGTCTGCTTCTCGGTGGGCTCGGAGATCGCCCACTGGTTGTTCTGGCAGAAGAACACGACCGGGGCGTTGTAGACCGCGGAGAACGTGAACGACTCGGCGACATCGCCCTGGCTGGATGCGCCGTCACCGAAGTAGGCGATGACCGCGCTGTCCGCGCCGTCCTTGGTGATGCCCATCGCGTAGCCGGTGGCGTGCAGCGTCTGGGAGCCGATGACGATCGTGTACAGCTGGAAGTTGTTGCTGTTGGGGTCCCAGCCGCCGTTGTTCACGCCGCGGAACATGCCCAGCAGGTTCTCCGGCGGGACTCCGCGGCACCAGGCCACGCCGTGCTCACGGTAGGTCGGGAAGACGTAGTCGTCCTCGCGGGTGGCCCGGCCGGAGCCGATCTGGGCGGCCTCCTGGCCGAGCAGCGAGGCCCACAGGCCCAGCTCACCCTGGCGCTGCAGGGAGGTGGCCTCGGCGTCGAAGCGGCGGGTGAGCACCATGTCGCGGTACAGACCGCGCAGCTCATCGGGGGTGATGCCGGCGACGTACTTGTCGTACGTGGCGTCCTTGACGCGCTTGCCCTCGGGGGTCAGCAGCTGCACGAGCTCGGGCTCGGTGCCCGGCTGCTTCCTCGCGGTCGTGCGCTTGCCGGCCGTGCTCTTGGTACTGGCGCTGCGTCGCGATGTGCGCGCGGCAGTGCTCTCCACGGTCACGTGTGCTCCTCCGTCGGTCCGGCATCCCGGGTTCGCCGGGTGCCAGTGCGGCTCACCTGTGGCCCTGCGGACGCACGGGGTGGGTGCGGCTCGTTCGGGAACAGGCGTGACAGGTGCCCCAGCGAGCGCCCTGCACTATGGCACGTTACCCAGTGCTTCACATTTCTGTGAAACCCCTCCTGACCTGCGTTTTTGCTTGGATTTCCAAGTAAAATCGCAAAATCGGGAACAGCCGCTGGTCACAGCCTTGCAGGGGGCCGGAACAACGGCACGTTAACCCGGTGACCCAGGTCACGGGAAGAGTCCACCCGGGCTCACCTGGGGCGGGCCCGGAAAGCCTGTGTGAGACTGGCCCGGTGCGCGAAGACGGAAAAATCCGGGTATTTCTGCTTGACGACCACGAGGTGGTCCGGCGCGGCGTCCATGAACTGCTCTCGGTCGAGGCCGACATCGAGGTGGTCGGCGAGGCCGGTACGGCGGCCGACGCGCTGGTGCGGATCCCGGCCACCCGGCCCGATGTGGCGGTCCTCGACGTGCGGCTCCCGGACGGCAGCGGCGTGGAGGTCTGCCGGGAGATCCGCTCCGGGGACGAGAACGTCAAGTGCCTGATGCTGACCTCGTTCGCCGACGACGAGGCCCTCTTCGACGCGATCATGGCCGGCGCCTCGGGATACGTCCTGAAGGCCATCCGCGGCAACGAGCTCCTGACAGCCGTGCGCGACGTCGCGGCCGGCAGGTCCCTGCTCGACCCGGTGGCCACCGCGCGCGTGCTGGAACGGCTGCGGGACGGCGGCGCCAAGAGCGACGACCGGCTCGCCCACCTCACCGAGCAGGAGCGCAGGATCCTCGACCTGATCGGCGAGGGACTCACCAACCGCGCCATCGGCGAGCGGCTCCACCTCGCCGAGAAGACCATCAAGAACTACGTGTCGACCCTGCTGTCCAAGCTCGGCATGGAGCGGCGCTCGCAGGCGGCGGCGTACGTGGCCCGGATGCAGGTCGAGCGGCAGCGGCACTGAGACCGGCGGGCGGCGTCGGGCGCCCTGAAGAGCTGTGGGGCGGTCCAGGGACCAAAGCCTCTCCCGCGCGGGGCGGGCGCGGCCGACATTGGTGTCATGGCCTCCGACGAACGGCTCGCCCTCGATCTGCTCGCCCGCACCGACTACGGCAGGGTCGCCACCAGCATGCGCGCGCTGCCCTTCCTCGCCTTCGCCCGGCACCTCGTCGACGGTGGGCGCGTGCTGCTCCGGCTGCCCGGGAGCTGCGGCTACCACCACGCGTGCGCCGGCGGTGTCGTCGCGTACGGCGCGGACAACCTGAGTTCGGCGCGGCCGGGTGAGGGGCTGTGGTCCGTGCAGGTCGTGGGCGCGTGCACGGCGTACGAGCCGACGGCCGCCGAACTGCGGCGGTTCGGGCCGACGCCCCGGGTCGTGGACGGCGAGCCGTACGAGCCCGTCTATCTGCGCGTCGAGCCGCAGTTCGGCACGGTCCACTCGACCGACGGCGCCCTCGAAAGTCACTTCGCGCACGTGCCGTGACCGAATGCGACTGTCTGTGACAACGCCCAGCTCACAGGCCCGCCTGGTGCCCTACCATCTGGCGCGTGCCGCGCTCTTGTGTACCACCCCCCACGTCTCACGCGCCCCCGTTGCGCGCCCTCCTCAACCAGTACGCCGCCGGTTCCGCGGTCACCTGCGACCCCGTCGAGCAGGGACTGCTGAACCGCGGCTACCGCCTCCGCACGACCCGCGGCCGCTACTTCCTCAAGCACCACTTCGACCCCGACACCGCCGACCCGGTCGCCATCGAACGCCGGCACCGCGCCACCCAGCGCCTGGCCGACCTCGGCGTCCCCGTGGCCCCGCCCCTGCCCGCCCATGACGGCCGTACGGTCGCCGTCGTCGGCGGCCACGCCTACGCCCTGCACCCCTGGATCGAGGGCCGCCACCGCGACGGGGGCCAGCTCACACCGGACCAGTGCGGGCGCCTGGGAGCGCTGCTCGGGGCCGTGCACGCCGCCCTGGAGCGCGTGATGCCGCCGACAGGGCGTACCCGCCCCGCCGACGGCCCCCACCCGGTGCACAGCGCCGACCCCGCCGACACCTTCGCCCTCATCGACGACCTGCTCACCCGCGTCCGCCGGCACCGCCCCGCCGACCCCTTCGACGAGCTCGCCCGGCACCGGCTGCTGGAGCGGCGGGCACTGCTGGAGCGGCACGCGGACCGGCGTCCGCCGCGGGGCGGGTGCGTGGGCTGGGTGCACGGCGACTTCCACCCGTTCAACCTGCTCTACCGGGGTGACGCGCCCGCCGCGATCGTCGACTGGGACCGGCTCGGGGTGCAGCCGCGCGCGGAGGAGGCCGTACGTGCCGCCGCGATCTTCTTCGTCCGGCCCGTAGGGACGCTGGACCTGCCGAAGGTACGGGCGTACGCGCGCGCGTACCGGCGTACGGCGGGGGCCACGCCCTCGGAGCTGGCCGCGGCCGTGCACCGGGTGTGGTGGGAGCGGCTCAACGACTTCTGGATGCTGCGCTGGCACTACGAGCGCGGCGACACCCGCGCGGACCCCCAGTTCCCGGCGGCCTCGGCGCTGGTGGTGTGGTGGACGCGGGAGTACGAGTCGGTGTGCGCGGCGTTCGCGGACTAGCCGCGGCCGGAGCGGCACGCGCGCGTGCCGGGCCGCCGCCTGGAGAAACGCCACGCGCGCGTGCCGCCCGTTTCCGGGACGCACGCGCGCGTCAAGGGGGAACCGGTCACTGATCCCCGACGCCGCCGGTGTCCGCGCCGCCGTCGGCCTCGCCGCCGCCGCTCGTGTCGGTCGGCTCGGCGGTGTCGGTCGGCTCGGCGGTGTCCGTCGGCTCGTCGGTCGGTTCCGTGGTCGTCGGGTCGCCGGTCGGCTCGGTCGCCGTCGCCGAGGGGGTCGCGGACGGCGTGTACGACGGCGTGGGCGTCGAGTTCCAGGACGAACCGCCGCTGGAGGTGCCCTCGTCGGTCTGCTCCTCGGTCGCCTCGTCCGTCGGATCGTCGCTCGGCGACTCGCTGGTCGTCTTCGAGGGCTTGGTCGAGGTGGTCGGGGACTGGGTGGTGCTGTCACCCGCGCCGCCGCCTCCGCCGTGGTTCAGCGCCAGCGCGACGCCCGCCGCGATGGCGATCACCGCGAGGACGGCGAGGATCCACAGCTTGCCGCGGCCGCCGCCCCGGTTGCCGTGGCCCTCGAAGCCGCCGTCGTCCCCGCCGCCGTAGCCGGTGGGCAGGATCTGCTGCGGGATCTGGGTGGTGCCGGCGGCCCCGGGGTGCTGCATCACGGAGGTCTGGGCGAAGCCGCCCGCCGGGGTCTGCCGGCCCTCGTGCAGCGCGACCGGCCCGGTGTTCCAGGTGCCGGTGTGGCTGCCCTGCTCGTACAGCATCTGGAGCCCGTACTGGACGAGCCCGCGCATCTCCTCGGCCGTCTGGAACCGGTCGTCCGGCTCCTTGGCGAGCGAGCGCATGACCAGGCCGTCGAGCTCCGGCGGCGAGGCGTCGGAGACCTCCGACGGCGGCGTCGGGATGTCCTGGACGTGCTGGTAGACGACCGACAGCGGGGTCTCACCGGTGAACGGGGGCCGCAGCGCGAGGAGTTCGTACAGCAGGCAGCCCGTCGCGTACAGGTCGGAGCGGTGGTCCACCGCCTTGCCGAGCGCCTGCTCGGGCGAGAGGTACTGCGGGGTGCCCATGACCATGCCGGTCTGCGTCATCGTCGTGGACGCGCCGTGCAGGGCGCGGGCGATGCCGAAGTCCATCACCTTCACGGCGCCGTTGTCGGTGATGATGACGTTGGCGGGCTTGATGTCGCGGTGCACGATGCCGTGCTGGTGCGAGTAGGCGAGCGCCTCCAGCACCCCGGAGACGATGATCAGGGCCTGCTCGGGCCCGGGCGCCTCGGCGTTGATCAGGAGGTCCCGGATCGTGCGGCCCTCGACGATCTCCATGACGATGTACGGGACGCTCTGGCCGCCCACGAAGTCCTCGCCGGAGTCGTACACGGCGACGATCGCGTGGTGGTTGAGGCCGGCCACCGACTGGGCCTCGCGCGTGAAGCGGGCCTTGGAGACCGGGTCCTCGGCGAGGTCGGCGCGCAGCAGCTTGACCGCCACGGTACGGCCCAGCCGTACGTCCTCGGCGGCGAAGACCTCGGCCATGCCGCCGCGGCCGAGCCTGCGGGTCAGCCGGTATCGGCCGTCGCCGACCAGCCCGCCGTTACCCCACAGCTCCGGCGCATCCGACATCCCGCCGCCAGCCGCCTCGGGGTCGGACGGGCCCTGAGCGCGCTGCTGCTGTGCCATCAGTCCTCGCCGTCGTTTCTGCCCGCGGTGCGCGCGGTGTTGTTACGGTCTCCGTCGGCCACGCTACAGCCTCCGCGCAAGCCTCCGGTCCGGGATGGGTCCGGGGGCCGGTCCGAGACGGACCGGTCATCAAAGCGATAGCACGCGCTGTCGTGCAAATCCTGTGTACCGGGCGTACGCCCCCTGTAACGCTTCCGCGACGCTTCTTTCGCGTACGGTCACGGAACGGGCACCCGGCTTGACCTGTCAGTGCCGTGGGGCAGACTTGGCCGGGAATGAGCCATTCGATCAATGACAGTCGGGCCGGCGCCTGATGGCCGATGGGGGACACGGAACATGAGCCAGGACGGCGCACACGGCCGGTACGCGGGGCGGACGATCGCCAACAACCGCTATCAGCTGCGCGACTTGCTCGGCGAGGGCGGTATGGCCTCGGTGCACCTCGCGCACGACACCGTGCTCGACCGTCCCGTCGCGATCAAGACGCTCCACACCGAGCTGGGCCGCGAGCAGGCCTTCCGTGAGCGCTTCCGCCGCGAGGCGCAGGCGGTGGCCAAGCTCACCCACACCAACATCGTCTCGGTCTTCGACACCGGCGAGGACGACCTCGCCGGCACGACGATGCCGTACATCGTCATGGAGTACGTCGAGGGCCGGCCGCTGGGCTCGGTGCTCGACGAGGACATCCGGCAGCACGGCGCGATGCCCGCCGACAAGGCGCTGAAGATCACCGCGGATGTGCTGGCGGCGCTGGAGATCAGCCACGAGATGGGTCTGGTCCACCGCGACATCAAGCCCGGCAACGTGATGATGACCAAGCGCGGCGTGGTCAAGGTCATGGACTTCGGCATCGCGCGCGCCATGCAGTCGGGCGTCACCTCGATGACCCAGACCGGCATGGTGGTCGGCACCCCGCAGTACCTGTCGCCGGAGCAGGCGCTGGGCCGCGGTGTGGACGCCCGCTCCGACCTCTACTCCGTCGGCATCATGCTGTTCCAACTGGTCACCGGGCGGCTGCCGTTCGACGCGGACTCCCCGCTGGCGATCGCGTACGCGCATGTGCAGGAGGAGCCGGTCGCGGCCTCCTCGATCAACCGCGCGCTGCCCCCGGCCGTGGACGCCCTGATCGCCCGCGCCCTGAAGAAGAACCCGAACGAGCGCTTCCCGAGCGCCGAGGCCATGCGCACCGAGTGCCTGCGGGTGGCGGCGTCCTTCCAGCCCGCCGCGCCGAGCATCGTCCCCGGCGCGCAGACGGCGAGCGGGGCGGGCGTGGGCTCGGCGGTGTTCCCGCCGGTGGACCAGGCCACCCCGGCGCCCACGGGGCCCGTCCAGACGCCGTACCAGCCGACACCGAACCCGTTCGGCACCCCGCCGCCCTCGACCCATTCCCCGGCCTACGGCTATCCCCAGCAGGGCGGGTACCAGACGCCGGCGCCGAACGCGTACGCCTCGACCCCGCCGCCGTACACCATCGCCCCGCAGCAGGCATCGCCCGCGGGCGGCGGTCGCAAGAGCAACAAGCCGGTCGTCATCGGCTCGATCGTCGTCTCCCTCGTGGCGGCCGGCGGCCTGATCGCGGCGCTGACGCTGGGCGGGGGCGGGACGGGCGACGACGCGGGCGGCGACACCACACCGTCCACCTCGTCGACGCCGGCGGGGCACCGGGACGGGGACCCGGCCCGGACGGTCGAGACGACCGTGTGCACCGAGCCGCAGGAGTCGTACAACGACCCCGATCTCGTGCGGGTGCCGGACTTCCAGTTCAAGAACTGGGACTCGGTTCTCAAGTGCATTCAGGCCGCGGGGTGGAATTACGACCCGACCGAGGTGGACGAGAACACGTACGGGGAAGGCACCGTCATGCGGCAGTCCCCGAAGGCGGGTACCGACGTCGACCCGAAAAACGTGGATATCCAATTCGATATCTCGTCGGGCAACCCGCCGTGATCTGGGCTTTCTTGCACCTGACGACCCGTCCGGCCTAATGTGTGCATGTCAATCGTAAGAACTTGGAGAGACATATGCACACACGCAAGGCAGGGCTCCTCACCGCAGGCGCGCTTGCGGCGGTCCTGATCCCCCTTGCGGCGAGTCCGGCCGCGGCAGCAGGCGCGAGCGCCTCCTGCTCGGTCACGGGGGGAACCGGGTCCGCCAGCTGGACCTGGGTCAGCAGGACCAAGATCAATCCGCTCTCGATCACCGTGAAGGACAACAAGGCCGACGGATACCACCCGGCCGTCCGACTGGTGACGTACACGGGCAGCACGGTCAAGCACTGGTCCTGGCACCACGTCTACGGCGGGAACGGCGCCTCCGAGACGTGGAACACCTCCGCTGAGGACAGCCGCGGCATCAAGCACGCCGGCGTCGAGGTACAGCTCTACGACGGCAGCACCGAGGTGAACAAGGCCGGGCTCACCGTCAACTGCTACTCCGGCGGGGAGTTCAACCCGTACTTCTGACATCAGGAGTCGAGGGTTCTCGGCCGGTGGAATGACGAACCGGTGGAATGACGAAGGGGCCTGCAGCCGCAGGCCCCTTCCTCTGCTTCACGCACACATGCCGCGTGTCAGCTGATCTTCGCGTAGCCGTAGGTGATGAGCTTCTTCACGTCCGCGGTGCGGTTGGGCTCGTCGGGCGCGGTGAGGACCGTGCCGATCACCGACTCGCCGTTGAGCGTGGCGGCGAAGATGAGGCAGTACTTGGCCTCGGTGCCGGAACCGGTCTTCACGCCGATCGTGCCGTTCCAGCCGAGCAGGAGGTTGGTGTTCTTCCACGCCGCCATGGTGCGGGTGGAGCCCGTCTTCGTGATCGTCTTCGCCGTGTACTGCTTGGTCTTGACGACGGACTTGAAGGTGGAGCTCTTCATCGCGCTGCGGGCGAGCTTCGTCAGGTCGCGCGGCGTGGAGGCGTTGGCGCCCCTGCTGATGCCGTCGAACGAGTCGAACTTGGTGTTGGCCATGCCCAGGCTCTTGGCCATGGTGTTCATCTTGCCGATGAAGTTCTTGGTGCGGGCCGCGACGGTCGTGCCCGAACCGTACTTGTCGGCCAGCGCCATCGCGGCGTCGCAGCCCGACTTCAGCAGCATCCCGTAGAGCAGCTGGCGGACGGTGACCTTGTCACCGACGATCAGACCCGCCGACGAGGCGCCGTTGGCGACGATGTAGTCGCTGTACGCCTTCTTGATGGTGACCTTGGAGTCCAGGTTCAGGTTCGACTGCGAGAGGACGACCTTCGCGGTCATGACCTTCGTGGTGGACGCGGTGAGCCGCTTGGTGTCGGGCGACTTGGAGAAGAGCGTCGCGCCGGTGGCGCTGTTCATCAGGAACCCGCCCTTGGCGGTGATGGTCGGCGCGGTGACCGCCTGCGCGGGTGCCGCGGTGAGGGCTCCGGTGGCGAACACCGCGCCGGTGGTCACGGCCACGGCGACGGCTCTGCGGATGCGAATGCCCTGAATGCCGGTAATCAAGTGAGGTACCCCGAATACGTTGAATGCCCCTGGTGTGCGGCCGAGTTGAGTGCGAAAGCAGTGGGGCCGCATGTGTCTGACGTCTAAGTAGCACAGAAGGTTGTGCCGCCGTTGGGGCGGGATGGGGTTTCTCGGTCGGGAGTCTGCCGGGAGGGGCCCGGGGGTCCGCATGATGGACCGCTCCCCTTGATGCGTACGTGATGTATCTATGATGTGCGCATGCCTTCAGCGCCTCCCGCCGTGTCCTCCGCCGACCGCGTCTACGACCACGTCAAGCAGGGCGTCCTGGAGCGCCGCTACGAGGGCGGGACCCTGCTCACCGAGGGCGAGCTCGCCGAGGCCGTCGGGGTCTCGCGGACGCCGGTGCGCGAGGCGCTGCTGCGGCTCCAGGTGGAGGGGCTGATCAAGCTCTACCCGAAGAAGGGCGCGCTGGTCCTGCCCGTCTCCGCGCAGGAGATCGCGGACGTGGTCGAGACCCGCCAGCTCGTCGAGGAGCACGCCGCCCGCAAGGCCGTCCCCGCCTCGCCGCTGCTCATCGCCCGGCTCGAGGAACTCCTCGCCCGGCAGAAGGAACAGGCCGCCGCCGGGGACCTCGCGGGCGCCGCCGTCACCGACCGCTGCTTCCACGCCGAGATCGTCCGCAGCGGCGGCAATGAGATCCTCTCCCGCCTCTACGACCAACTGCGCGACCGGCAGCTGCGGATGGGCGTCGCCGTGATGCACGCCCACCCCGACCGCATCACCAAGACCCTCGTCGAGCACGAGCAGATCCTCGACGCCCTGCGCTCCGGTGACGCGGAGGCGGTCGTCGCTCTGATCCACGGGCACGTCGAGTGGTTCTCCCATCTGGCCCGGGGGGAGGTCCGATGAACACCGGCCTTCCGGGTGACCCTCCGGGCGGCCGCCGCGCGATCGCCGTCTGGGGCATAGGCGTCTCCGTCTACTTCGTCGCCGTCATCTTCCGTACGTCGCTGGGGGTGGCCGGCCTCGACGCCGCCGACCGCTTCCATGTGAACGCCTCCGCGCTGTCCACCTTCTCGATCCTCCAGCTCCTCGTGTACGCGGGCATGCAGATACCCGTGGGCCTGCTCGTCGACCGGCTCGGCACCAAGAAGGTGCTGACCCTCGGCGTGGTGCTGTTCACGGCCGGACAGCTCGGCTTCGCCTTCTCCCCCTCCTACGGCACGGCCCTCGCCTCGCGCGCGCTGCTGGGCTGCGGTGACGCGATGACGTTCATCAGCGTGCTGCGGCTGGGCAGCCGTTGGTTCCCCGCCCGGCGCGGACCGATGGTCGCGCAGTTCGCGGGGCTGGTCGGCATGGCGGGCAACCTGGTGTCGACCCTGGTCCTGGCCCGGCTGCTGCACGGCATCGGCTGGACGGCCGCCTTCGCGGGCAGCGCGCTCGCCGGTGTGGTCGTCCTGGTCCTGCTGCTGCTCTTCCTCAAGGACCACCCCGAGGGACACGAGCCGGAACCCCTCTCGCACCAGGGCGCGGCCTATGTCCGCCGCCAGATCGTCGCGTCCTGGCGGGAGCCGGGCACCCGGCTGGGACTGTGGGTGCACTTCACCACCCAGTTCCCCGCGATGGTCTTCCTGCTGCTGTGGGGACTGCCGTTCCTGGTCCAGGCACAGGGCCTGTCCCGGGCGACCGCCGGCGAACTGCTCACCCTCGTCGTGCTGTCGAACATGGTGATCGGACTGGTCTACGGCCAGGTCGTCGCCCGGCACCACGAGGCGCGGCTGCCGCTGGCGCTGGGGACCGTGGGGGCGACGGCGCTGGTCTGGGCGGCGACGCTGGCCTACCCGGGCGAGCACGCGCCGATGTGGCTGCTCGTGGTGCTCTGCACGGTGCTGGGCGCGTGCGGGCCGGCCTCGATGATCGGCTTCGACTTCGCACGGCCGGCGAACCCGCCGCAGCGGCAGGGAACCGCGTCCGGCATCACCAACATGGGCGGGTTCGTCGCGTCGATGACGACCCTGTTCGCCGTCGGGGTGCTGCTGGACGCGACCGGGGACGACTACCGGGTCGCGTTCTCCGCGGTGTTCGTCCTCCAGGCGCTGGGGATCAGCCAGATCCTGCGGCTGCGCGGGCGGACGATCCGCCGGGAGCGGGAGCGGCTGGTGGCGAGCCGGGTGGAGACGGTGCACGTCCCGGCGTAGCGCACGGGGCGGCCGCCCCGCCCCGTCCTCCGGGTCACACGGGTTCTCTGTCATACACCGCCCGGCCGCACGCCGTGGCGAAATCCCTGATCTTTCGCTCGCAATCGCGAACATCCCTGCGTGAGTTGGAAAGTTCGATTTGCTCCGCCCTACGTTCCGCAGCGGAGGTGGTTCATATGATCGAACCCAGCAAGCATCAGCCCGACCCCCGGACGCAGCGCGACGCGATCGACGTCAGCGACTTCGTGTACGCGGCCACCGGAGCCCGCGTCCGGAGGTTGACGATGCCGGACGGGACGCACTGGTTCCCGGCGGTGGACGTCTGCAAGCAACTGGGGCACAGCAACTCTCGACAGGCTCTCGCCGACCATGTTCCGGCAGACCAGCGAGAGACACTCGAGACCGTAACTGGAGCTTACGGTCTCAGCATTCCCGCAGGTAGAGAGTGGCGTCGAGACCTGAATGTCATCTCACTCCAAGGTCTCATCCGACTCGTCAACGCCTGCACCAAGCCTGCCTGTGTCCCCTTCAAGGAGTGGGCCACGGAGGTCATCGTGACCGTCCAGCGCGAGGGCTCCTACACCCTCGAAGAGGCCGAGGTGCAGTCCGCCGAACCGGGCGCGCCGATCACCTACGCGATGCCGGAGCAGGTCGCGGAGGCCATCGTCCGGCTGGAGGCGCACAACCTCCAGCTGGACGAGGAACTCGCCGCCGCCCAGCACGAATCGCTCGCGGTGCAGAAGGAGATCCTGTCGACGCAACGAGACATGCTGGAGTTGCAACGCACCACGCTTGAGTTGCAACGCGCGGCCCTGGTCGCCCTGCAGGCGATGGCCCACGCCATGGAGCGGATCGCGAACCGGCTCGACGTCCTCACCATCGACCGTCCCGCACCCGCCCCCGACCTCTCCGCCCAGCCGACCACCGAGGCCGTACTGGCCGACTGGCGGCGGCGGCTCTCCGTGACCGCGGACGTCTGGGCGGTGGCGGTGGTGATCGCTCCCGTGCTGGTCGAGGAGGGTGAACTGCGGCAGCCGCTCGACTCGCTCGCCGCTCGCACCGGTCTGTCGGTCCACCGCGTCAACGAATGCCTGCGCCTGCTGCGCAAGCACGCCTGCATCCACCCGCGCGGCGGTGACGAGGACGGGACGCCCATCTACGTGCTCAAGCGCTCCTGATCGAGTCCGCGCACACAGGTGAAGGGGCGGCCGCAATCCGACGTTGCGGCCGTCCCTTCGGGTTGCAACCTACCGCTGCGGAGCGCCCCGGCGTGACTACTGCGTGACCGTGAAGTTCCGCAGGATCGCCGCCGTCAGGGCCGGGTCGCCCTCCGTCTTCAGCCGGTCCGACACCGCCTCCGCGCTCACGCGGCCGCAAGCGAGACGGACGTAGGTCTCCCAGTCGAGGCTGAGGGTGGCGGCCGGGCCGAGGGCGGGGACCGTCTCCAGGGTGCCGCGGCCGTGGATGTCGACGCGGATCGTGCGCAGGAACTCCACCGGCCCGTGCACGTCGAGGACGATCGCCGAGCTGCGCGGGGCGTCGGCCTTCTCGGCGACCACGGCGGGCAGTTCGGCGAGCAGGACGTCACGGGCGACGTGCGCGCCGGGGGAGTCGAGGTTGCCGGGGCGGCCGAGGGCGGCACGCAGGTCCTGTTCGTGCACCCAGACGTCGAAGGCGTGCTTGCGCATGGACTCTTCGAGAGTGAGTTCGGTGCCGAGGGGGCCGCGGACCTTGGTGCCCGGGTCCCGCGACTCGTTGCGCAGCTGGCGGTTGCGGCGGATGATCACGTACTCCAGCTCGGAGGTCATCTCCGGCGCGGTGTGGTGACGGCGGACGTCGACCTGCATCTCCATGTAGCGCTGGTGCTCGTTGGTGACGTGGAAGAGGTCACGCGGCAGGCTGTGGATGGGCCGCGGGTCGCCGAGCATCTCGCAGTCCAGGCCGATGACATGGGAGACCACGTCCCGCACCGACCACCCCGGGCACGGGGTGCGCCCGTTCCACTCTCCCTCCACCAGTGGGCCCACCAGCTCGGATATCGCTTCGATGGAGTGGGTCCAGGCGTCGGCGTAGGGCTGAAGGGTGGGATGCAGACTCACGGAACAAGACCCCTCGCGGTCGGAGCACGGGCTGGTGGTGGCGGCGTTGCCAGTAGGAGGTGCGGCTGTCGGTGGCGTCTCGGAACTCCCCCACTTCTCGACTACGCTCGAACCGGGGGGACCCCCCAAAGTTACGCTGCTGCGAGACACCCCGGCAGTGCTTTCGTGTGACGATCGTAGGCCCGTGTGGACGGCTCGAATGCCAGGACGGTGGTAGTGTGCGCGCCTCGTTGCTTCAGATCGCCGTAAGTGAGGGCGAATCAGTCGAATCGCGCCGACGGCGGGTCGCCTCTCTGGTACGGGAACAGGCCGGTGCTGATCTGGTCGTGCTGCCGGAACTGTGGACCACCGGCGCGTTCGCCTACGAGGGGTTCGCCGCCGAGTCCGAGCCCGTCGACGGGCCGACGTACGAGGCCATGGCGAAGGCCGCCAGCGACGCGGGCGTCTGGCTGCACGCGGGCTCGATCCCCGAGCGGGCCGACGACGGGGCGCTCTACAACACCTCTCTCGTCTTCTCCCCCTCCGGCGACCTGATCGCCGCCTACCGCAAGATCCACCGCTTCGGCTTCGACAAGGGCGAGGCCGTGCTGATGGGCGCGGGCCGGGACCTGGTGACGGTCCGGCTGCCCGAGACCACCCTGGGCCTCGCCACCTGCTACGACCTCCGCTTCCCCGAACTCTTCCGCGGTCTCGTCGACGCCGGTGCCGAGACCCTGGTGATCCCGGCGGGCTGGCCGGAGCGCCGCCGGGCGCACTGGACGCTGCTGGCCCAGGCGCGGGCGGTCGAGAACCAGGCGTTCGTGCTCGCCTGTGGAACGGCCGGGACCCACGCGGGAGTTCCGCAGGCCGGTCACTCGATCGTGGTCGATCCGTGGGGCGAGGTGCTGGCCGAGGCGGGCGCCGAGGAGGAGGTCCTCACCGTGCGGCTCGACCCCGGCAAGGTGGCCGTGACCCGCGATCAGTTCCCGGCCCTGAAGGACCGGATGCTCGGCCTCGACCCGCCCCGACGCTGATCCCCCGGGTACCTCAGTCGGACTCCCGTTCCTTCTCGGCGAGGTGGATCACGCACACCGTCACGGCGATCAGCAGCGCCGGGTCCGCGTCCTCCCGTACGACGTCCACGCCGTAGGTCTCCCGCACGTGCAGCCACCGGCGGGAGACCACGGCGAGCAGCTCACCGTCGTACTCGATGGCGAACTCCCGGTCCAGGATCTTGCCGCTGACGTCGAGTTCGGTTTTGCCGTCCGCCAGGGCCACCCGGTAGTGGTTGCGCAGCAGGGACAGGCGCTTGCGCTTGATGGTGGCCAGGGGCTCGCCGTCCCGCTCGATCAGCATGGTGTCCCGGAGGGCGAGCATCTTCTGCCGGATGTCGATCAGGACGCGGCCCCGGGTGTCCTTCAGCTCGAAGGTGTCGCGCAGCCGCATGGCCTTGCCGTCGACGAGGAACGCCTTGGTGCCCTGGTCGTCCTCGATCCAGTAGTCGTCACCGATGCCGAGGAGCCGGTCGCGTACGAGGAATCTCATGCCCTACCGCTTCCCCGCCCGGCGCAGTGGGACGCGGACGCTAGGCCGACGGGCTGATACCCGGTGCGCACCGCACCCGCGCACCGGCTGCCGGCCTCCGCCACCCCGCCCGAACTGCCCGGCGAGGGCGAGGGCCAGGGAGCGGGCACCGAACTCTCCCGCACCCCGCAGCCATCGATCAGGCGCCGTAACCGTCGCTGTAGCCGTCCCGGCGTCCGGGGTGCCGCTCTTCGATGACCGGTGTGCTGGGCGGTACCACCACGCGCCGCCGCTTGGCGATGCTGCTGAACGTCGCGACGCCGATCAAACCGGCGATCATGAAGATGACTCCGACCAGGTCGAGGTTGACCCCTTGCATGTCCCAGTCGGTCGCGAACGTGAGGATGGCTCCCGCGGCGATGAGGATGATGCATCCGCCGAGGCCCATGAGTGTCGCCTCCCTGTCCGGTCCGGTCGTTCCGGTCCGAACTCGCGTGTACCCGGCCCGGCGGCGGCTATCCCTCCAGGAACGCGGCCAGCGCGTTCGCGAGCAGATAGGGGTCGTCCGCTCCGCACAACTCCCGCGCGCTGTGCATGGAAAGGATCGCGACACCGATGTCCACGGTCCTGATGCCGTGCCGGGCCGCGGTGATCGGGCCGATCGTGGTCCCGCACGGCATGGAGTTGTTGGAGACGAAGGACTGGAACGGCACCCCCGCCTTCTCGCAGGCGGCGGCGAACACCGCGCGGCCCGAACCGTCGGTCGCGTAGCGGTTGTTGACGTTCACCTTCAGGATCGGGCCGCCGTTGACGCGCGGGTGGTGCGTGGGGTCGTGGCGCTCCGCGTAGTTGGGGTGGACGGCGTGGCCGGTGTCCGAGGACAGACAGACCGTGCCGGCGAAGGCACGCGCCCGGTCCTCGAACGACCCGCCCCGCGCGAACACCGAGCGCTCCAGCACGCTGCCCAGCAGCGGCCCGTCCGCGCCGGTGTCCGACTGGGAGCCGTTCTCCTCGTGGTCGAAGGCGGCGAGCACGGGGATGCAGGGCAGAGCGGGCGCGGTGGCGGCGGCGGTCAGCGCGGCGACCCCGGCGTGCACGGAGATCAGGTTGTCCATGCGCGGCCCGGCCACCAGGTCCTGGTCGCGGCCCAGGTAGGCCGGGGGCTCCACGGAGTGCACCATCAGGTCCCAGCCGGTGACCTCGCCCGCCGCGAGCCCGTTCTCCTCCTCCAGGAAGGCGATCAGGTCGCCCTCGCGGACGTCGGAGCCGAGGCCCCAGACGGGCTGGAGGTGGCGCTGCTTGTCGAGCTTGAGGCCCTCCGCCGACACCGAGCGGTCCAGGTGGATGGCGAGCTGCGGCACCCGCAGCAGCGGCCGGCCGACGTTCACCAGCCGCGAGGACCCGTCCCGCAGGGTCAGCCGGCCCGCGAGCCCCAGGTCGCGGTCGAGCCAGGAGTTCAGCAGCGGTCCGCCGTAGATCTCCACGGCGACCTGGCGCCAGCCGTGCGCGCCGGCGTCCGGCAGCGGCTTGACCCGCAGGTTGGGCGAGTCGGTGTGCGCGCCGGCGATCCTGAACGGCGTGTGCGGCTCGGCGCCCTCGGGGACGTACCAGGCCATGATCGCGCCGCCGCGCAGCACGAACTTGCCGCCGCTCGTCCCGTCCCAGGCGTCCGTCTCCACGACCTGCCGGAAGCCGGCCTTCTCCAGCCGCTCGGCGGCGTTCGCCACCGCGTGGTACGGCGAGGGGCTGGCGGCCAGGAAGGACATCAGGTCGTCGGTGTGACCGCGGTCGAAGCGGGAGGGTTCGCTCATGGGGTTCACCTTAACGACGTCACAAGGGCCCCCTCCCGGCGGCGGGAAGGGGCCCTTGTGAAGGCTGCGGGGCAGCTGTACGGGTGTGTCCGGGAACGAGCCGTACAGCTGTTCGCTCTGCGGTTCGGGACGTGGCTAGAAAGCGGCCTCGTCCAGCTCCATCAGGTCCAGCTCGACGCCCTGGGCGAGCTTGCGGGCGCCGGTGACACCGGGCAGGACGTTGGCCGCGAAGAACTTCGCCGCCGCGATCTTGCCGGTGTAGAACGCCTTGTCCCTGGCGGAGGCCGTCTCCAGCTTCTCGGCGGCGACCGCGGCACCCTTCAGGAGCAGGTAGCCGACGACGACGTCACCGGAGGCCATCAGCAGACGGGTCGTGTTCAGACCCACCTTGTAGATGTTCTTGACGTCCTGCTCGGTGGCCGCGAGGTCGGTCAGCATCAGGCCGACGATGGCCTCCAGCTCCACGGCCGCCTTCGCGAGGTGCTCGCGGGCACCCGCCAGCTCCTCGCCGCCCGTGCCGAGCGCCAGGAACTTCTTGATGTCCTCGGCCAGGCCGTTCAGGGCGGCGCCCTGGTTGCGGACGATCTTCCGGAAGAAGAAGTCCTGGCCCTGGATCGCGGTGGTGCCCTCGTACAGGGTGTCGATCTTGGCGTCGCGGATGTACTGCTCGATCGGGTACTCCTGGAGGAAGCCGGAACCGCCGAAGGTCTGGAGCGACTGGGCGAGCTGCTCGTAGCCCTTCTCGGAGCCGTAGCCCTTCACGATCGGCAGCAGCAGGTCGTTCAGCGCGTGCTCGGCCTTGGTGTCCTCGCCCGCGGCCTCCTTGACGGCGATCGCGTCCTGGATCGAGGCGGTGTACAGCACGAGGGCGCGCATGCCCTCCGCGTACGCCTTCTGCGTGATCAGTGCACGGCGCACGTCGGGGTGGTGGGTGATGGTGACCTTGGGCGCGGTCTTGTCCATGAAGTTCGCGAGGTCGGGGCCCTGGACGCGCTCCTTGGCGTACTCCAGCGCGTTGAGGTAGCCCGTCGACAGCGTGGAGATCGCCTTCGTGCCGACCATCATGCGGGCGAACTCGATGATGCGGAACATCTGGCGGATGCCGTCGTGCTTGTCGCCGATCAGCCAGCCCTTGGCGGGGTGCTTGTCGCCGAAGGTCATCTCGCAGGTGTTGGAGGCCTTCAGGCCCATCTTGTGCTCGACGTTCGTGGCGTAGACGCCGTTGCGCTCGCCCAGCTCGCCGGTCTCGAAGTCGAAGAGGTACTTCGGGACGAGGAAGAGGGACAGCCCCTTGGTGCCCGGACCGGCACCCTCGGGACGGGCCAGCACGTAGTGGAGGATGTTCTCCTCCATGTCGTGCTCACCGGAGGTGATGAAGCGCTTGACGCCCTCGATGTGCCAGGAGCCGTCCTCCTGCTGGATCGCCTTGGTACGGCCGGCGCCGACGTCGGAGCCCGCGTCGGGCTCGGTCAGCACCATGGTGGAACCCCAGGTCTTCTCCACGGCGATCTGGGCGATCTTCTTCTGGACGTCGTTGCCCTCGTCGTAGAGGATCCCGGCGAACGCCGGACCGGAGCAGTACATCCACACGGCCGGGTTCGCGCCGAGGATCAGCTCCGCGTACGACCAGATCAGCGACGGCGGGGCGGTGGTGCCGCCGATCGCCTCGGGCAGGCCGAGGCGCCAGTACTCGGAGTCCATGAAGGCCTTGTAGCTCTTCTTGAAGGACGGCGGGACCGGCGCGGTGTTGGTCTCCGGGTCGAAGACCGGCGGGTTGCGGTCGGCGTCGGCGAAGGACTCCGCCAGGTCGTTCTCGGCGAGACGGGTCATCTCGTCGAGGATGCTCTTGGCGGTCTCGACGTCCATCTCCTCGAACGGACCCGTGCCGTACAGCTTGTCGCGGCCGAGTACTTCGAAGAGGTTGAACTCGATGTCGCGAAGATTCGACTTGTAGTGCCCCATGGCGACGGCTCCGTAAGAGATATCGGCGAGGCACCGGTGGTGCATCCTCGCGCTAGTTCACGTACTAACAAGTAGCTTCGACACGATGATGCTACCCGTCAGTAATAAATCGCAACCCTGATCCGGCCATCTGTGACGGTTCACACCGGAACGGTGAGGGTGGCGGTGAACCCCTCCTCCATGCCGCCGTTCACCGCCGCCGGCTGCCGTTCGTGGCCGTCGCCGAAGACGCTGTCCTCCACCGGCGAGAGCCGGCTCGGACGGGCCACGCTGTGCCCTCGCCCGCCGTCGCGTAGTGGCTGCCGGTCTCCCGGCCGGCCCATAGCCGCCCACCGCCCCCGCCGCCTCGGTACGCTTGCGCCCATGTACGGCTACGACCAGAGCGCGGGTACGGGGGCGCAGTACGCCACGCCCCAGCAGCAGATGCCGGGCGGGTACGGCCAGCAGCCGCCGCTGTACCCCGAGCCGTCCCCGCCGTCCCTCGCGGACGCGGTGCGCGCCTTCACCACGGGCCAGATGTCCGCGGAGGACTTCCAGCAGGTCTTCGCCACGTCCAAGGTGTACTGCCCGCGGGGCGACAACCCCGGGTTCCTCGCCCTGCACAACACCCAGCAGCCGGTGATCCCGATGTTCACCTCGCTCAAGGAACTGCGCCGGTACGCGGGCAAGGAGTCCAAGTACTTCGTCATCACGGGGGCGGAGGTCATCGACCTCCTGCCGACCGGCTACGGCTTCGTCCTCGACATGGAGGGCGAGCACCGCATGGTCTTCGACGCGAAGGCCGTCGAGCAGATGGTCGAGTTCGCGATGCGCCGGATGTACGGCTGAGTGCGCGGGGCGTACGACTGACGCCCGTTGTCCGAGAACCCGTTGCCGAGAACCCGGAGGGAATGCCCTCCGGGTTTTCTCTGTTCCGGGTAGCAGAAAGTTCAACGCTCAACTAAACTGGACGCACAAGGAGGTACCGACATGCCCGCAGTGACCGTAGAGAACCCGCTGGCGCTCCCGCGCGTGGCCGCCCCGGCCGAGGCCGTGGCCCGTCCCGTGCTCGGTGTCACGACCGCGCCGAGCGGCTTCGAGGGCGAGGGCTTCCCGGTGCGCCGGGCGTTCGCCGGGATCCATTACCGGCATCTGGATCCGTTCATCATGATGGACCAGATGGGTGAGGTGGAGTACGCGCCCGGGGAGCCGAAGGGCACCCCCTGGCATCCGCACCGCGGCTTCGAGACCGTCACCTACATCATCGACGGCGTCTTCGACCACCAGGACAGCCAGGGCGGCGGCGGCACGATCACCAACGGCGACACCCAGTGGATGACGGCCGGTTCCGGCCTGCTCCACATCGAGGCGCCGCCGGAGTCCCTCGTCATGTCCGGCGGCCTCTTCCACGGTCTCCAGCTGTGGGTGAACCTCCCCGCCAAGGACAAGATGATGGCGCCGCGCTACCAGGACATCCGTGGCGGCAACGTCCAGCTGCTGACCACGCCTGACGGCGGTGCGCTGCTGCGGGTCATCGCGGGCGAGCTGGACGGCCAACAGGGCCCCGGCATCACCCACACCCCGATCGCGATGATCCACGCGACGCTGGCGCCGGGTGCCGAGATCACGCTGCCGTGGCGCGAGGACTTCAACGGTCTGGCGTACGTGCTGGCGGGCCGCGGCAGCGTCGGTGCCGAGCGTCGTCCGATCCACCTCGGTCAGACCGCCGTCTTCGGTGCCGGTTCCTCCCTGACCGTCCGCGCGGACGAGAAGCAGGACTCCAACACGCCGGACCTGGAGGTCGTGCTCCTGGGCGGTCGGCCGATCCGTGAGCCGATGGCGCACTACGGCCCGTTCGTCATGAACACCCGCGAGGAACTCCAGCAGGCCTTCGACGACTTCCAGAAGGGCCGCCTGGGGACGGTCCCGGCGGTGCACGGGATGTCGGAGGGTGGCCTGTAGGTCGTCGGGCGGTCGGTCGTTCTGCGCCGCCACCCTCGACCTGCGGGAATGTCGAGAGTGTGCTTCTAAAGCACACTCTCGACACCGGCGAGATTGACTGTGTCGGCGACATTTCGCCGTCCGGCATCGTCAGCCTTCGTACGCGTACCCCGGTGGCCGCGAACACGAGGTCGTTGATGTCGATCGCGCGTCTCGCCGCTGTTACTCCGCAGTCGGCGTCGGGGGCTCGTAGAGCTCGAACCAGATGCTTTTGCCCTCGCCTCGGGGGTCGACGCCCCAGGTGTCGGCCAGTAGTTCGATGAGGACCAGGCCGCGGCCGGAGGAGGCCAGTTCGCCGGGGCGGCGTACGTGGGGGAGGTCGTCGCTGGTGTCGGTGACCTCCACGTGCAGCCGGCGTTCGCCCGGTTCGCCGCGGACCTCGGCGAGGAGCAGCGCGTCCGCGTCCGTGTGGACCAGGACGTTCGTCAGCATCTCGGACAGGAGCAGGACCGCCGAGTCGACCTGGTCCTCGGAGGACCAGTCGTGCAGCAGCTCCCGCAGCTGCTGGCGGGCCACGGCGACCCGTTCCGACTGTGCCTGGGCCACCGACAGCATCGTGCGGCGGACCTGCGGCTGGACCACGACGGTGTCGCCGCGGCCGCAGCCCTTGCCCTCGCGGCACAGCAGGAGGACGGCTATGTCGTCCTCGCGGCGGTCCGCCAGCGGGCCCGTCGTGTGGTGGGAGGAGGGGCCGTGGACGGCCTGGACCAGGGCGTCGGCGAGTTCCTCCAGGTCGCCGTCGTGCTCCTCCAGGATCGTGCGGACCCGCTGCCAGCCCGTCTCCAGGTCGTGGCCGCCGGTCTCGATCAGGCCGTCGGTGCAGACCATCATCGTCTCGCCGGGTTCGAGGGTGAGGCGGGTCGTGGGGTAGTCGGCGTCCGGGTCGATGCCGAGGGGGAGGCCGCCGTCCGTGCGGCGGACCATGACCGTGCCGTCCGCCATGCGGATCGCGGGGTCGGGGTGGCCGGCGCGGGCGATGTCCAGGCAGCCAGTGGCGGGGTCGACCTCGACGTAGAGGCAGGTCGCGAAGCGCAGGTCGGAGGGGTCGCCCTCGTCGCTCATGCCGTGCAGGAAGCGGGAGGCGCGGGAGAGGACGGCGTCGGGGCGGTGGCCCTCGGAGGCGTAGGCCCGCAGGGCGATCCGCAGCTGGCCCATCAGGCCGGCCGCCCGCACGTCATGGCCCTGGACGTCGCCTATGACCAGCGCGAACCTGCCCGCCCCGGACTTCGTCCGGGAGGTGCCCCCGGGCAGCGGGATCATGTCGTACCAGTCGCCGCCGACCTGGAGGCCGCCGCCGGTGGGGACATAGCGGGCGGCGACGCTCATGCCCGGGATCTCGGGGCCGAGCTTGGGGAGCATGGAGCGCTGGAGGCCGTCGGTCAACTCGCGGGCCGACTCGGCGGCCTCGGCGCGGGACAGGGCCTGGGCGAGCATGCGGGCCACGGTCGTCAGGACCGAGCGCTCGTCCGGGGTGAAGGCGACCGGGTACGCGAAGGCCGCCATCCAGGCGCCCATCGTGCGGCCCGCCACCGTGAGCGGCAGGAACGCCCAGGAGTGGCGGCCGAAGTGGGCGGCGAGGGGCCAGGTGACCGGGTAGCGCTCGCGGTAGTGCTCGGGGGTGGAGAGGTAGACCGCGCGGCCGGTGCGGACCACCTCGGCGGCCGGGTAGTCGGTGTCCAGGGCCATGTGAGAGAAGGGGCTCTCGTCGCCGGGCTGCTGGCCGTGGTGACCGATGATCTTCAGCCGGTCGCCCTCCACGCCGAAGACCGCGAGCCCGTCCGGTGAGAAACCGGGCATCGACAGCCCGGCCGCGACCCGCAGCACCTCCTCGGTGGAGCGGGCCTCGGCCAGGGCGCGCCCCGCGTCCAGCAGGAACGCCTCCCTGGAGCGCCGCCAGTCGCCGGTGATCGCGCTGCGGCCGGCCGGGGTGCCGGGGGACGGCTCGGTGACCTCCTGAAGGGTGCCGATCAGGACGAAGGCGCGGCGCTCGGCGTCGTAGGTGGGGTGGGAGCGGCTGCGGACGACGCGGATCACCCGGTTGTGCTCGTCCATGATCCGGATGCGGACCTCGGCGAGGGTGCCCTCGGCGACGGCGAGCTGGATGACGCCGGTGATCTCGTTCCAGTCGACGGCGTGCATGCGCGCGCGTGCCTGGACCTCGGTGAGAGTGGTCGCCTCGGCGGGCAGTCCGAGCAGGCGTGCGGCCTCGGCGTCCACGGTGACCAGGCCAGTAGCGGTGTCCCAGTGCCACAGGCCGGTCGCGAGGGCGGCGAGGACGTCCCCCACGGCGGGCAGGGGCTCACCAGTGCGCATTGCCCCACTGTAGGGAGAGGTGATCGAGGGCTGCCACCGATGGCGGGGGCGGAGCGGGCGCCATCAATGGTGGGGAGGCGATCCTGGGGCGGCCGGTACCCTTGGGAGGTCCGGGCACCATGGCCCGTTCCTTGTCGGGGAGTGACCCTCGGCACAGCCCAAGATGTAAGGACGATGAACGACGATGCATCGGTACAGGTCCCACACCTGCGGCGAGCTCCGCTCCTCTGACGTCGGTGCCGACGTCCGGCTGAGTGGCTGGCTGCACAATCGGCGCGACCTGGGCGGCATCCTCTTCATCGATCTGCGCGATCACTACGGCATCACGCAGCTCGTCGCCCGGCCGGGCACGCCCGCGTACGAGGCTCTGGACAAGGTCTCCAAGGAGTCGACCGTCCGGATCGACGGCCGCGTTGTTTCACGTGGAACCGAGAACGTGAACCCGGACCTGCCCACCGGCGAGATCGAGGTCGAGGTCTCCGAGGTCGAGCTGCTCGGTGCCGCCGCCCCGCTCCCCTTCACGATCAACGCGGAGGACGGGGTCAACGAGGAGCGGCGCCTTGAGTACCGCTTCCTGGACCTGCGCCGCGAGCGCATGCACAAGAACATCATGCTGCGGTCGTCGGTGATCGCCTCGATCCGCTCGAAGATGGTCGCCCTCGGCTTCAACGAGATGGCCACCCCGATCCTGTCGGCGACCTCCCCCGAGGGCGCGCGTGACTTCGTGGTGCCGTCGCGTCTGAACCCGGGCAAGTTCTACGCCCTCCCCCAGGCGCCGCAGCAGTTCAAGCAGCTGCTGATGATCTCGGGCTTCGACCGCTACTTCCAGATCGCGCCCTGCTTCCGTGACGAGGACGCGCGCGCGGACCGTTCGCCGGGCGAGTTCTACCAGCTCGACGTCGAGATGAGCTTCGTCGAGCAGGAGGACGTCTTCCAGCCGATCGAGAAGCTCATGACCGAGCTGTTCGAGGAGTTCGGGGGCGGCCGTCCTGTGACGTCCCCGTTCCCGCGGATCCCGTTCCGCGAGGCGATGCTGAAGTACGGCTCCGACAAGCCGGACCTGCGCGCCCAGCTGGAGCTCGTCGACATCACCGACGTCTTCGAGGGCTCGGAGTTCAAGGCGTTCGCCGGCAAGCACGTGCGGGCGCTGGCGGTGCCGGACGTCTCGGCGCAGCCGCGGAAGTTCTTCGACCAGCTCGGGGACTTCGCGGTCTCGCAGGGCGCGAAGGGCCTGGCGTGGGTGCGGGTGGCCGAGGACGGTTCGCTCAGCGGCCCGATCGCGAAGTTCCTCACCGAGGAGAACGTCGCCGAGCTGACCAAGCGGCTGTCGCTGGCCGCCGGGCACGCGGTGTTCTTCGGCGCGGGCGAGTTCGACGAGGTCTCGAAGATCATGGGCGCGGTGCGGGTCGAGGCCGCCAAGCGTGCCGGGCACTTCGAGGAGAACGTCTTCCGGTTCTGCTGGATCGTCGACTTCCCGATGTACGAGAAGGACGAGGACACCGGCGCGATCGACTTCTCGCACAACCCGTTCTCCATGCCGCAGGGCGGCCTGGAGGCGCTGGAGACCCAGGACCCGCTGGACATCCTGGGCTGGCAGTACGACATCGTCTGCAACGGCGTCGAGCTGTCCTCCGGCGCGATCCGGAACCACGAGCCCGAGATCATGCTGAAGGCCTTCGAGATCGCGGGCTACGACCGGGAGACCGTCGAGGAGAAGTTCGCGGGCATGCTGCGCGCCTTCCGCTTCGGCGCCCCGCCGCACGGCGGCATCGCCCCCGGCGTCGACCGCATCGTCATGCTGCTGGCCGACGAGCCCAACATCCGCGAGACCATCGCCTTCCCGCTCAACGGCAACGCCCAGGACCTGATGATGGGCGCGCCGACGGAGCTGGAGGAGGCCCGGCTGAGGGAGCTGCACCTGTCGGTGCGCAAGCCGCAGCCGAAGTAGGGACAGTCAGGTACGCCACGGGCGTGCACGAAGGGCTCGGGACCGACGTCGGTCCCGAGCCCTTCCGCTTGTGCGGTGCGGCCGCCGCCGTGACAGGGGTGGCCGTGGGCCCTATCGGGCCACGTACTGGGTGAGGATCGCCTGGACCTCGTAGATGTCGACGCCCTTGGTGAAGGTCTTCTGGATCGGGACGGAGTTGCCCGAGACCCAGATCTTCAGCTCGGCGTCGAGGTCGAAGGTGCCGGCGGTCTCCACCGCGAAGTGCGTGATGCTGCGGTACGGGATGGAGTGGTACTCGACCTTCTTGCCGGTCAGCCCCTGCTTGTCGATCAGGATCAGCCGACGGTCGGTGAACATGATGACGTCGCGCACCAGCTGGTACGCGGCCTGCACACCCTCACCGGCGCCCAGCAGTCTGGCGAAGTCCGAGGCCGCCTGGGCCGGGTCGACGGTGTGCGCGTTGCCGAAAAGTGCCATGGATGAAACCCCCCACTAGTGATCTTCGGCATGTATAGCGTCTTGTGGGGGCGTGTGCCTAGATCAGTCGCGTAACCGGTACGGATCAGGTGTCGTAACTGCCGTCCCAGGGTGGCCCGAAGCCCAGGTTGTCCGGGTGCAGCTCGGCCCAGGGCTCGCCCGCGTCCTCTCCGGTGACCATGCCGAACAGGACCCCGTCGACGGTGAGTTGGAAGGGCCGTACGGCGATGTCGGTGTACGTGCGGCGCGGCAGGCTGCGCAGCAGCGTGGCGAGACGCGCCCGCGCCCGCCCCAGCACCGAACCGTCCCGCTGCTGTTCGGCCCAGGTGCCGGCGCACCAGATGTCGGAGTCGCGGTAGGTGCCCTCCGGGCCGAAGGTGTGCAGCACCGCGTAGAGCCGTTTGTGCTCCTCCCAGCCGCTGTCCAGCTGGAACCCCTTGGGGAAGGCGTAGGTGACCGACCCCAGGAACTGCCCGTCCGCGTACTGCCCGATGGCTTCGGTACGGCCGCGCGGCTCGTAGGCGATCGGGATGATCCCAGGTACTGCCATGGCGCAAACCATACGTACGTTCTCTGGCAAGTTCCGCCCCCCATCCACTGGTTGATCACCGATCGGTCGAAATTTTTACGGCAACCTTTTGGATCTCCATGACCACCCAGGAGGTGGAATCACCCCCACGTACGTAAGGACACCCCGTGGCTGCTCCCGCTCACCGCCGGTCCCTCCGCAAGCGCCGCACCCTCGTCGTCTCCGCCGCCGTGGTCGCGGCCGGGGTCGGCGCGGGCGTGCTCGTGCTGAACGCCAACGCCGGGACCGTCGACCTGTACCACGAGACCCTCGCCGCGAAGGACGGCTGGGCCTCCTCGGGCACGGGCACGACCGGCGGTACGAAGGCCGACGCCGCGCACACCTTCACGGTCTCCACCCGCGCCCAGCTGGTGAAGGCGCTGGGCTCGACGTCCGACACGGCCCCGCGGATCATCAAGGTCAAGGGCACGATCGACGCCAACACCGACGACGCCGGCAAGAAGCTGACCTGCGCGGACTACGCGTCGGGCACCGGCTACTCGCTCGCCTCGTACCTGAAGGCCTACGACCCCGCCACCTACGGCCGCTCCAAGCTCCCCTCCGGCACCCAGGAGACAGCCCGCGCCGCCGCCCAGACCAGGCAGGCGAAGACCATCGTCCTCAAGGTCCCCGCGAACACGACGATCGTCGGCGTCCCGGGCACGAAGGCCGGCATCAACGGCGGCATGCTCCAGATCCAGAACGTGGACAACGTCATCGTCCGCAACCTCACCTTCGCCGCCACCGAGGACTGCTTCCCGCAGTGGGACCCGACCGACGGCGACGACGGCAACTGGAACTCCACCTACGACTCGGTGACGCTGCGCGGCGCCACCCACGTCTGGGCGGACCACAACACCTTCACCGACGCGCCCCACTTCGACTCGGCGAACCCGAAGTACTTCGGCCGTGAGTACCAGATCCACGACGGCGCGCTGGACGTGACGAAGAGCTCGGACCTGGTGACGATCTCCCGCAACCAGTTCACCAACCACGACAAGACGACCCTGATCGGCAGCAGCGACAGCGAGCCGGCCGGCAAGCTGCGCGTCTCGATCCACCACAACGTCTACCAGGGCATCATCCAGCGCGCCCCGCTCTCCCGCGTCGGCCAGATCCACATCTACAACAATTTCTACGACGTGAGCCCGCTCAACGGTTACGCCGTGCAGTACAGCATCAACTCCCGCGCCAAGGCCCAGGTCGTGGCGGAGAACAACTACTGGAAGGTCCCGTCGTCGGTGAAGGTCGCCAAGCTCCTGAGCGGCGACGGCACGGGCTCGGTCAAGGGCAGCGGCAACCAGGTGAACGGCACGGTGACCGACCTGGTCGCCGCCTACAACGCCGCCTCCTCCAAGGACCTGAAGACCACGGTCAACTGGACCCCGGCCCTGACGACGGGCCTGGAGACCTCGACCTCGGCGGTGAAGAGCCTGCCGACGTCCCTGGGGACGACGACGGGGGCGGGCGCCCTGAAGTAGGGCGGTGAGCAGGCCGTACGCGGCGAGGGGCCCGGGACGTGGTGTCCCGGGCCCCTTGTGCCGTTCGCGGATGCCTTACGCGGCCGGCTCGCCGCCGAAGCGCTCCTTGTACGTCTCCAGGTCCTCGTCCGTGAGCTTGGCGAAGAGCACCGGGGGGACGGTGAAGGGGGTGCCGGCCGGGACGGTGGTGAGGGACCTCGCCTCGTCCGCGCTCACCCAGGCCGCCGTGTCGTCGCTCAGGGCGAAGGCCCGGCGCATGGCCGCCGAGGTCGCCGGGATGAACGGCTCGGAGACCACCGAGTACAGGTGGATCAGGTTCATCGCCGTGCGCAGCGTGAGCGCGGCGCCCTCCTGGTTGGTCTTGATCTCCAGCCAGGGGGCCTTCTCCTCCAGGTAGGAGTTGCCGGCCGACCACAGGGCGCGCAGCGCCGCCGCGGCCTTGCGGAACTGGAGGGCCTCCATCTGCGCCTCGTACTCCGCCAGCAGCTCGGCGATCTGCCCGCCCAGCCTCTCCTCCGCCTCGCCCGGCTCGCCGCCCGCCGGGACCTCCTCGCCGAAGCGCTTCCGGGAGAAGGACAGGACGCGGTTGACGAAGTTGCCGAGGGTGTCGGCCAGGTCCTTGTTCACCGTGGCGGTGAAGTGCTCCCAGGTGAAGGAGGAGTCGTCGGACTCGGGCGCGTTGGCGATCAGGAAGTAGCGCCAGTAGTCGGCCGGGAGGATGTCCAGGGCCTGGTCGGTGAAGACACCCCGCTTCTGCGAGGTGGAGAACTTCCCGCCGTAGTACGTCAGCCAGTTGAAGGCCTTGACGTAGTCGACCTTCTTCCACGGCTCCCGCACGCCCAGCTCGGTGGCGGGGAACATCACCGTGTGGAAGGGGACGTTGTCCTTCGCCATGAACTCGGTGTAGCGGACGGTGTCGTCGGCCTCGTACCACCACGACTTCCAGTCGCGTGTCGACGGGTCGAGGTCCGACCACTCCTTCGTCGCGCCGATGTACTCGATCGGGGCGTCGAACCAGACGTAGAACACCTTGCCCTCGGCGGCCAGCTCCGGCCACGTGTCCGCGGGCACCGGCACGCCCCAGTCCAGGTCGCGGGTGATCGCGCGGTCGTGCAGGCCCTCGGTCAGCCACTTGCGGGCGATGGAGGAGGCGAGCTGCGGCCACTCCGCCTCATGGGCCGCCACCCACGCCTCGACCTCGTGCTGGAGCTTGGACTGGAGGAGGAAGAGGTGCTTGGTCTCCCGCACCTCCAGGTCCGTGCTGCCCGAGATCGCCGAGCGCGGGTCGATCAGGTCGGTGGGGTCGAGCACCCGGGTGCAGTTCTCGCACTGGTCGCCGCGGGCCTTGTCGTAGCCGCAGTGGGGGCAGGTGCCCTCGACATAGCGGTCCGGGAGGAAGCGGCCGTCGGTGGGGGAGTACACCTGGCGGATCGCCCGCTCCTCGATGAAGCCGTTCTCGTTCAGCTTCCGGGCGAAGTGCTGGGTGATCTCGACGTTCTGCTCGGAGGAGCTGCGGCCGAAGTAGTCGAAGGCCAGCGCGAAGCCGTCGTAGACCGCCTTCTGCGCGTCGTGCGCCTGCGCGCAGAACTCGGCGACGGACAGGCCCGCCTCCTTCGCGGCCAGCTCGGCGGGCGTGCCGTGCTCGTCGGTCGCGCAGATGTACAGGACGTCGTGGCCGCGCTGGCGGAGGTACCGGGAGTACACGTCCGCCGGGAGCATGGACCCCACCATGTTGCCCAGGTGCTTGATCCCGTTGATGTAGGGAAGGGCGCTGGTGATGAGGTGTCGAGCCATCGGGGGCTGCTCCCAGGTCGGATTTCTCGGTGCTTTGCGAACCAAGAAATCGTATCCGACACGGGTGGGCCGCCCGCTTTCCATTTTGAGGGGTGGAAAGCGGGCGGCCGGGTCGTCTTTTTCGGGGGTGGTGTTCTTCGGGGGTTACGGGCGCCAGGTGGCCAGGATGCCCTCGTAGACCTCGGCGTCCGTCAGCTCGCGGGGGGTCTCGCCTGCCAGGAAGTGGGAGGTGTTGGCCTGCTTGAGCTTGCGGAGGTAGTCGAAGGCCTTGTTCTCCGGGTCGCCGAAGGCCACGAAGGAGAAGAACACCGAGGGGTGGTTCTCCGCGGCGTCCGTGAGGGCCTGGGTCGCCGGGGTCTTGGTGTCCGGGGCGCCGTCGGTCTGGAAGACGACCAGGGCGGGGGTGCCGGGGGCTTCCTTGCCGTGGTGGGCGAGGACCTCCTCGACGGCCACGTGGTAGCTGGTACGGCCCATGCGGCCGAGGCCGGCGTGCAGCTCGTCGATCTTGTTCTCGTGGTCGGTGAGGGTGAGCTCGCCGGTGCCGTCCACCTCCGTGGAGAAGAAGGTGACGTGGACCTTCGGGTTCTCCGGGTCCAGGTGGGCGGCGAGGGCGAGGGTCTGCTCGGCGAGGGCCTGGGCGGAGCCGTCCTTGTAGTACGGGCGCATGCTCGCGGAGCGGTCGAGGACGAGGTAGACCTTGGCGCGGGTCTCCTGGAGGTCCTTGGCCCCGAGGGCGGTGGCGGCGGCGTCGTACGCGGTACGGAGGCCCTGCGGGAGCTGGGCGGGGGCCGCCGGCTCGGCCTCGGCTTCGCCGTCGGCCTCGGTGGTGTTCCCACCCGTACCGCCCGTGCTGGTCTCGTCGTCGGCCGCGGGTGGCCCCTGTGGGGCGTCCTCGCCGTCGGCGGCCGCGGCGACCGGTTCGGGGGCGGGTGCAGGGGTGGGCTCGGGGGTCGTCTCGGCGGCGGGGGCCGGCTCGGGCTTGGTCTCCGCGACCGGCTCGGGCTCGGGCTGAGACTCCACGGCGGGCTCGGGCTCCGGCTCGGGCTCTACGGCGGCCTCGGGCTCGGCGGCGACCGGTTCCGGTGCGGGCTTCTCGGCGGCGGGCTCCTCGGCGGGTGCAGGCTCGGGCTCCGCGTCAGCCTTGGGCTCCGGCTCGGCGGCCGGTACCGGCTCGGGCTTCTCGGCGGGTGCCGCGTCGGCCTCGGTCTCCGTGACCGGCTCCTGCTGCGGCTCCGCAGCGGCGGTGGCCTCCTCCGGCGTGGGCTCCTCGTCCGCGGGGGCCTCGGCGGCCGGCTCCTCCGCGACGGCCTCAGCCCTTTCCTCCGCCGGCTCCTCCGCAGCCACCGGCGCGGACTCCTCGGCCTCGGCGGGCTCCGGGTCCTGGGCGACCGGCGTCGGGGCCTCGGGCTCCTCCACGGCGGGCTCCGCCGCGGGCGACTCCTCCGCCGGTTCCGCCCCAGCCGCGCTCTCCGCACCCGCCGGCTCGGCCGGTTCTGGTGTGTCCGGACGGTTCTCCGCCGGCGTGGCCGGCTTCGGGACCGTGACGTTGTCGAAGGCCGCGGCCACCAGGTCGTGCAGGTCGTCCTCGTCCTTGGTCGACGGGGACGTCGACGGGGACGTCGACGCGCGCGGCTCCGGGACCTGGGCCGATGCCGGGGACGGCGCCGCTGACGGCGTCGGGGGCTCCGGCTCGGGGGACGGGGAGGGCACCGTCGGCTGAGCTGTCGGCTGCGTCCCCTCCGCACCCTCTGCCTCGGCGGTACGCCCCTTGCGTGAGCGGCTGAACGCGTTCCGCAGGAGAGTGAGAATGCCCATGTGCGCAACCCTTCGCATGAGTTGATGCCCGTAAATCCCTGGCCAGGACGGACACGTAAGGTTAGCGGCCCCGGGGGGTGATCTTGGCAGGGGCGGACACAGAACCCTGCCTCCGTCAAGTACGCCAACCAGCCATCGACCGGTCACCGCGCCCCTCCGGCCCCGCAACTCCCGTACCGCTACCTCGGATTCACTCGCGGTTCACCGAGAGTCCCCGCTCCCGCACAGACGTGCTCCTACCGTCCGTGGCGGGGGTTCAAGGGGATTCCATGGGGAAGCAAGGGGAACACAACATGCGCAAACCGCTGCCGCTGATCGGCACGTCGTCGTCCGGCTCCCACCCGGGCGGCCGCTCCGCCCTGACCTGTCTGTACCGCTGCGGCAACGCCTGCTTCCACGAGGCGCCCAACACCAGCGCCAACGAGTACGTGGGTGACGTGATCGCCGGTGCGGTCAGCCGCCGCTCCGTGATGCGGGCCGCCGCCGCGGTGACCGTGGTCGCCGCCGCCGGTACGGGTGCCGTCGCGGGCGCCCCCGAGGCGCAGGCCGCCACCGCCGCCCCGTACCGGAAGCCCGGCGGCAGGGCCGCCCGCGGTCTGCGTTTCACCCCCGTCGCCCCCAACACCGCCGACCAGGTCACCGTGCCGGACGGTTACGCGCAGAACGTGGTCATCCGCTGGGGCGAGCCCATCCTGCGCGGCGCCCCCGCCTTCGACCCGGAGAACCAGACGGCCGCCGCCCAGGCCGGACAGTTCGGGTACAACAACGACTTCCTGACCCTGCTCCCGCTCGGCCCCGGCAAGCAGCTCCTCGTGGCGAACCACGAGTACACCGACGAGGTGCTGATGTTCCGCGGCTACGACGCCGCCGCCCCGACCCGTGAGCAGGTCGAGATCGCCTGGGCCGCGCACGGCCTGACCGCCGTCGTCGTGGCGGAGGACCGCAGGAGCGGCAAGCTCACCGCCGTACCGCGCCACCCCCTCAACCGCCGGATCACCGCCACCACCGAGTTCCGGCTCACCGGCCCCGCGGCCGGCTCGGACCTGCTGAAGACCTCCGCCGACCCGACCGGCACCAAGGTCCTCGGCACGCTCAACAACTGCTCCGGCGGTACGACGCCGTGGGGCACGAGCCTGCACGGCGAGGAGAACTTCAACCAGTACTTCGCCAACGCCGGCCGCGCCACGGACAAGCGGTACGGCATCGGGACGGGCGCGAGCGAGCGCAAGTGGGAGCGTTTCGACAAGCGGTTCGACGTCGCCCAGGAGCCCAACGAGGTGCACCGCTTCGGGTACGTCGTCGAGTTCGACCCGTACGACCCGACCTCCACGCCCCGCAAGCACACCGCGATCGGCCGCTTCAAGCACGAGGGTGCCACCATCCGCCTCACCGACGACGGCCGGCCGGTCGTGTACTCCGGTGACGACGAGCGCTTCGACTACTTCTACAAGTTCGTCAGCAGCAAGCGGATGCGCAAGGGCACCGGCCGGGCCGTCCGCGAGCACAACCTCTCCCTGCTCGACGAGGGCACGCTGTACGTCGCGAGGCTCACCGGCGACTCCCCCGCCATCGAGATCGACGGCACCGGCAAGCTGCCCGCCGACGGCGAGTTCGACGGCAGCGGCGAGTGGATACCGCTGGCCACCGCCACCGCCGAGGGCGCCGTCTCGCACGTCGAGGGCATGACGGCCGACGAGGTCTTCGTCTTCACCCGGCTCGCCGGTGACAAGGTCGGCGCGACCAAGATGGACCGGCCCGAGGACATCGAGCCCAACCCGCACACCGGCAAGGTCTACGTCGCCCTCACCAACAACACCAACCGCGGTGTGGGGTCGAACGCCCCGGCCGACGAGGCCAACCCGCGCAACGCCAACAAGCACGGCCAGATCCTGGAGCTGACCGAGCGCTGGAACCGCGCCGACAGCACCCGCTTCGCCTGGACCCTGTTCCTCGTCGCCGGTGACCCGAACGACCCGGCCACCTACTTCGCCGGCTTCCCCAAGGACCGGGTCAGCCCGATCTCCTGCCCGGACAACGTGGCCTTCGACCCCCACGGCAACCTGTGGATCTCCACCGACGGCGCCCAGCTCGGCCACCACGACGGCCTGTTCGGGGTGGCCACCAAGGGCGAGCGGCGCGGTGAGCTGAAGCAGTTCCTCACGATGCCGGTCGGCGCCGAGACCTGCGGCCCGATCGTCCAGGACCGCCGGGTCCTGGTCTCCGTGCAGCACCCGGGCGAGATCAGCGGGGCCACGGTGGAGAAGCCCGCGAGTGTGTGGCCCGACGGTCCGGGCAAGATCGTCCGCCCGGCCGTGGTCGCCGTATGGCGCAAGGACGGCGAGGACATCGGCGTCTGAGCCTGGCCCGATGCCGCGGCCCTAGGTGGCGGCCGGGACCGCGTGTTCCAGCCACTCCCGGTACGCCGGGGCCTGGCGCGCCGCCTCCCAGTACGCCTCCTCCAGCGCGGGACGGACCCCGTCCAGGTCCGTCTCCGTGCGGGCCGCGAGCAGCAGCCGTACGCCGAGCGGGTCGCCCCGCAGCCGGCGTACGGCCATCTCCGGGCGGGGCGGACAGGACGGCTGGCAGACGGTGACGACCTCGCCGGTCGCGACGAGGGCGGCGGCGGTGTGGTAATCGCCGTGCAGGACCCGGGGGTTGACCCCGGCGGCGCGGAACACCCGCTGCACGGCGTCCCATTCGCCGTCCACGGTGGGGTCGATCATCCACCGGTCCCCGGCCAGGTCGGCGAGGTCCACGACGGGTTTCGCGGTGGCCGGGTGGTCGGCCGCCAGGGACACGAACTGCGGCTCGCGCTCGACGAGCACGCGCACCCGCAGCCCCTCCGGGATGCGCAGCCGGGTGCCCTCCACCTCGTGCACGAAGGCCACGTCGAGCTGTCCGTCGGCGACCATGCGCAGCAGGGCGTTGGGGGAGACGTCCATGTGGAGGGTGGGCTCCTGGCCGCGGGCCCTGAGCCTGCGCAGCCAGCCCGCCAGTGCCCGGCTCGCGGTGGACCCGACCCGCAGTTGCGGCCCGCCCGCGGCGGTGGCCCGCGCCTCCGCGACCAGGGTGCGCATCTCGGCCACCAGCGGCCGCGCCCGGCTCAGCACCAGCCGCCCGAGCGGCGTCGGCCGGCACCCGGTCCGCTCCCGCCGGAACAGCGCCCCGCCCAGCTCCTGTTCGATACGCCTGAGCTGGGTGCTCAACGAGGGCTGGGCGACGCCCAGTTGCCGTGCCGCCTGATGCAGGCTGCCGGTGTCGGCTATGGCGCACAGCGCGCGAAGGTGCCTCACCTCGAGCTCCATGCCCTGGGAGACTAAAGCGGGCCCACAGCTTGCACCAGACGCATGATTCACCGCTGAAGCAACGAATCGGCGGTGATAGCCCGGCCCTATCCCCGATTGCCATCATCACAGCGGCCGCACCGCCACCCACACTCACATCGACGACTCACCCCCACCAAGGAGTCATCGATGCGCAAGCCCCTCCTGCCCGCGGCACTGGCCCTCACTCTCGCAACGCTCGGTCTGGCACCGGCGGTTCCCGCGTCGGCCGCCACCGTCGGATACACCTCGACCGGGGTGACGGACGCCGACGAGGCGTTCTTCCGGGCGGTGCTGGAGTCCGTGGCCGAGAAGCGCGCCGCGAACCCGGCCGGCACGGCGGCCGTGACGGTCGTCTACGACGCCTCCCGCGCGCCGACCTTCGCCTCGCAGATAGTCGCCAGCACCCAGATATGGAACAGCGCGGTCTCGAACGTCAAACTCCAGTCCGGCTCCGCGTCCTTCGCCGACTTCTCCTACCGCGAGGGCAACGACCCCAGAGGCTCCTTCGCCGCCACGGACGGCCACGGCAGCGGCTACATCTTCCTGGACTACCGCCAGAACCAGCAGTACAACTCCACCCGCGTCACCGCCCACGAGACCGGCCACGTCCTCGGCCTGCCGGACCACTACTCCGGCCCGTGCAGCGAGCTGATGTCTGGCGGCGGCCCCGGCACCTCCTGCACCAACGCCCGGCCCAACGCGACGGAACGCGCCCGGGTGAACCAGCTCTGGGCCAACGGCCTGGCCGCCGCGATGCGCAAGGCCCGCCTCCACGCCTGATCCCACCCCCCACCGGTGCGGCCGCCCTCCTGCACAGGGCGGCCGCACCCCTGTGCGCACCCCGCGCCGGGCGTCAGTGCGGCGAGGCGATCGCCCGGGCCGCCGCCACCTCCTGGCGCAGGGGCTCCAGGACGCTGCCCGAGGGTCCGGTGAGGTCGGTACGGACGGTGTAGAGGGTCTCGGAGGCGCGTACGCCGTCCGCCAGCTCCCGTAGTTGCAGCACCACTTGGGCCACCTCGGGCTCCGACGGCGGGGGCGCCCCGTGCTTGGTGCGCACCCTCGCGGCCGTCGTCGCGTCCACGATCCGTTCCACCGCCACGACCAGGGGCCACCAGGCGGCGGCCCGGCGGCCCGTCGGGGGCGGCTCGGTCAGCGCGCGCTGGAACTCCGTGCGGATGACCGACAGGTCGCGGTAGAGGCGGCGGCGCATCCGGGCCCTGGCCGGGGGGTCCACGGCCTGCCCGCCGAAGGCCGCCTCCACATAGCGCGCCGTGTCCGAGACCGCGTCGGCGAGCCGGTCGCCGACGCGGGTGTGCCAGCTCTCCGGCCAGAGCAGGTAGCCCGCCACCAGGGCGATCGCGCAGCCCATCAGGGAGTCCAGCAGGCGGGGCAGCAGCAGGGCGGTGCCCTGGTGGTTCAGGACGTCCGACAGCAGCAGGATCACCGGGGTGATGGCCGCCGTCTGGTAGCCGTAGCCGCGGGGGGTCAGGGCCGGGATCAGGGGGGCCAGGGCCAGCATGACCGGCACGTCCCACCAGCCGCGCGGCACCTCCGCCAGGACCGCCGCCGCGACCACCAGGCCGCCCACCGTGCCCACCGCCCGCAGCAGTGCCCGGGAGAAGACCGAGCCGAAGTCCGGCTTGAGGACGAAGGTGATGGTCAGGGCGACCCAGTACGAGCGGGGCACCGGGATGATCGAGACCAGGACCTGGGCCACCCCGATGCACAGGGCGAGGCGCAGTCCGTAGCGCCAGGAGGCCGCCGACAGGGCCACGTCCCGAGCGGCCTGGGCGGCGCGGACACGCAGCGCGGCCGGGCGGCCCAGCCGGTCGGCGATGCCGCGGGGGTCCACGTCCGGGGCCGCCACGACCTCCGCCGCGTGCCGCAGGGCGTGGTTCACCGCGCGGGCCGTCTCGGTCAGGGCGACCGGCAGCCGGATCCCCGTCGGGCCGGTGCGGCCGGTCTCCACCGCCGCCGCGAGCCGGCGGACCGCCTCCGGGATCTGCGCGGCCAGGGGCCGGCCCGCGAGGTGCACCGCGGGGGCCGCCTCCACGACCGGTGTGATGGCGTTCAACTGGGCCAGCAGGCGGGTCAGTTCCGGGCTGCGGCCGTGCTGGCGGGCGCGGCGGGCGAGGACCAGGTCGTAACTCTGGTTCAGGGACTGGGTGACCGCCTGGCGGGCCTGCGCGTACGCGTCCGTGCCGCACGCCGTCAGCAGGTCGGCCACCGTGCGGTAGGTGCCCGCGACAGCCTCCCGCTCCGGCACCCCCGACCGCAACGGCCAGGTCAGCAGGGCGAGGAAGAGCACCAGCAGGCCGCCGCCGGTCATCAGCAGCGGTGCCAGCCACCACGGGCCCGGCATCGGAAGGCCCGCGCCCACCACGCAGTTCAGCAACAGCAGCAGGCCGGAGACGGAGGCGACCGCGCCGATCGTCGAGATCATCCCGGAGACCAGCGCCACGGCCGTGACCGTCACGACCGCCGGCCATCCCGTGCCGTACGCCAGCGCACCCAGCGTCACGCCCACCGCGCCGAACAGCTGCGGGATCGCGATGTTGAGGATGCGCATCCGGTAGGCGTCGGCGGTGTCGCCGATGACGCCGGACAGTGCGCCCATGGAGGCGAGGGCGCCGTACGCCGGTTCGTCCAGTGCCAGCCCGATCGCCAGGGGCAGTGACATCGCGAGCGCCGCGCGGGCCACCGCCGACCGGTTGACGGGCGCCTGTTGGGGCTGGAGGTTCCGGACCAGCCAGTCGGGGGGTGTGAGGCCGATGCGGGACATGGGCCCATTACACGTCATCCCCGCGCGTGCAGGGTGATCTCCACGAGCAGTGCGCGGTGGTCGGTGTCGGCGAGGTCCAGGAAGCGGGCCGATGGCGCGGAGAAGTCCGGGGACAGCAGGACGTGGTCGATCTGTGCCCCGAGCGTGGGCGTGGTGCGGGCCGGCCAGCTCGGGGTGCGGTCGGCGCCGGCGAGCCGGGCGGCATCGCGCAGACCGGTGTCGAGGATGTCGCGGAAGGCGGCGTGGTCCTGGGAGGCGTTGAAGTCACCGGCGAGGACGGTGGGCCGGGAGCCCTGTCCGGCGGCGAAGTCCCGCAGCGCGCCCAACTCGCGGCGCCACACGTCCACCTGACCCGGCAGCGGCGGCATCGGATGCGCGAGCTGCAGGCGTACGGCGTGCCCGCGCACCTCGGCGACGGCTCCCGGCATCCCCATCGTGCCGGGGATCGGGGCGGCGGCCTTCAGCGGGAACGCGCTGAGGATCACCGAGCCCGCGGAGCCGCCGCCCGGGACGGATCGTCGGTGCGGATAGGCGGCGCCCAGTGTCCGCCGCAACTCGGCCTCGCAGGTGTGGTCACACTCCTGCACGAAGACGAGGTCGGGCCTCTCCCGCCGTACGGCGTCGACGAGCGCGTCCGTCGCCTGCCCGAACTCGACGTTGGAGGTGAGGACGCGCAGCGAGGCGAGCGCCGGTCCGTGCGGTTGCCCGCTCCTGCCGTACGGCTCGATGAACCAGGCCAGCAGTCCCAGCAGCACGACGCTCCACACCACCCCGGGCCACCAGCGGGCGAGCAGGGCGAGGGCCAGTCCGGCCGCGGTGGGCGCGAGCAGCCAGGGCAGGAAGGCGAGCAGTTGGGGGACCGGGGTGAGCGCGTCGGTGTCGGCGAGACGGCAGCCCATGACGACGCTCACGAGGACGAACAGCGCGGAGGCGGTCCAGATGCCGGGTGTGCGTCCGGTGGGCCGTTCCGCGGGGCTGTTCACCGCCCCGACCCTACGACGTCAGACCTCGGCCCGGGTCGGCCGTACCGCCGGGTCCGCGAGGGGGTCCTGGGCCGGTGCCGCGGGCGCGGGCCGGCGTCGGGCGGCGCGGGCGGTGAGCCAGGTGGTGGCGGCCACCGCGAGACCGAGGGCGATGAGGAGCCAGGAGACCGTGCGCAGGGTCGTGGTGAGCGTGTCGTAGATGGCGCCGGCGGCCGGACGGTGGGCCGCGTGCAGGTCGGACAGGGTCAGTCGGCGGCCGAGCGCCACCGCGAGGCCCAGGAAGGCGCCGCCCAGCGCGGTGCCCAGGGAGGTCGCCGTGACCGCGCGGCGACGGCAGGCGGCGACCGCGATGCCGGCCGCGGCCAGGACCAGCGCGGTGACGGGCAGCCAGAAACCGGCGACCTCGAACGGCAGGTAGGGGTCGGCGAGTTGGTGCCTGAGCCGGGGCAGCCGCACGTTCCTGCCGTAGGTCGCCCAGGCCGCCAGCACCCCGAACGGCACGAGCAGACAGGCCAGGGCGATCAGGACGGCCGACAGGGCGTTGCGGAGGGGTGGGCGCACGTTTCCAGGCAAGGGCCTGGGGCGGGCGCCCGCGACCTGGCGGAGCCGGTTGTTCCGCTCTCCGGTGGAGGGTTCACCCGAACGGGTGTTTCCTGGTTCTGGGGAGGTTCTGGGGAGAAGGAGGCCGATCCATGCGCACCACTCCGGCCCTGCGGACCCTGGCCGCGGCCCTGCTCACCGGCGGCACGCTGTTCGCCGCCGCCGCGGGCACCCCGGCCGCGGCCGCCCCGCCGACCTATGCCGACGGCCACGGTGGCCGCGGATCCGGCGGTCCGATCTGGGGCACCATCGTCTCCGGCGTCGCCCTCAACGTGAGAGCCGCGCCGACCGTCCACGCGCCGTCCGTCGACAAGCTCTCACCCGGGAGCCAGGACCGCGTGGAGTGCGCGGTCCGCGGACAGCGGGTCAACGGCGACCCGTACTGGTACTGGCTCGTCGGAGCCCAGGGCTGGGTGAGCGCCGCCTTCGTCGACACCGGCGGGCGCGGGGTGCCCCACTGCGCCGATCCGTGCCCGCAGTGGAAGGACGGCTCCTGGACGAACTGGGACGACCCGTACGAGAACTCCTCGTGGAGCACGTCGGGGTCCGGTACCTGGAGCGCCTCCGGCTCATGGAGCTGGAGCGCCACCGGGTCCTCGACGGACGACGTCCGGGGCTGGTTCCCGGGCGGTGGGTGAGTCAGGGAGACGAAGGGGCCCGGCAGCCACTGCCGGGCCCCTTCGTGCGCTCACCTGGGCAGCGGGTTTCCCTCGCCGTCCTCGTGCGTGTAGTAGCGGTAGAAGAACACCCCGAAGACGCCCGCGGTGACCACCAGCGCCAGGGCCGTGGACCGGAGCACGCTCTGGCCGCTCTGGCTGTACAGGAAGCCGATCGCGGCGCCCGCGAACGCGGACTTCGTCAGCGAGTGCAGCTCCCGCTTGAGCAGCGGCGCGAACGTCGCCACGGCGAGGCACAGCACGATGAACGTGAGCGCGGTGGCGAAGCCGAACAGGATGTTCCAGCCGGTGATCTCGCCGCCGCCGCGCCGGTTGGCCGCGGCCCAGTAGCCGTAGACCAGACCGAGGACGACGGGGATGCCGTACCGCGCCGCCTTGTGGACCCGCTCGCTGAAGACGTCGGGTGCGCCGCGGGTCATTCCGCTGGGCCTGGGTGCCGCATGAGCCATGAGAGCACTCCTCTCTCCTCGCCCCCGGTTTCCAGGGCACACCTGCGCGGGGCCGCTGGCAAGTCGGCGGCGCGGGGCGCTCGGCGCCCGGATGGCGGCCCCCGGGAGGCCGTGTTTCGCTGGGCCCATGAGGCGGGTGGACGGCGACCGGGAGGTGCTCCACCGGCACCAGCTGTTGCGGGTCCGCGGCCGCAGTGTCGCCTGGCTGCCGCCGCTGCTGATGCTCGTCGGCATCACGGTGACGGACTTCCACACGGCCGGCGAGTTCCAGATGATCACCTGGGTCGTGCTGGTGCCGGGCATCGCCGCCGCGATCTGCGGGGTGTGGGGCACGACGGTGTTCGCCGTGCTGGCGCTGGTGACCTACTTCCTCGCCGACACCTCCTACCCCGGCCGGTACCAGAGCGGTCTGCCGAACTTCATCCTCGTCGGCATCGGCGGGGTCCTCGCCGTGCTCGCCTGCGCGGTCCGGGTGCGCGGCGAGCGGCGGCTGCTGCACATACGGGACATCGCCGACACCATCCGCCGTACCGTGCTGCGCCCGCTGCCGCCGGACTGGGGCGGCCTGGAGCACGCGGCGGTCTACCTCGCCTCCGACGTCGAGGCCCGGGTCGGCGGGGACTTCTACGACGTCCAGCAGAGCCCGCACGGCACCCGTGTCCTGGTCGGTGACGTCCAGGGCAAGGGGCTCGGCGCGGTGGAGGCGGCGGCCGCGCTGCTGGGCACGTTCCGTGAGGCGGCGTACCACGAGCCCGGCCTCGCCACGGTCGCCGACCGGCTGGAGACCCGGATGAACAGGCACCGCCTGCACATCAAGGCCCTCGGCCGCGGAGACGTGGAACGGTTCGCCACCGCCGTGCTCCTCGGCTTCCCCGACGACGACACCGGCGCCGTGGACATGATCGTCTTCGGCCACGAGCCGCCGCTGGCGGTAGGTCCCGGGGGTGTACGGCCGCTGCCGCCCGGCCGGGCGCTCGGCCAGGCGCTCCCGCTCGGCCTGCGCGAGCTGGCCGGGGACGGCCCGCCCCGGGCACTGCGGGTGCCGCTGGCCCCCGGCGAGACCCTGCTGCTGACCACGGACGGGGTGACCGAGGCCCGGGACGCCGAGGGGTGCTTCTATCCGCTCACCGCCGAGGTCGCCGACGCCGTCGCCGCCGACGCGCGCAACGCCGAGCCGCACCGCCTGGTCGCCGTCGTCCGCGACGGCACCCTGCGGCACTGCGGGGGCCGACTGGCCGACGACACCACGGTGTTCGCGGTACGACGACCCCCGAAAGGGCGGGAGGGACCGGGAGGACCGGAAGGAGCGGAAGGAAAGGGACGTTCGTCGTCCTGAGGTCCACCTTCGCGGCCGCAGCGGTTACGGTGCTGCCGTACGTGATCGACGGGGGATGGGGAGGGACCGATGCCCGGAACCGTGCTGCTGCTCGCCGCCGCGCCCGCGGGCAAGGGGTGTCTGGTCGACGCGGCCAGTGTGCTCCCCGTCCTCGCCGCCGTCCCACCCGCCGTGCTGTCCGGCGCGGACACGGCCAACGTCGTGGAGCTCGCCGACCCGTTGGAGCCGCAGGCCGTGCTGACCCGGCTGCGCGCCGCCGCGGCCGCCCCCGGCCCGCTCACCGTCTTCGTCACCGGCCAGCTCCAGCTGGACCGCCGTCAGCGCCTGCCGCACCTCGCGCTGGCCCGCACCACGCCCTCGACGGTCCGTTACACCGCCTTCCCCTGGCACTGGTTCAGGGACGAGCTGCGGCTGCGTCCGGCCGGCGCGACGAACTTCGTGCTCGACCTGCACGCCGACCCCGAGACCTGGCAGTGGCTGCGCGCCCACCCCCTGGACACGGGCCGCAACAACGCGGTCCACGGCCGCATCGCACCGCCGCCGCCCAGACGCACGGTGGCGACGCCCGCCTATATGAAGGCCGTGGCGACGATCCTGCGCAGTGGACACCGGCCGCCGCTGGAGGAGTTGCACCAGCAGGCGCTGAGCCGTCTTCCGCAGGAGAGCGTGGGGCAGGTGCTGACCGCGCAGGGGCCCGCCGCGGGCGACCCGCACGCGCTGATCTCGGCGGCGGTCGCGGCCCGGCGGCACGGCGACGCCGACGCGCTCGCCGCACACCACGAGCTGACCGCCGTACGCGCGCACGGTCCGGCCTCGCAGGAGGCGCTGCACTGGAGCGAGGTGCGGGCGGATCTGGCGATGTTCGCCGGGGACCCGGCGCGCAGTTGCCGGGCGTGGCTGGCGGTGGCGAGAACCCGGCTGGCCGCCGGGCAGGCGCCGGACGCGCCCGCGGTGGAGGCGGCCGTGGACCGGGCGCACCACCAGTGGGGCCGGATCGACGACCCGGCGCGGGCCCGGGAACTCGGACCCGCGCTGGCCGATCTGCGCACCCGGGTGCCAGGGCGCCGCGAGGGCGCCCTGGACCATGTGCACAAGCACCTGAGCCAGTTGCAGACGCTCTAGCCGTACCGGCCCGTGGCGCCCCGGCTCATGGCGCTCAGCTCGTGAAGATGAAGTACTTCCACGCGCCGTGCGTCGTCGAGTTCACGGTGTCGCCCGACGAGGAGTTGATGTACGAGGACCGCACCCGCATCCGGTAGCCGGTCTCGTGCTCACCGGTCAGCTCCACCGCCGAGACGCCGGAGGAGCTCATGCCGAAGTAGTCCGAGCCGAGGTCGTACCACGTGCCCTGGTAGTAGACCTCGAACTGCATCCGCTGCATGCGGCCCGGGTACGCCGTCATCGTGGTCGTGAACACCGGGTTCTTGGACTTCTTGAAGTAGTAGTAGGTGTGGCCCCACGTGTACTTCGTCTTGTAGTGCCTGCTGACGGCCGTCGACACCTTCACCTGGGCGCCGACCGTGCTCGCCACCGTCTTCGGCGCGTACCGGGCGTCGCCCAGGAACTTCGCCGTGACCTTGGTGTCCCGCTTCAGGTCGAGGGTGACGGACAGGTTGCCGCTGGAGTTGACCGTGCCGGACTTCACCAGCTTGTTGGCCTTGTCCCCGCCGAACGGGTCGGCCCAGATCTCCACCTTGCGGTTCTTGTACGTCGTCCCGAGGTGCGCGGTGAACTTGACGTCCTTGCCGTACGCGTAGACCTTGCCGTTGTTGTTCAGCGTCAGGGTCGTCTTGGCGCGGGAGACCTCGACGGTGTCCGAGCCGGTGCCGGCCGCGTGGTCGGCGTCGCCCGCGTACTTCACCGTGTACTTGACCTTGCCGCCGGCCGTCGGGACGTCGGTGAAGGAGTAGGTGCCGTCGGACTTCACCGTCACCGCGGGGAGCGCCTTGCCGGAGGTGTTCTCCAGGTCGGTGCGGGTCACCGTCAGCTTGACGCCGGCGGGCAGCGCGACCCTGGAGGAGACCTTGCCCTTGACGGTGAGCTGCTTGGCGCGGGTCGCGGTCGCCGGGGCGGTGACCGTGACGGCGGTGGCCGCCTTGGTGGGGGCGTCCAGGCGGCGCAGCGAGTAGACGCCCTCGCTGTTGTACGTCACCGCGAACAGCCGGGAGCCGTCCGGCGCCCAGGCCAGGGCGGAGTTCGCGAGCTCGTCCGCGCCGCTGGTGTTCCCGGTGTTCGGGAAGTCGTACTCGCGCACCGAGGTGGTGGCGCCCGGCTTGTAGACGTAGATGTCGGGGTTGTACCAGCCGTCGACGCCCGCCGCGACCGAGCCGTCCGGGGCGACGGCCACGGCGTTCGGGTAGGTGTTGCTGGCGTAGGCGCCCGAGCGGCTCAGGTCGGACGTCTTGAACACCGGGTGCTCGTACGGCGATCCGCTGGCCGTGACGACGTGCTCGCCGTCCGGGGTGACCGCGAGGTCGTTCAGGTACGAGCCGACGCTGGCGGCGGCGGTCCGCGTCGGGGTGCCCGTGGAGACGTCGTAGGCGGCCACGAGGGCGGAGCTGCTGCCGGGCTCGCCCGCCAGCAGGGTGGTGGCGCCCGGGGCCGCGTCGAGGAACGGGGCCTCGTAGAAGTCGGCCAGGTCGGTGGTGACCACGGGCTCGGTGCCGGTGAGGTCGACCGAGCCGAGGTTGCCGTCGCCGTTGGAGCCGTAGGAGAACCACAGCCGGCCGCCGGCCACGGCCACGCTCCGCGGCTGGTCGGCCACGGCGTAGCGGGCCGTCTCGGTCTGGGTGGCGGTGTCGATCGCGGCGATCGCGTCGCCGCCGCGCACCGCCGCGTACAAGGTGGCGGAGTCCGCGGACAGTTCGAGTCCGGTGACGCCGGGCAGCGAGGTCAGCTGCTTGACCACCGTCCCGGCGTAGTCGGTCACGACGATCTTGCCGTTGCTGGGGTCACTGACGTAGACCCGCTGGTGGACGCCGTCCACCACGAGGTCGCCGGCGGACTTCACCGGCAGGGATCTGACGGCGTCGGCGGACGCCGGAGCGGCGGCCAGCGCCGCCGAGCTGAGGAGGACCGCCAGTGCGGTGGCGGTCGTAAGGGTGCGTCTGCGCACGCTGATCTCGAACCCCCCGGAACGAAAACATGAGTATGGAGCCACCTCGGCGGCCGGCCCCTGTGTGTGGGGCCTGTGCTCCGCGTGTGGCGAATGAGCGAAGAGTAGGTCATGGCACCGACAACGTCGGCACAGGGGTCCCGCACAACCCCTCCCGTACGCACAACTGCGCTGCCATGATGGTGAGTTATGGCTGAGGGGGATGGAGTGGCCGACCACGGCATACGGATACGGCTGGACGGGACCGCGGGCGAGAACGACATCGACGCGCTGCGCAAGTGGCTGGAGCGCGAGCAACGGCTCGACGAACGGGTGCGCGCCGGTGAGCTGCAGATCCTGGAGCGGCCGCGGACCGACGAGACCGGCGCCCCGATGGGCGTCGGCATGGACATCGTGGTCGCGATGGCGGGGGGCGCGGGGGCGGCGCTGGCCAAGGAGATGCTGGAGTACGTCAGGAGGTCCGTGGAGGAGTGGCGGGACGTCCGCCGGGGCGTGGAGAACGGCGATCCGCCCACGGGCCGCGTCGACATCGTGGACCTCCACGACGACAGGTAGGCCCGTGACCCGTTTCGACGCGCGCCGCCGGGTGAACCGGGCGCTGCTGGTGGGGGTGTCGGAGTACGAGTTCACCGACCCGCCGCACGGGGTGCCCGGCGATCTGCCGGCCGTCAAGCACGACGTCAACCGGATGCGGGACGCCCTCCTGCGCGGCCGGGTGTTCGGCGAGCACGACATCACCGTCTCCCGCTCGCCCTCCCAGGACGAGTTCAACCGGGCCCTGCACACCGCCGCCGGTGAGGCCGAGGGCCTGCTCCTGCTGTACTTCGCCGGGCACGGCGCCATCCCGAGCGCGGGCGACGAACTGTTCCTCCAGATGCACAACGCGCGCGTGGTGCCGGGACGGCACGCGGTGTTCCCGGGCGCGGAGATGTTCACCACCGTGCTGACGGTGCTCGCGGGCAGTCCGGCTGAGCGGGTCGTGGTGATCCTGGACTGCTGCTTCGCGGGCAACGCGGCCTGGCTGTGGGAGCGGTTCGAGGCCAAGCGCCGGGTGCTGCTGCTGATGAGCGTGCAGGCCAACCACCGCGTCGACGCGGGCGACCCGGGCACCCCGACCCCGTTCACCGGTGAGCTGGTGCAACTGCTGGACGAGGGCGGTGAACTGAGCTTCCGGGAGCTGTCGGACGCACTGCGGGCGAGGATGGCCGCGGGCGGCCACCAGACGGTCCGCGGCGACCCGTGGGAGCCGCAGAGCCGAGCTGAGCCGGACGAGGACGTCCTGCTGTCGGCGCCCGGGGCGAAACCTCCGCAACCGCCCCCACCGCCCCCGCCCCCGCCGCGCCCGCACCCCCTGGCGGCGCTCCTCGCGCTCCTGGGCGCCTGGACCGACGCCCTCACCGCCCGGCTGCGCCGCTCCCGCATGCCGGGGCTGCTGCGCGCGGTCGGCCCCACCCGGCTCACCGCGCTGCTCGCCGTCGCCGCCGTCGGCCTCGGCACCTACGGCATCGTCGTCCTCACCTCCGAGCGCGAGTCCTGCGGCGCGCCACCGCTGGAACTGCGGGTCCTGGCCGACCCCGACCTCGACCCGACGGTCACCGCGGCGGCCGACGCCTATCTGACCTCGGCGGCCAACACCACCGCCGACGGCTGCCGGCGCAGCGGGATCACCGTCTACAGCGCGGGCTCCGCCGACACGGTCGCGGCGCTCGGCGAGGACTCGGTGGCCTGGCAGGAGCCACGGGTGGAGGACACCAACCCGCAGCGGGACGTCGGCCCGCAACCGGACGTGTGGATCCCGGCCTCCCCCGCCGACGCCGCCCGGGTGGCCGACGCGCAGGACACGGACGCGGTGGCCGCGCTGGAGCCGGACGAGGAGCCCTTCGCGTACTCGCCGGTGGTGCTCGCGGTGCCGAGGCGGATCGCCGCGAAGTCCCTTGGCGACCGGGTCGGGCTGCCCCTGTCGAGGATGATCACCCATCTGCGGGTGCGCGACGAGACGGCGCGGGTGCGCCGCCCGGACCCGGAGTTCGCCGACGCGGCGCTGCTCGCCACGATCGGCCTGTACGGCACCGAGAGCACCGACCCGGCCCGCGCCGAACTGGAGCTCGCCCAGCCGGGACCGCCCGCCCCGACCGCCGCCGACCTGCTGTGCACGCTGCCCGACGACGAGAGCGTGGACAACCGCACGGCCGCGCTCGTACCGGAGTTCCTCCTGCGCAGCGGCGTCGGCTGCGACCGCACGACCCGCATCCCGCGCACCGCCCAGTACCCGAACGACGTGCCCGGCGTGCAGCCCACCTTCGTCCGGGTCCGCTGGCGGGGCGCCGACCGGGACGAGTCCGCGCGGGACCGGGCCGCCGAGGACTTCCGGGCATGGCTGACCGGGGACCAGGGGCGGGCGGTGTTCGCCGGGGACGGCTTCCGCTCCCCGAGCGGGGAACTGGGTTCCCCGCTCGCGCCGGGGGTGCTGCCCGACCCCGAGCCGCTCGACGAGTCGGCGGGCCGCGACGAGATGACGGACGCCCTCGACCGCTACCGTGCCGCGCACGGCCCGGGCCGGGTCCTGTACCTCCTGGACAGCTCCGGCTCGATGGCCGGCCTGTGGGAGGGCCCGAGCGGCGGCCCCGGCCTGCTGAAGCAGTCGCTGGGCGGGCTCGGCGGTCAGGACGAGTACGGGGTGTGGGGGGTGGCGGGCGGCTCCGGCGACCGCGCCTACGAGAGTGTCCTGCAGCTCGGCCCGCACACCCGCAAGGAGGCCGAACGCGCCGTGGACGCCCGGGCCCGGGTCCGCGACGCCCAGGCCGACCCGCATGCCGCGCTGCTCGCCGCGCTCGACGAGATGACCGAACGGGGCGCCGGCGACGACCGCCCCCAGCTCATCGTCCACCTCACCGACGGCGAGGACGACGACCGGCTGACCGGCCAGGACCTGGACGACGTCCTCGCCCGGGCCCGCTCCGCGAAGGTGCCGGTCGCCACCGTCTCCCTCAAGGGGGGCGGCTGTGACCGCGACGCACCGGCCGCCCGGATCTCCGCCGCGAGCGGCGGTCGCTGCCTGGACGCCGACGACGACCTCGGCACGGGCCTCACGGACGAGGTCGCGCGCACCGGCACGGGGGAGGACTGATGAAACACCGGCCCCTGGTCGTGGCCGCCCTGCTCCTCCTGGCCGCCGCCTGCACCGACGGCTCCGGCACACCCGCCGCGCCCTCCCCCGACGTGGCCGGGGACATCGTGGTCGCCGGGGGACGGGACGTCACCGGGCAGAACGGGATACGGCAGCAGCTCATCGACGCCTGGAACGAGCGGGAGGAGGAGAAGAACTCCGGCTACCGGGCCCGGCTCGTCGAACTCCCCGGCAGCGCCGACGAACAGCGCAGCCAGCTGCTCGGCGCCCTGCAGTCCGGCAGCGCCGTCTACGACGTCGTCAACCTGGACGTGACCTGGGTGCCGGAGTTCGCCGCCGCCGATCTGATCCGGCCGCTGCCCGGGACCGTGCTCGACGCCAAGGACCGCATCGACTCCGTGGCGGACACCGCCCGCTGGGACGGCGAGGTGTACTCGGTGCCGTTCAACAGCGACGTGGGGCTCCTCTACTACCGGCGCGACCTGCTGAAGGCGGCCGGCGTCCAGCGGACCGACCTGAGCGCCGGGCTCGACTGGGGGCAGCTGGAGGACCTGATCGAGGAGATCGACGAGCACCCGGCCCAGGGCGCCTACGAGAAGGGCTGGACCACCCAGCTCGCCCCCTACGAGGGCCGTACGGTCAACGCGGTCGAGGCGTTCGCGTCGGCGACGGAGGACTTCCACTTCACCGACGCCGACGGCCACTACGACGCCGACATCGGCCAGTTGACGGAGGGCGTCGCCGAACTGCGCCGCCGCACCGAGTCCCCGTACACCCTCCAGGACGCCGTGCACTCCGACGAGGCGGCCACGCTCAGCGCCTTCGCCGACGGCCGCACCGCGTTCCTGCGGCACTGGCCCTACGCCTACCGCACCCTGCACCAGTCCTTCTCCGAGGAGCAGCTGGGTGTCGCCCCGCTCCCCGGCAAGGCGGTGCTCGGCGGCCAGAACCTCGCGGTGGCCCAGGGTTCGCAGCGGGCGGTGAAGGCGATCGAGCTGATCCGGTACCTCACCGGCAAGGAGAGCGAACGCTGCCTGCTGGACGCGGGGTTCGCGGCGACCCGTACCTCCGCCTACACCGACGACGGAGTGCGGTGCGGGCTCGCCCCCACGGGTGCGCCGTCCGCCTCCCCCACCGGCGAGCGCGCCGACCGCATCCCCCGCGACAGGGCCGGCCGGCCCCGCTACGCACGCGGCATCCTGCTCCCCGCCCTGCGGGACGCGGTCCAGCGTCCGCGCACCCCGCTCTACGGGGCCTTCACCCAGACCTTCACGGCACAGCTGGGCCCGCTGCTGGGCGACAACCCGCCGGGGGACGCGGAACTGGCGACCACGCTGGACACCGCCCTGCGGGACGCCCTGCCCGACTAGGGCCTGCCGGAACCTTTGCCGGAAGCGGGCCGTTGCCCAGGTGAGATCACTCAGACGAGCACCGAGGTGACGGCAATGGCACTGTTCGACCGGCTCAAGGACCAGGCCAAGAGCCTCCAGCAGCAGGCACAGGGCGCACGCGGCGCCTCCCACGGCGGCGCGCAGCCCGGCTCCCACGGCGGTGCGCGCGGCGGCGGTTCGCGTACCCAGCTCGTCGGCCTGGTGAAGTCACAGCTGGGCTCGCTCAAGGCCGAGCTGAAGAGCGGTGCCTACCGGGACGCGAGCATGGCGATGTGCGCGCTCGTCGCGGCGGCGGACGGGCATGTGGACCAGTCCGAGATGCAGCAGATGGAGTCCCTGATCCTCGGCAACGAGGTGCTCCAGAACTTCCCGCCGGAGCAGCTGCGCACGCGCTTCCACAAGCATGTGGACCAGCTCACGCGGAACTTCCCGCAGGGCAAGGCGGAGGCCATGCAGGACATCGCCAAGGCCGCCAAGAAGCCGACGGAGGCGCGCGCGGTGATCCAGACCGGCATCGTCATCGCCGGTGCCGACGGCCACTTCTCCCAGGCCGAGGCGGACGTCCTCAGGGAGGCCTGCGCGGCGCTGGGCGTCTCACCCGCCGAGTTCCAGCTCTGACGACCCGGCACCGCCCCCCTCGGGCCCGCACCCGCACAGCCTCCTCCAGGACCGTCCCGAGCCTGCGCACAGGCCCCACCGGTTAGCCTGCGCGGGGACGGAAAGGGCAGGTGTGGAGAACCAGCGGAGTGTGGTCGACGGGGTGCGGCTCGTCGTGCGCGCGCTCGTGTACGCCGTCGTCGGCGGGGCCGCGCTGCTCGCCATCGCGACCGTCGCCTCCGTACTCGGGCCCACCCTCGCCCTGGACCTGTACACCCCGCCCGTCGCCGCCTGGTGGACCGTCTTCACGGCGATCACCGTCCAGGCGGTGCCCTTCCTGCTGCTCGGGACGGTCGTCTCGGCGGCCATCGGCGCGCTGGTCCCGCAGCGGGTCCTCACCCGGCTGCTGCCCCGCAACCAGGCACTCGCCGTGCCGCTCGCCGGGGCCGCCGGGGTGGTGCTGCCCGGCTGCGAGTGCGCCTCCGTGCCGGTGGCCGGGAGCCTGATGCGGCGCGGGGTGGCCCCGGCCGCCGCGCTCGCCTTCCTGCTCTCCGCGCCCGCGATCAACCCGGTCGTCCTCGTCGCGACCTCCATCGCCTTCCCCGCCCAGCCGGAGATGGTGCTCGGGCGGCTCGTCGCCTCGCTCGCCACGGCCGTGGTCATGGGCTGGCTGTGGGCCCGGTTCGGCAAGGAGGAGTGGCTGCGGCTGCCCCAGCGGCCCGCCCACCAGCACGGCTCCGGGCTGCGGGCCTTCGGCGCCGGGCTCCAGCACGACTTCCTGCACGCGGGTGGCTTCCTCGTGCTCGGCGCGGCCGCGGCGGCCACCTTCAACATCGTCGTGCCCCGGTCCGTGCTGGACGTCTTCACCGGCTCGGTCTGGCTGTCGGTGCTGCTGCTCGCCGTCCTCGCCGTCGTGCTGTGCGTGTGCAGCGAGGCCGACGCCTTCGTCGCCGCCTCGCTCAGCGGCTTCTCCCCGACGGCCCGACTGGCGTTCATGGTGGTCGGCCCGATGGTCGACCTGAAGCTGATCGCCCTCCAGGCGGGCACCTTCGGGCGGGCCTTCGCGGTGCGGTTCTCCGCCGTGACCTGGGTGGTCGCCGTGGCGAGCAGCGTGCTCGTGGGGTGGTGGCTGCTGTGAGGCGCTACGGGCCCGCCCTGCTCCTGGTCCTCGTCGGGGCCGCGATCCTGCGCATCTCGGCCTTCAGCGAGCTGTATCTGCGGTACGTGCAGTCGGGGCTGCGGCCCTACCTGATCGTCTCGGGCACGGCGCTGGTCCTGCTGGGCGTCACCATGGCCGTCGTCCGGCGCACGGCACCCGAGGACGAAGGTGACGAGGATGACGAGGGTGACGAGGAGCGCGGGGAGGGCCACGGCCACCACGGCCCCCGCGTCGCCTGGCTCCTCACCCTCCCCGCCCTCGCCCTGCTGCTCTTCCCGCCGCCCGCCCTCGGTTCCTACAGCGCCGACCGGGAAGCCGCCCAGCGGGCGGCGCAGGGCACCGGGACCTTCCCGGCGCTGCCCGCCGGGGACCCGGTGGAGCTCGCCGTGGGCGAGTTCGCCTCGCGGGCGATCTACGACAGCGGGCGGTCACTGAAGGGCCGGACCCTGCGGATGACCGGGTTCGTCACCCACGGCGACGACGGCACCTGGTACGTCACCCGGCTCCTCGTCTCCTGCTGCGCCGCGGATGCCACCACGAGCAAGGTCGAGATCCGCGGGTCCGACGCGCCGCCCACCGACACCTGGGTCACCGTCACCGGCACCTGGCACCCGAAGGGCACGCTCGGCACCGACGCGGCGTGGCCGCCGGTGCTGGACGCCGCGTCGGTCGAGCGGGTGGCCCAGCCCTCGGACCCGTACGAGAAGCGCTGACGAGGGGCGGGCGGCGGCGTTTCGCCCCGTGGGCCACGGGTAGTCGGGGGTGCGCCCCCGGGCGCGTCCCGCGCCCCGACCTCGGCTCCGGGCGGGTCCGCCCCGGGACCCCGGTCAAAAACCGGCCGCGCTGTGCGAAGGAGGCGGTGGCCGTGCGGCCCAAGGACGACCGTCACGGCACCTCCGGCGACGAGCCCGGCCGACAGGAACCCTCGCAGGACGATCCCGTACGGCCCGGCCGGGACCCGGCGCGGGACCACGCGGACGTGACCAGGGCGATCGCGGAAGGGGTGCGCGGCGCGGCCCCGGCGGAGCTGCCGCACCGGCTGTGCGGCGTGGCCGTCCGGCTGCTCCCGGTGACCGGCGCGAGTGTGACGCTGCGCAGCAACGGCATTCCCGTCCGGCTGAGTGCGACCGACGGCCCGTCCGCCCGCCTCGCGGAGATCCAGGCCACCTTGGGCGACGGCCCCTGTCTGCACGCCGCCCGGCTCGGTGCCCCCGTGCTCGCCGCCGACCTGACGGCCGGCCGGGACGCCGTGCGCTGGCCGGTGTTCGCCCAGGAGGCCACGGCCGCCGGGGTGGGCGCGGTGTACTCGATCCCGTTGGGCGAGGACGCCGTGTGCGTGGGCACCCTCGACCTCTACCGCGACGTCCCCGGCGAGCTCACCGACCACGACCTGCGCACCGCGCGGATGGTGGCCGACGTGCTGACGGTGGCTCTGACGGCGCTGCCGCACGGCGAGGACGACGGACCCGGCGGGGACGCCCCCTGGCTGAGCGGTCTGGGCTCCGACTACGACGACGTGTACCAGGCCATCGGCATGATCATGGCGCAGCTCGGGGTGGACGCCGACGAGGCGGCGGCCCGGCTGCGCGGCCATGCCTTCGCCCGGGACCGCACCGCGGTGGAGGTGGCGCGTGAGGTGCTCGCGCACCGGACGAGGCTCGACCGCGACTGAGCCCGGCCTCGCCGCGGTCCCGGGTCCGCTCAGACCTCGACGCGGGCCTGTCTGCGGACGTCCGTCAGGCGCTGGGCGCCCAGTTCCGTCACCGCCTGGGTGATCTCGGCGTAGACGTCGCCGAGGCCGCCGTTGGTGAGGACGATCGCGTCGCCGCCGACCCGTACGACGGCGAGGTCCAGGGTGAGCGTGGTCTCCTCGCCGTCCGGGCTCTCGCCGCTCAGCGTCAGCCGCAGCCCCTGGCGGGCGTCCCCGACCTTCGGCAGCTCCGCCTCGCCGACCTCGGCCTTCTGCACCGCTCCGGTGGCGGTGGCGGCCGTGAACTTCCCGCACTTCTTCGGCAGCGTCCGCAGCCAGGCCAGGGTCTTGTCCACGTCCGCCGGGCGGCCGGCGACGATCTGGTGGTGCAGCTGGCTGTCGTTCCAGGTGTCGTCCAGGCCGGTCCGCGCCCGCACGAGGGCGTCCGAGCCGAACACTTCCTCGGAGTAGAGGCTGTCGAGCATCCGCTGGCAGTCCGGCGCGTTCGCGGTCGCCTTCAGCAGCCCGTCCCGCCAGGTCGCGGCGCCCTCGGTCGGCGCCCAGGGCTCCCCCAGGTCGGTGTCGGTGATCAGGGCCGCCTGGGCCTGGGCCGGGGTGAGGGCGGGGACCGCGGTCGGGGACGGCGGCGGGGTGCGGGGGGCGGCGGAGGACGCGGCAGGGCTCGCCGGGGGCTTCCTGGCCGGCAGCGGCTTGTCCGTGGCGATGGCGGAACAGGCGGTCGTGGCCAGCAGGGCGGCCAGCGGGAGGGCGAGGAGAGGGCGGCTCATGGGTCCACGGGAGCATCGCGGGTGGGGGGCCACCAGCGCGGCGGGCCGTATGGGGGACGCGGTCGGGTGCCGAGGGTGACGGGGCGGGGGCTGGGAAAACCGGTCGCGTCCGGTCGGCACGCGCCGTTACGGTCGCCGCATGAAGCGCGCCCGCCTGTCCCGCACGACGACGCCGGACCACGTCCCGGCGCGCTGACCCATGAACTGACGCGAAGCCCCGGGGCGAGTGCCCCGGGGTTTCTCGCTGCGCGGCGCTCGTCCCTCCCCACCCCTGTGGAACCCCTGTGGAGAGGACCCCGCCATGCACGACCACCGCAGACTCGGCCGAGAGCTGGACCTGTTCGACACCGACCCCCTGATGGGCGCGGGCCTGCCGTACTGGCTCCCGGACGGGGCCGTCGTACGGCACACCCTGGAGGAGTACGTCCGCGAGATCGAGCGGGCCGCCGGGTACCGGCACGTGTACTCGCCGGTGCTCGGCAAACGGGAGCTGTACGAGATCTCCGGGCACTGGGACCACTACAGCGAGGACATGTTCCCGCCGATGGAACTGGGCGGCGAGCAGGTCGTGCTGCGGCCGAGCCTGTGCCCGCACCACGCCCTCATCTACCGCTCCCGCTCCCACAGCTACCGCGAACTCCCCCTCCACATAGCGGAGTTGGGTGGCATGTACCGCTCGGAGCTGTCCGGGGTGCTCGGCGGTCTCACCCGCGTACGGGCCATCCAGCTCAACGACGCGCACGTCTTCTGCACCCTGGAACAGGCCGTCGACGAGGCCCGCGCCGCCCTGGACCTGATCCGCCGCGCCTACGCCGACCTCGGCATCCGGGCCGCCCGGTACCGCCTGTCGCTGCCCGGCGAGGGCACCAAGTACGTGGCCGACCCGGAGCTGTGGCGCCGGGCCACCGCGCTGCTGGAGCAGGTGCTGGCGGGGGCCGGGGTCGACTACGAGGCGGCACGGGGGGAGGCCGCGTTCTACGGTCCGAAGATCGACGTGCAGATCGCCGACCGCGCCGGCCGCGAGTCCACCCTGTCCACCGTGCAGATCGACTTCCACCAGCCCGAACGCTTCGACCTGCACTACATCGGCGCCGACGGGGCCAGACACCGGCCGGTGATGGTGCACCGCAGCGTCATCGGCAGCGTCGAGCGGGCGGTCGCGCATCTGCTCGAGGAGCACGGCGGGGCGTTCCCGCCGTGGCTGGCGCCGGTGCAGCTCGTCGTCCTCCCCGTGTCGGAGCAGCAGTGCGCACAGGCGGAGAAGCTCGTCCGCCGCGCCCTCGGTCTCGGACTGCGCGCCGAACTCGCCGGCCCCGAGCACGGCACCCTCGGGGCCCGTGTCCGGGAGGCCCGGCTCGTGCCGTACGTGGCCGTGGTCGGGGAGCGCGAGGCCGGGGCAGACCTGGCCGCCGTACGACTGCGGGACGGCCGCAGGCCCGGGGCGGTTCCGGTGGCGGAGCTGCTGGAGCGGATCGGGTCGGTCGTCGAAGGTCGTGGCGCCGAGCTGTGGGCGGCTGCCTGAGCACCGGGGTCCCCTCTAAGGTCGGTCCCGACGGAAGGAGTCCACCGTGACCGCCCAGCCCATCCCCGTGATCATCGACTGTGACACCGGTGTCGACGACGCCCTGGCCCTGCTGTTCGCCGTACGCCACCCGGGTCTCGACGTCCGGGCGATCACCTGCGTGGCCGGGAACACCGACGTCGACGGCGTCGTACGCAACACCCTGACCGTGCTGGAGCAGGCCGGGGCCGGTGACATCCCCGTCGCGCGGGGCGCCGAGCGGCCGCTGATCGAACCGGTGCGCACGGCGAGGCATGTGCACGGCCAGGACGGCATGGGCGACCTCGGCCTGCCCGCGCCGACCCGGCGGGCGGTGGACGTGGACGCGGTGACGCTGCTCAGGCGCGAGATCCTGGCGTCGCCGCGCCCGGTGACCCTGATCCCGACCGCGCCGCTGACCAACATCGCGCTGCTGCTGCGGACGCACCCCGAGGTGACCCGCAACATCGAGCGGATCGTCTTCATGGGCGGCGCGGTGGAGGTCGGGAACGCCACGCCGGTCGCGGAGTTCAACGTCTGGCACGACCCCGAGGCGGCGGCGATCCTGCTGACGGCCGGGGTGCCGATCACGATGTACGGCCTGGACGTCTTCACCCGCGTCCTGGTCCCGGCGGCGGACGTCCAGCGCCTGCGGGGGAGCGCGGAGCCGCGACTGCGGCTGGCCGGGGAGCTTTTGGCCCACCGCGACCCCGCGACCTCCGGTGACCCGACGCCCACCGGCGGGCTCGGTGACGCGGGCGCGGTCTGCGCGGTGGTGGACCCCGGCGGCATCACCACCGGCCACCTCCCCGTCGAGGTCTCCCTCGCCCCCGGGCCGACGCGGGGGCAGACGATCGTCGACCGGCGCCCCCGCCCCGGGGAGGCGGAGATCCACGAGGGCGAGCGCGACCTGCGGATGGTGGACGTGGCACTGGACGTGGACGTGGAGCGGTACGTGAAGCTGTGGCTGTCGACGGTGGAGGGCCCCTAGGGCCGGCCGGCGTCGCCGAGGGGTACGCGAAGGGGCCGCCCGTCGTGCACGGTGGGCGGCCCCTTCGGTATCGGTGTGCGTCAGGCGCGCGTCGCCTTGCGGCGGCGGGTCGCCAGGACGATGCCCGCGCCGCCGGCCAGCAGGACCGCCGCGCCGATGGCGATCGGGCCGGTCGCGCTGGAGCCGCCGGTCTCCGCGAGGTCGCCGCCGCCGTTCGGGGTGGCGGCCGGTGCGGTGGTGGACTCCGAGGCGGACGGGGTCGGGCTGTCCGTCGACGGGGTCTCGGACGCCGGAGGCGTGCTCTCGGAGGCCGGGGGCGTCGACTCGGAGGCCGGCGGGGTGGACTCCGACGCCGGCGGGGTCGTCTCGGCGGGCGGGGTCGCCGGCGGCGTGGTCTGCGTCGTCGAGCAGTCCTTCGTGCCGCCGTTCCAGGCCGCGATCAGCTTGTCCTTGATGACCGGACGGTCCGGCCCCTTGGGCAGCTCGCCGTGGGTGAAGCCGTCCTTGGCGTCGAGGTCGCCGTCGAACTTCGTGGCACCGCGGTAGAGGTCGATCTGCGCGAAGCAGCCGGCGTCCGGCACCGCGATGTCGAGGGAGTCGGTCTGCCCCGGCTTGACGGTCACCGTGTCGAAGTCGACGAAGATCTGCTCGCCGGAGGTCGCGAAGGTCGGGCCGTGGGCGATGTAGGACGCCAGCGAGGCCGTGCAGGTGGCGGCGTCCTGGGCGGCGCGGACCTTGATGTGGACCTTGCCGTCCTCGGTCGGCTTCAGGTTCTGGTCGTCGACCTTGACGGAGTCGAAGAAGTTCGCCCCGTCGAGGGAGAACTGGCAGCGGTCGGTCCCGGTCTCCGTACCCGCGCCCGTACCGGGCTTGTAGGTACCGCCGTGGTTCCAGCCGTCACCGCCGGGCCCGGTGGCCCAGGCGGCGGATGCGCCCGAGGCGCAGAGGGCGAGCGTCGCGGCGCCCGTCCCCAGCAGGCGGCGCACAGTGACACGTCTCGCTATGGACATGCGAATCCCATCAGGGTGGTGATCTGAAAAACACGCGGAACACTGGGCTCATTGGTCATATGCGCCACAGCGTGCGGACATCGTGGATCTCGCTGCCGAACAGTGTCAACCTGCGGGAATGCAAGGTCTGTTCCTCCGCCATCACAATTCCGCCACACGAGGAACAGCCTGCTCCGCAAAGTGTGGGGGTTCGTCCGCCCGCAGGTGTGGACAGATTCCTCTTTGTTCGTCTTTGCGGCACGCACACAGCACTCTGGAGACCGTGTGACCCCCGACCTCTCGTCCAAGGACCCGAACTGGTGGCGACAGGCCGTCATCTACCAGGTCTATCCCCGCAGCTTCGCCGACGCCGACGGTGACGGACTCGGGGACCTGCGCGGCGTCACCGAACGCCTCACCCATCTCGCCGGCCTCGGCGTCGACGCCCTGTGGCTGAGCCCCTTCTACCCCTCCGAACTGGCCGACGGCGGCTACGACGTCGCCGACTACCGCGACGTCGACCCGCGCCTGGGCACCCTCGACGACTTCGACGCGCTGGTCGCCGAGGCCCACCGGCTGGGCCTGAAGGTCATCGTCGACCTGGTGCCCAACCACAGCTCGCACCGGCACGCCTGGTTCCAGGAGGCACTCGCCGCCGGCCCCGGCTCCGCCGCCCGCGCCCGGTACGTCTTCCGCGACGGACGCGGCGCGCACGGCGAACTGCCGCCCACCGACTGGCAGTCCGTGTTCGGCGGCAGCGCCTGGACACGGGTGGCCGACGGCCAGTGGTACCTGCACCTGTTCACCCCCGAGCAGCCCGACTTCGACTGGCGCCACGAGGAGGTCCGCGCCGACTTCCGCACCACCCTGCGCTTCTGGTCCGACCGGGGCGTCGACGGCTTCCGCGTCGACGTCGCCCACGCGCTCGCCAAGGACCTCGACGAGCCGCTGCGCGACCTCGGCGCCCCCGAGCTCAGCGGCGAGGAGGGCCTGACCCGGCTCCCGCCCGGCACCCACCCCTTCTTCGACCGCGACGAGGTCCACGAGATCTACCGCGACTGGCGGAAGGTCTTCGACTCCTACCGCCCGCCCCGCATGGCGGTCGCCGAGGCCTGGGTGCCCGGCGCCGACCGGCGCGCCCGCTACGCCCGCCCCGAGGAGCTCGGACAGGCCTTCAACTTCGCCTATCTGCTGGCCGGCTGGCACGCCGAGGAACTCCGCGAGGTCATCACCGACTCCCTCGCCGGCGCCCGCGCGGCCGGCGCCTCCGCCACCTGGGTGCTCTCCAACCACGACGTCGTACGCCACACCTCCCGCCTGATGCTGCCGCCGGGCACCGACGAGAACGCCTGGCTGCTGTCCGGCGGCCACGCACCGGCCGTCGACACCGCGGCGGGGCTGCGGCGCGCGCGGGCCGCGACCCTGCTCATGCTGGCGCTGCCCGGGTCCTCGTACCTCTACCAGGGCGAGGAACTCGGGCTGCCCGAGGTCGCCGACCTGCCCGTCGAGGTGCTCCAGGACCCGATCTGGGAGCAGACGGGACGCGTCCGCAAGGGCCGCGACGGCTGCCGGGTGCCGCTGCCGTGGACCCGCACCGGACCGTCGTACGGCTTCGGCGCGGGCGGTTCCTGGCTGCCGCAGCCGGAGAGCTTCGCGCGGTACGCCGTCGAGGCGCAGGACGGCCAGGAGGGCTCGACCCTGGAGCTGTACCGCGCGGCCCTGAAGCTGCGCCGCAAGCTGCTCGCGGGCGAGGAGCTCACCTGGGCGGACGGCGGCCCGGCCGGAGTGCTGGACTTCACCCGGCACGACGGCTGGCGGTGCGTCACCAACCTCACGGACACACCGGTTCCGCTCCCCGAGGGCGAGGTGCTGATCGCCAGCGGCCCGCTGGAGGGCGGGCTGCTGGGAGCGGACACGACCGTCTGGCTGGCCTGACTAGTGCCGCGGCACTAGCCGACCGCCGGGCTCGGGCTCGCGCCCGCCGCGGGGGTCTGCGCCTCGCCGGGGATCGCGATCGGCGTGGACGTCGGGTTCGCCGGCGGGGAGAGGACGACCATGGGCTCGCCGGGCTGGGGGACCGGCGGGGTCAGGTCGGAGTTGGGCAGCTTCGGCGGGGTGGTCTGCTGGAAGAGGGCCTGGTCAAAGTTGACGTAACCGGTCTTCTCCATGACCGTGATGTGGTCCAGGACCGTGTTGTTGGCCATGTCCGCCAGCGAGCGCACCAGCGAGTTCTTGGTGGTGGAGCGGATCTTGGCGATCGTGTTGAAGATCGACCCGTGGGTCGTGCGCAGGATGTTGGCGAAGGTCGCGTCGAACTGCCTGCCGGAGCTCGAGTCGATCTGGTTCACGAAGGCGACCTGCTGCGGGCTCGCCACGTTCGGCAGCGTGATGTTGAGCATCGGGGCGACCTTGCGGCAGGCGGCGTCGAGGGCCGCGTGGCCGTCGATGAGGTGCCGGCCGGCCTCCTTGACCTCCGGGGTCGTGCCCTTCTGCAAGGCGATCTTGCCCAGCGGGTGCTCCCACAGCCCGGCCGCTCTCACCTTGACCACGAAGTCCCGGTCCTGCTCGGTGAGCGGCCCCCACTGGGTCTGGGCGATCACGCGGTCCTGCGCGCTGGACACCTTGTCGAGGCCGAGCATCGCTGGGTAGGCGAGCGCGACCATGGTCAGGCTGAGCGCACCGCCCACGAAGAGCGTTCCCGTGGCGTTCCGCGAAAAGCGCACCGTGGCTCCTGTCCGATCGGGGTCGTTCCGGACCTGTAGTACGGACGGCGAGCCACGGTTGTTCATGATGCGTGGGTCACTTCCAGGTCACCGGGCCCCAGGTCGCCTCGCGGGGCGACACGCGACCCGTACGGCGGCACAGCGCAGGCCCCCGCCCCGACGCCCCGTCAGAATCGGGGGATGATCCGCAAGACAGTCGCCCTGGGTGTCGCCGTACTCGGCCTGCTGGCGTCCGCCGGGACGCCCGCCGCGGCGGCCGACGCCACCGAGCTCTGGGCCGCCGCGACCATCGCCCCCGCCCGGCAGGGTCTCGTCGAGGTCGGCGGATACACCGGCCCCGCCCTGGGCGAGGGCTCGCGGCTGACCCTCACCGCGCCCCGGGGCGCCAGGATCACCGAGGCCCCCCTCGACGCCCCCGGATACCGCGGCACGGTCGACGCCGACGGCGACAGCGCCACCTACACCTACACGGGCCCCGCCGACGGGGAGGCCTGGCGGGAGGGGACCTTCCCGTTCGTCCTGGACGTCGCGCCCGACGCGGTGCCCGGCACCCGGCTGACCGGCTGCACGGCACGGCTCACGGACGCGCGCGGCACCCGCGGGGCCCACGGCACCTGCACGGTGACCGTGGGCCTGCCCGGACCGACGCTGACCCGCCCCGAGTCGGGCGTACCGCTGGTCGCGCGGCCGGAGATCGCCGGGACTGCCTATCCGGGCGCGCAGGTGACCGTGCGGCACGAGCACGCCAGGGACGGCGGGGTGACCGGGCAGGGCCCGGAGCCGGGTGCCGAGGTGTGTACCGCGACCGCGCGCACCGACGGCACGTGGTCCTGTCTGCCCGCGCTCGCGCTGCCCGGCGGCCCGGGGCGTCTCCAGGCGACGGCCTCCCTGAACGGGGTCAGCGCGGTGAGCGAGCAGAGGTTCGTCGAGGTGGGGCCCGCCGGACGCTGATCGGTCACGCCGGGTGCGCGTGGGCGACCCGGCGCAGCACCGTCGGGTAGGGCAGGGTCGTGGCGAGTTCACGGGCCCGGGCCGCGCACCGGCCGGCCTCCTCGGTGCGGCCGAGGACCGCCAGTGCCGTCGCCTGCGCGGTGCGGGCCTCGCACTCGGTCACGGCCTCACCGGTGCCGGCGGCCCGTACGGCCTCCTGCGCGGCGAGACCGGCGGCGCGGGCCGGGTCACCGGCCGTCAGATGGGCCCAGGCGGCGATGACGGGGACACCGGTGCCGGAGACGCCGGTCAGCAGCGCGAGCGCCCGGTCGGGCCGGACCTCGCGCAGGGCCAACTCGGCCTGTGCGGTGCGCACTTCGTACTCGGCCTGGTGGTCGGGGCGGCGGGCCAGGCAGTCGGTCGCGCGGGACAGCAGCTCCTGGGGGCCGGGCAGGACGGAGCGGGGTCCGCCGCGCAGCTGGACGCGGGCGAGGGCGGCGAGGGCGTACGGCAGGGTGGGCCCCGGGCGGGCCTCCGCCTCGGTGACGGCGTCGGCGGCGAGGGCGGCGGCCTCCTCGACCTCGCCGAGGAGCAGGTGCACCTCGGCGAGGTTGGCCTTCTCGAACGCCGTCGCCTCCAGGTCGCCGCCGCGGTCGGCGAGGTCCAGGGCGCGGCGGCCGGTGGCCACGGCCTCGTGCAGGCGGCCGGAGCGGCGGGCGTGCTCGCGCAGGATGGACAGGACCCCGGCCAGCAGGCGGGGGTCGCCGTGGGTCTCGGCGTGCGGGAGCGCGGCGTCGGCCGCCGCCCGGGCCTCGGGGAGGCGGCCGGTGAGCGCGAGGGCGGTGGACCGCTGGGCGAGGGCGCGGGCGAGCAGCCCGGCGTCGGCCGGGTCCACCGGCGCGGCCCCCAGGGCGCGCTCCGCCTCCCGGGCCGCCGTCAGGCACCGCTCGTAGTCGCCCGTCACGAAGCACAGGACGCCCCGCGCCAGGTGATGGGCGGCGCTCGTCCGCCGGGGGGCGCCGGGGTCGGGGCGGTGGGCGCGCAGCAGCGCCAGGCCCTCCTGTGCCGCGCCGGTCCTCGCCAGCGCCTCCGCCAACTGGGCCGCGGCCCCGACCTGTTCGTTCCGGCCGCCGTGGCGGCGCAGGTCGGCGAGGGCATCGCGCAGGACCCGTACCGCGTCCTCGTGGCGGGCCATGCGGCGCAGCACGGCGGCATGGTCGAGGCGGACCCGGGCGGCCTGGACGGCCACCGCGTCGAGGCGGGCGGTGAGTTCGCCGTAGTAGTGGTCGGCGCTGTCGTCGGCGCCCACGGCCGCGGCCCGGCGTGCCGCTCGGTGCAGGTGGTCCGCGGCGCGCGGGTCGTCGGCGCCGGTGAGGTGCGCGGCCACGGCGTCCACCGCGCCGGGCCGCCGGCGCAGCAGCAACTCGGCGTACGCGGCGTGCAGGTGGCGGCGGCGGGCGGCCGACAGTCGCTCCCGGCACGCCAGCCGGATCAGCGGATGCCGGAAGCCCAGCCCGGTCACGGTCCGCCCGTCCGCCGGCACCGCCCGCTCCTCCAGTACGGCGGCGGCGAGCGCGGCGTCGATGCCGTCGACGACGGCCCGCGGGGACAGGGGGTCCCGCGGGTCCGCGGTGGCTCCCGCGACCTCCCGCACCTCGTCCGGTGTCGCGACCCCGCCGCACGCCACCGCCACCACCTCGACGACCCGGCGCGCGGCCGGGCCCAGCCGGGAGAGCCGGTCGGCGACCAGGAGGCGGACGCCCTCGGGCGGTGCGAGGTCCTCGTAGGCGGCCGTCCCGGAGCTCGCCTTGGCCAGTTCCACGGCGAACAGGGGGTGGCCCAGGGAGAGTTCCCAGACGCGTTCCAGGGCGGGGGCGGCAGGGCCGTCGGTACCGGCCGCCGGGGTCGCCGCGTTCGCCGCCAGCGTCAGGCAGTCGGCGCGCTCCAGCCGGGACAGGCGCAGACGGTGGGCCGCGCCCTGGCGGACGAGGGTGTCGAGGAGGGCGTGTCGCGGGTCGGGCTCGGGGAGGTCCTCGGGGCGGTAGGTCGCCAGGAAGCGCACCCGGGACGTTCCGGGGGCGTGGCGGGCCAGCCGGCTCAGCAGGTGCAGCGAGGCGGTGTCGGCGGCGTGGACGTCGTCCAGCACGACCAGCGCCCCGCCGGACGCCGCCGCCGCGGCCAGCAGTGCGCGGACGGCCGCGAAGATCCGCTCGCGCTCGTGGCCGGGACCGCCGTGGCGCCCCGGCACCGGACCGATCTGGCCCAGCGACGGCAGCAGCGCCGCCAGCTCGGGGTACTCCGTGCCCGCCCGGGCCCGCTCGGCCGCCGGGCGTCCGGCCAGCCAGCCCTCCAGGGCCTCCACGAACAGTGCGTACGGTGCCTGCCCGGCCGTGTCGTGCCCGGCGCCCCACAGCACGGCCGCCCCGTCCGCCGCCGCTCGCCGTGCCGCCTCGGCGGCCAGCCGGGTCTTGCCGATACCCGCCTCGCCGCCGATCAGGGACAGCGCGGGGCGGTCGGGGGCGAGGAGGCGTTCCAGTTCGGCCCGCCGGCCCACGAAGGGCGCCGCCGCGAGGGTGTCGACCACGACCGGCGGCGGTGTCGGCCCGGCGGGCGGGGGCCGTTCGAGGACCGTCGGAGCCGTGCCCAGGGCGGCGCGGTGCAGCGCCTCCGTCTCGGGGCCGGGCCGTATGCCCCACTCGGCGTCCAGCGCGCGTCGGCACTGGTGGTACTGGGCGAGTGCGCGGCGCCGCATGCCCTGGCGGAGGTAGGCGTCGATGAGGACCCGGTGGGCGCGTTCCTCGGCGGCGCTGTCGGCGAGGATCCGGCGGGCGGTGGCGGCGGCCCGTTCCGGCTCGCCGTCGCTCAGGTAGGACTCGGCGAGGGTGAGCCGTACGGAGTCGCGCAGCGCGTCGAGGCGCTCGCGCCGGGCCTCCACCCAGGGGGTGTAGCGGCGCTCGGGGAGCAGTTCACCGGTGAACGTCTCCAGGGCGGCGGCCAGGTCCCCGGTGGTCCGGGTGCGCAGGGCCCGTTCGGCGAGGGACTCGGCCTCGTCGGCGTCGATCCACACCGTGTCGGGCGCCAGCCGGAGCAGCGCGCCCTCGCCGACGAGGTAGGAGGACGGGGTGCGGGGGGCCAGCTCCGGTTCCAGGGCGCGGCGGGCGGCGTGCAGGGCGACCCGGAGGCTGCCGAGGGCGGCGGGGGTGCCGGCCGTGTCCGGCCAGCACATCTCGATGATCTCCTCGCGGTGGCGGACCCGGCCGGGGGAGACGGCGAGCAGTTCGACGAGGCGGCGGGAGCTGGGGCGCGGCCAGCGGTCGGCCACGGGGGGTCCCCCGTCACGTTCCCCGCGGAAGCCGCCGAGCAGGTACAGCCGCAGGACGGGCGGCGCCGGCAGGCGCGCGGCACCGTGGGCAGGTCCTGCGTTTCCGCTGCTCATCAGGGCCGCACTCTAGCCCGGACCACCGTTTCGACCGGAATATGACTGGACAAATCACCGGAGGCCCCGCGGTGCTCCCCTGTCGAATCGACCTCATCGACCTCATCAGCCTCACGGGGCTCCCGGCGTGTATCCCTACCCCCCACAGGAGGGATACGGCGGCTCCTGTCCCGAGGGGTTTACACGGCCCTGCTCGTGGCCAATGTGTCGGAACAGGGCCGATGGACCGACCTTAGGCAGCGGGCGTTACCGGCAAATTACTGAGGTTCCCAGTTCGGAATGCGGACATTCCCGTCCGTGGCCCCCCGCATCCCGTGCGCTGCCAACTGGGCGCGCTTGAGGGAAGGTTGACCACTTCACGGGAGAGTCCTGACCGCTTTGCGGGAGAGTCGAGAGACGGCACGGTCCTAGATTCTGCGCATGCCCCCACAGCCCCCCGCGCCCCTCCCCGTCCTGCCGTACCGCAAGCCCACCCAGGGCCGTGACTACTGGGTCCTGGACGATGTCCTGCCCGACCCGGACGCCGTACGGCAGCGCTGCCTCGCCAAGGACGACTGGGTCGAGGGGTACCCGCACAAGCCGGAGGCCTGGCCGGGGCTGCGGGCCATGCCGGGACTGGAGCCGGACGAACTGGCCCGGGTCGAGCGGCTGGTGCGGCAGGCCACCGGTGCCCGGGAACTGTGGGTGCAGAAGACGCCCGGGGGCGGCACCCTCAACCACAACTGCGTGCAGGTCGTCGGCGAGGGCGAGTCCACGCCCCGCCCGCACACCGACTCCCGCACCCTGTGCCGGTACGCGGCCGTCCTCTACCTCAACCCCGGTGTCCCCAAGGACTGCGGCACCAGCTTCTACCGCCAGTCCCTGCCGGGCGGGCGGCTCGGCGGCAACGTCGTCCAGGCCCCGCACAACAACCTCGTCGACGCGCTCGGCACCCGGTTCGTCGCCCCGGACGCCTTCGAGGAGGACGTGCGGGTGCCGCACAGGGCCAACCGGCTGCTGCTCTACCACGCCAACCTCGTCCACAGCGCGACCGGCTACTGCGGCGGCACGCTGGCGGAGAAGCGCATGACGGCGGTGTTCTTCTGGATGGCGTGAGGGGGGTCGCGCGGGCCGGGTCCTGGTGAGCGGTGTGCTCGCGGGCCGGGTTCTCGTGAGCGGGGTGCTCGCGAGTGGTGTTCTCGCCGGTGGTGCGGGACCGTGCGGGTTCAGTAGCGCACGGCGCGGGCCACCTTCGCCTTGAGGGTGCCCGACAGGTCCCGGTTGCTGCGGGCGGTCGCCTTCTTCGTGCCGCCCGGGGCCACGTCGGAGACCGTCACGGCGACCGTGTCGCGCCGGTTGCCGCCCTCGTCGGTGAAGTCGACCTGGACGAGGAAGGACTTGCGCGCGTCGTCGGTGTTGCGCACGGTCACCTCCGCCTCGGCACGCCCGCCGGCACCGGCGGCGGGCGTGCCCACGCTCACGTCGCCCTTCGCGTCGATGCCGCCCTTGACGTCCTCGAACCTCTTGCCCACCTCAGCGGTCGCCTCCTGGGCCGCCGAGGCGGCCTTGCTCACCACCGACCCGGGGGTGTCGTCGCCGGAGCAGCCGGTGAGCGCGGTGAGGGCGGCGGCCGTGACCACCGCCGCCAGGGTCGTGCGGTAGCCCGTCATATCGCCTCCAGGGGGTGCGGGTCCTCCCAGTGAAGATCCCCGGGCCCGTGACCGCACCCGGGCCGTCACCCGTTCGGCTCAGCCCCCGTGGTGACCGTCGACGTCCCCGCCCATGGTCGAAGCATCACCGACCCGAGAAACGGGGTACGACCATGACGCAGCAGCCGCACGCCACACCCCCTGTGTGGGACAAGGACAAGGACCACCGGCAGACCACGCCCCCCACGCCGGCCGACATGCCGGCCGGCAGCGGGTTCGCGACCGGCGGGCTCGTCTTCGCCGGTGTCCTGATGCTGGTCAACGGAGTCCTCGCGGTCCTCCAGGGCATCTCCGCGCTCGCCAAGGACGACGTCTACGAGCGCGTCAACGACTACGTCTACGAGATGAACCTGACCGGCTGGGGCTGGACCATGCTGGTCCTCGGCGTGGTCCTCCTGGCCGTCGGCTTCGGCGTCCTCAAGGGCGCCTGGTGGGCCCGGATGACCGGTGTCTTCCTCGCCTCGGCGAGCATGGTGCTGCACTTCCTGTTCCTGCCCTACGCACCGGTCTGGTCCATGATCATGGTCGCCGTCGACTTCTTCGTGATCTGGGCCCTGGCGACCGCACCCAGCCCCGCCCGGCGCGGCACCGCCTGATCAGGGCACCCGAGGTCGGCCGCGGCACCGCGGCCGACCTCACGGCGTGCCCGTCCCGCACCGGTCGGTGGGGCGGCTCGGGCCCACGCCGTCAGGTGTGTCCCAGGCCGCCGCTGCCGAAGGATCCGCTGGACCCGGGCAGCCAGCGCCGGGGGCGCTGATCCTCGCCGCGTCTGGTGCCCGCGTGACGGAGCTGGTACGGCATGAGCCGTTCCCGCCCCGCGAGCGGGATCTCGTCCGGCTCCCGCATCTCCCTGATCTCGCGGATCGCGCCGGTGCTGGGGAGGCTGGGCTGCTCGTCCGGGCGGGGGCGGGGCAGTTCCCGGTCCCGCACCCGCATGCCGAACTGCACGGCCCAGATCAGCGCACCGGAGATGACCGCGCCACCGATGAACGCGGCGACCACGTTGAGCACGTCGCTCCCCGCGGCCGCCATTGCGAACGCTGCCGTATTCATAGTGCGATTATCGCCGAATTGCCCGGAAAAGTCAGTCTCGGGCGGGAGGGTCGTCGCGGGGGTGACCGTCGCACGGGGTGACAGCCACGGGGGGTGACAGCCAGGGGGCCGCGACGGGTCACATCCACCACGGGCCGCATCGACAACGAGTCGTATGCACAACGGGCCGCATCCACCACGGGGAGCATCCACAGGGTGTGAACAACCCTGCGGCAACCCGCTCGCGGCCGGCGCCGACACAGAGGTGAAGTCCCACCCCCACGAAGGGAGTTCACCTCCATGCGCACCCGTCTCGCGCGCCTCGTCGCCGTCCTCACCGCCGTACTGGCGACCGCCTTCACCACGGCGGCCCCGGCCCGGTCGGCGGACAACTGGACCCCGCCCGCGGGCCTGGCCCAGCCGCTCAACGAGGTCTGGAACCACGTCGAGTCGACGTATCCCGACCTCTACGGCTTCCGCAACTACGGCTGGGACCAGGTCATGGCCAACAAGGGGAGCGTCAACTACTGCGTCCGCTGGGAGTCCGACGCCCCCGTCAGCGCCGCCCTGCGCGACCGGATCCACGCCCAGCTGAAGAAGCAGTTCGGCAAGTGGATGTCGGCCATGCTCGACAACGGCACCGGCACCAACGCCTGGCCGTACCGCGATGTGCCCGTCAACATCGTCGGCTGGGCGGTGAAAAACCGCTCCACACTCCAGTGGACCGACAACTCGGTCGACATCTACGTCAACAACCTGGACGACGGCGGCGCCCCGCAGTGCGCGCCCGACTGCGGCCGCTTCTTCCACCAGGACGGCACCTACTCCCGGTGCCCCGGCGGCGTAACCCGCCACTACGACCAGTCCCTCTGGCTGACCAAGGGCTTCCAGGGCGGCGCGGGCGGCGACTGGGGCCAGCGGGTCGGCCAGGAGTACTTCACCGGCGCCCTCGACCAGGAGAACATCCACATCTATCTCCACGAAGTCGGCCACACCTTCGGACTGGACGACTTCTACGACTGGACGCCGACCGGCCAGTGCTGTTTCCTCATGAAGGCCGGATCGGCGGCCCAGATCACGGAGTTCGACAGGTGGATGCTGCGTGACTTCTGGCGCCATCTGAAGAGCCGCTACGGACTCTGACCTGTTCTGCAAAGAGGAGCGCGGGTGGGCGAGGCGGAGAAGGCGCCGGTCCTGGTGACCGGCGGCAGCGGCTTCGTGGGCAGCCACCTGGTGAAGCGGCTGCTGGAACGCGGCTACCAGGTCCGCACCACGGTCCGCTCCACGGCGAACACGGCGAAGACCCGGCCCCTGACGGCGATGCGGGACCGATTCCCCGGCAGGCTCGACCTGTTCGAGGCGGACCTGCTCGCCGAGGGCTCCTTCGACGAGGCCGCGCGGGGCTGCGGCACCGTCTTCCACGTCGCCTCCCCGTTCCTCGTACCGGAGAAGATCAAGGACGGCCGGCGGGACGTCGTCGAACCCGCCCTGCACGGCACCCGCAACGTCCTCGGCGCCATCGAGCGCACCCCGGCCGTCCGCCGCCTCGTCCTCACCTCCACCGTCGGCGCGATCTTCGGCGACTACGCCGACGTACGGGAGATGAAGGACGGGATCCTCTCCGAGGAGTACGTCAACACCACCAGCACGGTGGAGAACAACCCGTACCACTACGCCAAGACGGTCGCGGAGCAGGCGGCCTGGGAGGCGGCGAGGGCGCAGGACCGCTGGAGCATGGTCGCGCTCAACCCCGGTCTGATCCTCGGTCCGTCCCTCACCCCGGCCTCCGACTCGGGCAGCCTCTTCCTGCTGGAGGAGCTGTTCAAGGGCTACTTCTTCTACGGCGCCCCGGACTTCAGCTTCACCACCGTCGACGTCCGGGACGTCGCCGAGGCGCACATCGCGGCGGCGGAGAACCCGCACGCGCACGGCCGTTACATCCTCGCGGCGCCCACCATGACGTCCTTCCACGACATGTCCCGCATCCTGCGCGCCCACCACCCCCGCGACCTGCGGCTGCCCCGCACCCGGCTGCCGCACTGGCCGGTCCGGGTCCTCGGCCCCGCCTTCGGGCTCACCCAGGACTACATCCGCAAACACCTCGGCATCCGCTTCGAGGTCGACAACAGCCGCGGCGTCCGCGAGCTCGGCCTCACCTACCGCCCGGTCGAGGAGACCCTCCTGGACCACTACCGGGCGTGGCGGGCAGCGGCGCGCTGACCTCGTCCGGCCCGGCGACGGGGGACGGCTACGCCGGGACGTCCCGGGGCACGACGGTCACCCGGCGGAAGTTGCACCCGGCCGCCGACACGCCGCGCTGCCCCTGATGGGCCTTGAGAGCCATGCTCATCAGGCTCAGCAGCAGATCGACGTCCGTGTCGCAGTCCAGGTGGACGGTGACCCAGCGGGAGCCGGGGACGAGACGTATCGCGGTGGACCCCCGCAGGTCGCCCGCGAACCGCTCGATGGCGCGGCCGGTCAGGTGGAGGTCCACGTCCCGGTCGGAGTGGAAGTGCGCGATCTCGCCGTGGACGGAGCGCAGCGCCCGCCCGGTGCCGCAACTGGGGTGTCCGGTACGGAGATCGGGCCAGACGTGGAGGCGCTCGAAGGCACGCTCGGCGAGAGTCATGTGACCATCGTCGCCTGCTCACCCCGCCGCAACCAGAGGTTGAGCGAAACGTAACCGGGGCGTGAGGTGCGCGGGCGCGCGTCGCCCGTTCGGTTGTTTTCCTTCCCAACAGGCAACCCAGGCACTGCCTTTACCACTCTCACAGGGTGCTCACAGGCCGGTCGAGAGGACACGTGCGGCGCGATGGGGGTGCGTCCACACCGTCGGCCGGCCCGGGGGTTGTCCAGTCCGATGCCCCTGACCAGGGCACTCGCAGACGAGGAACCGATGACCAGTCAGAAACACCACAGCCGGACCCGGTTGAGGAACTCCGCGCTCGCCGCGGGTGCCGCGCTCACCGTCGTCGCCACCGCGGCCGGAGCGGCTCCCGGTGCCGGGGCGGCACCCGCGGCCACGCCCGGCAAGCCGAAGCTCAAGCTGATCGCCGCGTCGAACCACGTGACGCTCGACCGGTATCAGGGGGAGCCCGGGGTCTACTTCGACCTCGGGACGTACGTGACCGTCGACAACGCGCCGCTGGAGTTCAAGGTGACGCGCAAGTCGTACAAGGACCCCGTGGTCGCGAAGCAGATCCTGCGCGACGGGACCCACACCACCACCAAGACGCTGCCCGCCGGGCTGGTGAAGGACTTCACGGGCCTGCCCGGGTTCCTGCAGGTGTCCGTCAAGAACGCGGCGGGCCAGGAGGTGTCCAAGACCGAGGGCACCTTCTGCCCGAACAACGCCTCCGGACGCCTGCGCCCGGACGCCCCGGCGACCTCGCACTATCCGGAGAGCTGCCCCACCAACCCCTTCACGCTCGGCTCGGTGTGGGGCGTGGAGAAGGGCTGGGCGTCCAACTCCAGCACCGTCGACTACGACAAGCCCGTCGACCTGCCGGCCGGTGAGTACACGGCCAAGGTGACGGTGGCGAAGAAGTACCGGGAGCTCCTCGGCATGCCGAACGAGCAGCGGACGATCAAGGTGACCGTCCGCGAGATCACCGACGGCGGCGGTGGCGGTGGCGGCGGCGTGGGCATGACCCGTGGCATGAGCCACGGCGCGCACGGCGCGCACGGCGCGCACGGCGCGCACGCCGCCCACGGCGCGTCCCACCACTACGGTCCGCGCGGCGCCGACGAGCCCACGCCCGGCATGCTGTCGCACGCCCTGGAGGACCGCGGTCTGGCCCACCACCTGGGCGACGGCCGTGGCCACACCGACGGCTCCCGGATCGCGCCCGCGCTGAAGCCGGCGAGCAAGCGGCCCACCGGCCGGGCCGGTGCCCCGGCGGGCGTGCCCAAGCCTGACCTGCGCTCGCTGCCCGCCTGGGACATCGCCATCACCGACGGCGAGGACGGGGACGCGGCCGGCAAGGACTACCTCGCCTTCAGCGCCAACGTCTGGAACGCGGGACCGGCGCCGCTCGTCGTCGACGGCTTCCGCAAGCCGGGCGCGGACCTGATGGACGCGTACCAGTACTTCTACGACGCCAAGGGCAAGCAGGTCGGCTACGCGCCGACCGGCACCATGGAGTGGGACCCGCGGATCGGCCACGAGCACTGGCACTTCACGGACTTCGCGAGCTACCGGCTGCTCGCCGCGGACCAGCACGAGATCGTCAAGAGCGGCAAGGAGGCGTTCTGCCTCGCCAACACCGACGCGATCGACTACACGGTGAAGAACGCGAACTTCCACCCGTACAACACCGACCTGTCGACCGCCTGCGGCCAGCAGAACTCGATCTCCGTCCGTGAGGTCCTGGACGTCGGCTCCGGCGACACCTACACCCAGTACCGCCCCGGCCAGTCCTTCGACGTCACCGACCTCCCCAACGGCACCTACTACATCCAGGTGATCGCCAACCCCGAGAAGCGCCTCCAGGAGACCAACCTCAACAACAACGTCGCCCTCCGCAAGGTCATCCTCGGCGGCGAACCCGGCAAGCGCACGGTCAAGGTCCCCGCACACGGCCTGATCAACACGCCGTAACCGAAAGCCGGTCACCTCTCCCTCCGCCGACCGCGAGGGGTCGCGGAGGGGGAGGCCCGGTGCGCGTGCCCGGCGCCGGAGCGTCGAGCCGGAAAATGTGAAACAAGCCGACGTGCCTCGGGGAGATTCCGTACCGGGCTCCTGTGGGCGGTGTTCCCGCGAGACGCTCGGAACGCTCCGCCGCTCCACTGTTCGGAAGGCACGTAAGTGAACGTTCGTACCCCTCGCAGAGCCACCGCACGTCGCACCGGCCTCGCCCTCACCGCCGCCGTCTCGGCCCTGCTGCTCACCTCCTGCGGTGTCGTCGACGCCGTCAGCGGCAGTGACAGCTCCGCGAGCCCGAGGAAGGGCGACGACATCACGGTGGGCCTGCTCCTGCCGGACAAGGACACCCGGCGCTTCGAGAAGTTCGACCACCCCCTCATCAAGGCCCGGGTCGCCGACCTCACCCACGGCAAGGGCACGGTCCGCTACGCCAACGCCCTGGCGAGCGCCGAGCGGCAGAGCCGGCAGTTCGAGCAGATGATCGAGGCCAGGGTGGACGTCGTCCTGGTGGACGCCGTGGACGCCCAGGCCATCGCGCCCCAGGTGCGGCAGGCCAAGGACGCGGGCATTCCCGTCATCGCGTACGACCGGCTCGCCCAGGGCCCGATCGACGCGTACATATCCCACGACAACGAGCTCGTCGGCGAGGTGCAGGGCCGCTCTCTCCTGGAGGCGCTCGGCGGCAAGGCCGAGAGCGACAAGATCGTCATGATGAACGGCTCGCCCGAGGACCCCAACACCGCCCGCTTCAAGGCCGGCGCGCTCGGTGTGCTCCAGCACCACGTGGTGATCGCCAAGTCCTACGACACGAAGGAGTGGAAGCCGGAGATCGCCGAGGCGAACATGGCCAAGGCGATCCAGGCGATCGGCCTGGACGACATCGCGGCGGTCTACTCGGCCAACGACGGCATGGCCGGCGCCGTCATCGACGCCCTCAAGAAGGCCGGCGCGAAGACCATCCCCCCGGTCACCGGCCAGGACGCGGACCTCGCCGCGGTCCAGCGGGTCCTCTCCGGTGAGCAGTACATGACCGTCTACAAGTCCTTCCTGGAAGAGGCCAACAACGCCGCCGAGATGGCCGTGGCCAAGGTCCAGGCCCGCTCCATCGAGTTCGACGCCCTCACCCCCGACGCGGTCGACAGCCCCACCCAGAAGGACATCCCCTCCATGCTGGTCCCCGTGGTCGCCCTCACCAAGGACAACATCGAGGACACGGTGATCCGGGACGGGGTCTACACGGTCAAGGACATCTGCACGACGACGTACGCGGCGGACTGCGCGGCGGCGGGGTTGACGTAGGGCGGGTCAGGTCGCGGGCGTGCCGGACGGCGGTGAGTCCTGGGCGGTGTCGGACACGTCGTCGAGGACTTCGGCCGTGTGCAGGGTGTCGATGTGGTCCTCACCGAGCACGCGGCGCTGTCGGGCGAGGGTGGTCTCGGCAAGGGTGCGAGCCGACTCCGTCTCCCCCAGCTCGTCCAGATAGATGGCGAGGTTACTGGCGGTCAGCATCGTGTCGGGATGGTCCTCGCCCAGAACCCGGCGCTGTGCCTCGAAGGTACGCTCGGACAGCTCGTGGGCTTCTTCCGTCAGCCCCTGCTCGGCCAGGTAGATGGCGAGGTTGCCGGCGGAGTGCAGCGTGTCGGGGTGGTCCTCGCCCAGGACCCGGCGTTGCGCCTCGAGGGTGCGCTCGGCCAGCTCGCGGGCTTCTTCCGTCAGCCCCTGCTGGGACAGGCGGGTGGCGAGGTTCCCGGCGACGCGCAGGGTGAGGGGGTCGTTCTCGCCCAGCCGCTCCCGCCGCCGAGCCAGAAGGTCCTCTTCCAGTCGGACGGCCTCGGCGTAATCGCCGGTGGCCGCGTGGGCGCGGGCGAGGTAGGCGGCCGCGAACAGGGTGTCGTCGGCGTCGGCACCGAACCGCAGCGTCCAGGTCCGGTGCAGATCCTCCAGCCGGGGCAGCGCCGTGCCGGTGTCATCGCGGTCCAGCAGGTACCAGCAGGCCTCACAAGCCGCGTACCGGGCGCGCTGCGTGGCGAGGTCCGCGGGGTCCAGGGCCAGGAGGTGGGGCAGCAGCTCGGTCCAGCGCGGCCAGGTGCGCGGGTCGGCCGCCTCTCCGGGGTACGCGGCGGCCAGCAGCGCGCCGACGAGCTCGATGGCCTCGGCGCGTTCCTCGGCGGTGAGCTGATCGCGCAGGACGGCCTGGGTCAGGCGGTGCACCTGGATGCTCCCGCCGGCGACTCGGGCGAGCCCGGACCGTTCGACCGCTGTGAGGATCCGCCGGAAGACGCGCGGGTCGGAGAGCCGCCGTACCAGCTGTACGGCATCACCGGTCTCTCCCGCGTCGACGCCGCCGGTGGCGCAGGCGTACAGAGGAAAGGGCTCGGGCGCCAGCAGGGCGCAGGCCAGCACCAGTTGGGCCGCTTGGAGGTCCTGCCGTTCCAGCAGGCTCAGGGCGTACACCAGTTGTGCGGACAGCGGGGCGTCGTAGTCGAAGGGGGTGCCGTCGCTGACGGCCGCGTCGGCGTGGTCCTCCAACTGCTGGAGATACTGCTCCGGAGTGAACAGATGCAGGGCCTCGGCCCCCTGGACCAGCGCCAGCGGCAGGTCGTCCAAGGCCGAGGCCAGCCGGTCCGCGTCCCCCTCGTCCAGAGCCCGGTTGCGCGAGCGCAGCAGAGCCGTCGACGCCGTGCGGTCCAGGACGTCGACGTCGACCGGCGAGGCGATCTGGTGCCAGAGCGGGTCGCGGGAGGTGATCAGTACGTGCCCCTCACCGGGCGGCAGATGCCGAGCGAGCTCAGCCGGATCGTCGGCGCGGTCGAAGACGAGCAGCCAGCCCGGCCGGGTGCGCACACCCTCGCGGAGACTCCGCAGAGCCGCTTCCTCGGTCGCGCCGGATTCGGCCCAGCCAGCGGCCACCGCGAGCGCCGCCAGCTGCGCGGGAACGGGCCGGGTGGCGTCCACCCACCACACCCACGCGTAGGCACCACTGAACCGGTACGCGTACTCGACGGCCAGCTGGGTCTTCCCCACCCCGACCCGTCCGGTGAGCGCAAGCACCGGCTCCGGCCGCCCCTCGGCGGTCAGCCGGGTACGGATCTCGACCAGCAGGTCGTCCCGTCCGACGAAGTGGGCAGGGCGCGGGGGCACGTTCCACACCGGCGGTCGGCTCCCCGGCAGCCGAGGCGCCCTCTTGACCGTGGCCCCCCGCGCGTCGCTCGCCACCCCGACCGGGCCCCCCACAGCCCGCAGCAGCTCTGTCCGTGCCGTCTCGCCGTCCAGCCCGGACAGGTCGGTCTCCGGCAGCCGACGCAGCGACGCCGGCGCGACGCTGCCGTCGATGCGCAGCGGGACGAGCCTCTCCCGCGCGCCCAGCATCACGTCCGCCCTCGCCGGCGTGAGACCGCGGCGCGTGAAGTACGCCTGTGAGAACAGGACCACGTCCCGGATCTGCCCCAGCGGCCGTTCCAAGCGCGCGAAGAACTCGTCCTCCGTCTCCTCGCGCACGACGTCGGACCTGACCGTGTGCCCGGCGTCCCTCAACTGCCAGGCCACCCACTCCGCCCACGCCCGGTCCGCACCCGCGTAGGAGAGGTACAGGACTTCGTCCGGGGAAGGCGCCGCGCTCAGCGCGCCATCGTCCCGGATCCTCTCCTTGATCGCTCGCGCGACGACCGACAGGTTGTCCTCGGAAAGGACGTAGGGCTGGATCGACTTGACGATGGGGGGCAGGTCGCGCAGGACGTCCCGGGGGGTGATGACGGGAAACAGGGCGCGGTCCGTCTGCTCCTCGAGGCTCTGCCGCAGGAAATAGTTCAGCTCGGTTCGCTGGTAGGAGCTGACGGTGTCCCGGGTGACCAGGATGAAGTGCCGGCACGTGTCGACGGTGGTGTGCGGGTCCTCGTCCGGCGAGAGCGAGGAGTAGCTGGTGATTCCCTGGTCCTCCAGCAGCACGCTCAGCAGCGTCACGTCGTCGGCGGTGTTCGGGGCACCGCAGATGAACACGTCGAACCGGTAGTGCCCACCCCGCAGCCCCGTGCGGACGGCCGCGTCCACATACGCGTCCCGACTCTCCGTGAACAGCCGCACATCCCCCAGATTCCGCGCGATCAACGCGGCGATCGACGCGATGCTGTAGCTGACCAGCTGGGGGTTCCTGAAGTCCTCGGTCAGGACCGGGAGTTCCTCGCCGAAGGACCAGTACGCCGAGTAGGGGACCGTGCAGTGGTCCAGCACCCGCTCGAACGCGGCGCCCTCCGGCACCCAGGAGTCGTAGCTCGGCTTGAGTTCGGCCCGTAGCTTCTCCCGCCACTCCGAGGCCCGCTCGTACTCCTCGGTCATGTCGAACCGGCACAGCAGCGGCAACGACACCAGCCGCGACCGGTCGTACGGCAGACCGTTGCGCGCCTCGGCCGCCCGTGTCACCACGTCCAGCACGCCGTCGACGTTCTGCTGGTTCGCGGTGAACGCGTACGCCAGGATGTGCGGCAGCTGAGCCGTGCAGATGCCGCCCGAGTCCGAGATCCCGGTCCTGCTGTCGACGAGGACGACGTCGTACGACTCGATCCAGCGCTGTCGCCACTCCTCCAGCACGTCGCCGAAGGACCGTTCCGAGTACAGCGCGTCCCAGTCGATGCCCTGCACGTTCGGGATGTAGTCGCAGCCGACCCCGCCCGCGGCGATGAGGTCGAGCCCGGAGCCGTCCGGGAAGACGACCGGCGTGATGTGCCCCAGCGGGTCGACGCGCCGCTCGTCGCGGACGCCCAGCACCATCTCCACCAGGCCCGTCTCAGGGCCGCGCAGGTGCGGGCGGAAGTAGTAGTGCAGGCCGGGGGCCTCCAGGTCCCAGTCGATGCACAGGACCTTGTAACCCCACTGGGCCAGCAGCGTGGCGGTGTTGGAGAGCAGGAAGCTGCGTCCGACTCCGCCCTTGTAGGAGTAGAACGTCGCGATCTTGCCCTCGAGTTTGTCCATCACAGCCTCGGCAGACGGCTCTGGGGGCGTTCCAGGGCGGGGGGACGGTCGACGGGCCAGCCGGCCTGCCATTCCGGTGCGCGGTCGAGGAGGGTGGCGATCTCCTCCGCGACCGTGCGCATTTCTTTCTGGAAATCCATGTAGAGGGGCGTGTCCCGGAACTGCTCGCGGTCATGGGCGTACTTGCTCAGGTCCCGGCACTGCTGGGTGTTCTTCGCGTCGGGGTGGAAGTGGTCGCCGTCCGCGAACCTGATCGGGTAGATGAGGGTCGGCGCCCGGCCGTTCGTCGCCTCCAGGGCGGCCTGGCGTTTGCGCATGCTCACCCACTCCGCCATGCACCACTCCGAGCGGAAGTACGGCGGCGACCAGATCGCCACCAGGCAGCGGGCCTTCAGGAGCGCGTCTTCCAGCCTCTCGGGCCACGGTGTGCCCACGGGTATGTCGTAGTCGACGAAGACCCGGGGGTCGTCGGGCAGCACGTCCTCCAGCGACAGGGTGAGTTCACGCTGGAAGTGGTTCCGCACCCAGTCCTTCACGTGTCCCTTGTGGCTGTAACTGATGAACACGTCCCACTCGTAGTCCACCCGCTACCTCTGCGCGACGAAGGCAGCCCAAGCGCTCGGAGCAACGGTGAGCCGGGGACCGGAGGGGTTCTTGGAGTCGCGCACATGGACGGCGACGGTCTCCGTCGCGACCTCCACGCAGTCGCCGCCCTCGTCGCCGCTGTGGCTCGACTTGCGCCAGTCGTAGGCGACTTCGAGGCAGTTACCGCCTTCACTGCCGCTGTAGCTCGACCTGCGCCAGTCGTAGGCGACTTCGAGGCAGTCACCGCCTTCACTCCCGCTGTAGCTCGACTTGAACCACTGAAGCGCGGTGCCGCTCATTGCTCTCCTAGCAGACGGTCCAGCAGATCCCTCGTGTCCTCCGGGGTGAGGGCCTGTGACCGCAGCATGGCATATTTCTGGTTCGGGATCGCCACCTCGCCCTGATCCGCGATGAGTTGACTCCCGCGCTGGTTCTCCGCGTAGACGAGGCGCTGGTGTTCGGGGGTCTCCAGGAGGACGAACGGGCCGTTCAGGCCGGCGTGGCTGGTGCGATCCAGCGGCAGGACCTGGAGCATGAGGCCCGGGAGTTCCGAGCACGCGCGCAGATGCCGCAACTGCCCCGCCCTCACCGACCGCCCTCCCAGCGGGGCGTGCACCACCGGCTCCCAGACCACGAAGCTGGTGATCGGCGCCCCCTGCCGCGTAGGATCGACTGGCGTTCGACCCGCCCCGCAACCGTGGGCCTGTCGTCGTTCGCATGACGTTGAACTCCCCCGCCGCGCCAGTACGTTCAACCTCGCGCACCCGTACAAAGAAGGTGTACGGGTGCGCGCAGGGTTCCATGATGGCCACGGAGCGTGACATTTGTCAGGCGAACGACCCGATGCCGCCCGTCAGTTGTCCTTGGGCCCCGCGGACTGCACCACCTCGAAGGACCACAGCGTCGCCCCCGTGGCGGCGGGCCTGGCCTGCTCCCCACCGCCACCGCCAGGGCCGCCACTGCCACCCTGGCCGCCGCTGCCGTGCGAGGCCCCCATGTCGGCCCGCCACTTCTCGAAGTCCGCCTCGGACCTCCACCGGGTGTAGACGAGGTAGGTGTCGGTGCCCTCCACGGGCCGCAGCAGCTCGAACCACTCGAACCCGTCCGAGTTCTCCACCGCACCGGCCCGGGAGGCGAACCGCTGCTCCAGGACCTCGCGCTGTTCCTCGGGGACGGTGAGTACGTTGATCTTCACGATGCTCATGCGGCCCATTGTTCAGGAAGGTCAGCAGGTACGTCCGGTGTACCAGGCGCCGCTGATGTCCGAGGCCGTCCCGATCCAGGTGACGCCGGGGCCGAGACAGCGGATCGTGTTGGGGCCCCAGTCGTCGATCTCGACCTGGATGCGCGAACCGTCGCTCGTGCAGTGGTTGTAGTAGGCGTTGCTGGAGGTCTCGTAGAACCCGCAGGGCTCCCTGAGCGGCGGGGCCTCGGGGGCGGGAGCGGCGGAGGCGGTGGCCGCCAGGGAGGCCGTGACGGCGAGGGCCATGGCTCCGACCAGGGCGGGCAGGGAAAGGCGCGTGCGCATGGGACGACTCCTTCGTGAGCGACAGGGACCGCGCACCGGCATGAGGACCGCGCGGTGCGCACCAGAAGCCTCGCGTCCCCGGTCCCGGGGGGTCACGTGCGCTCACTCGACTGGTCGACCGAGTCCATCAGGTCGAGTGATCATGAAGGAATCGCTGGTCATGAGCGCGGCGTCGGCGCAGACGCGGTCATGCGGGGCGCACCCGGAGTCGCCCGGTCGAGGCGCCGGTCCGGGTGCCGGACCGGCGCCTCGGGAAGGTCACGCGACGGAACCGATCCGTTCCACGCGCTCGTTCACACCGTTCCGCAGCTCGCTCAGGGTCGTCCCGGGCGGCGCCACCTTGGGGGTGGAGGACGGCGGCTGGGTCTCGTCCGCGCAGGTCGTGCCGCGCTTGGGGACCTTCAGGTCGACGAGGTACGACGTCACCGCGTCCGTCGCGCACGCGCTGCGCCCGAAGGCGGTGTGGCCCTCGGCCTCGAACGTGAGCAGCCGGCCGTTGTCCAGCTCCCGCGACAGCGCCACCGCGTCCCGGTAGGGGGTGTCCGGGTCGCCGGTGGTGCCGAGGACGAGGATCGGGGCGGAGCCGTCCGCGTGGAACGGGCCGCCGTAGCGGCTCACCTGCTCGCCCGGCCACTGCACGCAGGCGGTGGCGTGCTGGTGGTCGTAGGTCGGCGGGCCGTAGGCCATCGCGGGGCCGAGCAGCGGGGCGATCCGCGCGTTGGTGGTGACCTCGCGCTTCAGCCGGTCCGGGCTGCTCGGGTAGTCCTTGTCGACGCATTCGACGACCACGTTGGGGCCGAGGAAGTCGAAGCTCGCCGGGGACGGCGGCCGCAGCAGGAAGGAGGTGTTGTCACGCTGCTGGGCCTTGCGCAGGGCCTCGCCGAAGGCGGGCCAGATGACCTTGCCCTCGTTGATGTTGAACATCAGCCGGTAGACCAGGGTGTAGCCGTTGGCCTTGCCGCCGCTCGCCGTCACCACCGGGTTGGCGTCGAGGTCGGCCTTGAGCTTCTCGAAGGCGGCGCGCGGGTCGCCGTCGCCGAACCCGCAGGTGGCCTGGTCGGCGGCGCACCAGTCGAGGAAGCGGCCCATCGCGCCGTCCAGCGCGAGGTACTGGGTCCGGTCGTAGGCGTACGGCTGGTTCGCGTAGCGCTCGGGGTCGTACGCCCCGTCGAGGGCGAGGGCCCGCACCCGCTCCGGGAACAGGGACGCGTACACCGTGCCGATGTAGGAGCCGAACGAGCGGCCGTAGTAGGTGAGTTGCTCCTCGCCCAGGGCCTGCCGCAGCAGGTCGATGTCCCGGGCGACGTACTCCGTGCCCACATACGGCAGCAGGTCGCCGGAGTTGTCCACGCAGGCCTGGTCGAACTGGGCGGCCTGGCGTACGGCGGCGTCGTAGGCGCCGGGTCCGGGCGCGCCCTTGGCGGCGGTGACGGCGGCCGTGTACGTGGGGTCGTCGAAGCACTGGACCTGTCTGCTGCGGCCCACGCCCCGGACGTCGTAACCGAAGACGTCGAAGGAGTCGCGCATCTCGGCGGGCAGGTCGGCGTAGTTGTTGCGGACGAAGTCCACGCCGGAGTTGCCGGGGCCGCCGGGCTGAAGGAACAGGGTGCCCTTGCGCGTGGCCTGGTCGGTGGCCTTCTTGCGGATGACGGCGAGGGTGAGGGTGGCGCCGTCCGGCCGGCGGTAGTCGAGCGGCACGGCGGCGTTCGCGCACTCGAAGCCGCCCTGGCAGTCGGCCCAGGCGAGGGTCGGTACCGGCGGCGCGGCCGGGGCGGGCGCGGCCTGGACGGCCCCGGCCCCGGTGCCGGCTATGACGAAGGCGAGGGCCGCCGCCGCGGCGGCCCTCAAGGAAGGTCTGATCACTGGGTGTCCCCCTGTGGCTGTTGTGACACCAACAACCCACTCGGAAAGCGGGGTTGGAGGTTGCATGACAGCCAAGAGTTTTTTCAAGTTCCTCCATGTGAACTGAAATCAGGTGACGAACTATTGACGCGTTCAGGTCGGCGCCCCTAACTTCCGGTGGAGAAAGCGCTTTCCCCGTTTCGCCCCGCCCCCACACGCGTCACCCGTCACCCGTCACCCGTCACCCGTCAGCGTCACCTCGTACATCCCGCTCCACCCCTCTGGCACGACCCGCACCGTCCTGGAGATGGAGATCCACGATGCACCTGAGACACCTGCGACCCGCCGTCGCCTGCGCCGCCCTCCTCGGGGGCACGCTTGTCGCTCTGACCAGCACCAACGCGCAGGCCGCGACCACCCGCCACGAGGCCGAGACCGCCCCCGCCGTCTGCACCGGCGCCATCGAGAGCAACTGGGCCGGCTACTCGGGCAGCGGCTTCTGCAACCCCACCAACGCCAGCGGCGCCTACGCCCAGTTCACGGTGACCGCGCCCGCGGCGGGCACCGCCACCGTGGCCGTCCGCTTCGCCAACGGCACGACAACATCTCGAACGGCGAACATCATCGTGAACGGCACCACGGTGAGCACCGCCACCTTCGAGGGCACCGGCACCTGGACGGGCTGGACCACCAAGACCCTGACCGTGCCGGTCAACGCGGGCAGCAACACCGTCCGGCTCCACCCGACGACCTCGGGCGGCCTGCCCAACGTCGACTATCTCGAGGCCACCACCGCGGACGGCGGCACCACGCCCCCCACCGGCGGCGCCCTGTACGTATCGCCCACCGGCACCGCCGGCGCGGCCGGCACGATCGACGCCCCCACCACCCTGGCCTCCGCGATCGGCAAGGTCTCGGCGGGCGGCACGATCTACCTGCGCGGAGGCACGTACAACCAGTCCTCGACGATCACCGTCCCGGTCGGCAACAACGGCACCGCGAGCGCCCGCACCAGGCTGTCCGCCTACCCGGGCGAGAAGCCGGTGCTCAACTTCTCCGCACAGACGGAGAGTTCGTCCAACCGCGGACTCCAGCTGATGGGCAACTACTGGCACGTCACCGGTCTCACCGTCGAACGCGCCGGTGACAACGGCATCTTCGTCGGCGGCAGCAACAACGTCCTGGAGCGCACGGTGACGCGCTACAACCGGGACACCGGCCTCCAGCTCGGCCGGATCGCCTCCACCACCCCGACCAGCCAGTGGCCGGCCAACAACCTGATCCTCAGCGCCGAGTCGCACGACAACGCCGACTCCGACGGCGAGGACGCCGACGGCTTCGCCGCGAAGCTGACCGTGGGCAGCGGGAACGTCTTCCGCTACGCCGTCGCGCACCACAACATCGACGACGGCTGGGACCTCTACACCTACTCCGACTACGACCCCATCGGCGCGGTGACCATCGAGGACTCCCTCTCCTACGACAACGGCACCCTCAGCGACGGCTCACAGGCCGGAAACGGCGACCGCAACGGCTACAAGCTCGGCGGCGAGGACGTGCCCGTCAACCACGTCGTCCGGCGCAGCATCGCCTTCGAGAACGGCAAGCACGGGTTCACGTACAACAGCAACCCGGGCTCGATGACGATCTCCAACAACCTGAGCATCGACAACGCCGAGCGCAACTTCAACTTCGACGCGGGCACCTCGGTGTTCCGCAACAACACCTCCTGCCGCAGCTCCAGCGGCACCAACGACCGGCTCGTCGGCAACACCGACAGCTCCAACCAGTTCTGGTCCGGCACCAACGGCTCCCGCTGCTCCTCCTACACGGGCGCCCTGGCCTGGTCCTTCGCCTCGGACGGCACGCTGGTCGTGACGATCGGCGGCACGAGGGTCACCCTGTAGCACCCGACCTCGGTCCGAGGGCCCGGGTCCCCGACCCGGGCCCTCGGCGCGCGATACGGCAGTCTGGGACACGTGAGCAACAACTCCAGCGAACCTCTGTTCATCAAGATCTGCGGTCTGAAGACCGAGCGGGACGTCGACACGGCCGTCGAGGCCGGTGCCGACGCCATCGGCTTCGTCTTCTCGGAGAGCCCGCGCCGGATCGACCCCGGCACCGCCCTCCGGCTGAGCCGCCGGGTACCCGAGCACGTCCTGACGGTCGGCGTCTTCCGCAACGAGTCCCTGGACTTCGTCACCGCCACCGCCACCGCCTCCGGGATCCGCGCCGTCCAGCTGCACGGCCCCGAGGACCCCGCCTACTACGCGGACCTGGCCACCGGCGACTGGACCCTGATCCGCGCCGCCGCCTTCGGCGAGACCGTGCCCCGGGTCGGCGAGTACGGCGAGGACATGCTGCTGCTCGACGCGCCCATCCCCGGCTCGGGCATGGCCTGGGACTGGTCCAGCAAGCCCCTCGCCGCCCCCGGTGAGAAGTGGCTCCTGGCCGGCGGCCTCACCCCCGACAACGTGCGCGAGGCCGTGGGGGCCACCAGCCCCTGGGGCGTCGACGTCTCCAGCGGCGTGGAGCACACCCGCGGCGTCAAGGACCCGGCCCTCATCACCTCGTTCGTGAAGGCGGCCCGCCCTCAGGACTGACGGCCGGCGCGGCGCCCAGCCGGAACAGCGCCGCCGCGTTGTCGTGGCACACCCCGCGCAGCCACTCCTCGCCGAGGTCCAGCCGCTCCAGCGCGTGCAGCTGGTGCAGATACGGATAGGGGATGTTGGGGAAGTCGGTGCCGAGCAGGATCCGGTCGCCGAGCTCGCTCAGGTCGGGCAGCAGCGCCCGGGGGAAGGGGAGGAAGTCCTCGGTGAAGTCGGTGAACGCCATCGTCGTGTCCAGCCGCACCTCCCGGTACCGCCGCGCGAGGGCCAGGAACTCCCCGTACTCGGGCATCCCCATGTGCGCGACGATCAGCCGCAGCCGCGGATGGCGCGCCAGCACCCGTGCGATCGGCTCGGGGCCGGTGTGCTTGCCCGGCGCGGGTCCGGAGCCGCAGTGGATCACCACCGGGACCCCGGCCTCGGCGAGCAGTCCCCAGGCCGGGTCCAGCAGCTCGTCGGCCGGGTCGTACGCCCCCACCTGCACATGCGCCTTGAAGACCCGCGCCCCCGCCGCGACGGCCTCACCGACGTAGCCCTCGACGCCCGGCTCGGGGAACAGGGTGGCGGTGTGCAGGCAGTCGGGGGTGCGGCGGGCGAAGTCGACCGCCCAGTCGTTCAGCCAGCGGGCCATGCCCGGCTTGTGCGGGTAGAGCATCGAGGTGAAGGCGCGCACACCGAACTCCCGCAGCAGCGCGGCCCGGTCCGCCTCCTCCTGCCGGTAGGTGATCGGCCACTCCAGGCCGCCGGTGAGCGGGCCGAGCCCGTCGAAGTACTCCCAGACCTTGCGCAGGACCCGCTCGGGCATGAAGTGCGTGTGCACGTCGACCAGCCCGGGAAGCCCCAGCCGCCCCCAGAAGCGGCGCACCTCGCCGGCCTCCACGCCCGAGGGCACGTCCTGTCCCACCGTCCGATCACTCATGCCGCCCACGATCGCCTCCGCCGGTGCCGCCCGTCCACCCCCCGGGTTCGGGGACGTCGGCGGCAAGAAATCTCATGGCGCCGCAGGAGAATTGTTTCCGGACACGTAAACGCCTTAACAGATTTCCCCCAGCTTCGATTTGACCCGTGCTAGGCTCGATATCCGTTGCAGTTGTGGTTGCCATTATTGCCATTCAAACCGGGTTTCCGGGGCAGGTGATCATCGCGGCGATGAGGGGCTCGCGAGGTGTGGGTTCCAGCACTTGCTTACAGGAGAAACACATGGCCACCGGCACTGTGAAGTGGTTCAACGCGGAAAAGGGCTTCGGCTTCATCGAGCAGGAGGGTGGCGGCCCCGACGTCTTCGCCCACTACTCGAACATCGCCGCCCAGGGGTTCCGTGAGCTCCACGAGGGCCAGAAGGTGAACTTCGATGTCACGCAGGGCCAGAAGGGCCCGCAGGCGGAGAACATCGTCCCCGCCTGACCCGTAGGGACACTCGTCGAACAGGGCTCGCACCTCGGTGCGGGCCCTGTTTCGCGTGTCGGCGGCCGTCCCGGGGCAACGCGGCGCCGTACCCGTGCATCCATCTGTGTGAAACCTGTACGCCTCCGCTAGCATGTTCGGGCTCGCGACGAACACCGTCATCCGGCGCGATAGGCAGAAAATTCCACCTCATACATAAAAATCGGTCAAACAGTTGATGAACGTATCGTTGCGGGTGTTTTCGCGAATAAAGCCGCTGTGGGTCGCGCTGGGCGTCGGCGCCCTCGGGCTCTTCGTCATGCTGGAGATCGCCGCACGCCACTACGGCCTGCCGGGCCCGATCACCGTCCAGCTGCGCGAGGTGGTCCTCCCGCCCAAGTCGGGCGGCCTGCTGTACGCCGCGATGGCGCTGATGCTGGTCGTACTGCCCCGACGGCAACGCTTCGTCGCGCTCGGCACCGCGATCGGCATCGACCTCGCCATCGCCCTGACCCGCTGGATCCTCGACCTGGAGCTGCCCGCGGGCAACCACTACGGCAACGGCGCGCTGTGGGTGGTCCTCGGCTGCGGGGTCCTCGCGGTCACCCGCCGCACCGGCCAGGACCGCGTCCTGCTGCTCAAGGGCGTCGGACTCGCGCTGCTCCTGGTGGCCGGCCGCAAGGCCGGGGACACCTGGCTGCTGCTGACCTCCGCGTCCCGCCACCAGGTGCTCGACCAGTACGTGGCCACCGCCGACCACGCGCTCGGCAACCCTTCCTGGCTGATGGGCCGGCTCGTCACCGCAACCGGCGCGGTCGGCTTCAACTTCCTCGACTTCGTCTACGGCCAGCTCGCCCTGATGGCCGTCGCCGTCGCGCTCTACCAGCTGCGCAACGTGGCCGCCGAGCGGGCCTTCCCCGGCCACCACCTGGTCCGCACGTTCCTGCTGATAGGCCTGCTCGGACCCGGCGTCTACATGATCTACCCGGTGGTCGGGCCGATCTTCGCCTACGGCGACGGCACCGAGCACTGGGCGTCGATCAGCCTGTGGTCCGAGGCGCACTCCACGACCCAGTGGGCGGTGGCCGACCTGTGGCCGCGGACCCTGCCGTCGATCACCACCCCGCACAGCATGCCGTTCGACGAGATCACCCCCCGCAACTGCATGCCCAGCCTGCACACCGCGTGGGCGGTCGCGATCTTCATCCACTCCCGCAAGGGCCCGCGCGCCCTGCGCTACGCGGGCACGTTCTGGCTGATCGCCACCCTCACCGCGACCCTCGGGTTCGGCTACCACTACGGCGTCGACCTCGTCGCCGGTGTCGTCTTCGTCCTCACCATCGAGGCGGCGCTGCGCACCTACGACCGCGGCTGGGACCGCTCGGGGCTCCGGCTGGTCGGCTACGGCTGCGCGGTCTTCGCCGCACTCCTGGTGGCCTACCGCTGGCTGCCGGTGGAGATGGCGACCTGGCCGTGGCTGTCCGGCCCGCTGCTCCTGCTGGCGATGGCCTCGGTGATCTACGGCTATGTGCGCACCACCCGGCAGTGGGACGGGGCCGCCGCGCCGGCCGGACCGGTCGCACGGCAGCCCGAGCCCGTGTGAGGCACGCGGTCGAACGACGCCGTGGTGTCGCCGTCCGGCGAGGTCAGCGGACCGGGAAGCCGAAGGAATAGCCCTGGTCCTTCAGCCAGGGCAGGACCCGGCGCAGGGCCTCGACGGTCTGCGCCCGGTCGCCTCCGGCGTCGTGGAAGAGGAGGGTCGGGCCGTTGGGGAGTTCACGCTGGACGGTGGCGACGATGGCGTCCGCGCCCGGCAGTTCGAAGTCCTTGGTGTCCACGTTCCAGCCCAGCGGACGCATCCCGCGGGAGGCGGCGAGCTGACGGCTGTAGGGGGTGAAGGCGCCGCCGGGGGCGCGGTAGTACATCGGCCGGACGCCCCCCGACGCCTTGGTGATCATGCGTTCGGCGTCGAGGATCTGCTGCGACTGATAGGCCTGGGACTGCTGGTCCATCGTCGTGTCGTGCGACACCGAGTGGTCGCACAGCCGGTGCCCGGCGGCGACGACCTGCTTCACCAGGTCCGGGTGGGCCTCGGCCTGGGTGCCCACCATGCAGAAGGTGGCCTTCACGCCGTACTCCCGCAGCACGTCCAGCACTTGAGGCGTCCAGACGGGGTCCGGGCCGTCGTCGATGGTGATGTTGACGCCGCGCGCCCCCGCGTCCGAGGCGTGCGCGATGGTCTTCGCCACCGCCTTCACGGCACCGCCCGGGGCGGCCGAGGCGACCGCCTTCGGCGTCGAGCCGCCCGCGGCCCCGGCCTGCGCGGTCCACATCGAGGCACCGGTGGCGAGCACCGACACCCCGAGCGCCGCCCCGATCACCTTGCCGTACCAGCCCCGTCCGCCCCCGTGCCGCGCCATGTCCGCCCCGCTCTCCCGCAGTTCCTCGCCGATCCCGGCACCTGTCAGGACGAGGAACGGCGCCCTGGGGCTCCCTCCGTTACCGATCACGGACAATTCCAGTGGCGTTCGCGGACAACCCGGCCACGACAGCGGCGGCTCAGCTGGGAAACATCCCGGCGGTCGCGTTGACCCAGGTGCCCGTGATGCTCGCGCCGGCGTCCGAGGCGAGGAAGGTCGCCAGGGCGGCGATGTCCGCGATCCGCGGTGAACGCCTCGTCATCCGCAGGCTGTCCAGGTGCGCCCGGACGCCCTGCACGGCGGTCTCGTCCATGCCCGGGGCACCGGCGGCGGCCAGCTTCTCGGGGGTGAGGCTGTCGGTGACCCCGGCGGTCCAGATCCCGCAGACCCGCACCCCGGCCGGACCGGCCTCCTGGGCCAGCTGCCGGACCAGCGCGTCGATCGCGCCGTCGGCCGCTGCGGTGCCGCCCATCATCGGACTGCCGTTGGCGGAGCCGCTGTTGAGGGCGAGGATCACGCCCGAGCCCCGCGCGGTCATCCGGCGCGCGGCGGCCCGCGCGGTGATGAACTGGCAGGCGATGCCCCGCACCACCGGCCGGGTGTAGTCCTCGACCGACATCTCGGTCAGCGGTACTCCCTGGAAGTCCCCGCGCGGCACGAGGTTGACGGAGACATCGATTGCTCCCGCCCGCTCGACGACCGACGCCGCGTGCGCCTCCACGGCGTCCTCGTCACCGGCGTCGAGCACGTCGTACTCGGCACCGGTGTCGTCGGCGACCTTCCGCAGCGTCTCCCGCGTACGCCCGACGAGGAACACCCGCGCCCCCGCCTGTGCGTACGCCTGCGCGACGCCCGCGCCGAGGGAACCCGCACCGCCGTAGACGACCGCGACCTTGTTCTCCAGCATGGCTGACTGCTCCTTGGGTGGGGGCGCCGTGTGCGCCCGACACCCCTATGACGCGCGGGCCGGGCGAACTCATCGCTGCCGGCCGGACTTTCCTCAGAGCGTCATCGGCAGCCCGAACGCGGCGAACAGATGCGGTTCGAACGTCGTGATCTCGGCGATCCGTCCCTCCTTCACTCGTAGGACGTCGATGAGTTGGGCCCGGAACACGCTGGTCCCGGGCCGCCGCAGATAACCGGCGACCGCCAACTGCCCGTTGGCGCGCACCGGCAGATGCCGCCAGTGCCCGGCGAACATCGGCGACGCCGGATCGAGGTTCGGCCGTACGAACGCGAAGAGCGCCTCCCGCGTGGTGAACCAGAACGGGTTCGGCGGCATGGTCAGCACCGCGTCCTCGCGTACGAGCTCGATCATCGCGTCGATGTCGGCCCGCGCGGCGGCGTCCATGTACCGCCGCAGCAGCACCTGGTCCGCTGCGCTGGGCGGCCCGGCCGACCACTCTTCGCGCCGCCCCGGCAAGGCCTCCCGCAGGGCGGCCCGGCCGCGCTGCACGGCACTGTTCGCCGAGGCCGGGCTGGCGCCCAGCAGGTCGGCGGTCTCCTCGGCCGACCACCCCGCCACGTCACGCAGGATCACCGCCGCCCGCTGCCGGGGCGGGAGCTTCTGGATCGCGGTCAGGAAGACCAGTTCCAGCGTCTCGCCGGCCACGGCCTGCGCGTCCGGCTCCTGCCGGGGCGCGGGGGTCTCGGGCAACTGGTCGTCGGGGAAGGGCTGGAGCCAGGGCAACCGCGGCGGGGGCGCCCCGTCCCCGGAGTCCATGCCCGGCACCGGTTCGTACGGGGCCGGGCGGCGGTTGTGCTTGCGCAGGAAGTCCAGACAGAGGTTGGTGGCGATGCGGTACAGCCAGGCCCGTACGTTGCCGACCCCGTCCAATGTCTCCCGAGCCCGCCAGGCCCGCAGGAACGCCTCCTGGGTCAGGTCCTCGGCCTCGTCGTACGAGCCGAGCATGCGGTAGCAGTGCACGCGCAGCTCGCGCTGGTGGCTCTCGACGAGAGCGCCGAAGTCGTCGGGGTCGTGGTGGGCGTGGTCGTGGCGGGCGTGGTCGTGCGCGCCGTGGTGCGTGTTGGGCGCGCCGGGCGTGTCGGACGCGTTGGATGTCTCGGGCGTCTCGGGCGTCTCGGGTGTGCCGGGCTTGGCGGATGTCTCGGGCGTGTCGGGTGTGACGCCGCCGGCGTCGCCGTGCGTGGCAGGAGAGGACGCGTCGGATTTCGTCACACGCCTCGGCGTGACGATTTCCGCGTCGTCCGGGTCGGACGGCGCCGCCCGCTCGGCGTCCTGGCCGTCCTGCCTGGCCTGCCGGGCGAGCCGCCGTAACTGCGCGAAGCGTCCCGAGAGCGCCTCGACATCGGCGTGGAACGCGATCCCGGGCTCCAGCCGCAGCCGCCCCAGCCGCTCCCCGAGATCGGTCACCAGGTCCCTGACCGGGACGCCTCTCGCCCCGCGCCGCTCGCGATAGGCCCGCTGCCTGCAGGCCTGCGAACAGTACGACGCGGCCCGCCCCGGCCCGTCCCGGCCGTCGACGGGCCCTCCACACCCCTGGCACGTCCTCATGCCGCCCACGCTAGAGCCGCCGGATCTGTCAGCGGAAGGGCGATCACGTTCGAGGCGACGACACTCGAAACGTACGGTCAGTGCGAGCTGGAGCCGGCGTTGTCGGACGTCGGCGTGCTCGCGGCACGGCGGTACTCCGCATTGATGCGCTGCGCTTCCTCGAGCTGGTCCTCGAGGATGACGATGCGGCAGGCGGCCTCGATCGGGGTTCCCCGGTCGACGAGCTCACGGGCCCGGGCGGCGACCCGCAGCTGGTAGCGGGAGTAGCGGCGATGGCCGCCCTCCGAACGCAGCGGAGTGATCAGCCGGGCCTCACCGATGGCGCGCAGGAAGGCAGGGGTGGTGCCGAGCATCTCGGCGGCCCGGCCCATGGTGTACGCGGGGTAGTCGTCGTCGTCCAGACGATCACTGAGCGGGATATCTGCTTCCATGTCACCTCGTTGTGCAACGCGTCGAGGGGCCCTGGTGCCGTACGGCACCAGGGCCCCAAAGGGAATTCAACACCATCCGTCGGCCCTCATGCTGTGCCGACCTTCTGTTTCCGCTACCCGGCCCGACGGGGGCAGGAGTGCGGGGATCGCGGCTGCGTGACCGGGGACCACCATCCAATCCGGGGTCTTGCGGTACCCGGACCGAGTGCTCGTCGGGCCGGGCGATCCTGGTACTGCTGGGTGTCACCTGCGAACTTCACGTACTGCTACCCGCCAGTTCGTGTCTGCCGGGTGTTGTCTGACCGTCTCAACGAGAAAAATGCTAACCGCACTGTGGACCAATGTCTACTCTGGCAAGAGTAGGTTTTGGTGGGTGGAGGGTGCAGGCATCCTGTGACCGGGGACACGGGCAGGGCGGGGTCGGTGGTCAACCGATCGACACGCCGACCGCCTGGTCGGCTGCGGTGACACAACAGTGAGGGCCCTGCCGACGCGCGTCGGCAGGGCCCTCACCGGGCTCTGGATTGCTGTGGTCCGCGGACCCTTATGCCTCCGCGGGGGCGGCGGCGGCACCGCCGAGCATCGCCGCCGCGCTCCGCAACTCGGCGTAGGGGTCCACGGGTGCGATGTGGGGGGTCTCGTGGCAGGTGAACCCGAGGCGCGTCAGGGCGCGGACGACCTCGCCGGACGTGAAGTCGCGGGGGTCCTGTCGGGTGATGACCTGCCCCACCTGCTTGACCGGGTAGCGGCGACGGCCGACGGTCACGGACTCACCCGTGACGAGCTGGGGCTTGACGCCCTTCATCGAGGCCAGCACCCCGTCCTTGGTCAGGTCGAACGGGTACCGGGCGATGACACAGCGCATGATGCCTCACAGGGAAAAAAGGGGAAACGGCCGGACCTGGCGAGGTGTTGCCGGATCAGCGGGTCGGGCGTGAGCGCGTCCCGCGGCAGTGTGCGGCGCATGGCATGTTGCACAGCGTGTCGCGCAGGTGGTGGTGGTGCGGGTGGTGCGTGGGACGCGTGGCGGGTGATCCCGCCGTGAAACGCAGCGAGCTGGGGCCCGCACCCCAAGGTGCGGGCCCCAGCTGCGAAGTCAGTACGTCAGCGCCGGTGTTGTCAGGCGGGGACGATGTTCTCGGCCGTCGGGCCCTTCTGGCCCTGCGCGATGTCGAAGGACACCTTCTGGCCTTCCAGCAGCTCGCGGAAGCCCTGGGCGGCGATGTTCGAGTAGTGGGCGAAGACGTCGGGGCCGCCGCCGTCCTGCTCGATGAAGCCGAAGCCCTTTTCCGCGTTGAACCACTTCACGGTGCCGTTCGCCATGTCATTTCTCCTTCGGAGGCGTTTTCAAGAACCCACGTTCTGTGAATTCCGTGTCGCCGTGCTGATGAACCCGTCGGAAAAACCGTATGGCAACAACACCTGCAACTGAGATCGACAGTAGCACGCCGCGACGGCCTCCGCTGAGTCCCTAATTCCGCCTCTCCCGACGGTCGAGAAATAGTCATCACGACCCGTGGACATTTCTAATTCCGCGAGCACAGATATTGTCCCGTGACGCCCTACCGCAACCGCGGCCGGCGGGGCGGGGTCCGCTGGACCGGTCGCTCAGGGGCGACCGGCCGGAGGACCGCGGCTACCCTCTTCGCGAGCCGAACGGGGGAGGACCTGTGGCGGAACTGCCGGCACGTGTTGACCGCGACATTCTCGAGGGACGCACCATCCTCGCCATAAAGACGATCCGTGAGGCACGAGGATGCTCGCTCCGTGAAGCGGTCGATTTTTACCATGAGCGCTACAGACAGCTTCATCCCGAGCCGGAGGCAACCCGGGAAGCACCCCGGCCCCGGGTACTGCGGTTCGAGGCGGACGGTTCTTTGGTGGTGTCCGAAGAACCGCGCGACGATCAGAAGCCGAAGAAGTGAGAAGTGAAGCAAGGAAGCCCCCGATCGGCCCCGCCGGGCCGCTGATACGGTCCTGCCGTGGTGGACCTGGTGGGGGTGCTTCAGCTCTTCGGGGCGGGCAGTGTGGGCGCGGTCGTCTCCCAGTACGTCAGCACCGCGCCGGAGCGCCGTCAGGCCCGTGCCGCTGCCCGTACCGCGATGACGGCTCTGGAGGAAGCGGTCTGGTCCTCGGGGGACCCGGAGGAGTGGCGCAGGCTGCGCGGAGCGGTGCATGCCTTCGAGTCGGCCGCCATGATCGCCGGAGTACCCCGAGATGTGGCGGACTGGTACGCGAGAACACGGGTGGCCCTGTACTCGGCGAGCCGTCGCAGCTTCGAGCAGGACCCTGACCCGGAGTACGGCGGCGGTGTTCCCACTCGGTACGTGCGTGGCTTGAACGCGGCGACCGAGGTCGTCCATCACGCGCTGTGGCATCCACAGCGATCGCGGCTTTTCTGGAGAGCGCGACTCAAGACGGCAGTGGCTGACGCCCGGACCGCTGTGGCCGATTCACCCGACCTGCTTCGGGACCTGGATGAAGGCCGAAGGATCTGAGCGCCCGCCACCTGAACGGGAGACAGCTGAGCCCCCTCCCGGACGACCGGAGGACCGGAGGACCGGAGGACCGGAGGACCGGAGGACCGGACGACCAAACGATCAGCGTCCGCTACGCCGCGTCCCTCTACGCGGGGAGGCCGGGGTGCCTGATGGGGGCTCCGGCCTGGTGGAGGCTGGCGAGGGCCAGGCGGTAGGAGGCGATGAGCCCGGTCTCGACGTACTCCACGCCCAGGTCCTCGCAGTAGCGGCGGACGATGGTCCGGGCCTTGCGCAGGTTGGGGCTGGGCATGCTGGGGAACAGGTGGTGCTCGATCTGATGGTTCAGCCCGCCCAGCGCGACGTCCGTGAACCAGCCGCCGCGCACGTTGCGTGAGGTGAGCACCTGGCGGCGGAGGAAGTCCGGGCGGTCCTCGCCCTTCAGGATCGGCATGCCCTTGTGGTTGGGGGCGAAGAGCGAGCCGAGATAGACGCCGAACAGGCACTGGTGGACGGCGAGGAAAGCGATCGCCATGCCGAGGGGCAGCAACCAGAACAGGACGGCCAGGTAGAGCGCGACGCTCGCGAACAGCAGGGCGCCGTCGAGCGGTCGGTGCTTGAGCGAGCGGTTGGCCAGTGCCCTCGCGCTCGACACGTGCAGGTTGACGCCCTCCAGGGTGAGCAGCGGGAAGAAGAGGAACGCCTGCCAGCGGCCGATGAGGCGGGGGAGCCCCTTGGCGGCCCGGGCCTGGTCCTGGGACCAGACCAGCAGGTCGGGCTCGACATCGGGGTCGAGTTCCTCGTGGTTGGGGTTGGCGTGGTGGCGGGTGTGCTTGTCCTGCCACCATCCATAGCTCATCCCGACGCCGGCGCAGGCGATCCGGCCGGATGCCTCGCTGGCCCGCCGTCGGCGGAACACCTGGCGGTGGGCCGCGTCATGGGCGAGCAGGGCGACCTGGCCGAAGACGAGGGCCAGGAAACCGGCGACGGCCAGCGTCCACCAGGTGTCGCCGAGGAGGGCGACGGCGGCCCACCCGCCGACGTAGAGCGTGGCCACCACCGTGATCCGCACCGCGTAGTAGCCGGGACGGCGCCCCAGCAGGCCGGCATCGGCGATCTTTCTCGACAACCGGGCGAAGTCACTGCCGGACGTTCCCGAGGGCGGGGGGCGGACCGTGGCGTCTGTGGTCATGTCGCTGAGCTCTTTCCGAAGGAAGCGGATGGTCAGGCGCCGCCTCGGGGATAGCTGAGACCGGGCCACGGCAAGGGGTGCGCCTCGTCTGATGCGGACGCGGATCGCGCGAGCGCGGAGCAAGGACGACGTCTGTCTCGTCCGTCGGCGGCGCGGGCCCTCTGTCTCCTTGCGGGTTCCCTTCCAGGCAGGTCTCACACCGTGGCAGGACCAGCCAGGGTCGGCGAGGACCGGCCAGGACCAGGCAGGGCTGGTGGCGGGGTCCGCTCGCTCAGGGGCCTCGGCGGGGTGACCGGCGAGGGCTGTCGTCAGTCCGCGGTGTCCGTGATGAGGACGGCGACGGTGACCGGGCCAGGGGTGTCCGTGCTGGCTGCCTCGGCCGCCGCCTCCCGGACGGCGCGGGCGACGTGCAGGGGATGGTGTCCGGGGCCGACCGCGAGGTGAACCTCGATGTGCCGGCCGGGTGGATCGTCATGGTCCGTCACCTTGACCGGGCGGCTGCCCAGCACGGCGGTGAGGCGGGCGACGCCCGGCACCCCTGCCGCGACGTCCGCCAGGTCCCCGACAAGCCCCCGCGGGGACCCTGTTCCGGTCACCGGGGGCGCGTGCCGTGCGGCCGTGGGGTCCGGGATCTGCGCGGTCGTGGCGTCCGGGGTCTGCGCGGTCGTGGGGTCCGGGTTCCGTGCGGCTGTGACGTCCCGGTTCCGGGCGGCCGTAGCTTTCGCGTTCTGCGCGGTCACGGCGTCCGCGTTCTGCGCGGTCATGGCGTCCGCGTTCTGCGCGGTCGTGGCGTCCGGCTCGGGCCTCATGGCCGTCGCTGCTTCGGTCCGGGACGTCACGCCTGCCTCCGGGATGTCACGGAGATCCGTCACACGCAGGTCAGCCGTCACCGTGGCCAGCCCGAGCCCTTCGGTGGCCGCGCCCAGCAGTGCGCTCCTCAGGTCGTCGGCGGTCTCCGGCAGCGGCCGCGCGGGGGATGCGGTGAGGGCGGCCTCGATGGTGAGGGGGCCGGGCGGTAGCGCGCTGGCCGGTGGTCGGACGGCGGGCTCGGACACGGGTCGGAGCGGCGCCGACCCGATGCGCAGGGACTCCAGCCGGACGCCGGGGACCTCGGCGGCGGTGCGCCGGAGGACCCGGACGGCCGCCTGCTCGGTGATCCACGTCCCGTCGGGGGGCCCGCCGAGCGGGAGCAGCCGACCCAGGGCGAGCCGGCTTCGTACTGCCTGCGTCCACGCGTCCTCGGTCACGGGCCTCTCACCTTCTTCTCCACGGCTGCGGTTCTCTTTCCCGCGGCGCGGCGCGGCGCGGCGCGGCCCGGAGTCCGCGAGACCTCGGGGCAAGGGGTCTCAAGCCACTCGTCGGGCCGCCCCATCGCACGCCCTGAACTCGGACAAAAGGTACTTACAAGACTATAATTCCAGTGACCGATGTTCCGTGGCCTCGCGAGGGAGGAATATCCCGATGACTGAGAACACCGGCGTCAGGCCCGACGCCGCGCCCGGTTCTCGCGGCCGGACGACCATCGCCGATGTGGTGGTGGAGAAGATCGCCGGAATGGCGGCGCGGGATGTACACGGCGTCCATGCCCTGGGTAGCGGATTCGCCCGTTCGATGGGATCCGTGCGGGAGCGGATGCCCGGCGCCGGCGGCGGCAAGTCCGTCACGCGCGGGATCAGTGTCGAGGTCGGCGAGCTACAGGCGGCCATCGATCTGGAGCTCGTCGTCGAGTACGGCGTACCGGTCACGGACGTGGCCGCCGCGGTGCGGGAGAACGTCATCTCCGCGGTGGAGCGGATGGCGGGCCGGGAAGTCGTGGAGGTCAACATCACGGTCAGTGATGTGAAGCTGCCGGACGACGAGGAGGACGAAGGGGAGGAGCGGCAGCGGATCCAGTAGCCGGGGCGGAACTGCACCCGAGTGAGTGAGGGAGCGCGACATGAGCAGGGCCGTGGTGGGCTTGATGGCCGGGATGGCGCTGGGTTTCGCCGGGTACTTCGGTGACTTCTGGGCTTTCCTGCTGGTTCTGGTGCTGGGCCTGGTCGGTCTCGTCGTCGGACGGTTCACGGAGGGTGATCTCGAACCGGGTGACTTCGTCCGTCGCCGGGACCGGGAGGACCGGATCCCGGATGAACCGCGACAAGCTCGGGGGGACTGGCGGCGGTGAGCGGGGAAGCCGATGAGCGCCCTGGCGTCCCCCGCGGGGAGCGCGGGGCGACCACCGTCACCGACCGGGTCGTCGCGAAGATCGCTGCCCGGGTGGCGCGCGAGGCGCTGAGCCGGTTCACCGACTCGACCGGCCACGTACCACCCGGCCACCGGACCCCCCACGTGAGCACATCCGTACGGCGGGCGCCGGAACGGGCCGACGCGGATCGGAGCAGCGCGGATCGGAGCAGCGTGGGACGGACCGGACGCGACGCCGAGTCCGCCGCCGGACGGCAGAAGGCGCTCGGCGAGGCACGGCTGCACATCACCGTCGAACTCGGCTACCCCTCCGACATCGGGGCGCAGTGCGCCGCGGTGCGCCGGGAGGTCACCGAGCGGATCAGGACTCTGGCCGGCATGGAGGTGTCCGACCTCGCGGTATCGGTCGGGCAACTGCACTCGGCGCACACGCGGCACACGGACCGGGAGCGGGTGAGATGAGCGCGAACACCTCGCGGCAGCCGACCGGTGCCAGCGATCACCCCTCCGGTCCGGGACAGGTGACCCCGTCCGCCGACGGCACCCCCGGGGCCGCCGAGGACGCTGCGAAGGTGACCGACGGACGAGATAGGTCGGCACGCCGTTTCTGGTCGTCGCGGCGGATTCCCGCGGCCCTGGCAGCCCTGCTGTCCGCCGCGGCCGTCGGATTGCTCCTCTACGACGTGGTCGCCGTGCGGGCGGGCCGGAACGCGATGCGCTGGCGGCGGCGGCTCGCCGAGGAACTGGCCACCCGACCCCTGGACGACGTCTGGATGATCGTCGGGGCCGTGGTGGCGATGGCCCTCGGCCTGTGGCTCCTCCTCCTTGCGGTGACGCCGGGACTGCGCAGGCTGCTGCCCATGCGGCGGCCCACCGGAAGCCCCGGGACACAGGACGTCCGAGCCGGCCTCGACCGCCGCGCGGCCGCCCTCGTGCTGCGCGACCGGGCCATGCGGGTGCCCGGTGTCCAGTCGGCGCAGGTCACGGTCGGCCGCCGGAAGGTCAAAGCCGGGGCACAGGCCCATTTCCGCGACCTCGAGGAGGTCCGCTCGGACCTGGACGCCGAGCTGGGCGAGGCCGTGACGACCTTGGGCCTGGCCCGGCCCCCCACACTGGCCGTGCGCGTCCGGCGCCCCAAGAAGGGCTGAGGTGGTCCTGATGCTCAAGGCGGTGAACCGGGTGCTGCTCGGGCTTCTCGGCCTCGGACTGTTCGCCCTGGGCGGCGGCGTGCTGCTGGGCGCACTGGACCTGCCGCGCCATGGGGACCTGCCGGGCTGGTGGCCCTTCCGCGGGCCGGACGACGTGGTGCTGGGCGCCTGGGGGCGCACCCGGTGGCGGGAAGAGGGCTGGTGGTGGCCGGCCGTGATCGCGGTGCTCGTCCTGCTCCTGGCCCTGCTGCTGTGGTGGCTCCTGGCGCAACGCAGACACCGCCTGGACCGTGTCCTCATCGACAGCGGAGACGGTGCGTCGGCCCGACTCGACGGCCACACGCTGGAGAGGGCCGTCGAGGCAGAGGCACGAGCCCTGGACGGGGTCTCGCGGGCTCACGTCAGGCTGACGGGCCGACCTACCGCTCCGACCGCACGCGTGCGGCTGCTGTTGGAGCCTCACGCCGATCCCGTGCGGACGCTCGGGCAGCTGAGCGGCGAAACACTCGCACACGCACGCGACTCGGCCGGCCTGGACCGCCTTCCCGCGAAGGTGCGACTCCGGGAAGCCCGCCATCGCGCCGAACGCACCGCCTAGTGCGGCATCAGGCCCCCCGGGACCTGGCGCGCGTGCGGCATTAGGGCCCCCCGGGACCTCGCGCGCTGTAGCACCGCCCGGGCATTGTCATGGCTCCAAGTGCCGTGCAGGGTGCGGGGGATGAGCGCGCCGCCACCCTTCGACGTTGTCCACATCCTGAGATGGGGCGGCTCCGGGCCTTCTGTCGGCCTGGGGCGGGACTATCGTGTTAGGCAGGCGTCCCAGACCCCGGCGGCTTGTCGTTTTCGCGACACAGTTGGCTGCGAGGAGCGGACCTCTCGTCCGTCACCCGACGCATCCCTGGAGAGAACCGGGCGGACCCCCATGTCCTGTTCGCGCAGGCCCTCGGACCGGCCGTCGTTCCGCCTCCGCCGTACGTACGTCCCTGTCGGCAGCGCACCAGGAGGAACCGGGACTCCCGGCGTCCCCGTCCCGCTGCCGGACGGTCTTCCGAACCGAGGCGTCATGCCCCTCCCACAGCTCACCGTCTACCGCCATGACCGACAGAAACGGGCACTGATCACCCTGGCCGGTGAGATCGACCTGGAATCCGCGCCGCTGGTGTGCGCAGCGCTGGCGCGATGCCTGAGTGACGGCATCCGCGTCGTCGATGTCGACCTCACCCCCGTGACCTTCTGCGACTGCAGCGGCCTCAACGCCTTCCTCCACGCCGAGCAACGGACCAGGGAGGCCGGCGGGGTCCTGCGACTGCACCATCCGCAACCGTCAGTGGGACGGGTCCTCGACCTCACCGGCTGCGGGTTCCTGGTTCCCGGCCGCCCACCCGGGCAGCCGTCACCGTCACTCGCGGACACCCCCGACCCGGCCGCACCCCTGCCGGACCGGGATGTCCCGCTGGTGGCCGTCCTCCTGGGCGATGTGCGGTGAAGGCCCGGCCCGGGCAGGGGAAGCCGCCGCCGCACGAGCCGCGTGCGGGCGAGTCCGCCACCGTGGACGCGGTGCGGTTGCGCCGCGTGAACCGCTGGCTGGCGGAGGACCTGGCCGGGGAGCTGGCGGATCTGTACCTCGACTCGCGAGAGACGTCCGCCGACGAGGCGTACCGCGGGCGCGGCCGCGAGGACTTCCTGAACGGTCTCACCGGCGACATCCGCCGACCGGGGTTCGCCATGGTCATCGCGGAGACGGATGGCCTGGTGGGATGTGCCGCCGGGTTCCCGGTGAGCAGTGACGGCAGCTGGTGGCTCGGGTTCGACGGGGCACTGCCGCAGAGCATCGAGCAACTCACGGCGTCCGGCGGCGTCTTCGCGATCACGAGCATCCTGGTGCACCCGCACCCGCACCCGCACCCGTCCCCGTACCCGCACCCGTCCCCGAGCCCGCGCCCGTCCTCGTACCCGCACCCGTCCCCGAGCCCGCGCCCGTCCTCGCACCCGCGCCCGTCCTCGCACCCGCAGGACCAGGACGTGGCCCGCCGGTTGCAGGAGCGGCTGCTGAGCGACCATCAGGCGTCCCTCGGCGTCACCCTCGTGGACCCCGACGACCACCCGACGCTCGCCTCGTTCCGCTCCTGGGGATGGCTGGACCTGGGAGAAGCGCGGCGGCCGGCGGGCCCGACCATGTTCCGTGCCCTGGTGCTCCCCCTCGGGGAACGAACCACGGCCCGACTGGAAGGACTGGCCCACGACGCCTGGACGAGGTGGCCCGGATGAGCGCCGGCAGCAGGTCGTCCCGCATCCAGGGGCTGGTCGCCCAGCAGGCGGCCCGACGCGGCGCCCCGGTCGGTGTGGCGGACGTGTGCACCGCCGCCGTGGCCGCGCTGCCGGTCGACGGAGCCGGGGTGTCGGCGATGTTCAAGACCATCGCGAGCCATCCGCTGTGCAGCACCGACGACATCAGCGAGCAGCTGGAGGAACTCCAGCTCACCCTCGGCGAGGGCCCCTGCGTGGACGCCTTCACCCATGGCTCGGCCGTGCTGTCCCCCGATCTGTTGTCCGGCGCCGCCCAGGACCGCTGGCCCGTGTTCGCCGACGCGGCCCTGGAAGCCGGGGCACGGGCGGTCTTCGCGCTCCCCCTGCAGATCGGGGCGATCAGCCCGGGAGTCCTCGACCTGTACGCCGACGTGCCGACCGAGCTGGACGCGGAGGAGCTGGCCGACGCGCTGGCGTTCGCTGACCTCGCGACGCTGATCCTGCTCGACGCGCGGATCGACGAGACGGGCGCGCAGGCCGGCGCACCGAAACCGGACCACGACTGCGAGGACCTCGGCGGATACCGGGCAGAGATCGACCAGGCCACCGGCATGCTCACGGTCCAGCTCGGCGTCGGCATCGACGAAGCCTTCGTCCGGCTGCGCGCCTACGCCTACATGCGGGGACGCCGGCTCGCCGACGTGGCCGCCGACGTGGTCGCCCGCCGGCTCCGCTTCAGCCCGGACGGCGGACCCAAACGGACCGACGACGGCGACTGACCCGTCGGTTCCGGCCGATGAATGTGCCGCGCTTCCCGCCCGCTCCCGGCGGGTCTAGTCTCAATCGAGGGTGACACACGATGAATCAGCAGCTCCTGGCCAAGACCTTCGTCGAACTGGCCGACAACCTGGTCGCCGACTTCGATCTCATCGACTTCCTGCGCCTGCTGACCGACCGCTGCGTGAGCATGCTCGACGCGAGCGCCGCCGGGGTACTGCTCGCCGACCGCGACGGCAAACTGCGCGTGATGGCCGCCTCCGACGAAGAGGTACGCCTGCTGGAACTCTTCCAGCTCCAGAACGACGAGGGCCCCTGCCTGCAGTGCTTCAGCACCGGCAGCCAGGTGATCGTCCCCGACCTCACCCAGGAGACCGACCGCTGGCCGCGCTTCGTCACAGCGGCCCACCGCAGCGGCTTCGGCGCCGTCCAGGCCCTGCCCATGCGCCTGCGCAACGAGACCGTCGGCGCCCTGAACCTCTTCCGCGCGGCCCCCGGCCCCTTCGACTCCTCCGCCACACTCGTCGCCCAGGCTCTGGCCGACGTCGCCACCATCAGCCTCCTCCAGCAACGCTCCACCCACCGCAGCACCGTCCTCAACGAACAACTCCAGACCGCACTGAACAGCCGCGTCCTCATCGAACAGGCCAAGGGCAAACTCGCCGAACGCCACAACGTCGACATGGAACAGGCCTTCACCGCCCTGCGCGCCTACGCCCGCGCCCACAACCGGCGCCTGTCCGACGTGGCCCGCGCCTTCATCGACGACGCCGAACCCCTCCCCGGCCTGGTGACCTGACACCCCGGCGCCAGCCGCCACCTCAGCGGACGCTGCCGAAGCGGCTGTGGCAGCGGCTGTGCCAGCGGCTCTGGCAGTGGCTCGGGGCGGTGTTCACATCCGGCGCCAGCGTGCCGAGGCGAAGGAGAAGACACCGAAGAGGATCAGCCCGACCGCGACGGCGACCAGGAGCCACGGTCCCGCCGGTGTCTGCGCGAAGCTCCGCAGCGTCGCATCCACGCCCTTGGCCTCGTCCGGGTCGAAGCGGACGGCCGCCGTCAGGACGAAGGCCCCGGCCGCGGCGAACACCACGCCGCGCGCCACGCCTCCCCCCACGCCCAGCGCGGTGACGACCTGCTCCGTACGGTGGCTCATGCCGCCGGTGTCCAACTGCTTCAGGAAGCTCCGCATGGCCGCCCGGACGGCGAGTACCCCGCCGATGCCGATGAGAAGGCAGCCCCCGGCTCCCACCAACACCTGCCCGTACGACACTTCGAGCGCCGACGCCGTCCAGTCCTGCGACTGCGCGTTGCCGCTGGAGCCCTGCCCGCCCCCGGCCGCGTACACCGCCGTGGTCCAGCAGACGAAGGCGTAGAAGACCGCCCGCCCGCCGTCCAGCAAGCGCGAACCCGCCTTCCGCCGGGGCCCCCTGGTGAGCACGGCACGGGATCCCCGCCAGAGCGCCATGGCCGCGAAACCGACCACCAGCGCCCAGAGCATCGCCTTCCCGAACGGCTGGGTCGCGATCTCGTGCAGCGCGCCCTGCCGGTCCGCCTGGCCGCCCCCGCTCCCGACGGCGATCCGGATGGCCAGCAGCCCGATCAGTACGTACACGACACCGCGCGCGACAAACCCCGCCCGCCCCGCCCGGTCAGCGTCTCGCGCTCCGTGGAACGAGCCGCGGACTTCACGCCCTGGCCCCGCCCACCAGGGCCAGCTGAAGGAGAAGAAGCCAAAGAAATCATCGCCGGGCCTCCAGGTCGCGGAGATGTGCGTGGTTCCGCGGGGTCCGGGCGAAGCGGGAAGGGGGAATGCCGCGTCCGGATGAACGGGAGTGGCATGGCCCTACGCCGTACGGCCAGTCAACGCCCGGCGCCCACCCTTGTCAACGCGGTGTCGACACCGAGGAGTTGGGGGAGCGGTGCTGGGGCCGCCGGGGGTGAACGGAGCCGCGGCGGGTGGTCCGGCCGGCGATGTCGGGCAGATCGTCGCCCGCTCGGGGCAGCCCTCGCAGCGGTTTCCCGACGTATGTCAGGCAGCCGATGACGCCGGACAGAGGCGCTGACCTCGGACGGTATCCACCACCGTCAGACAGGGCTACGCTCAGGTGCAAGGCCCCAGTCCCCGGTGTCGAGGAGAGTCAACTCCCGGGGAGGCCAACCGTGTTCGTTCTGCTCCTCATCCTCATCGCCGCCCTGTTCGGCCTCGGCTTCCTTCACCCGTTCTGGTGGGTGGCCGCAGCGGTCCTGGTCTACGGCGCGACCCGGCACGCCCGCGAGGGTGGCGGAGCCCGGAGCCGCAGCGGCGGTGCAACTCTCGGCGGCCACCGGGACTACGAGGACTACCGGGAGTACCGGGACCACCGGGATCGTCAGGACCGCTGGGAGCGCCGCTACAGCCGCCAGAACCGGGCGCGCTGGGAGCGCGAGGCCCGCCGGGACCACGAACACGCACACCACAGGTGACGCGCGGAGCGACCGGACAGTCAGGTGTCCCGGGCGGCTTCGGCCGGACCGGACACGGTGAACCTATTGAGAGGTACATGCCATGCATCGCACGTCTCTGCTACCCGAGGACTACTGGGAACTGCAGGCCGCGGACACCTGGGGGAACGCAGCCGCCGGAGAGGACCTCGACGCACTGCGCGTCGAGAACGATCAACTGCGGCGGGCGCTGGCCGGCCGTGCGGTCATCGACCAGGCCCGCGGCATGATGATGGTCCTGGCCCCGTGCAACCGCGGCACGGCCAGAAACCTCCTGGTCGACATCTCGCGGCAGTGCCACTCCAAACTCCCTGAGGTGGCCGCGGGCATGGTCGCCGCCTGGGAGGGCGAACCGCTCACGGAACGCATACAGCGAGCGCTGGAGCGCGCGCTGCGGCGGCTTTACGCGGAAGACGCACGGTGAGCTCGCCCCGGCTGACAAGCGGCCCAGAGAGACCGTAGCGGCCGGCACATGCGTAAGCCCCAGGCCACTGACCTGGGGCTTCAGAAGAGCGGGTGACGAGAATCGAACTCGCGCTCTCAGCTTGGGAAGCTGCGATCATTTGACGGCGGTTCGGGCGCTGACCTGGGCGAACGGCTGGTCTGTGCCGTCATCGGGCACGGTTGCTTTCACCGTGATTCCCCGCTGTTCCCCGCCCGATCTGGTGCACTTGTGGTGCGGAGTCGTGCGATGTTCAGCGGATCGTGCGGCTGAGTCGCCTTACCACTTCCGCCACTTGTTTGTGAGCTGGTACCGACCGAGGCCGTGGCGGGCGGTCAAGGCGACCACATCGACGCCGTGCTCGGTGAGCGACTCGTCGATGAAGTCGCACAGCTCTTCTCGTTCGTCGGTTTCGAAGGCGCTGCCGTTGTTGGCGTCGTTCACCTCGTTGAGGGCCAAGACGAAGCGTTCCACCACCGCAAAGACCTGTTCATCGCTGGCCTCGCCAAGTCCCGGAAGTTCGTGCTCAAAGGCGTCGAGGACTGCGTCGGTCGCCGCAAGCAGCTCCTCGGGATACAGCGCTGCCATGCACGCACACTCGGGGTCCAGGGTGCCGGCGGCAAGCTCCTCGGCTTCTTCGGCTATGCCGTGCCGCCAGTTCGTAGTCGGTCTCTCAGCCATGGGCAGGACCGTACAGGCCAGGACTGACACCGGTACTGAGGCCCGTGTCACTGACGCGCTCTCGGTGCTGGGCGCACGCTTTCCAACTGTGGGGGTGGGGTCTTGGGCGTCGTTCGGGACTGTTCACCTGGGTTCATCGGCGGTTGGCCACTGCGTGTGGGGATGACTCCGGGTCTCGCCTGAACGGCTGCGAACGGGGCTGAATGGGACGGAAACTGAGACGGCTATGCGGCGCCTCTGTACTGCTCACGAACTTGCTGTCGCGTCGTCGAAGTAGCCAAGAAGTTCACCGCAAGGTGTCCAGCGGTCCCGCGGGATGACGCCGCGGGCGTCGGCTTCGACACAGGCGCTTGGGGTGGGCAGGTTCGACAGGCCATCCTCGATGACGCTGTCTGGGACAGTCTCAGAGACATCTGGAAGCTCCATGGTTGTCTCTGTAACGGTGACGGTTGGTGTCGGGCGGGGCTTATCGTCCGAAAGGCCGAGGAGGAACGAGATGCCACCGAGGAACATGACGCACGCCAGGGCAGTAAGGAACAGCCACCAGAGGGCAACGAGCAGGCTGGGTTCCGCTGACGGCCGACGAGTCACCACGGCTCATCATCTCGCTCGTAGGCGCTCTGCGTGGCGGTTTCAGCAGTGCTCATGGGCCCGAGCAGCCGTGGGCTAGAGCCCTGAGCTTGGGAAGCTAAGGGCATCTAGGGCTGATCTGGGGTGGAGGGGAGAGATGGTGCCTGGTTGGCGCTGTGTGGTTCCCCGGTGTTCCCCGTGGCTCCCTGCAGGATCTGCCATGCAACTGGCACGGCTGCCGCAAGGCTGTTGTCAGTGGTGGCCGTTAGTTTGGAGAGCAAGCTGAGCAGCGTACCGGTGAGGTCTGCGACCGTCCGGAGAGTCCTCCACCTCCACCAGCCGCCGACGCTGTCAAAAAGTGAGTCAAGATTGACAGTGGATTATTAAGTACGGCAGACTGCTTCGCTGTGACAGGCTTGATCAGCAAGGCCGAGGCGCGCGAGATGCTCCGCGCCCACCAGGGCATGCTCCTGGGCTGCTATGACCTCGCGTGGGGGTCGTGGAAGAAGATCGAGGAAGGCATCGTTCGCGTTGCGCCTCGATACCGGGCCACTTCACGGGCCAATCTGTTTTACGACCTGCTCACCGAGCAGATAGAAGACGCCTTCGCTGACGTCGAGGGCATAACAATGAGCCGGCGGCTGGGCTTCCTTACGCTGACCTTCGATGGACGTCTCGTCGTACGTTTCAAGAAGTTTCGAGGCAAGAGCCTGAAAACTAGTCAGGTCATGACCTTTCAGCAGCAGCGACTGTCTCGGCAGGAACTGGACCTGGGGATCGACGCCACGACCATCGTTATCGGCTATGTGCTCGATCCCCTGGGTGCTGACATCACTAAGATCGCGGCAGCGTGTCCGCTGGATGGCGAGAACGTGTGGACGCTCAGCTTGGACGACGATGAGTCTGGCCAGTTCGTGCTGCCGATCTCGCTGCCCAGCAACGGTGCACCCAAGCCTGTCATCCGCTCCAAGACGGGCAAGACCCGAAAGAACCCCAAGAACGACAAGGGTGACTAATGCCATTTAACCGCGCCATGCTTACTCTCGCACGGGAGTCCCGGGGACTCACGATGAGCGAGCTTGCGAATCAGAGTGGGGTTGCGGTTTCCACAGTCTCCAAGATTGAGAGCGGTCAGCGAGAGCCGAGTCCAGATATGATCACGTCACTCGCTGATTCTCTGAACTATCCTGACGACTTCTTCGAGTGGCAGGATCAGGTCTACGGATTTGGCAGCTCTAGCTTTTACCACCGAAAGCAGCAGAGCCTGCCGCAGAAAGCTCTGCGTAAGATCCAAGCCGTGGTCAATCTCCAGCGCATGCGTGCGAGAAGGTTGGGATCAGGACTCGACCTTGATTTTCCACTGTCAGTTCCAGAAATGCCGGTAGAGAAATACGGCAGTGCAGAGGAAGTCGCCCGAGCCTTGAGGGCTACTTGGCGAATCCCATTCGGCCCCATCGGTAGCCTAATCGATTGGCTGGAAGCCGCAGGATGCATTGTAGTTTTCTACGATTTCGGGACGCATAAGATCAGTGCAATCAGCGTATGGGCGCCCGGGGATCAACCGATATTTATCGTCAATTCTACGATGCCACCATGTCGGCAACGCTTTTCCATGGCCCACGAACTTGGCCACCTCGTAATGCATAACGAGCCGGATCCAGTGATGGAAGACGAAGCTGATCGCTTCGCTGCTGAGTTGTTGATGCCGGCCTCCGAGATGCGACAGCAGTTGCGCAACTTCAACCTGGCACTTGCGGCGAGACTTAAGCCGGTTTGGCGAGTGGCTATGAGTGCCTTGATCAAGCGTGCTTTGGACCTTGAAGTGATCACTGAACGTCAGAGAACTTCGCTCTATGTTCAGATGTCGCAGAAGGGCTGGAATAAAACAGAACCCGTCCAGATCCCTGCGGAAAGCCCCACCCTTCTTGCCGAGATGATTCGAATCTATCGGCAGGAGCTTGAGTATAATCAGAGGGATCTGGCATCACTTCTCGGAATGCAATCCGAGGAATTGACCCAAGAATACTCCACGCGGCGACTTCGGCCCGTCGGATAGCAATCTTTCGCCGCCCGTGGTGTTCCTTGGATGTCTGGTGGTAGGTCGCCGCCTCCCGACTGATTGGTCGGGAGCCTTTTCGTGTGCGCAGTTCGGCGAAGAAGGGCACATCCTCAATCCTTTGAGGATGTGCCCTTCGTTCATCCTGAGCGGCGAAAATAACTGGGAAGATCCCTGTAGTAGCTGTAATGGTCGGCAGCATATGAATCGCCGCCAAAGTTGGCCCATCTGGCTGTTACGTTGAAGTTATGCCATATACCTTCGTCGGGCATTTGGTTAAGAGTGTCTTGCAGTTCCTTGGCTTTGATCCGTCCCTCGTTCTCGCGGTCGCTGTGCAGGTAATCTACATACCAATCATGCACCGTAACTTTATCATTATGCCAAATCCCCCGAGGTCGGATTTGACGCCAACCAGGGAGATCGATCGACTCGATTTGATCGAGTACGCGATCGATCTCATTCAGGAGGAGACTTCCCTCACTTCCGTGACGATTGGCGAGCTGAATGTAGTAGCCTCGGGTTATCCCTACGAATCTATTAGGCTCGTCAGTCATGAATATTCGCCATCCGGCTTTGTTGGAGCTGGTAGGCATGAATCTCTGAGCTATCTGCCACCCACGGGGGGTGGTGAGCATCCTCTCTAGATCTACGCTATCCCAAATGTGAATTGGTATCTTTTGATTGCGCTCGATGGCTTCCAAGCGGCTTACGAGGGAGCTGGACGGTTGAGTCGTGCACACCAGGAGAAAACCGTCCGCTTGATGATGCTGCACGGCGTCTACAATCCCACCGGCCGACCCTACGTCGTCAAGTCCGACGGATCTCCCTACACCGCTGTTAGCCCTGGCGGTGTGCTTGCATGAGACTAGCCAATTTCGGATTTTTCGGCCGAAATGCGAGTCGCCCGCCTCCTCAATAATTAGATCCCTTCCGCCATCGGGCCCCCTTCCAGACCATTGCACTCTGTATCCTGAAACGAGTGCCATTTCTCGAACCATGAGTTCAAGATCTTCGCCATTTTGAGATAGCTCAGAGAAGTCAAGCATTGAACGGTAACCTCTTATTCAGCACCATGGGCGAAATGAATGCGATGTACGTTGCAAGGGTATCGGGGGAGACCAGGTCGGTGGAGCGGCTTTGGGGTGGCGCTGCTTTGGCGCGAGTGATCATGGCCCCGTAAGCTTCCGGCGCGTCGGGCAGGTAGTGGACCTGCCCGGTAAAGCACGACGTTGGGGCCATGATCTTCGAGGCTCGCGCCAAAGTGGCTCCGTAAAGCCGCGTAGCCGACCGCCCCAGCCACGACGTACCCCTTCTCTGGCATCAGGCGGCTGCATGCTTTGAGCGCGGCACGGGCGCCGGCCGGGCTGGAGCGGGGCGGAGACAGGAGCGCAGGCCCGGCCGGGGGCCGGGCCGCGCGCGGGGAGCGGAGCGAGCCGCCTTGAACCAGTAGAGAAAGTTGTAACTCAGTCGGGCGTGTGGGGCTTGAAGTCGTATGCGCAGGTTGGGAGTTCGGTGCCCTGGCGGTGGAGGATCGGTAGGAAGAGCACTGGGCTGATCGTCCAGGTGATGCGGCTGTCGGCTTGGGTCACTGACACCGTGCAGGGCTCGAACCGCAGGAGTGCTCGTCTGGTCCTGATGCGGCCGAAGTACAGCCAATGCCATGCCTCGTCGGAGGCGTCCGGGTCCAGCGCCGGTGTGATGGTGCGGAGTGTGACCGCGACCCATCGGTCTGCCTGAGGTGCCGAGTAGGCGTCGAAGGATGCCCGGAGCTCCCGCTGCGCTGCCGTGTCTGTGAGGTCTTCCGTCCAGCACTCGCACCAGAAACCGGGCCGGGGCTCGTCCGTCAGCATGGGTGGCCTCCCGCGCACTCGTCGGTGAAGAGTTCCGCGGTGACCGTGCGGACGCCTTCGCTGTCGTGGACCACGACCCGGTGAGCGATCGCGCTGACCATGCCCAGGCCGCGGCCGTGCTCGGCCTCGGCGTCCTGGTGCTCGACCTTGGGAGCCGTGGCGGTGCCTCCGTCGTCCGTCACGGACAGCGCGATGATCTGCGGGGTCACGGCGAGGGCCAGGTGGAAGCGGCCGGACTCGCCGCCGCTGGCCGTGTGCAGGATCGCGTTCGCGCTCAGTTCGCTCACGATCAGTTCGGCGTCCTCCGCCAGCGGCGATCCGTGCAGGATGTCGCGGGTCCAGCGGCGGGCCCGGCTGACCTCTTCCGGGAAACCTGGGCAAGTGAGCCCCCAGACCCGGACTGTACTCGTATACTCGTGCATACAAGTTCCTTCGTGCTGGTAGGCCGCCATGTGCAGCGGGTTCGGGCTAGACGAGTTTCACGCCGTCGTGGGCGCGGATCGCCGGCGGGGACGTCGCATCCAAAGCGTCCAGGACGCGGATCGCGTACGCCTCGTCGGCAAGGTCGGAGACTTCTTCACGGGTGGCCCAGCGCAGTGCACGGGTCTCGTCGCCGGTGGTGGGAGTGCCGTCGGCGGCCTCGCAGCGGAAGACCAGCGAGACGATCAGGCCCGTCATGTTCTTGTAGATGCCGGTCAGAGTCGCCGGAAGGGTGATCTTGATGCCGGTCTCTTCGAGGACTTCGCGTTGCAGGGCCTCGGGGATGGTTTCCTCGCGTTCGAGGACGCCGCCCGGGGGTTCCCACTTGCCGTTGTCGCGGCGCTGGATGAGGAGGGCCCGGCCCTGGTCGTCGACGACGACCCCGGCCACGCTCACGGAGTGCGGGCGTTCTGTGCTCACGTTCCTCGGCCCTCTCGGATGGCTAGGCTCTCCACCGTAGCAACAACACTCGCCCACTCGTCTAGATACCTAAAGGAGTACAGGTGCCCTCTCTCCCTTCCGGCCTGCTCGGCGATCTCGACCCCACGAGCGATCGTGCGGTCTTCCGGCAGATCGCCGACCAGCTACGCGAGGCCATCGACCGTGGGCGGTTCAGAGAGGGCGACAAGCTGCCCTCGGAGGCCGACCTGGTCGAGCATTACGGGGTATCCCGTATGACGGTCCGAAACTCCTTCTCCATCCTCCAGGGGGAAGGGCTCGTGCACGCCGAGCACGGCAAGGGCGTCTTCGTGCGGCCACGACCTCCCGTTCGGCGACTCGCCTCCGACCGCTTCGCTCGACGGCACCGGGAGCAGGGCAAGTCCGCGTTCATCGTCGAGGCCGACGCCGCCGGTAGCCACCCCCAGGTCGACAGCCTTGAGGTGAAGGAAGAGAAGGCCAGTCAGGACATCTCCACCCGGCTCGGCTCCGTGCGGCGCGTGCTGGCTCGCCGGCGCCGCTATCTCCTCGACGGGCGGCCCGTCGAGTTCGCCACCTCCTACCTCCCGCTCGACATCGCGCGCGGCACGCAGATCGCCGAACCCAACCCCGGCCCCGGCGGCATCTACGCCCGCCTCGAAGAGCTCGGCCACCGCCTCGACCACTTCGAGGAAGAGATCCGCGCCCGGATGCCCTCGCCCGCCGAGGTCAAGACGCTCCGCCTGGCCTCCGGCGTGCCGGTCATCCATCTGATCCGAACCGCCTTCGACACCGAGGGGCGTGCCGTCGAAGTCTGCGACACCGTCATGGCGGCGGACGCCTACGTCCTCTCCTACCAGCTTCCGGCGACCTGATCGTCATGGTTTGCGGTGGTGCGCGGGGACGCCTTCCCGAACTCGTACACCCCAACGTGCATACTCGTATAGACGAGTGGGCAAGTTGTGTGTCAGGGTGATCCAGGCGGGCTCGAAGATCGGGTTCGCGGGATGACTCTTGTATAGACGAGTAGATAGGGGAAGTTCCTTGCGCACCATCCGTGTTGAGACCTCCGCCGCGACGATCCTGCTGACGGAGGCCCCGGAACCGAAGGTCCGCGACCGTCAGACCGGCGAGCGGGCCACCGACGCCGTCAGCGGTGAGCCGCTGATGACCATCGGCGTCGTCTACATCGAGGACGGCGAGTCCTCGCTGATCAAGGTCACCATCCCTGAGGGCGGAGTGTCCGAGGGGCTCGCTCTCGGCGCGCCGGTCTCGCTGCCTGGGCTCATCGCCCGGCCGTGGGAGAGCGTCTTCAACGGGCAGCAGCGCCACGGCATCGCCTACCGCGCCGCCGCCGTCACCCCGGCCGCCTTCCCGGCCGCGTCCGGGGTCGCAGCCTGATGTCCGACCTGACGACACTCCTGGAAGTGGGTGGTCCCCTCGCCGCACTCGGCGGTGGGGCCACCTACGCCCGGGCCAAGCGCCCCGCCCTGTACTGGTCCGCTATCGGCGGCCCGATATCCACCGCCCGGCTGCTCACCTCGTACAGCTCGGTCATGGAGGCCTGCGGCCTGACGGTCACGCCCTCTCGGCTGCGTGTCCTCGCCGTCCGGGCGACGACGAACCGCGAGATACGGCCCGTACCGCCGCGTCGCGGCATCATCCGGCCGACCACGACCGGCATGCGTATACGTCTGAGGCTCGCGCCGGGGCAGGAACCCGCCGACGTCGCCGCCTCGGCCGAACGGCTGCGGCACGCCTGGGGCGTTCACGCCGTATACGTCTCCACCGTCAAGCCGGGTGTCGTCGAACTGCGGCTCGTCGGCTACGACGTGCTGCGGCGAGTGCGGATGCCCCGTCGAGTCGACGCGGGGTTCTTACGAGTGCCGGTCGCGCTGCGAGAAGACGCGACGCCCTTCGTGCGGGACTACCGGACCGTTCCTCACCAACTCACCCTCGGCGCAACGCTCTCGGGCAAGTCCATGTACCTGCGCCATCTCATCTCCGGCCTCGCCCCGCAGCCCGTCGCCCTAGTCGGCATCGACTGTAAGCGCGGCGTCGAACTGGCGCCCTTCGCGTCACGCCTCTCGGCCCTCGCCACCGACCCCGACGAAGCCGCCGAACTCCTGCCCGTCCTGGTCAAGGAAATGGAGGACCGCTACGACCTGATCAAAACCCGACAGGGCATCGCACCCGACACCCCCGACGAGGAGATCACCTCCGACATCTGGGGCCTGCCCGAGCACGAACGCCCCGTCCCCGTCGTCCTGTTCGTCGACGAGGTCGCCGAACTCTTCCTCACCGCCACCAGGAAGGACGAGGAACGGCGAGACGAGATGGTCACCCACCTCATCCGCCTCGCCCAACTCGGCCGCGCAGCCGGCATCTACTTGGAGATCTGCGGGCAGCGCTTCGGCGCCGAACTCGGCAAGGGCGCCACCATGCTCCGCGCTCAACTGACCGGCCGCGTCTGCCACCGCGTCAACGACGAAGCCTCCGCCAAGATGGCCCTCGGCGACATCGCCCCCGAAGCGGTCGTCGCCGCCTGCGCCATCGCTCCCGAACGCCCCGGCCTCGCCGTCGCGGGCGACACCTCCGGAGGCTGGTCCCGCATCCGGACCCCGTACCTCCCCCTCGGTGACGCCGCCGAGACCTGCCGCGAGGCCGCGCACCTGGTGCCAGACCTGCCCGCGCTCAATCCCTTCCGGCCGGACGTCCCCGTACCGCCCGTCGAAACGCCCGCCCCGGTTCTCAAGTCGCACCCCGTCACGGACTGACCCACCACCACAAGTCGGCCGCCTTGCGCCGCCTCCCTACCCCTCCCATGCCCGAACCCGAAAAGGAGCCGCATCATGCGCGCCCAACTGGCCCGCGTCGACGCGGTACTCGTCCAGGCGCTCATCGCCGCCGCGCTGTCCTTCGCCCACATCCACGACATCGCCATGGCGGCCGGACAGGACGGATGGAAAGCGTGGGCCTACCCCGTCTCCGTCGACCTGCTGCTCGTCGCCGCCTGGCGACGCCTGCGCTCCGGCACTACGAAGACGGCGGCCTGGTGCTGGTTCGTCATCGCACTCGCCGCATCCCTCGGTGCCAACGTCGCCACCGCCGGCCTGCTCGACCTCGGCGACGTCCCGGCCTGGCTGCGCATCCTCGTCGCAGGCTGGCCCGCGGTCGCCTTCCTCGGCGGAACACTCCTCGCGCACTCCGCACCGAAGACGGCTCCCGACGTCGAGGACGTCGAGGGCCAGGACGACGAGCCCGACACCCCACCGCCCGCCATCGAGCCACCAGCCGAACGCCCCGCCGTACGCGTCCCGGCCGCCCTCATCGACCACGCCCGCAAGGTCGCCGCCGAACACCAGACCCGCACCGGCGCCCCCATCGACACCCCGACCCTCCGCGCCCGCCTCGGCGTTCCCGCGCCCATGGCCGAAGCCATCGCCGCCCACCTCTGAAGGGAGACCCGCATGACCGCCAACCGCCGCTTCCGCAGGGTCGTCCGTATCGGCCCCGTCCAGGTCGGCACGTCGTACGACGGTCGTGGTCGGGAGAAGCACACCGCCGCTTGCACCGCCCCGCGCTGTGGCTTCTCCTCCGATTACGACAGCCGCGCCGCCGCCGAACTGGCCGCCCGCACCCACCGCTGCCCCGTCCGCTGAAAGGACCCGCACCCCGTGACCGTCAGCCTGCCGCTCGTCGTCGTCCTCGGCTTCTTCGCCTGGGGAGCGGTCAAGTTCCTCGGCGTCCGTACCTGGGTCGTCGTACTGATCGCCCTCTTCGGCTTCTGGCTCTCGCACACCTTCATGGCCCCCGCCATCGAGTCCGGCACGCGCTCCGGCGTGGACGTCATAAACGGCTCACATGACTAGACGAGTAGATAAGGAGAGTCTCGCCGTGTTCCTGCCCAAGTACCCCGACAGCCCGACGCCGCCGTCCGCACACACCCACGCACCTGCCGACCCGGCACCCGTACAGCGCTCGCTCCCGTCGGTCTCCGTCGACCACAAGACGATCGCGGCCCTGGTCGTCGGCGGAGTCGTCCTCACCGCGCTTCTCGCCGCCGTCGCCGTCACGGCCATCTCCGTGGCCGTGGCCGCCGTCGTCCTGCGCTCCCTGCTCCGCGAGCAGCACCGGCGCTGAGCCCTCACGTGACCTCCGGGGCAGCGTCGCTCGACTAAGCATCACGCCGCCCCGGGGCCTGTTCCTCCCGACCTAGCCAGCCAGAAGGAGAAACGCCATCTTCACCCGCACCACTCCGGCCCCACTCCCGGAACTCGCGAACCTGGCCTCGCAAGGCACGCTCCCGGGTATCCTCCGCCAGCTCTCCACCCTCGGCGGCTGCACCCACCCCATCCGCCTCGACGGCCACCGCACCGAGTACGACGTCGACACCACGACCGGCGAGATCGGCGCCGCCCTCCACCACCTCGACTCGACCAGCCTCCCGGCCGGCCAACTCCTCGTCCGCTGCAACAACCGCCGTACGACCCGCTGCCCGGCCTGCGCCGAGGTCTACCGCCGCGACACCTTCCACCTGATCACCGCCGGACTGCGCGGAGGTAAGGGCACCCCGGAACACGTCGCCGCTCACCCTCGGGTCTTCGCCACCTTCACCGCCCCCGGCTTCGGCCCCGTCCACAATCGCCGTACCGACGGCCGCCCTTGCCGCTGCGGCGTCCACCACGACCAGGACGACGACGTACTCGGCACTCCACTCGACCCGGACACCTATGACTACGAAGCCGCTGTTCTCTGGAACGCGCACGCTGGCCAGCTCTGGCGCCGCTTCTCGATCTACCTCCGCCGAGAGGTCGCCAAGCGCGCAGGACTCTCCCAGCGACGCCTCCGCGACCACGCCCGCGTCTCCTTCGCCAAGGTCGCCGAGTACCAGAAGCGAGGCGCCGTCCACTTCCACGCGGTCATACGCCTCGACGGCCCCGGCGGCGGAGGCACCCCGCCTCCGGCCTGGGCCACCGCCGAGCTGCTCACCGACGCCATCGGCACCGCCGCGACCAAGGTCCGCGTCGACGGCCCGAACCTCGACGGACGCACCCACACCTTCACCTTCGGCCGCCAACTCGACGTCCGCACCATCCGATCCGCCGACTTCAACGACGGCCAGGAGCTGACCGAACGAGCCGTCGCCGCGTACATCGCCAAGTACGCCACCAAGGGAGCCGAAACAGCGACAGGCGCCCTCGACCGGCCGCTCAAGTTCGCCGCAGAACTCGCCCAGCTCGACATCAGCGACCACGCTCGCCGCCTGATCCGAACCGCGTGGACCCTCGGCGCACGCAAGGACCTCGAACACCTCCGCCTCCGAGCCTGGGCCCACATGCTCGGCTTCCGGGGCCACTTCTCCACGAAGTCCCGCCGCTACTCCACCACCCTCGGCGCCCTCCGCGACGCCCGCGCCGAATGGCGTCGCACACAAGCCACGGCGACCAACGGCCCCACAACCAACACGACCTACGTCCTAGCGCACTGGGTCTTCGCCGGAACCGGCCTGTCCGACGCCGAAGCCTGGCTCTCCGCATCCCTCGAACCCGCCCCCGGAACGGAAGGAGAACCCACCCGTGGCTGACCGCTACCTGTCCGTGGACCAGGTCGCCGAGCTGCTGGGAACAACCACCCGCTTCCCTCGGAGGCTCATCGAGGAAAGGCGCATCCGGTACGTGAAGGTCGGCCGGCATGTGCGCATCCCCGAGAGCGCGGTCGAGGAGTTCATCCAGTCCCGGACCGTCGAGCCGATCAGGCCTCGGCGTGCTGCACTTCGGAGGGCTGCCTTATGGCGAACAAGAAGGGGAGACGTCGCCGTTTCGGAGCTGTACGGCAGTACAGGTCCGGTCGCTGGACAGCGTCGTACCTCGGGCCCGACAACGAGCGCATCCGGGCGGACGAGACCTTCGAGACCAAGAAGGACGCCGAGGTCTGGCTGTCCCAGGTAGAGGCGGACCTCACCCGAGGAGACTGGCGCGCCCCCGATGCCGGGGCGGTCAACTTCCGTGTCTACGCGGAGAAGTGGGTCGAAGAACGCGAACTGGCCGTCCGCACCGACGACCTGTACAAGCACCTCCTCCGGCTCTACATCCTCCCGACCTTCGGCACGCTCGACCTGGACGAGATCACGGCTCCCCGCGTCCGCGAATGGCGGGCCGAGCGACTCCGCACCACCAAAGCCAAGACGACCGTTGCCAAGGCGTACCGCCTCCTCAAAGCCATCATGGAGACGGCCGTAGACGACGACCTGATCAGCCGCAACCCGTGCCGTATCAAGGGCGCGGGCAAGGAGTCAGCCGCCGAACGTCGTATCGCCACCGTCGCCCAGGTCGACGCACTCGCCGACGCGATCGGCATCCGCTGGCGGCTCATGGTCTACCTCGGCGCCTACGGCCCGATGCGGCCCGAAGAGCTGGCGGGCCTACGCCGCCGGGATGTCGACCCCGACAGCCTGGTGATCCGTGTCCGAGTGGCCGAGCCGGAACGGACCAACGGCCAGCGGGCCCCCGGTGAGACCAAGTCGGACGCCGGCGTCCGCACAGTGGTCCTCCCGGCCTTCCTGCACAAGGAGGTCAAGCGGCACCTCGCCTGGTACGCCGAGAAGGGGCCGGACGGCCTGGTCTTCGTCGGCGAGAAAGGAGCAGCCTTCCGGCGCACATCCTTCGGCCGGAAGTGGCGCCGCGCCCGCGCCGCCGTCGGCCTCCCGGAGGGCTTCCGTTTCTACGACCTTCGTCACACCGGACACACGCTGTCCACCCGCTCGGGCGCCACGCTCAAGGACACGATGGTTCGCGCCGGGCAGTCCTCCGAGAAGGCCGCGCTGATCTACCAGCACTCCGACGAGGAGCGGCAGCGCGAGGTGGCCGCCGGCCTCGACGACCTGGTCCGCGCCGAGCGTGCGAAGCACCACAAGGACGACTCCGCGCACCACACCGAGGAGGCCGCCGAGAGCTAATGGTGCGGTTATGGTGCGCGCCCCGCCCACCGGTCTAGGCAACAAAGAACCCCCGGGTCCATGACCTGGGGGTTTCTGCTGGAGCGGGTGACGAGAATCGAACTCGCGCTCTCAGCTTGGGAAGCTGATGTTCTACCATTAAACTACACCCGCGTAAGACGCCGGTTGACCGGTGTCCGAACGCCTGGTCACTCTACCTCATCCCGGACCCCCGGTGCTGAAGCCGCGGGGTCTGAGTGGGTTTCAGGGGCGCGACGGGGCTGCGGGGCGCCGGAGTTGAGGCGTACGGTGGAGGCCTGGGACAGGGTCCGGGAGGGGCCGGAGTGCCGCCTGGAGAGTCGTTCCTTCCATCCCGTAATGTGGCATTTGTCGTCCGGCGAGCAGCAGCCGGACGCGCTCTTGGGGAAGGGACTCCAGAACTTGATGGAGCGCACTGTCGTCCGTTGTGCCGATGGGCACGTGTTCAGCACCGCTTCGTTCCCGATGCAGCAGGCCGAGCGCCTCGGTCCCGGACGGCTCGTCCGGTGTCCACGGTGTGCCCGGCTTCGCAGCGTCGTTCCGGTGACCTTGCAGAAGCGGTAAGGAAGCAGTACCGAGGCGCGCGGGCCGACCGATGACGGTTGGTCCGCGCGCCTTGCGTATCCTCGGGGCGTGCTTCTCTCAGACAAGGACATCCGGGCCGAGATCGACGCCGGGCGGGTCCGGATCGATCCCTACGACGAATCCATGGTGCAGCCGTCCAGCGTTGACGTGCGGCTCGACCGCTTCTTCCGGGTGTTCGAGAACCACCGGTACCCCCACATCGACCCCTCCGTCGAGCAGGCGGACCTCACCCGGCTCGTCGAGCCCGAGGGGGACGAGCCGTTCATCCTGCACCCCGGGGAGTTCGTCCTCGCCTCCACGTACGAGGTCATCACGCTCCCCGACGACCTGGCCTCGCGCCTGGAGGGCAAGTCCTCCCTCGGCCGGCTCGGGCTCGTCACCCACTCCACCGCCGGGTTCATCGACCCCGGGTTCAGCGGGCACGTGACCCTGGAGCTGTCGAACCTCGCCACGCTCCCCATCAAGCTCTGGCCCGGCATGAAGATCGGCCAGCTGTGCATGTTCCGGCTCAGCTCGCCGGCCGAGTTCCCCTACGGCAGTGAGCGCTACGGCTCCCGTTACCAGGGACAGCGCGGGCCGACCGCCTCCCGTTCCTTCCTCAACTTCCACCGGACCCAGGTATGAGCGGGGCAGACGTGCGGGAGAACCTCACCTACGAAGCCTTCGGCACCGCGGTCCGTGAACTCGCGCAGACCATCGCCGACGACGGCTACGAACCCGACATCGTGCTCTCCATCGCACGCGGTGGGGTCTTCGTGGCCGGCGGCCTCGCCTACGCCCTGGACTGCAAGAACATCCACCTGGTGAACGTCGAGTTCTACACCGGCGTCGGCACCACCCTCGACATGCCCGTCATGCTCGCCCCCGTCCCCAACGCCATCGACTTCTCCTCCAAGAAGGTCCTCATCACCGACGACGTCGCCGACACCGGCAAGACGCTCAAACTGGTCCGGGACTTCTGCCTCGACACCGTCGCCGAGGTCCGCAGCGCCGTCATCTACGAGAAGACGCAGTCGCTGGTGAAATGCGAGTACGTCTGGAAACGAACCGACGAGTGGATCAACTTCCCGTGGAGTGTGTTGCCTGTAGTACGTAAGTCGGGGGAGCCGATCATGCCGTCCAAGGAAGCGCTCTAGCGACACTGAAGGGGGTCTTGGTCGGCGCGTGGTGTTAGCCGATATTGGTCATCTGGGTAGCACACCTCGGTGGACTGGATATCCCCGGTGAGTACCTTGGCAGGAGCCGTGGTCGGTGTGAGTTCTGCACTGATCGCCGAGCGTATCCGTTGGCGTCGTGACCAGGAGAGGGAAGGATCTCAGACGCGCAGGGTCGTGTACTCCGACTTCCTCATGGCGCTGAGTCAAGCGCACTCCGACATGCGGACGGTTGTCCTGCAACCCGTTCGCTCGACCAGTGATCACCTCTACGGTGACCTTCATCAGGCCCTCGACGGCTCGGGTATCTGGCGGCTACGGCAGAGCCTGTCACTCACCGCTACAGTTGAGATCATTGAGCTTGCTGTGAGGGCGTGTGACGCACTGACTCGGATGAGAGACGGGCTTATCGACGACCCTGACGTCAGAGGCGACGCGTACTTTCGGGCTCGGGCTGACCTCTGGAGGGAGAACGCTCACCTTCGGGAGGCCATGCGTAAGGACTTGGGGATGGACGGCCCGCCGGATCCGGAGGTTGGTCGCTACCGGTACCCGGCCGCATAGTCATGAACAAAGAAATGAACGTTCCTGACCCCAGCCAGTAAGGATCAGCCCCTAGAAGGGACAGGGCTACCACTTGAAGTGGTAGCCCTTAGACCCGTGGGTGGCGGCCCCCTGGACCGCTGGGGGCCGCTCACCGACGCCTCTGGCGAGAGGGGCGCCCGAGGAGCAACTCAACCATCGCTCGGGCGTCACTGCGTCGGGCTGGCTTCCCGGACCAAACACCGGGCAGAACAACACAACAGAACAGGAGGATCGGAACAATTACGACGATAGCGCCGATCCATGGGTAGACCGCTGCAACCGGTATCAGGACACCGCCTGAAGCCAGGCCGAGCAGCGGCCCTGCCCTCACGGGGCAGTGGTGCTCGCCATGCGCACATATTCCTTTCGAGCCTGGGGGCCAACGCCCCAGCTTCGGCTTCTTTGCCTGGCCAGGGTCGCCGGTCAGACATTCCACACCCGAGTGGTGTCTACGGGAGCGGCATCCCACATGTGAGAAACAGCCAGTTGGCGTAAAAGGCTGCACTCCATATGAGGAGTTACCCGTGAGTGTTTACGGGTTCTCACATTGTGCCCTGATTCATGCGCCCGTTTGAAGGTTCCATGTCCAAGGCATCGATCGCAAGCACCGCCGCTGTCTCCTCTTTCTGAGCCTGACTTCGCGTCCTCGGGCGCTGGCATCTGGGAGGACTTCAGGTCTCTCCCGATCGAGCGGCAGCAGGCATTGGTTCTACACAACAGCCTGTCGGCCGTCTTGATCCATCCCGCAGGGCGGGGGAGGCGCAAGTTCGATCCGAGCCTGTGTGGCGCTGACTTGTAGCAGCGGAGCGGTGTTCAGCAGGGACGAGACACCGCTTACGTGTAGCCCGGTGGGCGGGCCCGCCTATTGGCTCCGCGCCGCGGGGACAGCTGGCACGCCTGCGGCCCCGGTGAGAGCGAGCGGAGTGATGAGGTCCGCCACCACGGCCTGGACGATGACGTCATTGGCCGCTCGCTCGCTTCCTACGCCGGCGATGTACAGCCGAGCGGAAACGATCAACAGAAGCGCCCACCAGGGGGATTGCAGCCAGCTGAGCGTGGCCGTAAGGCCCATAAGGGCGTAGGCGATGTTCTTCCGGAACTCGGCCTCACCCACGGCTCGGTCGTACTCGTTGAACAGGTCGTAGTTGGCGATCAGTAGTTTCGTGCGGAGCTGCCGTGTCTCACCGAGGATGTCTCGCGCGGCCAGGTTCACCACGAGACGCTCTCCGCGCTGGCGCTCCAGATCCCCGCCTGCGGCGACTTCAGGTTTCGGCGGTACGCGTCCCTGATCTCGCAGAAAGCCGACGAGGTCGTCGTACGCGAGACGTGACACGCGAGGCGTCAGGGTCGTCCTCGCGTCCCAGAATCGGGCAGCCTTCGGCGCTTCCCTCGCGTTCACGGTGACCACGCGGACGGAGAGCATGGCGCCGATCAAATAGGCGAGGAAGGCTCCGGACGCGAGTACACCGGCAGGACCTATCAGGTCTCCGAGGCGATACAACGAAGCCCAGATGCCGTGAGCCTGCTGTGGGGTCGGCACGCGGTCCTCCAGGAGGAGCCATAGCGTCAGGAGCCAGATACAGCCCGTGGACAGCGGCGCTCGGACGTCACGAAGGCCCGGCAGCAGATTCGCCAGCAAGTTCTCCCCCTGCCCAACGTGCCGCCCAAGGGGACAGCAGACCTTCAGCGCATCCCGCAGTATCCGAGAGATGAATCCCGCCGTCTACGGCGCTTGTCGTCGGGAGGGGGGGCGACGTTCGAGCCCCCCGTGACAAAACGGGCCGGGCAGGTTCTTGATGCGTAAGTGGGCTGCGTTGCCCGGGGATTGGGGTAACTCTGTGGTGAGGCGTTGGCCAACGACGTAGGCTCCCTTTGATCACCGCAACTCCCCGGGGGGACCCTTCATGCGCATGACCGCGCGCCTTGCCCTGCTCGGTACCAGCATCGCTCTGGTCGCCACCGCGACCGGTGCCACCGCCGCTCAGGCGGAGGACGGCGGTGCGGGCAACATCACGATCGACAAGGTTGTCGTCAACGGCGGCAAGCCGATCGTGGTCGGTACCACCGACACGGTGTACGCCAAGGTCACCGTGACCGCGTCGGACGACTCGGGCATCAAGGAGAACACGTACATCAGCGCGTTCGGCCCGACGCCCAACTACGACCAGATCTGGTTCGACGAGGGCGAGATCACCTGTGCCGAGGTCAGCGCCACCACCTCGACCTGCACGGGCACGCTGACGTTCGACCCGCAGGGCGGCAGTGCCATCAACGGCAACACCGCGGCGGCCACCTGGCGGCTCAGCACGCTGGTCTCGGCCCACGACTTCGACTACATCCACCGCGACGCGGCCACCACCTTCAAGGTGCAGCGCGCCTCGAAGCTGACGGTCAACGCCTCGCCGGAGCCCGTGAAAAAGGGCAAGCCCATCACGGTCACCGGCAAGCTGTCGCGGGCCAACTGGGAGACCGGCAAGTACGCGGGGTACAGCAACCAGTCGGTGAAGCTGCAGTTCCGTAAGAAGGGCTCCAGCACCTACACCACGGTCAAGACGATCAAGAGCAACTCGACGGGCGCGCTGAAGACGACCGTCACCGCCGCCACCGACGGCTACTTCCGTTACAGCTTCGCGGGCACCTCGACCACCCCGGCGGTCTCCGCCACGGGTGACTTCGTCGACGTGCAGTAGCAGACGGGCAGTAGCAGACGTGCAGTAGCAAGACGGGCAGTAGCAGACGTGCGCAGGCACTGAGCAACGAGAAGAGGGGCTCCCCCGTCGGGGAGCCCCTCCTCGCGTGTCCGGCGTTCCCGGAACGTCAGAACGTGCCCAGCTTCACGATCGACAGCAGTGCGATCAGCTGGATCGACGCGGCGCCCAGCGCCTTCGGCCAGGGCAGGTCGTGGGACTTGGAGACCATGAGCGTGAGCAGGGCGCCCGCGGCGACCCAGGTGGCCCAGCCGAGGGCCTGCACGAAGGTCGCGTCGCCGCCGAAGAACATGGCGAAGACCAGACGCGGGGCGTCCGTCAGCGACATGATCAGCATCGACAGGCCCACCGTGGGCTGCCAGGCGCCGTCGCCGCCGAGCTGGCGGGCCAGGGTGTGGGTGACCACGCCCAGGACGAAGGACGACAGCACCATCGCGACCGCCGTCGTCAGGACGATCGGGACCGCGTTGGACAGCGTCGCGTTGATCGCGTCCGCGCGCGCGCCGTCGAAGCCGAAGACCGCGAGCAGGCCGTAGAGGAACGTCACGATCAGGGCCGGGCCCCACATCGTGTAGTCGCGCATCCGCAGGAAGGTCGGGGCGGGGGCCGTGACGATGCCCCTCAGCAGGTCCTTCCAGTGCAGCCGGGGGCCCACCGGACCGGCCGGCTGCTGGGCCGAGCCCGCGCGGTAGGTGCCGCCCTCGTTGTACGGGTCCTCACCGACCTGGAACGCCTGGGTGTGACCCGGGTTGTTCGCCGCGTACGGGTCGTGGCCGCCGGCGGGCTGCTGCCCGTAGCCGCCGTCGCCGAAGTACTCCGGCTCGTCGTAGCCACCGCCGCCCTGGTGGCCGCCGTAACCCTGCTGCCCCGGGTGTGGGTGCGAGGGCGGCGCGGGGTAGCCGCCGTACGGCGGTCCCTGCGGGGCCTGCTGCCCGTACGGAGGTTGTTGCGGTCGCGTGTGAGGAGCGCCGTTGTCCCGGCCGCGTCCGATCCTGAATCCAGCCACGCCTTCGAACGTACCTGGTCCCCGTCGTTGACGTGCCGGGCCCGGCGGTCCGGGCCCGGCTTTGCTGCCGAGCTGTGACATCCCTTAAGGGACTTTTCCCCAATCCCCTACGGGAGTACGGAGATCAGCCGTACCACCTACGGGAGTACGGCGATCAGCCGATCAGCACGTCGCCGGAGTACGCGTCACCCGTCGGGCCGGGCTCGGTCGAGGAAGCCGCCGCCGTACTCGGGCAGGTGGACGGAGCCGGTCGTGGGCGGGGTGATGGGGCCGGGTGCGTCGTGACGGGCCCGGCCCCGAGGTCGTACGAGGAGGCGGTACGGCCGCTCAGTCGGCGAAGTTGGCGCCGAAGGCCGGGGTGCCCGTGGTCGAGACGCCCGAGGTGCTCGGCGAGACCGAGCGGGAGCCGGTCGTGGTGATCTTCGTGCCGTTGGAGGGCAGGTAGAGGACCGCGCCGTTGCCGTCGTTCTCGTACGAGCCCGCGATCAGGTCGGCCCTGCCGTCGCCGGTGACGTCGTCGAGCTTGACGTCGGCGCCGAGCGCGTCGTTCTTCTCGTCCTCGCCGGGGACGCCCGCGGTGGACTGGGCGAAGAACTGGGTGCCGGAGGAGGTGTTCAGGCCCGCGGCCGAGCCGTACAGGACGGTGACCGCGCCGGTGTCCGTGACCCCGTCGATGTTTTCGCCGGCCACGCCGACCACGAGGTCCTGGAAGCCGTCGCCGTTGATGTCGCCGAGGTCCAGGTCGTAGCCGAAGTAGTCGTTCTTCTCGGAGGTGCCGGGGACGTTGCCGGTGTTCTGGGTGACGCCGGTGACCGAGCCGGCGCCGCTCGCCGAGCCGTAGGTGACCCACACCTTGCCGCCGTCGGCGCCACCGGGGAAGGTGACCTCGCCGTTGTCGGTGGTGCGGTTCCAGTACATGCCGGAGACGATGTCGCCGAAGCCGTCGTGGTTGATGTCGCCGATCGCGGTGATCGCGCCGGGCTTCAGCTCCTGCGCGGACGCCACGGACAGGCCGTTCGCGGTGCCGGGGACCAGGTAGTTGGTGTTCCAGCCGTAGTCGGTCTCGGTCTCGTACCCGTCGACGACGAGGTCGGTGCGGCCGTCGCCGTTGACGTCACCGGCGGTGAGGTTGAGCGGGCCGCGGGCGGAGCCGCCGGACTGGATCGGCGGCTTGATGGTGGACCGCCCGGCGACGGCGGTGCCGCTCGTGCTGATGCCGCCCTTGAAGACGTAGATCGTGCTGGAGGTGTTGCCCACCGCCAGGTCGTCCCTGTTGTCGCCGTCGTAGTCGCCGGCGGCGAGGTTCTTGGCCCACAGGTCGTGCGAGGACGGGGCCGGGTCGGAGACGGTGACACCCTTGCCGGTGATGCCGTTCGCCGAGCCCCACAGCACCACGAGGGTGCCGCCGTCGGTGTCGCTGCCGACGTCCTCGGAGGACGCGGCGACGGCGATGTCGTCGTAGGTGTCGCCGTTGAAGTCGCCGTACGCGGTCTCGGCGCCGAAGTAGTCGTTCGTCTCGGCGGTGCCCGGCACGCCGGCGGTGTCCTGGCTGATCACGGAACGCTTCGCGGAGGACACGCCGGTGGCGGTGCCGTACAGGACGACCAGCTGGCCGGCGCCCTTCTTGCCGTTCACGTAGCCGCCGGCGGCGGAGAAGGCCACGTCGCCGATGCCGTCGCCGTTGAAGTCGGCCTGCGGGACGGTGGTGGCGTCCGCGGCTGCCGCGGTGGCGGCCGAGAACGTGAGCAGACCGCCCGTCAGCGCGGCCGCGGTGGCCGTCGCGAGGGCGAGTCGCAGAGCGTGCTTGTGCATGCGGGGTCTCCTGCTGCATGCGGGGACGCCGCGCGGGGCGTCCACAGTCGATGGGGGCGGACCGACCGTGTTCACCGGGAGTTGCCCTCGGCTACACGGGTCGGTCGGCGATCAGGAGACCTCCGCCGCTGCTTAAGGGTTGTACGTGAGTTCGGTAAATTTCCGTTCCCCCTGAGGCGGGGGAACCCCCTGAGGTCGGGGAGATCCCCGAGGCGCCGTGCCCCCGCGGCTCACCCCGTCAGGAACGCGGACGTCGAGAAGGTGACCGTCGGCTCGGCGGCCACCAGCCCCTTCTTCGTCCCGGGGAAGACGGCGACGGTGTCCCTCGTCTCGCCCTGGTACGTCCGGGCCACGAGGTCCGCCCGGCCGTCCCCGTCGAAGTCGCCGACGGTCAGGACCCGGGTGGTGCCGACCGCGCCCGGGTCGACGGTGACCAGGCCCGAGGCCGTCAGCCCGCTCTCGCGGCCCGGGAAGACCTTGATCCGCGAGCCGCTGGAGACGAGTTCGGCGAGGCCGTCGCCGTCGAGGTCGGCGGCGTCGAGCATGGACCCGGGGGAGGGGAGCACGGCGCGGGTGGCGGTCGGCAGGTCGTAGCGCAGGGCGGTGCCGCCCATCGCGCCGATCGCCGCGTCCAGGGCCTTGCCCCTGCCGAAACGGCCGAGGGCGACGTCGATGCCGTCCGGCAGGACCGTGCCGGTGCGGGTCGGGCCGGTGGGGCCGCCGAGGACGAGGGCGGAGCCGGCGGTGCCTTCCGCGGTACGGACGACCAGGTCGTCGTAGCCGTCCCCGTTCACGTCGGCCGCCGGGCCCGTGGGGATCTCGCCGGGTGCCTGGACGGGGGCGGCGGCCGCCTGCGGGGCGCCCTCGCGGGTGAACGGGCCGCGCAGGTAGGTGAGTCGGGAGCCGGAGGCGTGCAGCACCAGGTCCGTCGCGTCGTCGCCGTCGAAGTCGCCGCACACCGGCTGGTCCGGCCAGTCGTTGCCGGCTCGGGCGTGGTCCGGGACGGTGAGCTTGACCGCCTTGCCGGTCAGGCCGGACGGGGAGCCGAAGAGGACCTGGAGCGGGACCGGGGGCCGGCCCTGGCCGTCGTAGGGCGGGTCGGTGGACACGACGAGGTCGGTGAAGCCGTCGCCGTCGAGGTCGCAGGTGGCCTCCGCCTCGAAGACGGCCGGCACCTGCCCCTTGGTCGCGGCGGCCTGCCTCGCCGGGCTGAGCAACTGCCGCGCCCCCGGCGTCAGTCCGCGCGCGCCGCCGTAGACGATCCCGATGCCGGCGTCGTCCGCGTGGGCCTGCGCCTTCACCAGGTCGTCGAGGACGAGGTCGCGGTGGCCGTCACCGTTGAAGTCGTCGGCGGTCCGGCTGCCCTCGCCGCGTGGCACGGGCAGCTTCGCGGGGGCCTTCGCGGAGCGTACGGCCGGGGTGCGGTCGGCGCTCCCGGCGTGCTGGGTGGGTCCGCAGGACGTCAGGAGAAGGGCGCCGCACACCACCGCCGTGACCGCCCCGGCTCTTCGCACGCGCACCGCACACCTCGTCAGCATCATCGACAACGAACCCCGTAATCATGCACGCGTTCGAGCCCGGGGATAAGGGGGAGTCAGGCCGGGTTCCCGGGGCGGGAGATGCCGGTCGGGGCGGACGACGACGCCCCCCGCACCCGGAAGGGCGTGGGGGGCGTCCTGGGCCTGTCGTGCCGGAGGGCCTACTTCACCGGCTCCGACTCCGGCTCCGGCTCGCTCTCCGTCTCCGCCGCGTCCTCGGGGTCGACCGGGGTCTTGACGGACTCCAGCAGGAGCTGGGCGACGTCGACGACCGTGATGGACTCCTTGGCCTTGCCCTCGTTCTTCTTGCCGTTGACCGAGTCGGTCAGCATGACCAGGCAGAACGGGCAGGCCGTCGAGACGATGTCGGGGTTCAGGGACAGGGCCTCGTCGACGCGCTCGTTGTTGATGCGCTTGCCGATCCGCTCCTCCATCCACATCCGCGCGCCACCGGCGCCACAGCAGAAGCCGCGCTCCTTGTGGCGGTGCATCTCCTGCTGGCGCAGGCCCGGGACGGCCGTCATGATCTCGCGCGGCGGCGTGTAGATCTTGTTGTGGCGGCCCAGGTAGCACGGGTCGTGGTAGGTGATCAGGCCGTCCACCGGGGTGACCGGCAGCAGCTTGCCCTCGTCGATGAGGTGCTGGAGCAGCTGGGTGTGGTGGATGACCTCGTAGTCGCCGCCGAGCTGCGGGTACTCGTTGCCGAGGGTGTTGAGGCAGTGCGGGCAGGTCGCGACGATCTTCTTCGCGGACTTCGGCTTCGCGGACTCGGGCAGGACCTTGCCCTCGTCGTCCGTCTCCTCGCCGAACGCCATGTTCAGCGCCATGACGTTCTCCATGCCGAGCTCCTGGAAGAGGGGCTCGTTGCCGAGGCGGCGGGCGGAGTCGCCGGTGCACTTCTCGTCGCCGCCCATGATCGCGAACTTGACGCCCGCCATGTGCAGCAGCTCCGCGAAGGCCTTGGTGGTCTTCTTGGCGCGGTCCTCCAGAGCGCCGGCGCAGCCGACCCAGTACAGGTACTCGACCTCGGTGAGGTCCTCGATGTCGCGGCCGACGACCGGGATCTCGAAGTCGACCTCCTTCGTCCACTCCAGGCGCTGCTTCTTGGCCAGCCCCCAGGGGTTGCCCTTCTTCTCCAGGTTCTTGAGCATCGTGCCCGCCTCGGACGGGAACGCGCTCTCGATCATCACCTGGTAGCGGCGCATGTCGACGATGTGGTCGATGTGCTCGATGTCGACCGGGCACTGCTCGACACAGGCGCCGCAGGTGGTGCAGGACCACAGGACGTCCGGGTCGATGACGCCGTTCTCCTCGGCGGTGCCGATCAGCGGGCGCTCGGCCTCCGCGAGGGCCGCGGCGGGCACGCCGGCCAGCTGTTCCTCGGAGGCCTTCTCCTCGCCCTCCATCGTCTTGCCGCCGCCCGCCAGCAGGTAGGGCGCCTTGGCGTGCGAGTGGTCCCGCAGCGACATGATGAGCAGCTTCGGGGAGAGCGGCTTGCCGGTGTTCCAGGCCGGGCACTGCGACTGGCAGCGACCGCACTCGGTGCAGGTCGAGAAGTCCAGCAGGCCCTTCCAGGAGAACTGCTCGACCTGGGAGACGCCGAAGACGTCGTCCTCGCCCGGGTCGGTGAAGTCGATCGGCTTGCCGCCGGAGGTCATCGGCTGCAGCCCGCCGAGGGAGCTCGCGCCGTCCGCGTTCCGCTTGAACCAGATGTTCGGGAACGCCAGGAACCGGTGCCAGGCCACGCTCATGTTGGCGTTGACCGAGACGACGATCATCCAGATGAAGGAGACGGAGACCTTGATCCCGGCGAACAGGTAGACCAGCGTCTGCAGCGTGGGGACGTCGAGCTCGCGGAAGGCGGCGACCAGCGGGTACGAGGCGAAGAACGCGGCCTCGTAGTGGTCCACGTGGTGCATCGCGCCCTCGAGGCCGCGCAGGACGTAGATCACGATGCCGATGGTGAGGATGACGTACTCGACGAAGTACGCCTGCCAGGCCTTGGAGCCGGCGAAGCGGGACTTGCGACCGGGGCGCGAGGGCAGGTTCAGCAGGCGGATCGCGATGAGCACCGCGATGCCGAGGCCGGTCATCACGGTGATGAACTCGACGTACATCTCCCACGGCAGGAACCCGCCGATGACCGGCAGGACGAAGTCCGCCTGGAAGAGCTGGCCCATCGCCTGGCCCAGGATCGGGATCAGGGTCAGGAAGCCGATCGCCACGAACCAGTGGGCGACGCCCACGACGCCCCAGCGGTTCATCCGCGTGTGGCCGAGGAACTCCTTCACCAGCGTCACACTGCGCTGGTAGGGGTTGTCGACCCGGACGCCGGCGGGCAGTGGCTGGCCGAGCATGAAGAACCGGACGAACTGGGCGATGACGCGTGCGAACAGTGCCACGCCGACCACGGTCAGGACCAGCGACACGATGATCGCGGCGAGTTGCATGTCGGGGCTCCTCGGGCCTGCGATGGTTTCTCAGAGCGAGATTACTAAGCGGTAACTTATGCAGTTCTACGAGAGTACCCGTATCAGCCTCCGCACTGTAGCCAGCCGTGCGGTGATCTGTGTCGCTGAGGGTTGCCTTAAGAACTGACCGTGTTATTCGTACCAAATTGGTACATGTAGCACTAATTTAGACCCGTGCTCTACGGGATCGCCGCCGCCACGACCGCCCTTCTTCTCGCCGCGGTCCTCACCGCCCTGCTCCGGACGGCCGCGCTGCGGCTGGGCGTCGTCGACCGGCGTCGGCCGCAGCGCAAGGTGCCCCTGTTCGGCGGGGTGGCCGTGGTGCTCGCGACCTGCCTGGTGGCGGTGGCCGCGGGCCGCATGGGCGCGGCGCCCCTCGACGGCGGGGTCGGCGACCTGCTCGCCGCCGGGGCCGCCGTGGCCGCGCTGGGCCTGGTCGCGGACGTCCGGCGGATCAAGCCGCGCGTGCTCGTCGTGGGGACGGCGGTGGCGGCGGCCTGGGTCGTGCCGTACGAGGAGACCGGGTTCGCCGGAGGGCTGCTCGCCGTCGGCTGGATCGTGTTCGTCGCCCTCGGCTTCCGGGCCCTGGATCACGCGGACGGGGTGGTCGGGACCGTCGGGGTCGTCACCGCCTTCGGGGTCGGGGCCTGTGCCGCCATCGAGGTGATGGACGGGCTCGCGGTGCTGCTGAGCGTGCTGGCCGCCGCGCTGACCGGCTTCCTCATGCACAACTGGCCTCCCGCGCGCGTGGGGCTCGGCGCCTGCGGGTCGCTGTTCACCGGCTTCGTGCTCGCCTCGGCGGCCGTGGTGACCCGCGCCGGGTACGGACTCGGGTCCACCGCGGCGGTGTTCGGGGCGCTCGCCGTGGTGGTCGGCGCCGACGTCCTGCTGGTGCTGCTGTCCCGGCGGCTGACCGGCCGCTGCGGCCGCGACCATCTCGCCCACCGGCTGCGGCGGCTCGGACTGACCCCGCCCGGGGTCGCGGTCCTGCTCGGTCTGGCCGCGTTCTCGGGGGTACTCGTCGCCGTCCTGGTGCACCTCGGCCGGATCGGCGCGTCCGGGGCGCTCTGGGTGGGTGGCGGTGCCCTGGTCGCCGTGCTGGGGCTGCTGCGTATCAGGCCTTCCAGCTCACCTCGACCGGTATCTACGCAGGTCAGAGGTCAGTTGCGTGTAAGGAACGGATAAGAGTTGAGTCTTGGTGGCTCAGGTCTGTTGACCGCATGGGATACGTCAGGCACACTTGAGTCCGTTCCACTCAAGTCAGCTGGAGGAAATCACCATGGCACGTGCGGTCGGCATCGACCTGGGCACGACTAACTCCGTCGTCAGCGTTCTGGAGGGCGGCGAGCCCACCGTCATCACCAACGCCGAGGGTGCCAGGACCACGCCGTCCGTCGTCGCCTTCGCGAAGAACGGTGAGGTGCTGGTCGGCGAGGTGGCCAAGCGCCAGGCAGTCACGAACGTGGACCGGACCATCCGCTCCGTCAAGCGCCACATGGGCACGGACTGGAAGATCGAGCTCGACGGGAAGCCCTTCAACCCGCAGCAGATCTCCGCGTTCATCCTTCAGAAGCTGAAGCGGGACGCCGAGGCCTACCTGGGCGAGAAGGTGACCGACGCGGTCATCACCGTCCCGGCGTACTTCAACGACTCCGAGCGCCAGGCGACGAAGGAAGCCGGTGAGATCGCCGGTCTCAACGTCCTTCGCATCGTCAACGAGCCCACCGCGGCCGCGCTCGCCTACGGCCTCGACAAGGACGACCAGACGATCCTCGTCTTCGACCTCGGTGGCGGCACCTTCGACGTGTCCCTGCTGGAGATCGGCGACGGCGTCGTCGAGGTGAAGGCCACCAACGGTGACAACCACCTCGGTGGTGACGACTGGGACCAGCGTGTCGTCGACTACCTGGTGCAGCAGTTCAAGTCCGGTCACGGCGTGGACCTCGCCAAGGACAAGATGGCCCTCCAGCGCCTCCGCGAGGCCGCCGAGAAGGCCAAGATCGAGCTGTCCTCCTCCACCGAGACCTCGATCAACCTGCCCTACATCACCGCCTCCGCCGAGGGCCCGCTGCACCTGGACGAGAAGCTCACCCGGGCTCAGTTCCAGCAGCTGACCGCGGACCTGCTGGAGCGCTGCAAGACCCCGTTCTTCAACGTCATGAAGGACGCCGGCGTCTCCATCAACGAGATCGACCACGTCGTCCTCGTCGGTGGCTCCACCCGGATGCCCGCCGTGGCCGAGCTCGTGCGCGAGCTCACCGGTGGCAAGGACGCCAACAAGGGCGTCAACCCGGACGAGGTCGTCGCCATCGGCGCCGCCCTCCAGGCCGGTGTCCTCAAGGGTGAGGTCAAGGACGTCCTGCTCCTCGACGTCACGCCGCTGTCGCTTGGTATCGAGACCAAGGGCGGCATCATGACCAAGCTCATCGAGCGGAACACGACGATCCCGACCAAGCGGTCCGAGATCTTCACCACCGCCGAGGACAACCAGCCCTCCGTGCAGATCCAGGTCTACCAGGGCGAGCGCGAGATCGCGGCGTACAACAAGAAGCTCGGGATGTTCGAGCTCACCGGCCTGCCGCCGGCCCCGCGCGGTGTCCCGCAGATCGAGGTCGCCTTCGACATCGACGCCAACGGCATCATGCACGTGACCGCGAAGGACCTGGGCACGGGCAAGGAGCAGAAGATGACCGTCACCGGTGGCTCCTCGCTGCCGAAGGACGAGGTCAACCGGATGCGCGAAGAGGCCGAGAAGTACGCGGAGGAGGACCACGCCCGCCGCGAGGCCGCCGAGTCCCGCAACCAGGGCGAGCAGCTCGTCTACCAGACGGAGAAGTTCCTCAAGGACAACGAGGACAAGGTCCCCGGCGAGGTCAAGACCGAGGTCGAGGCCGCCGTCGAGGAGCTGAAGACCGCGCTCAAGGGCGAGGACACCGCCGAGATCCGCACCGCCACCGAGAAGGTCGCCGCGGTCTCCCAGAAGGTCGGCCAGGCCATGTACGCCGACGCCCAGGCCGCGCAGGCCGCCGGTGGCGCCGACGCCGGTGCCCCGCAGGACAAGGCGGACGACGACGTCGTGGACGCCGAGATCGTCGACGACGAGCGCAAGGACGGTGCCGCGTGACCGAGGAGACCCCGGGCTTCGAGGAGAAGCCCGACGTCCCCTCCGGCGCGACCCCCGACGACGCCGAGCCGAAGGCCGCCGACCCCTCCTCCCCGGAGGCGGAGGCGGCCCCGGCCGGGGACGCAACAGCCCAGATCGCCGGTCTGACGGCCCAGCTGGACCAGGCCCGCAAGGCGCTCGAGGAGCGCACCGCGGACCTCCAGCGGCTCCAGGCCGAGTTCCAGAACTACCGCCGCCGTGTGGAGCGGGACCGGGTCACGGTCAAGGAGGTCGCCGTCGCGAACCTCCTGACCGAACTCCTTCCCGTGCTCGACGACATCGGCCGCGCACGCGAACACGGTGAACTCGTCGGCGGCTTCAAGGGCGTCGGGGAGTCGCTGGAGACCGTCGCGGCGAAGATGGGCCTTCAGCAGTTCGGCAAGGAGGGCGAGCCCTTCGACCCGACGATCCACGAGGCCCTGATGCACAGCTACGCGCCGGACGTCACCGAGACGACCTGCGTCGCGATCCTCCAGCCGGGGTATCGCATCGGCGAGCGCACCATCCGCCCCGCGCGGGTGGCGGTCGCCGAACCGCAGCCGGGCGCGCAGACGGTCAAGGCCGAGGAGGGTTCCTCCGAGGCCGGCGACGACAAGGACAACGGCCCTGAGGAGGGCTGACGTAGACACCGAGCGGAACCGCGGAAAGGGGGCGCGTCGAGGATGAGCACCAAGGACTTCATCGAGAAGGACTACTACAAGGTCCTCGGCGTCCCCAAGGACGCCACCGAGGCCGAGATCAAGAAGGCGTACCGGAAGCTCGCCCGCGAGTTCCACCCGGACGCCAACAAGGGCAACACCAAGGCGGAGGAGCGCTTCAAGGAGATCTCCGAGGCGAACGACGTCCTCGGCGACCCCAAGAAGCGCAAGGAGTACGACGAGGCCCGCACCCTCTTCGGCAACGGCGGTTTCCGCCCGGGGCCGGGCGCGAGCGGCGGCTCCTTCAACTTCGACCTGGGCGACCTCTTCGGAGGCGCCCAGGGCGGCGGTCAGGGAGCCGGCGGCTTCGGCGGCGGCATCGGCGACGTCTTCGGGGGCCTGTTCAACCGGGGCGGCACGGGCACCACCCGTACCCAGCCCCGGCGCGGCCAGGACATCGACACCGAGGTCACGCTGAGCTTCACCGAGGCCATCGAGGGTGCCACCGTCCCGCTGCGGATGTCCTCGCAGTCCCCCTGCAAGGCCTGTTCCGGCACCGGCGACAAGAACGGCACACCGCGGGTGTGCCCGACCTGCGTCGGCACCGGCCAGGTGGCCCGGGGTTCGGGCGGCGGGTTCTCGCTGACCGACCCCTGCCCGGACTGCAAGGGCCGCGGACTGATGGCCGAGCACCCCTGCCTGGAGTGCAAGGGCAGCGGCCGCGCCAAGTCCTCGCGGACGATGCAGGTCCGTATCCCCGCCGGGGTGACGGACGGTCAGCGCATCCGGCTGCGCGGCAAGGGCGCACCGGGCGAGCGCGGCGGCCCGTCCGGCGATCTGTACGTCACCGTGCACGTCGACGCGCACCCGGTCTTCGGCCGCAAGGGCGACAACCTCACGGTCACCGTCCCGGTGACGTTCACCGAGGCGGCGCTCGGCGGCGAGGTCAAGGTCCCCACCCTGGGCGGGCCCGCCGTGACGCTGAAGCTGCCGCCGGGCACGCCCAACGGCCGCACCATGCGCGCCCGGGGCAAGGGCGCGGTCCGCAAGGACGGCACCCGCGGCGACCTGCTGGTCACCGTCGAGGTGAGTGTCCCGGCGGATCTGACGGGGAAGGCTCGTGACGCACTCGAGGCGTATCGCGAGGCGACCGCGGGCGAGGACCCGCGGGCGGAGCTGTTCCAGGCCGCGAAGGGAGCTTGATGGAGATGGACGGCCGTCGACGCAACCCGTATGAACTGACCGAGGAAACCCCGGTCTACGTCATCTCGGTGGCTGCCCAGCTGTCCGGTCTGCATCCGCAGACACTGCGCCAGTACGACCGGCTCGGCCTGGTCTCCCCGGACCGCACCGCGGGCCGGGGCCGGCGCTACTCGGCCCGCGACATCGAACTGCTGCGCACCGTCCAGCAGTTGTCGCAGGACGAGGGCATCAACCTGGCCGGTATCAAGCGCATCATCGAGCTGGAGAACCAGGTCGCCGCGTTGCAGTCGAGGGTGGCCGAACTCCAGGCCGCCGTCGAGGGCGCCGCCGCGGCCATCCAGCAGCGCGAGGCGGCGGTCCACGCGTCGTACCGCCGTGACCTGGTGCCGTATCAGGAAGTGCAGCAGACCAGCGCGTTGGTGGTGTGGCGTCCCAAGGGGCGGCAGGACTGACGCAGGCAGGTGAAAGGGGCCCGGAGGGATGAACCTCCGGGCCCCTTCGCCTGCGCCGGCTCAGAGCCAGGAGTCCCAGATGCCGTACGCCGTCGGCGTGGACGCGGCCTCCGCGCCGGCGGCGTCCAGGCGGACGACGCGGTAGTAGTACAGGCCCAGCGTGTCCTCGTGGACCGTCTTGTCCATGAAGTACACGGCGTCGCCCATCGTGCCCTCGGCGAGGGTGACATAGGCGGCCGAGGCCGGGTCCCAGCGCTCCACGCGGTAGCTCGCGAACCGGCCGCAGTCGCCGAGGCCGGAGCTCTCGGAGCAACCGACGTACAGCTCCGGGTACTGGTCCTCGCGGATCCCGGTCCCCGTCCAGCCCGGCGGCCGGGTGTCGGGCAGGGTGACGGAGAGCTCGGCGGGGTGGAAGGCCTCGGGCCCCGCCCACCAGTCGATCAAGGGGGAGCCGTCCGTGGCGGCCACCTTGTAGGTGTGCGCGGCGCCGTCGGGGACCGTCGGGCAGAGGATCTCGGTCTCGGCCAGGGAGTCGCCCGTCCAGCAGTTCTGGTCCCAGACCGTCTCGCCGGTCTCCGGGTCCGTGACGCCCTGCCACACCTTGTAGCCGGTGACGTCGTCGTCGGCCGGCGGCGTCCAGGTCAGGCGCACCCCGAGCGGGATCTGCTCGGCGGCCAGGTTCCGCACCGGGGCCGGGCGCTCGGTGTCCGGGGTGGTCGCGGTGGCGGCGGGGCCGGGCCGCGACTCATGGCCGTACGGGTCGAGCGTCACGACGGTGTAGTCGTACGTCGTCTCGGAGGCACCGGAGACGTCCCAGCAGACGCCGTTGATCTGCCGGGGACCGGCGTAGTCGGGGGCGTCGCCGGTGTTCCAGGTCCAGTACGTCTTGGGGTCCGTCAGCGGCAGGTCCCGCGAGTCGTTGGGCTTGCAGGCGGCCACCGTGCTGCTCTCGCCGGTCGCCCTGTCGGTGCGGACGATCCGGTAGGTGAGCAGCGGCCTGTCCTCGCCGAAGGTCCACGGGTCGGCGCTGCTCCACTCGATCATCACCCCCTCGCCGAACCGGTCCGCGGTGGTGCGGAACGGCGCGATCGCCCCGGGCCGGTCCGCCATGGTCAGCGTGACCTCCACGGGGGCGGCGGCGTTGCCCTTCGCGTCCACCGAGCGCACCGCGTACCGGTAGTCGTCGGCGACCGCGAGGAGTTGGCGCGGCACGGCGTCGGTCCCGGTGGTGGTGGTCGGGGTGTCGCCGGTGGCGCCGGGCAGCGCGTCGAGCCAGCCGCCGGTCGCCGGGTCGTACTGGAGGACCTGGTAGGAGGCGGCCCCGTCGACGGCCGACCACAGCAGGTGCGGAACGCCCGACCGGTACTCGACGCGCGCGTCGGCCGCGGTCGCGGGCGGTGTCAGGTCCGAGGTGGTGAAGGTGGCGGCGGGCGAGTACGCCGACCAGTTCCCCACGGCGTCCCTGGCCCGGCCCCGGTAGGTGACCTTGCTGCCGTCGGCGGCGCGACCGGTGTCGCAGATCGCGCCCTTGGTGCCGGTGTACACGGTGGCCCAGGTGCTGGTGACGGGGTTGAGTCGCTGCATCTCGTACAGCGCGATGTCGGCCGCGTTCTGCGCGCTCGTGACCAACTCCGGGGCCGCGTAGGGCTGGTCCACCGGGCACGCGTCCATCTCGACGAACGGCGCGGCGGGCGGGGTGGTGTCCACGCTGGTGACCGCCTGGTCGGCGGTGCCGGCCGAGACGTTGCCCGCCTTGTCGTAGGCGCGGACCTCGTAGGAGTAGGTCGCACCGGTGGGCGGAGGGGTGTCCGTGTACGAGGTGGAGGTGGTCGTGGCGAGCGCCTTGCTGCCGAAGGAGGTGCCCTGGAGCCGCCGGTAGACCTTGTACCCGGCGAGGTCCATTTCCTTGTTCCTCGCCCAGGTGAGCTTGGCGTGGTTGCCGCTCTTGTCGTACGAGGCGGCGGTGCCGGCCGGGGCGAGGGGCTTGGTCTGGTCGACGGTGGCGGAGGTGCGGGGTGTGTAGCCGAACTTGACCTTGGCGGGGCCGGTCCAGTTGACGTAGTCGACGCGGAGGATGTGCTTGCCGGAGGGAATCGTCACGTTGACGGTCTTGGAGACGGTCGACGAGACGTTCTTCCAGAGGTCGATCTTGCGGACGCCGTCGACGTAGACCCTGATGCCGTCGAGACCGGAGGCGGCGAGGGCGAAGGGGCCGCCGGAGCCGAAGTCGCGGGTCACGGACCAGCGGACGCCGAAGTTGTCGGACGGCAGGCCGGAGGCGGGAGCGCCGCTCCAGCTCTGGTCGATCGCGCTGTCGCAGTCCGTCCTCTTCGGGGTGCCGGAGAAGCTCGTGTCCGCGAAGAACTGCCGTGTGAACACCGGCGAGGCGCAGGTGGTCGCGGCGGAGGCGGGCGTGAGCGTGAGCAGGGTGCCCGCGGTGGCGAGTACGACGGCGGTCGCGGCGGCCGCGGTCGTACGTCTGGCTGGGTTCATGCGGTCCTTCGGTCCTGTCCGACGACGGGAGAGATCACCGTCGTCGAAACAGGACCGGCAAGGGCACCGATTGGTTGTACGGCGGATCTCAGGGAAACACGTCGAGGACCAGGTCGGCGGCCGACGACCACATCGACTCCGCACCCGTGCCGAACGCGGAGGCCAGCGCGTACCCGACGGCCGCGTCCATGGCGTCCGGCTTGGCGTCCGAGCGCCACTTGGCGGCCTTCACCTCGCCGCGGCCCTTCGAGTGGAAGTCGCCCAGCCGCCGCCCGTCGCGCAGGAGGCGGCTGTCCGGCATGGAGTGGGGCATCAGCCGCCAGTGCCGGCCCGCGTGCCGGACGTCGACCCGGTACGAATGCCGGATCAGCCGTCCCCGGCCGGGGGCCAGCGCGGCCGCCTCGCCGCCGACGGTGAGGATGAGCAGGCCGGCGTCCCGGGTGCCGATCGGGATGTCCCCGTCGGCCTTGGTGCCGGTCGCCCGGCTCAGCACGACCCGCGGGATCGCCTCGCCCTCGACGACGACTTCACCCCGCCAGCTGTTCAGGCGGACGGTGAGCGGTCCGAAGAGGGTGTCCGTGACAGAGCTTTCGCTGATGGTCATACGGTCCTCGTGGGGTCGTCAGGAGTTCGGTGCTCTGACTGTCCAGTCGCCCGCCGGCGGGGGTTCGGTTCCCTCGGCCGCCACCCCGTAACGGTTCACCCGGTGGTCTCCGGGTCCGCGAGCGGCTCGGTGACCGTGACGTAGGAGAAGTCCTCGCCGCTGGTGAGGCGTGAGTTGCCGGCTTCGTCCACGGCGACGACGGCCCAGCGGACGGTCTCGCCCCGGGGGGTGTAGATCTCGTGGGAGTAGTACAGGGTCGGCTCGTCCACCCAGGACTGCCGGACCTCGCCCCACAGTTCGTACTGCCAGGCGCCGTCGACGAGAACGCCGCGGTGGACGGTGTAGTGGTCGACGTCCTCCTCGGTGTTGCGCTTCCAGGCGAGTTCGATGTCGGTGCCGTTCATCGCGCCGCGCAGACCGCCGACGGCGGCCGGGGTGAGGCCGGTGGCGGGTGCGGTGCCGGTGACCGGGGCCGAGGGAGCGGATTCCTGGTCCTGGGTGTCCACGGCGGTCACCGTGTACGTGTAGGAGGTGCCCTGCCGGACGTCCGTGTCCGTGTATGAGGTCTTCGTGGGACCGACCTCGTCGAAGAGCTCGCCGTCGCGGTAGATCCGGAAGAGGCCGAGGTCGCGGGTGACGGGGCTGGTGGGTGCCTTCCAGGACAGCGTGACGCCCGTGCCCGCCTGTGTCGCGGCGGTGAGTCCGGTGGGCGCGGACGGCGCCCAGTCGCCTCGTTCGACGGCGGCGGGCGCGGACTTGGCGGACCTGTTCCCGGCGGTGTCGGCCGCGGTGACCCAGTAGCTGTACATGAGGCGGTCCTGGACCTTGGTGTCGAGCCATGAGGTGCCGCTCACCCTGGCCACCTGCACCACCGGTTCGTCCTGGCCGTCGGTGTCCCAGCGCCGGTGCACGAGGTACTCCGCCGCCCCCGCCACCGCGTTCCAGGACACCGTGACGCCCGGCTGTCCGTCGGCGGCCCCGACGCCGGTGGGCTTCACGGGCGCGGTCCTGTCGGCCGTGGTGACGGACTTGTCGGCGCTGCCCGTGGACTCGTTGCCGGCCTTGTCGTAGGCGCGGACCTCGTAGAGGTAGGTCGCGCCGGTCGCGGGCGGAGCGTCCGTGTACGAGCCCGCCGTGGTCGTGGTCAGCCTCTTCCAGCTGTCGTCGCCCAGGAGCCGCCGGTAGACCTTGTACCCGGCGAGGTCCATCTCCTTGTTCCTCGCCCAGGTGAGCTTGGCCTTGCCGGCGGCGGTGTCGTACGAGGCGGCGGTGCCGGCCGGGGCGAGGGGCTTGGTCTGGTCGACGGTGGCGGAGGTGCGGGGTGTGTAGCCGAACTTGACCTTGGCGGGGCCGGTCCAGTTGACGTAGTCGACGCGGAGCGTGTGCTTGCCGGAGGGAATCGTCACGTTGACGGTCTTGGTCACCGTGGTCGAGACGTTCTTCCAGAGGTCGATCTTGCGGACGCCGTCGACGTAGACCCTGATGCCGTCGAGACCGGAGGCGGCGAGGGCGAAGGGGCCGCCGGAGCCGAAGTCGCGGGTCACGGACCAGCGGACGCCGAAGTTGTCCGACGGCAGGCCGGACGCGGGGGCGCCGCTCCAGCTCTGGTCGATCGCGCTGTCGCAGTCCGTCTTCTTCGGGGTGCCGGAGAGGGTGGTGTTCGCGAAGAGCTGCCGTGTGAACACCGGCGAGGTGCAGGTGGTCGCGGCGGACGCGGACGGCGCGAGCGTGAGCAGGGTGCCCGTGGTGGTGAGCACGACGGCGGTCGCGGCGGCCGCGGTCATGCCTCGTCTGGCAGGGTTCATCGGTTCCTTCGGTCCTGATCGGGGACGGCAGGGGACACCGTCGTGACCAGGACCGCCCGGACCGGCGATTGGTTGTACGGCGGACTAAGCCGGGCGTCGGGGGAGGCGGCACACGTGCTCGGTCACCGACCGCCCGGCTCCCGGTTCCTGGCTGACTTCATTCGGTCCTGTGATCGGGCGGGAACAGCGCGGGAAACCCGTCAAGGTGACGACTCGTGAGCATTGGCCGGGGTTGTGCGGATCTCCGCCTCCGCGAGACGTCCCGCTGAATGGAGGGCCCGTAAGGGGTGTTTGGGGGTGTTTCCGTGATGTCTTCACAAGCCGAGCGGAGCGTGGTGTTGCGCACTCGTTAAGTGATTCCGCTTGACGCCTGGGGCGGGGGCCGCGTTGGCTTTTGAGTCATCTGGGTCGCAATACTGCGCCCGCGTCCGAAAATGGCACCAGAAGTGAGCTCCCCAATGCGTCGTACCGCCATATGTGTGGCCGTGTCCTCGATGGCCCTCTCGCTGACCGCCTGTGGGGCACTGGGGGTCTCGGGGGACGCCGCCGACGCGAGCCCGAGCAAGGGCGACGACGTCACGGTGGGCGTGCTGATGCCGGAGAAGACGAACACGCGCTACGAGGACTTCGACTACCCGATCATCCAGAAGAAAGTGGCGGAACTCACCGCGAAGAAGGGCAAGACGGTCTACGCCAACGGCGAGGCCGACGCGGGCAAGCAGGCGACGCAGATGCAGCAGATGATCGACGACCGGGTCGACGTCATCCTGCTGGACGCCGTGGACTCGAAGGCCATCGCCTCCGAGGTCCAGAAGGCCAAGGACGCGGGCATCCCCGTCATCGCCTACGACCGTCTCGCCGAGGGCCCGATCGACGCGTACGTCTCCTTCGACAACGAGCTCGTCGGTGAGGTGCAGGGCCGCACCCTGCTGGAGTCGCTGGGCGCCGGGATCGACACCTCCGACAAGATCGTGATGCTCAACGGCTCGCCCTCCGACCCGAACGCCGGGCAGTTCAAGGCGGGCGCCCTGTCCGAGCTCACCGGCAAGGTGACGATCGCCAAGACGTACGACGTCGACGGCTGGAAGCCGGAGATCGCCCAGGAGGACATGACCGAGGCGATCGAGGCGATCGGCAAGGACAACATCGCCGCCGTGTACTCCGCCAACGACGCGATGGCCGGTGCCGCCATCAAGGCGATGGAGGCCGCGGGCCTCGCCGACCTGCCGCCGATCACCGGCCAGGACGCGGAACTGTCCGCCGTGCAGCGGATCGTCGCCGGTGAGCAGTACATGAGCGTGTACAAGTCCTACCCGCTGGAGGCCGAGGCCGCCGCGGAGATGGCCGTGGCCAAGGTCCAGGGCAAGGACATCCTGTTCGACTCCCTCACCCAGGACCGGGTCGACAGCCCCACCGACAAGCAGATCCCGGCGCAGCTGGTGTCGGTGGCCGCGCTGACGAAGAACAACATCAAGAGCACGGTCGTCCGCGACGGCATCTACACCGTGGACCAGATCTGCACCGCGAAGTACGCGTCGGCCTGCGCGGCCATCAAGTTGAAGTAGCCCCCGGCCCGCGCGTCCCGGGCGGCACGGGGATCAGCACCCCGCCGGGCGCCCGTCCGACGGGCTTGGTGCTCATGAAGCCGGACGGGTCGTTGTCGCCGGAGACGCGCAGCCCGGTGATGTCGGCGTCCTTCGGGACGTCGTACCAGAGCTCGACCTCCATCAGGGTGTGGCCGCCGAGCTTCACGGTGTCCGACTGGCGGCGCACCGCCATGGCGAAGGAGTCGGGCCGGGCGCGGCTCCCGCTGACGCCCGCGATGCGCTGCCGCGCGGACTCGTAGGTGTGGTAGTTCGGGTCCCGGTTCTCCACCCGCAGCCGGGCGGCGCAGAACTGCCCCTGCGGCGGCGCGTCGGCGTGCGACCCGGTGACCCCCGTGATGCCGCAGTCCAGCGCCAGGACGGTGAAGGTGAGGTGGCCGTCCTTGCGGGAGCGGGGCGGCTGCGTGCCCTGCCCGTCGTCGCCGCAGCCCGCCGTGAGCGGCAGGGCTAGCAGGGCCAGCAGGAGGCTGATCGGGCGGCGCGGCGTCGGCATAGAGGCGATTGTGCGCCCCGGGCGGGGAGAAGTGAACGTCCCCGCCCGCACCGTCCCCGCCCCGTTCACGCCACCCGGGTGAACTCCACCGTCACTTCGGGCGGTCCGCCGGACACACCCCGGTAGATGCCCTTGTGGAGTGTCACGTCGTCGTAGTCCCGGCCCCGGCCCACGACCACGTGCGGCTCGTCGGCCCTGGTCCGGTTGGTCGGGTCGCAGCCGCACCAGTCGCCCGCCCAGCACTCGATCCAGGCGCGGCTCTGTCCGGCGACCGGCCGGTGCAGCTCCGTGCCTGTCGGCCTTGGGGCGAGGGGAACACCCGGGTCATGGCACGCCGGTTCTCGATGACGTACGAAACACCGCTCGGCACCCGGACGTTGTCCTCCAGCACCCGGAAGTCGCCGGCCTCGTCCCGTACGAGGTCGATCCCGGCGACATGGATGCGCACCCCGCCCGGTGGCTCGATTCCGTGGGCCGCCCGGTGGAAGTGCGGCGAGTTCAGCAGCCGCCAGGGCACCACCCCGTCCTCGAAGGCCCGGCAGGGCCCGCAGGCGTCGGCGAGATAGGCCTCCAGCGCCCGCACCCGCTGCCCGACCCCGCGGTGGATGAGATCCCATTCGAGGGCGTCGAGGATCCTGGGCACGAGGTCCAGCGGCCACGGCCGCTCCTCGCCCGCGAAGGCGTAGGTCACGCCCCGGTCGGTGAACGCCCGCGCCATCTGGTCGGCGCGGAAGCGCGGTTCCCTCGGCTCGATCGGCTGAAGCGCCGCCACCACCGGCTCATGGCGGTCCTGACCTCACCCGGTCGCACAGACATCTCGTCCCACGCGTCGGCCAACGCGTACGCGACAAATACCGAGATGTGCCCCCCGCAGGCCGGGACACCGGGGGACCGGCGTGGCCGGTAGGTATCTCGTCCGATCGACCGGGGTCGTACAGCCGATGTGGCATCTGAACCGTGCGCGCCAAGATTTCCATCGGCTCACCGGACGCCTCACGGATCTCGCCGTCTCGTTGACGCGCTGCGGGCCACTTGCGTGCACATCCGACAAGGGCCAACCCGAAGTCCCGAAGGATACGGAGACATACGTATGAAGAGAACCAGAATCGTGGCCGCCACCATGCTTGGTTTGGCGCTCGCGGTCCCCACGGGTACGGCCTTTGCCGTCACCGTGTCTGCCGCAGGGGCCACCGCTTGGTCTCCGGCGAACGGCGGCGACAGCGGAGTAGTGGGGGTCAAGGACACTCAGCAGGACGGCGACCCGGTGAAGGCGCAGTACTACCGGCGAAGCGACCCGAACAACTACAAGACGCTGTGGAACCACAGCGGAGTCAACACTACTGTCTACTCCGCGGATGGCTCGACCATCTACCAGATCAGGACTTGTGAGTCCCGCGACTGGGACCCGGATGTCTGCTCGGGCTGGGTGCTGACCGGTTACTGATCGGCAGACCGGCGCCACTACCGCCGCACCCGCCCTGCTCGGGTGGGTGCGGCGTCCCGTTCGTTGAGATATGAAAACAGGTGCCTTGTGGGAGAAGCCAATGTGTCCGGGCTCCACGTGCGCGGGTTGTGCTACCGGATTGAGAAACGCAGCCTCTTGGATCACGTGGACCTCACCGTCGCGCCCGGGGAGTCCGTGGCGGTGACGGGGCCCAGCGGGTCGGGTAAGTCCACGCTGCTGATGTGTCTCCTTGGTCTGGTCAAGCCTCAAGCCGGAACCATCACCGCAGGGGGACAGGAGCTGACCGCACTGGGCTCCGCGCGCCTCGCCCAGGCCCGTCGTCGGACGCTGGGCATGGTGTTCCAGTTCGGGGAACTGCTTCCCGAACTCAGCCCGGTGGAGAACGTCGCTCTGCCCGTCCTGCTCGACGGGGGCGGCGCCCAGGACGCCTATCGGCGAGCCGCCGAGCTGCTGGCGGACCTGGGCGTACCGTCCGGCTCCACCCCCACCGGGCTGCTCTCCGGCGGTGAGCGCCAACGCACCGCCGTCGCGCGCGCCCTGATAACCGACCCCAGAGTCCTGTTGGCCGACGAGCCCACCGGTGCCCTGGACCCGGAAGCCAAGGACGAAGTGGCGGAGTTGCTGTTCACCAGCGCCCGGGAGCGAGGCTGTGCGCTGCTGCTGGTCACCCATGATCCGGCGGTGGCCGAGCGGGCGGACCGGCGGCACGAACTGCGCGGCGGGGTCCTGGCCCAGGCGGGTGTGCGGTGACCATGGGAAGGCTTCGCACGGTGGCCACGCTCCTGCGTATCGGCCTGGCCGCCGGCCGGGCCACGCCGGGTGACCGGCTGCGCTGGTGGGGGTTGCTCGTAGCCGCCGCCACCGTGGCCTTCGTCGCGGTCGCCACAGTCGGCACGGTGGCCACGTACCACGGGCGCGAGGACCGGTCGGACGGCCGGGGGGTGGTGTTCGCCGCGGGCAAGGACGCTCCCCTGCTGTATCGGCCGGGGAAGGACACCGTGGGCGGGCACCCCGTGTCCGTCGTCTTCGTCCACCTGACGACGGAGCACGCGCCCGTGCCGGCGGGCGTGACGAAGTGGCCGGAGCCGGGCGGGGTGCTGCTCTCCCCCGAACTGGCGCGTACGGGGCAAGCGGAGGGCGTCCTGACGCGGTACGGGAAATTCGCCGGCACCGTGCAGCCCGCCGGCCTCGCCTCTCCCTCCGAACGGCTCGCCTACGTCCGGGTGGCCGCCCTGCCCTCGAACCACGCGCAGTGGTGGCCGGTCGCCGCCTTCGGCGGCGGGGGCGGCGGGACGGGCGAGATGACCGAGCAGTGGCCGCTGACCTCGACCCTCTTCGTCCTGTGGGCGCTGGCAGGTGCGCCGGCGCTCGCCCTGACCGTGGTGGCGGCGCGGGTGGGTTCGCGCACCCGTGACCGGCGCAGCGGCCTGCTCCAGGCGCTGGGCGGTAGGTGGTGGCACCGGACGGCGGTCAACCTCGGGGAGGCGGTGCTACCCGCCGCGCTGGGTGCGACCCTGGCGCTGGCGCCGTATGCCATCGCCTCCCGCTGGAACCTACGGCTGCCACCCACCGGCTTCGTGGTCGACCATCGCGATCTATGGGCGCAGTGGCCTACGGCGGCGGCTTCGGCCGTGGGCGCGCTGACGATAGTGCTGGCTGTCGTGGTGGGTACGCACCGCGTCCACGCCGACGGCAGGTCCACCCGTCCGGCGTCCTTCGCCTCCCGCGTGCCGCGTTGGCGGCTCGTGGCTTGCGGTATCGGCGCCGCGCTGGTGGTGACAAGTCAGTACGCCCCACGGGGCACGCAGTTGGCCATCTACTGCTGCGGAACGGTGGTGATGTGGGCGTTCCTGTCCTCCGTCGTGGCCGTCCTCACCCGCCGACTGGGTGCACGGCTGGCGGAGGGTGGCAAGCGCACCGGCCACCCGGGCCGGTTGGTCGGGGGCCGGTGGACACATGCGCATCCCGGCGTCGTCGTCCGTATGGCACTGGCCATGGTGATCGGTATCGGGATCCTCACCCAGATGCAGATCTGGACCAGCCGCCTCGGGGCGCAGACCCAGGCCGCCCGCGCGACTCAGGAGCGCGTCAAGGACACCGTGACCGAAATGACCGTGCCGGCCATGAGCGCCGCGCAGACGGACCGCTTCCGCGCCGCGCTGCCTCCCGGAACAGCACTTCTGATCCACACCGTGGACGATCCGGGTCACCAGAAGGACCTGCGGATCAGCGTCGCGGGAACCTGCCGCGACCTGCGCGTCCTGCACATCGACTGCCAGGGGAACGCGGCGCACGGCAACCTCCAGGCCCAGGAGATTCGCCGGTGGTACGGCAGCGACCTCACCTTCGTCCCGGTGCCTCAGGTCACCGTGAAGCCCGGCGGCACTCAGACGCTCGTGGTCGTCACACGGGAGCCGGGACACCTCTCCGCGGTGAAACAGGCCGCGTACACGCTGCCCACCCCCGCTGTCCAGGTGAACGGACTCGGCGGGGTGTGGGAAACCACTCAGCGTGCACGACTGGTGAACTGGATCCGCCTCTTCGGCGCCACAGGGCTCTTCTTCGTCATCCTGGCCGGAACGGTGAGCTCGGCCGCCGAGTTCGTCCGTGTCCGGCACGTTCTCGCGCCCCTGTCCGTCCTCACCGGCCACCGTCGGGTTTTCCGCTCCGTGACCACCTGGCACCTGACCGTCCCCTTGCTCATCGCCACGATCGTCACCGCGGTGGTAACCGGCTGGCACGCGGTGTTCTTCATCGCGCTGGTCAAGGAAGCCACCGTGTCCTGGACCCTTCTGGGCGCTGGAGCCGCGGTCTGCGCCGTGACCTCGATCGTCGTCGGCCTGCTCGCCGCCCGCGCGGCCGGCAGAGCAGCGGACCAGTGGGTACCCACGGCGGACTGACCTGATGCCCCGTTCCTGATCGGACGGCGCTCTGAACCGGCCCGGCTCAAATGGAGACTCGATTCCGTGGAGGGACCGGAGTCATGGCACGTCCCTCCTTCCGCCAGGACCAGATCGACTCCGGGGCCCTGCCGGGACCACGAATGGCAGCCTGGGCCGGTGTCGTCTATGTCGCGTTCGTCGTGGACACCTTCTCCCGCCGCATCGTTGGCTGGGCTGCCTCGCTGTAGAGAACCAACTCGTCCTGGACGCGTCGGCCATGGGGCTGGGGAGTGCGATGGTGACGGTCGTCCGTCGGCGCCGGGCGAGCTGATACATCTCCCCGACGCGTGGTTGCGGCACACGTCGTTCCGCCTGGCCGAGCACCTCGATGTGACCCAGATCGCGACCTCCATCGGCTCGGTCGGCGACGCGTACGACAACGCGCTCATGGAGTCGACGATCGGCCTGTTCAAGACCGAAGTCATGAAGCCGGCGGCCTTGGAAGCGCTCTCGCACGTCGAGCTCGCCATCGCCGAGTGGGTCGACTGGTACAACCACTGCCGACTCCACGGCGAGATAGGGGAACATCCCGACCGCCGAATAGAAGCCAACTACAACCGATAAGCCACGAAACCCCAGATCAAAGCCACCAAATGAGATCTATACCGACCCCGGGGCGGTTCAAACTCGGGCTGCCGACAAGACCTCACTCGGATGAGTGAACGGGCTGGCGGAAGACAGATACGGCCTGGGTCCGGTTCACCACGCCCAACTTCCGCAGGATGGTGCTCACATGGGCCTTGACGGTGGTCTGGCTGATATAGAGCGTGTTCGCGATCTCCTGATTAGTGAGCCCTTGGGCAAGGAGGCTCATGACCTCCCGTTCGCGAGGGGACAGTTCGGGCTGTTTGACCGCGCGGATCTCGCTGACGCGCGAGACGTCACCGACGGCCATGATCACGGATGCCCCGGAGGCCAGCAACCTCACTGCTGCCGCGAGTTCGCCGCCTGGCAGACTCAGGGGAAGAACTCCTGGAACGTCGTGCTTCGGTGGTGACACACCATCCGGAATCAGGACCCCCACCGGCCCAAGCGCAGTCAGCTCAGTCAGTTCGCGATCCCGAGCGGTCATGTGCCAACGCCCGTTCGGCACATGGAGGAGTACGACATCCGGTCTTCGGATGCGAGCGACTTCGACCACATCGTGCAGGGGGATAGATTCGATGTCGGCGATGCCGTCGGCGCGGGCCAGCTTGTCATGCAGTTGTGTGCGCACCCCGTTGTCATCGGATGCGAGTATGAGCCTGGTCATACTCTCCCCCATCACTCGCTTCAATTTGTAAAGTCCAAGGCCAATTTCCCACTGGTGTCTCGTGATCCCGTTCACGATGCGTCGAGTTGTTATGGACGAGTTCTTTCACCCGGGTCTGGACGAGAGCGCACGGGGCAGGTCGCTCGAAATGCTGGATGCCGGGCTGGTGAAGCTGCCGGATGCATTTCTGGGTATGCCTTCAAGAGCATCACGAGACGCCGCTCCCCCCTGGAGTGTCACCGTGTTGGTTCTGTCGCGCTTTGAGCGCCTGGTTTGACGACGCTGTTCGGTCGAGCATGCCTGGTCTGCATATCTGAAGGGAGCCTCATGATGTTGCGTCCACCTGATGCGGAGGGGGTTAATAGTGGCTTGAATAGTGCGAAAATGGGTCATGTCGCCTCTGAAGCGCGGGAGTTGACGTGACTCGCGCCGCGCTCGAGGACTGCGCGTATCTGGTCCGTGAGCAAGGCTCGGCCGGTTCGGAGCGGGAGGAGGGAACCGGACTTCGCGAATCGACGGCGTCGTCGGGTAGGGCGTGGTCGTCAGTAACTTGTTGCATCCCGACGCGGGACGCCGTGGAGAAATGGGGGCATACCCCTGGTTTCCCTCGGTCACAGGAGGGGGAGCCGTGTTGCGGAGCAGGTCCGGGCCGCGCATAGTTGCGGAGCCGTAGGGGTGTGTCCGTGCCACAAGCGCGCGCATGCCGGGCACGAGAGGCTGGATGCGGGGGTGGGCTGGGCAATGGCCGGGCACGGGACGGACGAGCACCCACACGGTGCTGACCGACTGTGCGAGGCCGGGGATCGCGTGTATTCCCGGGCCGTACGGCGTGGACGCGTGCCCCGCGAGGACGCCGAACCAGTGCCCTGTCTGCTGGAGCTGGCGCTGCTGCACCCGGACCCCGACGACATGGACTGGCTCGTGCCGACCTCCCCGCAGGAGGTGATGACACGGCTGCTGCGCGGGGTCCACGAGGAAGTGAGCGCCAGTCAACGGCGGATGGGCTCGGCGGTGGCCGCCTTCGAGTGGTACGCGGGGCTCGCGCCGGAGCGGTCCTCGGCCGCCGAGGGCTCCTCGATCCGCGTGCTCGACGGCCTCTCCCGGATCCAGGCCGCGATGGACGCGGCGACGGAGGCGTGCACGACGGAGGTCCTGACCGTCCAGCCGGGCGGCATCCGGCCCGAGCACGAGCTGACGGAGGGCCTGCACCGGGCGCTGGCGCTGCGCGGCCGCGGGGTGCGGATGCGGGACCTGTACACCCACGTGGCACGGCACGGCCAGGGCCTGCTGAACTACCTGGAGCTGATGGGCCAGGCGGTGGAGGCCAGGACCCTCGACGAGGTCATCGACCGGCTGATCCTCTTCGACCGCACGGTCGCCTTCATCCCGGCCAGCCCGGACCGCACCCTCGCCCTGGAGCTGCGCCACCCGGCCCTGGTCGGCTTTCTCGCGACGGTCTTCGAGCGGCTGTGGCGCCTGGCCATCCCGCTGACCGCCCCGCTGCCCGACACCGGCATCGAGGGCATCTCCCACCGGGAGCAGTCCATCGCCGCGCTGCTGGCGGAGGGCCACCAGGACGCGGTCATCGCCGAGCGACTCGGCATCAGCGTGCGCACCTGCCGCGCGCACATCGCCCGTCTGTCGGAGACCCTCGGCGCGGCCAGCCGTACCCAACTGGGCGTGCGGATCGCCCAGGTCGGCCTCGACGGCCCGTCGCGCTCCGCGGAGATCGCCGGCGTCGCGATCCCCGAGCAGGGTTCCCCGACCGTCCGATGAGACGGCCGAACCGACGGGCGCGGTCCGGCGGGGGCGGCCTGTTCGGGGCGATCCGGTGGAGATCCAGGCCCCGCGGCGCACGGTTCCTCCACACCGTCTCCCTGGTGTGGAGGCCGGATCACTCCAGTGCCCCCTCCTGCTTCAGGAGGCCGGATTCCGCTATGAGGTAGCCCAGTTGCGCCCGGCTCCCGCTGCCCAGGGCGGTGGCGAGCTTGGCGATGTGGGCCCGGCAGGTGCGCACGTTCATGCCCAGGCGGCGGGCGATCGCCTCGTCGACATGGCCCTCGACGAGCAGCTTGGCGATGGAGTGCTGGATCTCGGTGATGCCGTCGGGGGCGGTCTCGTAGGGGGCGCCCGCGCTCAGCGGAACCGCTCGGGACCAGATGAACTCGAAGACCTTGATCAGGTAGCGGACGAGCCCCGGGTGGCGGAGTTCGAGGGCGACCTCCCCGTCGTCGCGAGTGGGGATGAACGCCACCGTCTCGTCGCAGATGATCAGCCGTTCGACCAGTTCGTCGATGGTGCGGTACTCCACCTTGCCGTCGGTGAACTGGGCCACGTAGGCGAGCGTCTCCGGGCTGTAGCGCGCCGGGTGCTGGTACAGGGTCCGGATGCGGCAGCCGCGTTCGACCAGGGGCCGGTCGCGCTCGAGCCCCTGGGAGAGGGTGTGCTCCAGCCGGCGGCGCATCGGCTGGATCGTGAGCATCTCGGTCTGGCACTGGGCGGTGGCCAGATCGAGCGCCGCGTTGATCCGCTCGATGCCCTCGAGCACGGTGATCGAGTGCGTGGTCGCGGTCGCCTGGGCGCTCAGCGCCATGAACGGCTCGAAAGCGTCGGCGAGTTCGATGGACTGCCGCCTGCGCTGCGTGATCTCGTGTTCGATCGGGTTGAGACGCTGGGCCAGGGCGATGGAGGGCGGAACGGGACGCAGCCAGTTGGCGTCGTCGGGGTCGGGGTGCAGAAGGGCGAACTCCATCAGGCACGGGGCGGGCGCCACGTCCGCACGGGCGATCCGTCCCGTGCGGAGAGCGTTCTCATAAAGACGGCGGCCCTCCTCGCACAGCTCAGTCAACGCATGAGGATGTGCCCGTTTAGTCTCGTTTGCTGCCAAATCTCCACCCCCCAGGGTCCTGAACGTGCAGGAACATGATGCATCGATTGTGTGGCCATGACGTGCCCGAATGGGCCATCGTCTTACTCAGCGGGGGAGAGGTGACCTTCAAATGAGGACGAAGCCGACTATGTATAAGAGAATGCTTCGCTCGGTGCTTGCCGCCGCCTTCTCCACCGTCGTGGCCGTCGGAGTGCTGAGCGGTTTCGCGGGGACACAGGGCGACAGCGCGCAGGACAGCACCTGGCGCGGGACGACGGTGACGGCCGCCGGCCTCGGCGACAGCACGTGGCGGATCGTCGCGGCCGACAAGCCGGCCGACAGCACCTGGGGCACGGACGACAGCACCTGGGCCGTCGAGTCATGACCACGCCTCCCGACGACCGGTCCTTCCGTCGCGAGATGGCCACGGCCTACCGCTCCGGCTGGCACTTCATCGACCTGGTCACCGCGATCCCCCACGCCGGTGACTCGCTGATGGTGACCGTCTTCGGAGAGCCGGTCGTCGTCACGCGGGACGAGGACGAGGACGTACGGGCGTACCGGTGTCTGCGGCGGCCTCGGGGGGCGCCGCAGCCTGTGCGGTGTGCCATCCGGTACGGAATGATCTTTGTGAATCTGGACCAACGAGACCACCGGCTGGTGGAACCTGAATCCCCCACCCATCGGGCCATCCCAGCCACCCCCCGCAGTGCCTGACGCGATTCCCCCGTCGTAACAGATCGCGCAGGTACTTCCCCCCGCAGCGGCGTCACCGTGACCTGAACACGGTGACCCCGCTGCAGTTTTCGGCGACATTTCCGGGTATCCGCCCTATCGGCCTCTGGCCGAAAGAGATCGCTCACGCGTTGTCCGTGTGCCCCAGGGCCCGGGTCACCTCGATCTCGATCACCACCCGCGCGGGATTCGGCCGCGGCACGCGTTCGTAGCGCTCCGCGTACCGCCGCTCCGCCTCCGCGACCCGCTCCGGCTCGGTGCGGACGCGGGCCCGCCCCTCCAGCGTGGCCCAGTACCGGCCCGCCGTCTGGCACACGGCCACCCGTGCCCCGTCGGCCCCGGCCGCCAGCACGTTCAGCGCCTTGCGGCTCGATCCGCTGGTGATCACCCGGGCGAGCCGGGCCTCGGCGTCGTAGGTCACCCCGACCGGCACGACGTGCGGGCTGCCGTCCGGGCGCAGGGTCGTCAGGGTGCACAGGTGCCGTTCCCGCCAGAAGCTGAGGTACGGCTCCGGGAGGGCCGCGAGGTCCTGGGTACGCGTCGTCATGGCCCGGAAGGTAGTCCCTGAATGCCTCCCGTTCACACCTTGAGTGGAATAGACTCAACTTTGTGTACGTTGACTGAGTCAGGCCAAGGGAGCCGACACCGAGGAGGAGTACGGACACGTGGACGCCGAGCTGACCAACCGGAGCCGGGACGCGATCAACGCGGCCGAGAAGCGCGCCGCCGCCGCGGGGCACGCCGACCTCACCCCCGCTCACCTGCTGCTGGCTCTGCTCCAGGGCCAGGACAACGAGAACATCGTCGACCTGCTGGCCGCCGTCGAGGCCGACCAGGCCGCCGTGCGCGCGGGCGCCGAGAAGGTGCTCGGCACGCTGCCCAGCGTGGCCGGCTCCACCGTCGCGCCCCCGCAGCCCAGCCGTGACCTGCTCGCCGTCGTCGCGGACGCGGGCGCCCGCGCCAAGGACCTCGGCGACGAGTACCTTTCCACCGAGCACCTGCTCATCGGCATCGCCGCAAAGGGCGGCCAGGCCGCGGACGTACTCTCCTCGCAAGGAGCGAACGCCAGGACGTTGCAGGAGGCGTTCCGCAAGGCCAGGGGAGGACGCCGGGTGACCACACCCGATCCGGAGGGGCAGTACAAGGCCCTGGAGAAGTTCGGTACGGATTTCACCGCCGCCGCACGCGAGGGCAAGCTCGACCCCGTCATCGGGCGCGACCAGGAGATCCGGCGGGTCGTGCAGGTGCTGTCCCGGCGGACCAAGAACAACCCCGTCCTCATCGGCGAGCCCGGCGTCGGCAAGACCGCCGTCGTCGAGGGGCTCGCCCAGCGGATCGTGAAGGGGGACGTGCCCGAGTCCCTCAAGAACAAGCGGCTCGTCGCCCTCGACCTGGGCGCCATGGTCGCCGGGGCCAAGTACCGCGGCGAGTTCGAGGAGCGGCTGAAGACCGTCCTCGCCGAGATCAAGGACTCCGACGGGCAGATCATCACCTTCATCGACGAGCTGCACACCGTCGTGGGCGCCGGAGCGGGCGGCGACTCGGCCATGGACGCCGGGAACATGCTCAAGCCCATGCTCGCCCGCGGTGAGCTGCGCATGGTCGGCGCGACCACCCTGGACGAGTACCGGGAGCGGATCGAGAAGGACCCGGCGCTGGAGCGGCGTTTCCAGCAGGTGCTGGTGGCCGAGCCCACCGTCGAGGACACCATCGCGATCCTGCGCGGACTCAAGGGCCGCTACGAGGCCCACCACAAGGTCCAGATCGCCGACGCCGCGCTCGTGGCCGCCGCCACCCTCTCCGACCGGTACATCACCTCCCGCTTCCTCCCCGACAAGGCCATCGACCTCGTCGACGAGTCCGCCTCCCGGCTGCGCATGGAGATCGACTCCTCGCCCCTGGAGATCGACGAGCTCCAGCGCGCCGTCGACCGGCTGAAGATGGAGGAGCTCGCCCTGGTCAAGGAGACCGACCCGGCCTCCCGCGAGCGCCTGGAACGGCTGCGCCGCGACCTCGCCGACAAGGAGGAGGAGCTGCGCGGCCTGACCGCCCGCTGGGAGAAGGAGAAGCAGTCCCTCAACCGGGTCGGTGAACTCAAGGAGAAGCTCGACGAGTTGCGCGGCCAGGCCGAACGCGCCCAGCGCGACGGCGACTTCGACACCGCCAGCAAGCTGCTGTACGGCGAGATCCCCACCCTGGAGCGGGACTTGGCCGAAGCCTCCCAGGCCGAGGAGGAGGTCTCCAAGGACACCATGGTCAAGGAGGAGGTCGGCCCGGACGACATCGCCGACGTCGTCGCCGCCTGGACCGGCATCCCCGCCGGGCGCCTCCTGGAGGGCGAGACCCAGAAACTCCTGCGCATGGAGGAGGAGTTGGGGCGTCGGCTCATCGGCCAGACGGAGGCCGTGCAGGCCGTCTCCGACGCCGTACGCCGCACCCGGGCCGGTATCGCCGACCCGGACCGCCCGACCGGCTCCTTCCTCTTCCTGGGCCCGACGGGCGTCGGCAAGACCGAACTCGCCAAGGCCCTCGCCGACTTCCTCTTCGACGACGAGCGGGCCATGGTCCGCATCGACATGTCGGAGTACGGCGAGAAGCACAGCGTGGCCCGGCTGGTCGGCGCGCCTCCCGGCTACATCGGCTACGAGGAGGGCGGCCAGCTCACGGAGGCGGTGCGCCGGCGCCCGTACTCCGTGGTCCTGCTGGACGAGGTGGAGAAGGCACACCCCGAGGTCTTCGACGTGCTGCTCCAGGTGCTGGACGACGGACGCCTTACGGACGGTCAGGGCCGCACGGTCGACTTCCGCAACACGATCCTGGTGCTCACCTCGAACCTCGGCAGCCAGTTCCTGGTCGACCCGATCACCAGCGAGCAGGAGAAGAAGGAACAGGTCCTGGAGGTGGTCCGCACCGCTTTCAAGCCGGAGTTCCTCAACCGCCTGGACGACCTGGTCGTCTTCTCGGCCCTGTCGAAGGACGAGCTGGGCCGGATCGCCCGGCTCCAGATCGACCGGCTGGCCAAGCGCCTCGCGGAACGCCGCCTGACCCTGGTGGTCACCGACGAGGCCCTGGACTGGCTCGCCCGCGAGGGCAACGACCCGGCCTACGGCGCCCGCCCGCTGCGCCGCCTCGTCCAGAGCGCCATCGGCGACCGGCTCGCCAAGGAGATCCTCTCCGGCGAGGTCAAGGACGGCGACACGGTCCGCGTGGACACCTTCGGCGACGGGCTGATCGTGGGCCCCGCCACGGGCAAGACGCTCTGACCCGGTGAGCGGCAGGGGCCTTTTCGCGCCCCACCGACCGGTTCCTGTCAGCTGACGGCTGACAGGCGCCGTCGGGGTTGCCACCCCCCTCCCCGTATGGGGGAGGATGGCGGAATCCGTACGAAGGGAAAATCACGGTGACCATCGACCCGTCCTCGATTCCGAACTTCGGGGGCCAGCCCGAGCCGCAGCCCCAAGGGCCGGCGGGCCCCGTCGTCCCGGATCAGGACCTCGTGAAGCAGCTCCTGGATCAGATGGAGCTGAAGTATGTCGTCGACGAAGAGGGCGACCTCGCGGCGCCGTGGGAGCAGTTCCGTACGTATTTCATGTTCCGTGGCGAGGGTGACCAGCAGGTCTTCTCGGTGCGGACGTTCTACGACCGGCCCCACAAGATCGACGAGAAGCCGCTGCTGCTGGAGTCCATCGACGACTGGAACCGGCGCACCCTGTGGCCCAAGGTCTACACGCACACCCACGACGACGGCACTGTCCGGCTGATCGGTGAGGCGCAGATGCTCATCGGCACCGGCGTCAGCCTGGAGCACTTCGTCTCCTCGACCGTGAGCTGGGTGCGTGCCGCCATCGAGTTCGACAAGTGGCTCGTCGAGCAGCTCGGCCTCGAGCAGGAGGTCAACGACTCGGAGCAGCCCGAGGGCGACGAGGAGTAGTCCCCGGCTACAGGGGCGTGTCGGCCAGTACGACCAGATACGCGCCGTAGCCGAACGAGAGCCCGGCCAGGGCGCCGGCCACCACGGCCGCGTGCCAGGGCCGGGCTCTCGCCGTGCGCGCCAGCGCCCGCGCGAGCGGCAGCAGCAGCGGGAACGCCGGAAGCAGGAAGCGGGGCTTGGACTCGAAGAAGCCCGAGCCGCCGAGGGTGATCAGGAGCAGGACGCCGCTGTAGACCAGCAGGGGCAGCGGGGGACGGTCGAGGAGCAGCAGGGCGTACAGGACGACCGCGGCCGCGACGATCAGCAGGGCCATCGGGTGGAGCATGCGGTCGTCCCGCAGGAGCAGGTGGCGCACGAAGCGCAGGGAGCCCCGGCCGAAGTCGAAGCGTGAGCCCCACAGGCGCTGCACCTCGAAGTAGCCGCCGAGCGGGTCGCCCTTGCGGTGGCCGACCCACAGGACGTACGCGCACCAGCCGAGCGGGGCGAGCGCGGCGCCCGTCCACAGCCTGTGGGTAACTTTTCCGCGCCGCCGGACGATCTCGTACGCCGCCGTCACCAGGACCGCCGCGGCGACCGCGAACCCGTTCGGCCGAGCCAGCCCCGCCAGCGTGGCCAGCGCCCCCGCCCACAGCCAGCGGCCGGTGAGCACGGCGTACAGCGACCAGGCGGCGAACGCGGTCAGCACCGGTTCGGTGTACGCCATCGACAGCACCACCGAGTGCGGCAGCAGGCCCCAGAGCAGGACGAGGGCGGCGGCCACCGCCCGGCCGTGCAGGCGCAGCCCCACGGCGTAGAGGCCGGCGGCGGCCACGACGGCGGCGGCCCAGGCGATCAGCAGGCCCGCCGCGCCGCCGCCGAGCGCGGTCAGCGTCGTCACCGCGCGGATCAGCGTCGGGTAGAGCGGGAAGAACGCGAGGTCGCTGAAGACGAGGTCGGGGCGCAGGTGCAGGGTGCGGCCGTAGCCGTGCTCGGCGATGCCCAGGTACCACCGGGAGTCCCAGGACCGGGCGAGCAGGGTGAGGGGCCGCTGCCCGGTGGCCCGGGCGGTCGCGGCGAGCACGGCGGCGCCGGTGAGGCGGGCGAGCACGAACAGGCCGAGCGCCGTACCGAGCGTCGCCGCGCGGGAGACGCGCGGGGCGGTCCGTCCGGTGGGACCGGGCGGTGTGACGGAGGACGGCGCGAGGGAGGCGTCGAGGGTACGGGCGTGAGTCACACCCGCACATTGCAGGGTGAACGGGATAAACGCGAGCATTCGACAGCCGTGCGGGTACGGGTTCCCGGCGCCCGGCGTGGCGACGTGACTCCGCTCAGGGACCCGCCGGGTCCGTCACGGCCGACGGGCGCAGCAGTTCCTCCACGTCCGAGGCGCAGCCGCCGCACCCCGTGGTCGCCCTGGTCCGGCGGGCGACGGCGGCCAGGTCGGGCGCCCCGTCGGCCCGGCAGCGCAGCAGCGCGCCCTTGGTGACCCCGTTGCACTGGCAGACCACCGCGTCGTCCGGGAGCGCCGCCGGACCGCCCGCCGGGGCGCCCGTGGTGTCGGCGAGCTCGGGGAAGAGCAGCAGCCTGCGGTCGCGGGGCGCCGTCTCCCGGCGGTCGAAGAGCCGGGTGACGATCCCGGCCGTCGCGGTGTCGCCGAGCAGCACCGCGCCGGTGACCCGGTCGTCCCGCAGCACGATCCGCTGGTAGACGCCCCGCCGGCTGTCGGTGTACGTCACGACCTCGCGCCCCGGGTCCGGCTCGTCCCCGCTGTCCGGGTCGCCCAACGCCGCGAGGTCGATGCCCGCCGCCTTGAGCCGGGCCACCGGCGGGGCGGGCCGGTAGGGGCGGCCCTCGGGGTCGCCGGTCAGTGCCGCGGCCGCGGTCCTCGCCTGGTCCCAGGCCGAGGAGACCAGCCCGGAGACGGTGCCGGCGTGCTCGGCGCAGTCACCGACGGCGTACACGGCCGGGTCGTCGGTGCGCATCCACGCGTCGACCAGCACCCCACGGCTCGTGGCGAGCCCCGCGGACCGGGCGAGGGCGATGTCGGGCCGGGTGCCGCACGCCACGACCAGCAGGTCCCCGGGGACGGTCCGGCCGTCGGCGAGCTCGACCCCGGTGAACCGCGCACCGCGCTGCCCGCCGACCACGTCGATCCCGGTGAGCACGTCGATGCCCAGTCCCCCCAGGGTTCCGGCCAGGACCCGTGCGGCGGGCCCGTCGAGCTGGCGTTCCATCAGGTGCGGGGCGGCGTGCAGCACGGTGACGTCCAGTCCGCGCTGGGCCAGTCCCCGCGCGGCCTCCACGCCGAGCAGCCCGCCGCCCAGGACGAGCGCGCGGGCCCCCGGCACGGCGAGCCGCATGATCCGCCGGCAGTCGTCGAGGGTGCGGAAGGGCACCACACCGGGCACGAGTGCGCCGTCGTCGCGCACGATCCGCTTCAGCGGCGGCACGAACGGCGCGCTGCCGGTGGCCAGCACCAGCCGGTCGTACGTCAGGACGTCCCCGCCGTCGAGGGTCACCGTCCGCCGGGGCCGGTCCAGGGCGACCGCCGCCCTGCCGGCGAGCACCCGGACGCCGGATGGCAGGGCGGGCAGCCCGATGGACTCCTCGGTGGCCCGCCCGGCCAGCAGGTTGGTGAGCAGGACCCGGTTGTAGGCGTGCCGCGGCTCACCGCCGACGACCGTGATCCGCAGGTCCGCGGCGCGCCGGTGGGTCTCCTCCGCGACCCGGTGGCCCGCCATGCCGTTGCCGATGATCACTATGTGCGTCGGCGTCATCCCACACGCTCCAGTCGTACCGCGCTGACCTTGAACTCCGGCATCCGCGACACCGGGTCGAGCGCGTCGCCCACCACCGAGTTCACCCGCTGCCGCCCGCCCCAGTGGAACGGCATGAACAGGGTGTCCGGGGGCACCGCCGAGGTGAGCCTGGCGGCCGCCTCGGTGCTGCCCCGCCGGCTCACCAGCCGCACCCGGTCCCCGGCGGTGATGCCGTGCCGGGCGGCGAGATCGGGGTGGATCTCCACCTGCGGGCCGCGGACGGCGGCGGCCAGCTCCGGGACGCGGCGGGTCTGCGCACCGCTCTGGTAGTGCTGCATGATCCGCCCGGTGGTCAGGTGCAGGGGGTAGCGCTCGTCCGGCTCCTCCGCCGGCGGCGTGTGGTGCACGGCGACGAAGCGGGCCCTGCCGTCGGGGTGGGCGAAGGCGTCCAGGAACAGCCGGGGGGTGCCCCCGTTCGGTGCGGCGCCCTCGGGGCTGGGCCAGAAGACCCCGCCCTCGGCGTCGATACGGTCGTAGGTGATCCCCGAATAGTCCGCGGGGCCCCCGGCGGCGGCCCGCCCCAGCTCCGCGAAGACCTCGGGCGCGCTGTCGGAGAAGCCGGTGGGGCGGCCGAGCCGACGGCTCAGCTCGCTGATGATCCACAGGTCGGTGCGGACGCCCGCGGGCGGCGCGACCGCGCGGCGCCGACGGATGACACGGCCCTCCAGGTTGGTCATCGTGCCGTCTTCCTCCGCCCACTGCGCCGTGGGCAGCACGACGTCGGCGAGCGCGGCGGTCTCGCTGAGCACGGGGTCCGCGACCACCAGCAGGTCCAGGCCGCGCAGCCGCCGTTCCACCAGGCCCGCGTGGGGCGCCGAGACGACCGGGTTGCTCCCGAACAGCAGCAGGCCGCGCGGCCCGCCCGCGGTGCCGAGGGAGCTGAGCAGCTCGTACGCGCTGACGCCGGGACCCGGCAGGGAGTCGGCGGGCACGCCCCACACCCCGGCCACATGGGCACGCGCCCGGGGGTCGTCGATCCGGCGGTAGCCGGGGAGCTGGTCCGCCTTCTGCCCGTGCTCGCGGCCCCCCTGCCCGTTGCCCTGCCCGGTCAGGCACCCGTACCCGGACCCCTCCCGGCCGGGCAGGCCGAGCGCCAGCGCCAGGTTGACGAACGCGCTGACCGTGTCCGTGCCGTTGCGGTGCTGCTCGGCGCCGCGGGCGGTGAGCACCAGGGCCCGCGCGGCACCCGCGAGGAGCCGCACGGCACGGTACTGGTCGGCGACCGGGACGCCGGTGATCCGCTCGACGTGCTCGGGCCAGTAGGTGGCGACGGCCTCCCGTACGGCGGTGAAGCCCTCGGTGCGCTCGGCGACGTACGCCTCGTCGACGAGCCCCTCGGCCACCGCGATGTGCAGCAGGCCGTTGGCCAGGGCGAGATCGGTGCCCGGAGCGGGACGCAGATGCAGATCCGCGCGGGCGGCGGTGGCGGTGCGCCGCGGGTCCACGACCACCAGGGCGCCGCCCGCGGCCCGCGCGGCGTCCAGGTGGCGGACGAAGGGCGGCATGGTCTCGGCGGGGTTGGCGCCGACCAGGAGCAGCGCGTCGGCCCGGCCCACGTCGGAGAGCGGGAACGGCAGGCCCCGGTCGAGGCCGAAGGCGCGCAGCCCGGCCGCGGCGGCCGAGGACATGCAGAACCGGCCGTTGTAGTCGATGTTCGCCGTGCCCAGCGTGACGCGCGCGAACTTGCCGAGCAGGTACGCCTTCTCGTTGGTCAGCCCCCCGCCGCCGAACACCGCGACGGCGTCCCGGCCGCTGCCCCGCTGGATCTCCCGCACCCCGGCGACCACGCGCGCGAGCGCCTCGTCCCAGCCGGCCTCCTCCAGTTCACCGCCCGGTTCGCGCCGGACGAGCGGCGTGGTGAGCCGGCGCCCGGGTGCGAGCAGCTCCGCCGCGGTCCAGCCCTTGCGGCACAGGCCGCCCTGGTTGGTGGGGAAGTCGCGGGGGGTGACGGTGGGGCGGCCGGTGTCGTCGGTGCGCAGCCACATGGCGCACTGGAGCGCGCAGTACGGGCAGTGGGTGGCGGTGCCCCGCTCGCCGGGGCCGGTCACCGGTTCGCGCTCACTCATCCCCGGTCCGCTTCATGTGGTTCCCCCAGCGCTCGTGGTCGGCCCCTCGGACGACCCGGCCCGGCTCCTGCGAGGCCGGTGCCTCCTCCCACGGTGGCGGCCCCGGCTCCGGTCCCGCCTGTGAGCCGCTGGAGAAGCTCTCGCGCCTTGGGCGAGCGGGCCGCCGACGCGACCGGGGGTGCGGGCACGCCGAGGGACCCCGCGGGCCGGACGGCGGCGAGGTGGCGAGGGTGGCGAGAGTGGGCGACCGGGCCGGGCCGGGCCGAACGGCTCGGGACGGCGGGGCATCCCAAGGGCGGTCGGGGCGGCCGTGCGGCGGCGCCCGGCCGGTCGGGGTGGGCCCTACGCCCGGCGTTGCAGGCGGGCTGAGGCCTCGCGCAGGATGTCGTCCTGCTTGCAGAAGGCGAAGCGGACCTGGCTGCGGCCGGCCTGCTTGTCGTCGTAGAAGACGGAGTTGGGGACGGCGACCACGCCGGAGCGTTCCGGCAGGCCGCGGCAGTAGGCGAGGGCGTCCTGCTCGCCGAGGGGGGCGATGTCGGTGGTGATGAAGTACGTGCCCTGCGGGCGGAACACCTCGAAGCCCGCCGCCGCGAGCCCCTCGGAGAGGATGTCCCGCTTGGCGCGCAACTGCTCACGGAAGCCGGTGAAGTAGCTGTCCGGCAGCCGCAGCGCCTCCGCGATCGCGTACTGGAACGGCCCGGACGACACATACGTCAGGAACTGCTTCGCCGTGCGGACGGCCGCCACCAGCGGCGCGGAGGCGGTGATCCAGCCGACCTTCCAGCCGGTGAAGGAGAAGGTCTTGCCCGCGGAGGAGATGGAGACCGTACGGTCGCGCATCCCCGGCAGCGAGATGAGCGGGACGTGCTCGGCGTCGTCGTACGTCAGATGCTCGTACACCTCGTCCGTCACCACGATCAGGTCGCGCTCCACCGCCAGTTCGGCGATGGCGGTCAGCTCCTCGCGCGTGAGCACCATCCCGGTCGGGTTGTGCGGCGAGTTGAGCAGCAGCAGACGCGTGCGGTCGGTCACCGCGGCCCGCAGCGCGTCGAGGTCCGGGCGGAAGTCGGGCGCGCGCAGCGTCAGCGGGACGCGCCGGGCGCCGGCGAGGCTGATGCAGGCCGCGTAGGAGTCGTAGTACGGCTCGAAGGCGATGACCTCGTCCCCCGGCTCCAGCAGCGCGAGCATCGCGGCGGCGATGGCCTCGGTGGCGCCCGCGGTGACCAGGACCTCGGTGTCGGGGTCGAAGGTCAGGCCGTAGAAGCGGCGCTGGTGGTCGGTGACCGCGGTGCGCAGTTCGGGGACGCCGGGCCCCGGCGGGTACTGGTTGCCCCGCCCGTCGCGCAGCGCCCGCACCGCCGCCTCCCGCACGGCCTCGGGGCCGTCGGTGTCGGGGAAGCCCTGGCCGAGGTTGATGGCCCCGGTGCGCACCGCCAGTGCCGACATCTCCGCGAAGATCGTCGTGCCGAATCCGTCCAGCCTGCTGTTCAGCAGCGCCCTGTCGCCCATGTCCTCGCCCACTCCTCGCGCGTGTCGCGGCCGTCGGCACCCACACCGTCTTCCCGCCGGTGAAGGAGAGGCCGTGCCGGCCATCCTGCGCCCAAGCTCTGGAGTTGCTCAACTCTGCTTTGGCCGTCGACGCAGGAGGGCATCTCCCCGGCACGCACAACGCGAGGCGCCCACGGGGGGTCGTCTCGGGGAAACGGAAGGAGGGTGACGCCATGGTCATCGGCATCATCCTGGCGTTCGTCGGCATCGTGTTCGTGGTGTGCATCATCGCGGCGGTCACCAGCAACAACTCCCACGGCACTCGCGCCCGCCGGGTTTCGCGCGGCGGCGGCAGCAGCAGCGCCGCCGGCGGCGGCAGCTGGTGGGCCGACAGCGGCTCCAGCGGCTCCTCGTGCGGCTCCTCCAGCTCCTCCTGCGGGAGCAGCTCGTCCTGCGGGGGCGGGAGCAGCGGTGGCGGAGGCGGTTGCGGCGGTGGTGGTGGCTGCGGAGGCGGCAGCTGAGCCGCGGACAGCGGGGGATGGGGGACGGCGGTAACGGGGTGACGGGGCAGCGGGGGCGACGGCGGGGGGTCGTCGTCCCGCGGAGGGGGAGGCGGGGGCGGATGCGGTGCAGGCAGCTGACACGGGGCAGCTGAGCTTCCCGCATCCGGAACACGGGAGCCGGGCCCGCACGGGGGTGGGGCCCGGCTCCCGCTGTGCCGCGCGCGTCCCGGTGCTCCGGCGCACGCCCTGGCGGGCATGGCGTGCGCCGTGGTTGAACAGTTGAACTGAGGGGCCCTCTGAGGGATGGAAACCCCACGAACTTGGGTAAAAACGCTGTGTCGGCGCCACAGTTCATGATTCTCTCTAAATCACCTGACTCGGCGGTCCTTCGGACGCCCCAGAGCCACTCCTGCTGACCTTTCCGACCGGGTCGACCGGGCCGAATCCCCGCCCGTGTCACCCGGGTGCGCCGGAACACCTCCCTCTCCTTTCTTTGCGTGCTTGCGGAGCCGATCCATGCTCACGACCCTTAACACCTCGTACACCGACACGCGCGCGGCCGACCTCGCCTGGGCTTTGGGGCGCGAGCCGCTTCCCGCACTGGCCACGCTCGACCTCGTCCTCGACGGGGCGAGACTGGAGCTGAGACTTCTCGGGGCGTCCCACCAGGTCCTCCTGGAGGAGGAGCGGGGCACCTGTTCGGAGACGGTGGCATGCATCGCCGGCAGCAGCACCCCGCTGCCGCTGGGCGTCGCCAAGCGGATCGGCGACTGGGAGTACGAGTTCGCGGCCCGGGTGGAGGTCCTGTCACCGGATCAGTTCGCGGGCCGTGCCCAGGAGTTGCTGGCCCTCGTCTCCGACCACCCGCACGGCCTGGCCGGCGTCTTCCCGGGCAGCCCGCACGCCTTCACCGCGCTGCTCGCCCAGCGCCACGAGGACCAGGTGCTGTGGCGCACCTGGCACGCCTACCCCCAGGACGGACAGCTGGTGACGACCAGGACCCGGGTGGGGGTACGGGTCCCGGCGAGCCGGCTCAGCACGTCGGGCGTCTGACCGGGACGTCCGACGCGCACGTCCTGAACGGGTTGTGGGCTCCCACCCCACACCCCGCGCGCCCAAAACCGCGCACGCCCGAACCTCGCGCCCCTCCGAACCCCGCGCGCAACACCCGCCCGCCAAACCCCTCAGCGTCCTCCTGGCTCTCATTTCCACACGTGTGGGTGACGAAGCGTGCACCGTGCGTGACGTACCGTCGCAAGGTGATCGAACACCACGCGCCCGCCCCACCCGGCACCACGCCGCCCTGGGCCGGGCCCGCGCGGCTTCCCGTACGGCCCGGGATCGGCAGGTTCCTGGTGCTCGCGGGCGTATTCGTCTGCGCCGCGTGCGGACTGGTGTACGAACTCGAACTGGTCGCCCTCGCCTCGTACCTGATCGGCGACTCGGTCACCCAGGCCTCCGTCGTGCTGTCCGTCATGGTCTTCGCGATGGGCATCGGCTCGCTCTTCGCCAAGCGGCTGCGCTGGCACGCGGCCGCCGCCTTCGGCGCGATCGAGGCCGCGCTCGCCCTCGTCGGCGGCTGCAGCGCGATGGCCCTGTACGCCGTGTTCGCCTGGACCGGAGACTGGGGAGGCGTCTGGGCCAACGGCTCGCGTTGTCTGCTGGTCGCGTTCTCGCTGGCGATCGGCCTGCTCATCGGCGCCGAGGTGCCGCTGCTGATGGAGCTGATCCAGCGCATCCGCCGCCAGGACGCCGGCGGCGCGGTGGCCGACCTGTTCGCGGCGGACTATGTCGGCGCCCTCGTCGGCGGCCTCGCCTTCCCCTTCCTCCTGCTGCCCCTCCTGGGCCAGCTGACCGGCGCCCTGATCACCGGCACCGTGAACGCGATCGTCGGCGGCGCCCTGGTCCTCGGCCTCTTCCGCCGCGACCTGACCCGCCGGACCCGCTGGCTGCTGGTGATCACCAACCTGACCGTGCTCGGCGTCCTGGCCGCCGCCGCCGTCCTGGTCGACGACTTCGAACGGGCGGCCCGCCAGGCGGTGTACGGCCCCGACGTCCGGGTCGCCCTCCAGACCGGCGTCCAGGAGGTCGTCCTCACCGGCGGGACCCGCGGCCGCCCCCTCGACCTCTTCCTCGACGGCCGCCTGCGGGTCAGCGGCCACGACGAGCACCGGTACCACGAGGCACTGGTCCACCCCGCGATGTACGGCGAGCACGCGCGCGTGCTGATCCTCGGCGGCGGCGACGGCCTGGCCGCCCGCGAGGTGCTGCGCCATCCGGACGTCCACCGGGTGGACGTCGTCGAACTCGACGCCGTGGTGGTGCGCCTCGCCCGTGAGGACCCGGCCCTCGCCGCCCTCAACCGCCACGCGTACGCCGACGCGCGCGTGCACGTCACCACGGGCGACGCCTTCGGCTGGCTGCGGGACGCGCCGAGGAACGCCTACGACGTGGTGATCGCGGACCTGCCCGACCCGGGCATCACCGCGAGCACCAAGCTGTACTCGCAGGAGTTCTACGGCCTCGCCAGACGCGCCCTGGCCCCCGGCGGCCGGCTGGTCGTGCACGCCGGCCCGGTCTCCACCCGCGCCCGCGCCTTCTGGACCGTGGACACCACGATCCGCGCGGCGGGACTGCGGACGGCGGCCTACCGCGTACGCGGCCGCGACGCCGGTTTCGCCGCCGGGCCCGACCGGACGACAGGTGCGAGCCGGGCCCCCCAGGACTGGGGTTTCGTGCTCGCCTCGGCCGGGCCGCGTCCCGTGCTGCGGCTCGCCGACCGGGAGCCGGCGCTGCGGACGCTGACGGAGGCGGCGTTGCGGGCGGACGGCAGGGCGGCGCAGCGGACCCGGGTCGCGGACCTGAGACCGTCGACGCTGGTGCATCCGCGGTACTGACGCGCACCGGTCCGCCAGACGCGCCGTCACTTTCGACCAACCAAGGTGCACCGCGGCGCCCACTGGGTAGGCTCCGCAGACATGGAGCATGAGGTGTTCGTTCCGGTTCCGGCGGAGCGGCTGAGGGAGGCGCTGGCCGATCCCCTTCGGGTTGCCCGGGCCGTTCCCGGGCTCCAGCAGGACGCTGGCGCCGAGCCCGTCACCGGGCGGCTGAAGGTGCGCTTCGGCGGCCACACCATCACCTACCGCGGCACGGCCCGCCTCACCGCCCGGGACGACGGTTCCTACGCCGTCGAGGCCGACGCCACCGAGGCGCGCGGCACCGGCACGGTGACACTCGCCCTCACGCTCGCCGTGCGCGAGACCGACGGCGGCGCCACGCTCACCGTCACCGGCACCGCCTCCGCGGACGGCCGGGTCCAGGAACTCCCGCCCGAGGCCGTCACCTCGGCCGTGACCCGCCTGCTGAACCGTTTCGCGGAGCGCCTGGCGGACGCCGAGCCCGGACGGGACACGCAGACCCCGCGCGCGACGACCACTGAGGACACCGGCACGGCCGGCCCCGCGACGGCCCAGAGCACCCAGCCGCCGCCCCCCGCCGCCGCCCAGGAGCCCGCTCCGGACGCCGCCGACACCCCCGCTCCGGAGGCTCCCGCCCCCGCCGGTTTCACTCCCACCCCCGACCTCCCCGCCGAAGCCGCGCACGCGCGGCGGACGATGATCGGGCGGAGCGCGGAGGAGGTCGACCACGCCCCGCCGCGTGGCCGCTACGCGCCCGTGCCCGCCCCGCAGACCGTCGCCCCGCACTCCGCGCTCCGCTGGGCCGCCCCCGCCGCGGCGTTCGTCGTCGCCTCGGCGATCGTCGCCGGCCGGGTACTGCGCAGACGGCGCTGAGGGCCGGTGGTGACGGGTGGCCTGAAGTACCCCCTTGATCGCCCCAGTAGGGTCGTCCCGTGAGTAGCGAACCCATCACGCTGACCGCGGGCGACGCGGAGGTGACCGTGCTGCCGGGCAACGGCGGCCGGATCGGCGGGCTGCGCGTCGGCGGCACCGAACTGCTGCGGCAGGGCGACCGTTTCGGCTGCTTCCCGATGGTGCCCTGGTGCGGCCGGACCAGGGACGGCCGGTTCCGGGACGGGGCGACGGTCCATCAGATGCCGCTGAACTCCCCGCCGCACGCCATCCACGGCACCGCGCGCGACGGCGCCTGGCGGACCGCGCGCACCTCCGCGGACGAGGCCGTCATCACGTACGACCTGGTCGAACCGTGGCCCTACCCGGGCCGCGTCACCCACCAGGTCGCGCTCGGCCCGGACGCGCTGACCCTCACCATGTCCGTCGAGACGTACGACTCCTCCTTCCCGGCCCAGATCGGCTGGCACCCGTGGTTCCACCGCAGCCTCGGCGGCGCGGACGTCCAGCTGGCCTTCTCCGCCGCCTGGCAGGAGGAGCGCGGCGCGGACCACCTGCCCACCGGCAGGCGTCTGGACCCCGGGCCCGGCCCCTGGGACGACTGCTTCGGCATGCCCGAGGGCGTCGACGTGACGCTGACGTGGCCCGGGCAGCTGGAGCTGAGGGTGACCAGCCGCGAGGAGTGGGTCGTCGTCTACGACGAACAGGCCGAGGCGGTCTGCGTGGAACCGCAGACGGGCCCGCCGAACGGCCTCAACACCCACCCCCGCCTGGTCACGCCGCTGGAGCCGCTGGAGGCCTCGACGACCTGGAGCTGGCGCCGCCTCTAAGCTGGCAGGCATGACGGACGACGTACGCGGCACCCTGCTGCGGCAGATCAAGAGCAAGGCCGTGGTGCACGGCAAGGTGACCCTCTCCTCGGGTCTGGAGGCCGACTACTACGTCGACCTGCGACGCATCACCCTCGACGGCGAGGCCGCCCCGCTGGTCGGCCAGGTGCTCCTGGACCTGACCGCCGACCTGGAGTTCGACGCGGTGGGCGGCCTCACCATGGGCGCCGACCCGGTGGCCGCCGCGATGCTGCACGCCGCCGCCGCGCGCGGCCGCAGCCTGGACGCCTTCGTCGTCCGCAAGGCCGCCAAGGCGCACGGTCTCCAGCGCCGGGTCGAGGGTCCCGACATCGCCGGCCGTCGCGTCCTCGTCGTCGAGGACACCTCCACCACCGGCGGTTCCCCCCTGACCGCCGTCGAGGCCGTCCGCGAGGCGGGCGCCGAGGTCGTCGCCGTGGCCACCATCGTCGACCGCGCGACCGGCGCCGCCGAGAAGATCGAGTCCGGCGCGGGGGTTCCCTACCGCTTCGCCTTCTCCAAGGATGAGCTGGGGCTCGACTGAGTTATCCACAGGCTGGACAGGAGGGCCGGACCATCCGGTCAAGTCTGGAAGGATGGGGCCGACGATGACGTCGCACCCTAGGTCAGGGCCGTAAGGATCCAGCCAACCCGCACAATCAAGGAGCGGTCAGATGCCCATCGCAACTCCTGAGGTCTACAACGAGATGCTCGACCGGGCGAAGGCGGGCAAGTTCGCCTACCCGGCCATCAATGTCACCTCGACGCAGACCCTGCACGCGGCGCTGCGCGGCTTCGCCGAGGCCGAGAGCGACGGCATCATCCAGATCTCGACCGGCGGCGCCGAGTTCCTGGGCGGTCAGCACAACAAGGACATGGTCACCGGCGCGGTGGCGCTGGCCGAGTTCGCGCACATCGTCGCGAAGAAGTACGACATCACCGTGGCGCTGCACACGGACCACTGCCCGAAGGACAAGCTCGACGGGTACGTGCGGCCGCTGCTCGCCGTCTCCGAGGAGCGGGTCGCCCGGGGCGAGAACCCGCTGTTCCAGTCGCACATGTGGGACGGCTCGGCCGAGACCCTGGCCGACAACCTGTCGATCGCGCAGGAGCTGCTGGAGCGCGCCCGCGCCGCGCGGATCATCCTCGAGGTCGAGATCACCCCGACCGGTGGCGAGGAGGACGGCGTCTCGCACGAGATCAACGACTCCCTGTACACCACGGTCGACGACGCCATCCGCACCGTCGAGGCGCTCGGTCTCGGTGAGAAGGGCCGCTACCTGCTCGCCGCCTCCTTCGGCAACGTGCACGGGGTGTACAAGCCGGGCAACGTCGTGCTGAAGCCCGAGCTGCTCAAGGAGCTCAACGAGGGCGTCGCCGCCAAGTACGGCAAGGCCTCCCCGTTCGACTTCGTCTTCCACGGCGGCTCCGGCTCCACGGCCGAGGAGATCGCGACCGCGTTGGACAACGGCGTCGTCAAGATGAACATCGACACGGACACCCAGTACGCCTTCACCCGCCCGGTCGCGGACCACATGCTCCGCAACTACGACGGCGTCCTGAAGGTCGACGGCGAGGTCGGCTCCAAGAAGACCTACGACCCGCGCACCTGGGGCAAGCTGGCCGAGGCGAGCATGGCCGCGCGCGTCACGGAGGCCTGTGCCCACCTGCGCTCCACGGGCACGAAGCTGAAGTAGCCGCGAGATCACCACGAGCCCGGTGCCACAGCACCGGGCTCGTTGTATATCTGGGGCATGTCCGATGTCCGGCTGGCCTCGCCGCAAGGCAAGTGGATCCTGCTCACCACCGTCCTCGGCTCCAGCATGGCGATGCTGGACTCGACCGTCGTCAACGTCGCGCTTCCCCGTATCGGCCGCGACCTGGACGCCGACCTCGCCGCCCTCCAGTGGACGGTCAACGCGTACATGCTGACGCTGGCCGGGCTGATCCTGCTGGGGGGTTCGCTCGGGGACCGCTACGGGCGGCGCCGGATCTTCGTCGTGGGGGTGGTCTGGTTCGCCGCCGCCTCCCTGCTGTGCGGTCTCGCGCCCGACGCCCGTGTCCTCGTCGCCGCCCGCGCCCTACAAGGCGTCGGCGGCGCTCTCCTCACCCCCGGCTCGCTCGCCCTCATCCAGGCCTCCTTCCACCCCGACGACCGGGGGCGGGCGGTGGGCCTGTGGTCCGGGTTCGGCGGCATCGGCGCGGCGGTCGGGCCGTTCCTGGGCGGCTGGCTGGTGGACGGTCCGGGCTGGCGCTGGGTGTTCCTGCTGAACGTGCCGGTGGCGCTGCTGTGCGCCCCGATCGCCGTACGGCATGTGCCGGAGTCGGGTGGGGGCACCTTCCGCCCGAGCGAAGCCGAGCGTGGGGGAGGGCGCGCCCACACGCGGTTCGACGTGCTCGGCGCCGCCCTCGGGGCGCTCGCGCTGGCCTTCACCACGTACGCCCTGATCGAGGCGCGCACGGCCTCCCTCACCGTCGTCCTCGCGGCTCTCGCGGGGGTGGCCTGCGGGGTCGCCTTCGTGGTCGTGGAGAGGCGCCGGCCCGATCCGATGATGCCGCCGGACATCTTCGCGTCGCGGCAGTTCACGGCCGTCAACCTGGTCACGCTCTGCGTCTACGCGGCCTTCGGCGGGTTCTTCTTCCTGGCCGCCCTCCAGCTCCAGGTGGTCTCCGGTTACTCGGCCCTCGGCGCCGGTACGGCCCTGCTGCCGACGACCGCGCTGATGCTGCTGTTCTCCGCCCGTTCCGGCGCCCTCGCCGACCGCGTCGGCCCGCGCCTCCCGCTGACCGTGGGGCCGCTGCTGTGCGCGGCGGGGATGCTGCTGATGCTGCGGGTCGGCCCGGACGCCGATTACGTCGTGGACGTGCTGCCCGCGCTGCTCGTGCTCGGCCTCGGCATGGTCGCCCTGGTGGCACCGCTGACCGCGACGGTCCTGGCGTCGGTGGACGTGGCGCGGGCGGGGCTGGCCAGCGGGATCAACAACGCGGCGGCCCGGGCGGCGGGCCTGATCGCGGTGGCGGCGCTGCCGCTGGTCACCGGGATGGGGGAGGAGGCGTACCGGTCGCCGGGCGCCTTCGACGAGGCGTTCGGTACGGCGATGACGGTGTGCGCGGGGCTGCTGGTGCTGGGCGCGGGGGTGGCCTTCGCGACCGTACGGCCGCTGCCGCCGGGGTGCACCCGCCCCGAGTGCCTGCACCACGGTTCGGTCACGGCGCCGCCGCTGGAGGGGCGGCCGGCGCGGAAACGGCTCGGGTAGCCCGGGTACGCCCCCGGCGGCCGTTCGCCCGGTGCGGGCATGGAGGAGACTTGACCCATGTCGATTCACGAGAACCTCCTCGGGGGACCGCCCCCGACCCACCTCCCCGACGACCCGGAGCCGCGTGAGCTGCTGGCCGGCGGCACCGCGCCCGCCGATGTCGCCGCGAAGTACCCGACGTCCTCGCTGGCCTGGGCCCAGCTGGCCGACGAGGCCTTCGACCGGGGCAGCGTCGTGGAGTCGTACGCCTACGCCCGTACGGGCTACCACCGCGGTCTGGACTCGCTGCGCCGCAGCGGCTGGAAGGGCCACGGCCCGGTGCCGTGGGAGCACGAGCCGAACCGAGGCTTCCTGCGCGCCCTGCACGCCCTCGCCCGCGCCGCCGGGGCGATCGGCGAGCAGGAGGAGTACGAGCGCTGCTCGCAGTTCCTGAAGGACTCCTCGCCGGCGGCGGCCCAGACGCTGGGCTAGGCGTCGCGCCGTGGTGCGGGCCCGGCCGTGTGATCCGGTCGGGCCTTGCACTTTCCGGGGGTGACCGTCGAGGATTCGGGTGGGGACCGGGGCCCCCGTGTCGGTAACGGCAGGGGCGGACCGCTACCCGGGATACACCACAGGAGACAGCGATGTCCCACGAGGCTCATGAGATCCAGGAGCCAGAGACCCCGCATCTCGACTTCGAAGGCACCACGCCGTACGAGGACTACGTCAAGGCGGACGTGCTCACCCATCTCCAGCACACCCTCTCCGACGATCCCGGAGAGATGGTCTTCCTGGTCACGACCCAGGTCATGGAGCTGTGGTTCACCGTCATCGTCCATGAGTGGGAGACCGCGGCGCGGGCGCTGCGCTCCGACGACGTGCCGGTCGCGATCGACGCGCTGAAACGTTCCGTACGCGAGCTGGAGGCGCTGAACGCCTCCTGGAAGCCGCTCGGACAGCTCACCCCGGCCCAGTTCAACTCCTACCGGTCCGCCCTCGGCGAGGGCTCCGGGTTCCAGTCGGCGATGTACCGCCGCCTGGAGTTCCTGCTGGGCGACAAGTCCGCCTCCATGCTCGTCCCGCACCGGGGCGCGCCCCGGGTGCACGCGGAGCTGGAGAAGGCGCTGCACGAGCCGAGCCTGTACGACGAGGTGCTGCGGCTGCTGGCGCGGCGCGGGCACGCGATCCCGCGGGCGGTGCTCAGCCGTGACGTGGCGCGGCGCTACGAGCCGTCGCCCGAGGTGGAGGCGGCCTGGACGGCCGTCTACGCCGGTGACCCCTTCGACGAGGTCGCCCGGCTGGGCGAGGCGCTGACGGACGTCGCCGAGCTGGTGTGGCGCTGGCGCAACGACCATCTGGTGGCCACCCGGCGCGCGATGGGCGCCAAGGCGGGCACCGGCGGTTCGGCCGGGGTGGCGTGGCTGGAGAAGCGCGCGCAGAAGAACGTGTTCCCCGAGCTGTGGACGGCACGGTCCCATGTCTGAACTGGCCTTCAAGGCAAGCGAGTTGGATGCCGGGGATCAACTGGTGGCCCTGCGCGAGAAGTTCGTGCTCGACGAGGGCGTCTATCTGGACGGCAACTCGCTGGGCGCGCTGCCGGTCGCCGTCCCCGGCCGGGTCGAGGACGTCGTACGGCGGCAGTGGGGCGAGTTGCGCATCCGGTCCTGGGACGAGAGCGGCTGGTGGACGGCGCCCGAGCGGATCGGTGACCGGATCGCCCCGCTGGTGGGGGCGGCGGCCGGGCAGATCGTCGTGGGCGACTCGACAAGTGTCAACGTCTTCAAGGCACTTGTCGCGGCGGTCCGGATGGCGGGCGAGGGCCGGGACGAGATCGTGGTCGACGCGACCACCTTCCCCACGGACGGGTACATCGCCGAGTCGGCGGCCCGGATGACCGGCTGCACGCTGCGTCCGGTGCCCCCGGCCGAGGTGCCGGAGGTGCTGGGCGGGCGGACGGCGGCCGTCCTGTTGAACCATGTCGACTACCGCACGGGCCGGTTGCACGACCTGCCCGGACTGACCGCCGCGGTGCGGGCCGCCGGCGCGGTCGCGGTCTGGGACCTGTGCCACAGCGCGGGCGCGCTGCCGGTCGGGCTGGACGAGCACGGCGTCGACCTCGCGGTCGGCTGCACCTACAAGTACCTGAACGGCGGCCCCGGTTCACCGGCGTACCTCTATGTGCGCGCCGGTCTCCAGGACCGCTTCGACTCCCCGCTGCCCGGCTGGAACTCCCACGCGGAGCCCTTCGGGATGCGGCCCGGGTACGAGGCGGCGGCGGGGGCGCTGCGCGGGCGGGTCGGTACGCCGGACATCCTGTCCATGCTGGCGCTGGAGGCGGCCCTGGAGGTCTGGGAGGGCGTCTCCGTCGAGGCCGTGCGGGCCAAGTCCCTGGCGCTGACGGACTTCTTCCTGGAGTGTGTCGCCGCGTACGTGCCCGAGGGGCGGGTGGAGTCGCTGACGCCGGTCGCGCACGCGGAACGCGGCAGCCAGGTGGCGCTGCGCTGCGAGGACGCCGGGGACGTGATGAGGCAGCTGATCGAGCGCGGGGTGGTCGGTGACTTCCGCCGTCCGGACGTGCTGCGGTTCGGCTTCACCCCGCTGTACGTCGGGTTCGCGGACGTGGAGCGGGCGGCCCGGGTGCTGGGCGAGGTCGTCGTCTGACGCGGGTCACGGGAGCGGGGGCGGGGCCGGGTTCGGCCATGCCCCCGCGGGTGCGTCAGGTGACGTAGGCGCCTGCCGAGGCGGCCGCGAACGCGGCCCGCGCCGCGCGGTCGGCGGCCTCGGGGCCCGGGGGTGTGCCGGTGGTGAGGAGCGCGTAGTAGAGGGGCGCCGAGACCGCTCGCACGACGTCCCTGGCGTCGGTGCCGGGCGGCAACTCGCCCCGCGCGACGCCCTGTCGGACGCACGGGGCCCACTCGGCGACCCGGACGTCGTAGAAGCGGCGCAGCGCGTCGGCCGTACGGTCGTCGCAGGTGGCCGCCGCGATGACCGCGCGGAACAGGGCGCCTTGGCGGGGGTCGGCGAGGGTGCGCTGCACCAGCCGGGCGTTGGCCGTCAGGTCGCCGAGCACCGAGCCGGTCTCCTCGCGCGGCAGGGACTGCTCGGCCATGTCGGCGAGCAGATCGGCGACCAGGGCGGTGACCGAGCCCCAGCGCCGGTACACGGTCGTCTTGCCGACCTCCGCCCGGCGGGCCACGTCGGCGAGGTCGAGATGCGCGAAACCCCGCTCCGCGAGGACGTCACCGGCCGCCCGCAGCACGGCCGCGCGCACCCGCGCGGTGCGGCCTCCGGGGCGGAGGGTGCCGGGTTCGGGGGGCATGGGCGGCCTCCATGGCGTGGTCGTACGGGATGGTCGTGGGGCGGGTGTGCGGGCCGGGCGGGTCTGTCGCACGGGACGTGCCGGATGTCGTCCGCGGGGGACGGGTCGGCTGTCGGGTACGAGCAGGACCAGCGTAACGAAACAGCAGAACCGTTTAACCCTCACCGAGCGTGACATCCCCGTGTCCGCGCACGTCACCGGCCTGATACCGTCCCCGCCAACGGCCGAACTCTCTCCAGGTCCGCCGCCTCTGTCTCGTCCAAATCCGTTTCATCGCTGAGAGGTTGGAGCATGCCGGACGACGCCGCCGCAGCCCGGGCCGCCGCCGAGGAGGAGTTGGCCTTCTCCCACCCGCCCGTCGACCCCGACGTCAGCGCGGCGTACGGGGACCACCCCGACCAGGTGATCGACTTCTACGCCCCCCGCGGCGAGGTCCCCCTCGCGCCCCTCGTCGTCGTCCTGCACGGGGGCGCGTGGCGGGCCCCCTACGACCGGCGGCACATCACGCCGTTCGCGGACTTCCTGGCCCGACGCGGGTTCGCGGTGGCCAACGTGGAGTACCGGCGGGGTGCGCTGCTGCCGGGGCAGGGCGGGCCGGGTGGCGGGGCCGGCGCGGGGCAGGTCGCGGGGCGGTGGCCGGACACCTTCGACGACGTCGCCGCGGCGCTGGACGCGCTGCCCGATCTCGTACGGGAGTGTCTGCCGCAGGCCGACCCCCGGCGCACGGTGGTCACCGGGCACTCGGCGGGCGGGCACCTGGCCCTGTGGGCCGCGGCCCGGCACCTGCTGCCCGCGGACGCGCCGTGGCGCACCGACCGGCCCGCGCCGCTGCGCGGCGTGGTGGCGCTGGCCCCCATCGCGGACTTCGAGGCCGCGGGCAAGCTGGACGTGTGCCAGGGTGCGGCGCTGCAACTCCTCGGCGGTCAGGCGCACTTCGAGGACCGGCGGCCGTACGCCGACCCCGCGCTGCTGCTGCCCACGGGCATCGCCACGACCCTCGTCCAGGGGCGCGCCGACGTGGATGTGCCGGAGGCGGTCGCCGAGGCCTACGCGGACGCGGCGGCGAAGGCGGGGGAGGTGGTGGGGCTGACGTTGCTGGAGGACGTCGGTCACTTCCCGCTGATCGATCCGGCGGCGGACGCGTGCGCGGTGGTGGCGGAGGAGATCGCACAGCTGGCGTGGTGAGAGGCGGCCTCGCGGGGCCGCGGACCGCGGTGCCTCCTCCCGCCGGTGGCGGGCCCCGGCGGGTCGCGGACGACACGGGCCCGTAGTACCTGGCGGACGACGACGACGGCCCGTAGTACCTGAGAGGGACGCCGAAGGACCCCTCTCGCTGGGGACGACCCGGGCCGCCGCCTCCGCCTACCGTTCTGTATGTGACCGAGACGACCGAGACGCAGACAGCAGCCCCGCACGGCGGAGGCTACGACGCGTACAAGCCGCGCAGCCCGGAGGTGCGGGCCGCCCTGGAGGCCCTGCGCGGGCTGCGCCAGGACCTGATCCACGACGCCTTCGAGTACCGGCCGCTGCCCCGGATGCGCACGGACGGCCCGCTCACCCGCCCGCTCTCCGGCCGGCTGCGGGAGTACGCGGCCTGGACCCCGCACGCGGTGGTGACCGGCATCGGCCTGATGGCCATGCTCGCCGCCTGGGCGGACGGCCAGGGCGAGGGGACGCAATTGCTGTGCGGGTTCCTGGCACTGGTCCCGGTCCTGCTGACGATGCTCCGGCCGGGCGGCGCCTTCTGGCTCTCCCTCGCCTCGACGTTCGCCGTCGCCGTCCTGGGCTCGTCCTGGAGCAACTGGCCCTGGCTGCCCGGCAGTTTCATCTCCCATGTGACGGTGATGACGGTCGTGGCGATACGCACCCGGCCGCGCACCGCGGCATGGATGTGGCTGCTGACGGCGCTCTACGGCTTCGTCGCCGAGACCTTCTTCGGCGGGGGCCACTACTCCACCAACACCGGGCCCGTGCTGGTCATCTCCGCGCTGCTCCTCCTCGTCGTCACGGTGTGGCACATCCGGCGCAGCGCCGAGCGGCAGGTGACCGCCCAGCAGACGGTGACGCTCCAGGAGCGCTCCAAGCGCACCCTGCTGGAGGAGCGCACCACCATCGCCCGCGAACTGCACGACGTGGTCGCCCACCACATGTCGGTCGTGGCGATCCAGGCCGAGGCGGCCCCCTACCGGGTGGAGAACCCGCCGCCGGAGCTGGAGCGGGCCTTCGTGACGATCCGGGAGAACGCGGTCGCGGCCCTCACCGAACTGCGCCGGGTGCTGGGCGTGGTCCGCGCCGAGGACTACGAGGCCCCCGACGCCCCGCAGCCCACCCTCGCCGACCTGGACGCGCTGCTCGCCAATGTGCGGGACACCGGTCTGAGCGTGACGAAGACGGTGACCGGAGCGGTGCGCGAACTGCCGCCCGGGGTCGAGCTGTCGGCGTACCGGATCGTGCAGGAGGCGCTGAGCAACACGCTGCGGCACGCGCCGGGCGCGAGTGCCCGGGTGGAGATCGGATACGTGCTGGGCGGCCTGGGGCTGCGCGTGGTCAACGACCCGCCGCCCGCCATGGCCCTGCTGAAGCCCTCGCCCGGCGCCGGGCACGGCATCACGGGGATGCGGGAGCGGGTGTCGATGCTGAACGGCGAGATGACGGCGGGCCGGACCGACGACGGGGGTTACGAGGTGGCGGTGTTCCTGCCGGTCGCCCTGGTGAGCGACGGTGAGGCATGACGCCGGGCACCATCCGCGTGCTGATCGCGGACGACCAGATGATGGTGCGCGAGGGCTTCTCCGTCCTGCTCAACGCGATGCCGGACATCGAGGTCGTCGGGGAGGCCGTCAACGGCCGCGAGGCGGTCGACCGGGTCCGTGAACTCGCCCCGGACGTCGTCCTGATGGACATCCGGATGCCCGAGCTGAACGGCATCGAGGCGACGCGGGAGATCGTCGTCGCGGACGGTACCGCGAAGGTGCTGGTGCTGACGACGTTCGACCTGGACGAGTACGTCTACCAGGCGCTGCGCGCGGGCGCCTCGGGCTTCCTGCTGAAGGACGCCTCGGCCCGGCAACTCGCCGACGGGGTACGGGTGGTGGCCTCCGGCGAGGCCCTGCTGGCGCCCTCCGTCACCAGGCGCCTGATCAACGAGTTCTCGAAGCTCTCCGACTCCCCGCGCCTGATGTCCTCCGCGCACGCGGCGTACGGCGAACTGACCGAGCGGGAGACGGAGGTGCTGGTCCTGATCGCGCACGGGCTGTCGAACGCGGAGATCGCCGAGCGGCTCGTGGTGGCCGAGTCGACCATCAAGACCCATGTCAGCAGGGTCCTGGTGAAGCTGGGGCTGCGGGACCGGACCCAGGCGGCGGTGTTCGCGTACGAGGCGCGGCTGGTGACGCCGGGATAGGGAGGAGAGGGGGAGGGCCGGGGGGCGGGGAGTGGGGAGGACGTGGGGGATCGGCGGAGGTTGGCGAACGGTGAGTGCGAGGGCGCGATCGGTTGGCGGCCTGTTGGCGGGCGTTGGTTGGATCGGGATCACAGCACGGGAAGCGAACGGTTGTTCGTAAAGCGGTTGTCCTGCCTCGTCCTCGAAGGCACCCCCCACCACGACCCTGCTGAAGTCCGACATCTCCTGCTCAGCGAAGGACACAGCATGCGCACGTTCACGCGCTCCGCCTCCACCGCGATCGTCGTCGCCGCCCTCGCCGGCGGTGCCACCGTCGCGACGGCCGGCCCGGCGGCCGCCGCGAGCTACCACTGCACCAGCAGCTCCAAGTCGATCGACGACCCGTCGTACTCGGGCCCGTGGGCCGACAACTGGGACGTCACCGTCACGGTGTGCGCCAAGCGCTCCGGCTCCACCGTCTACAGCTACGCCAAGGTCAGTTGGGACGGGCCGGTCTACGCCTACGCCGACGACACCGCGAAGTTCGAGGACGCCTACTTCAAGCTGCAGATCAAGAAGTCGCAGTCCGGCACCGACCCGGTCAAGAAGTCCGCCAACTACGGCGGCATCGAGGCCAAGCTGGAGAACAGCGACTCCACCGGCAACTACAACGGCTCCTACACCACCCCCACCCTCAGCTACCGGATCGGCTCCAGCAAGGGCCTGGGCGACGGCGAACTCCACCTCAACTGGGCGAACGACGGCAAGGGCGACCGCACCTACCAGTTCACCGCGTCCCCGGTCGTCTGACCCGGCCGGCCGGGGGGGAGGCGCCCGCAGCTCACCGACGCGGTCCGCACTCCCCTGAGTCACCCCTGGTCAGACGGGTGGTCGTCGGGCTAGCGTCCGGTCATGGCTGCCTTTGACCCGTGGGACCCGGAGTTCGTCGCCGATCCGTACCCCTCGTACGCCGAGCTGCGCGCCAAGGGGCGCGTGGCGTACTTCGAGCCGACGGACCAGTGGCTCGTGTCGCACCATGCCGATGTGTCCGCGTTGCTGCGGGACCGGCGGTTGGGGCGGACGTACCAGCACCGGTTCCGGCACGAGGACTTCGGGCGCAGCGCGCCCCCCGCCGAGCACGAGCCGTTCCACACGCTCAACGACCACGGGATGCTCGACCTGGAGCCGCCGGACCACACCAGGATCCGGCGGCTGGTGTCGAAGGCGTTCACCCCGCGTACCGTCGAGCAACTCAAGCCGTACGTGGCCCGGCTGGCCGGTGAGCTGGTGGACGGGCTCGTCCACCGGGGCGGCGGCGACCTGCTCACCGAGGTCGCCGAGCCGCTCCCCGTCGCCGTCATCGCCGAGATGCTGGGCATCCCGGAGGCGGACCGGGCCCCGCTGCGGCCCTGGTCGGCGGACATCTGCGGGATGTACGAGCTGAATCCGCCGGAGGAGGTGGCCGCGAGGGCGGTGAAGGCCTCCGTGGAGTTCTCCGGGTATCTGCGGGAGCTGATCGCCGAGCGGCGCGAGAGCCCCGGGGACGACCTCGTCTCCGGGCTCATCGCCGCCCACGACGAGGGCGACCGGCTCACCGAGCAGGAGATGATCTCGACCTGCGTCCTGCTCCTCAACGCGGGACACGAGGCCACGGTCAACGCCACCGTCAACGGCTGGTACGCCCTGTTCCGCAACCCCGACCAGCTCGCGGCCCTCCGCGCGGACCACACCCTGGTCCCGGCGGCGGTCGAAGAGCTCATGCGCTACGACACCCCGCTCCAGCTCTTCGAACGCTGGGTGCTGGACGACATCGAGATCGACGGGACCACGATCCCGCGCGGCGCCGAGATCGCCCTGCTCTTCGGTTCCGCCAACCACGACCCCGCGGTCTTCGCCCACCCCGAGCGGCTCGACCTCGCCCGGAAGGAGAACCCGCACATCTCCTTCAGCGCCGGCATCCACTACTGCATCGGCGCCCCGCTCGCCCGTATCGAGCTGGCCGCGTCCATGACGGCCCTGCTGGACCGCGCCCCCACCCTGGCCCTCGCCAAGGACCCGGAGCGCAAGCCGAACTTCGTGATCAGGGGCCTGGAGGGGCTCGACGTCACGGTCTGAGGCGCCCCGGCCCCCACCACCGGCCGGGGCACGACGTCACGGCGTCTCGTCACGGCGCCGCAGCCCCGCCAGACCACCGGCCACCAGCACCACGGCGAGCCCGGTCAGCACCGCCACGGGCGGGGCCTTCGCCGCGAGCGGTACCGGGTGCACGGCGACCCGTGGTACGAGGCGCTCACCGGCTCCGGCAGCGGCCGGGAGACCCCCGCTCACGACGCGGGCAGGGTCAGTCCCAGGGCCTCCTCCCACACCGTCCACGTGCGCCTGCGTACCGGTCCCCACACGCCCGTGTCCGCCCGGTAGCGGAAGTCCGCGCCGGACACCGTCACCCGCCGCCCGTGGGCCAGCAGCGGTGAGGCCTCGGCGCCGACCGACAGCGGCCGGACCTCCACCGCCACCGTCCCGGCGCCCCGCGGGGTCACGGACACCGCCTCCAGGGGCTGGTCGAGGTCGACGAGGATCTCGCCGTCCACCTCGACCCGCAGCCGTGCGGGACCGGTCGCGGGCGCGGGATGGGCGGTCCGCAGCGGCCGCGACGGCACCAGGGTCCGTACGAGGGACTGGCAGGTCCGCAGCCAGGGCCGGCCCGCGCCCTCCTGCCCCGCCGGCTCCTCCTCGCGCGCGGTGAGGGAGGGGATGCGCAGCGCGCCCAGCACCACGCCGTCGCTGTCGTCCACGAGCAGGTCGAGCCGCCGCTCCGCGCCGTCGAGGACCGCCCGCGCCGCCGCCACCGCGCCCATGGGCACGCCGAGCGACCGGGCGACGGTGAGCACACCGCCCACCGGCACGACCGACAGCACACATCCGGCCAGCTCCCGTCGCCGGTGCAGCACGGACACCGCCCGCAGCAGCGCGCGGTCGTCGCCGACGACCACCGGCCGCCGTGAGCCGCGCCGGGCCAGTGCGCGGGCGAACTCCTCCGGGCTCTCGGGCAGACACACCTTCGTGCCCGCCGCACCCGCGCTGAGCACGTCTTTCGCGATGCGGACGGACTCTCCGTCCGTCCTGCGGGCGACCGGATCGACGACCACCAACAGCTGATCGGAAGACGCTGAAGTCGCCACCTCGGTCCTGCCTCGCTTCCTCGGGTAGCATCTTTGTGCAAGAGCCCCTTGCGCTATTGCGCCAGGGGCTTCGTCTATTCCGGGGCATCCGGGTCCGACGGTTCGCGGCCGACGACGGCCGAACGGTGGCCGAAGCAGGTCGCCGGGGTACGAGGCACAAGGCCGTGTCGCGTACGCCCCCGACCCTGGACATGCCCCGCCCGGAAGGGGTGTACGCGCGTGCCCGCACTTGTGCTGCTCGGTGCTCAGTGGGGTGACGAAGGCAAGGGAAAGGCGACGGACCTGCTTGGCGGATCCGTTGACTATGTGGTGCGCTACCAGGGCGGCAACAACGCCGGCCACACGGTAGTCGTGGGCGATCAGAAGTACGCCCTCCACCTGCTCCCTTCCGGAATCCTGACCCCGGAGTGCACTCCGGTGATCGGCAACGGTGTCGTCATCGACCCGTCGGTCCTGTTCTCCGAGCTGAACGGGCTGAACGAGCGAGGCGTCGACACGTCCAAGCTCCTGATCAGCGGTAACGCCCACATCATCACCCCGTACAACGTGACCGTCGACAAGGTGACGGAACGCTTCCTCGGCAAGCGGAAGATCGGGACCACGGGGCGCGGGATCGGCCCGACCTACGCGGACAAGATCAACCGCGTCGGCATCCGCATCCAGGACCTCTACGACGAGTCGATCCTGACCCAGAAGGTGGAGGCGGCCCTCGACGGCAAGAACCAGCTCCTGACCAAGGTCTTCAACCGCCGCGCCATCGAGGTCGGCCAGGTGGTGGAGGAGCTGCTGTCCTACGCGGACCGGCTGAAGCCGTACGTCGCCGACACGGTCCTGGTCCTCAACCAGGCCCTGGAGGACGACAAGGTCGTGCTCTTCGAGGGCGGCCAGGGCACGCTGCTGGACATCGACCACGGCACGTATCCCTTCGTGACGTCGTCGAACCCGACCGCGGGCGGCGCCTGCACGGGTGCCGGTGTCGGCCCGACGAAGATCAGCCGGGTCATCGGCATCCTGAAGGCGTACACGACCCGTGTCGGCTCGGGCCCGTTCCCGACGGAGCTCTTCGACGAGGACGGCGAGGCGCTGCGCAGGATCGGCGGCGAGCGGGGTGTCACCACCGGCCGCGACCGCCGCTGCGGCTGGTTCGACGCGGTCATCGCCCGCTACGCGACCCGCGTGAACGGCCTGACCGACTTCTTCCTCACCAAGCTCGACGTCCTCACCGGCTGGGAAGAGATCCCGGTCTGCGTCGCGTACGAGATCGACGGCAAGCGCGTCGAGGAGCTCCCGTACTCCCAGACCGACTTCCACCACGCGAAGCCGGTCTACGAGACCCTCCCCGGCTGGTCCGAGGACATCACCAAGGCGAAGTCCTTCTCCGACCTGCCCAAGAACGCCCAGGCGTACGTCAAGGCGCTCGAGGAGATGTCCGGCGCCCCGATCTCCGCGATCGGCGTGGGCCCGGGCCGGGACGAGACGATCGAGATCAACTCGTTCATCTAGGGTCTCGACCCCGGGTCGAGCGGACGCGGCATCCATGGGCCGGTCAGGGAGTTCCTTGACCGGCCCATGGCCTGTTCCTGGTTCCGTCCGGAAGAGGAGGAACGCAACTATCTACGCGGGTAGTCGCATCCCTCCTCCCTCTCCCGTCCCAGGAGCCCCGTATGCCCGTCAGTCCCATGAACCGCCGCGAGTTCGTGCAGAAGTCGGCTGTCACCGGTGTGGCCGTGGCCGCGGCGGGGGCCGTCGCCGCGACGCCCGCCCAGGCCGCCGAACGCAAGCCCAGGACCTGGTCGTTCTCCGTCCTCGGCACCACCGACCTGCACAGCCATGTCTTCGACTGGGACTATTACAAGGACGCGGCCTACAGTGACGCCAAGGGCAACTCCGTCGGCGTCGCGCGCGTCGCCACGCTCATCAAGCAGCAGCGCGAGACCAAGGGCGAGGAGCGGGTGCTGCTGGTCGACGCCGGCGACATCATCCAGGGCACCTCGCTCGCGTACTACTTCGCGCGCGTGCAGCCCATCACCGGCAACGGCGTCAAGCACCCGATGGCCGTCGCCATGAACCACATGCGCTACGACGCCGCCGCCCTCGGCAACCACGAGTTCAACTACGGCATCGAGACCCTGCGCAGGTTCGAGAGCCAGTGCCGCTTCCCGCTGCTCGGCGCCAACGCGCTGGACGCCAAGACCCTGAAGCCCGCCTTCGCGCCGTACACCGTGAAGCGGATCTGTGTGCCGGGCGCCCCCGACATCAAGGTCGGCATCCTCGGCCTCACCAACCCGGGCATCGCGCTGTGGGACAAGGACAACGTCGGCGGGAAGATGGTCTTCCCCGGACTGGTCGAGCAGGCGAGGAAGTACGTGCCGCGGCTGCGGGCGCTCGGCTGTGACGTGGTCTTCCTGACCGACCACTCGGGTCTCGACGGGTCGACGTCCTACGGCGACGCGCTCCCGTACGTCGAGAACGCCTCCAACCTCGTCGCCGAGCAGGTCCCGGGCATCGACGCGATCCTGGTCGGCCACACCCACGTCGAGGTGCCCTCGTACACCGTGAAGAACGCCGAGACCGGCGACGAGGTGCTGCTGTCGGAGCCGTACTGCTGGGGCTACCGGCTGAGCGTCTTCGACTTCGAGGTCGAGCTGGAGCACGGCCGCTGGAAGGTCACCAAGAAGACCGCGCACACCCTCGACCCCAGGTCCGTGGACGAGGACCCGGAGATCAGGAAGCTCCTGGAGGCCGACCACGAGCTGGTGGTGAAGTACGTCAACACCGCCGTGGGCACCTGCACCGAGGACCTCTCGGCCGCCGAGTCCTGCTGGAAGGACGTCCCGATCATGGACTTCATCCACCAGGTCCAGATGGACACGGTGAAGGCCGGCCTGTCGGCGTCCGACGCGGCGCTCCCGCTGATCTCGGTCGCCGCGCCCTTCTCCCGCACCGCCGACATCCCCGCGGGCAGCGTCACCATCAAGGACATCGCCGGGCTCTACATCTACGACAACACCCTGTACGGCAAGAAGCTCACGGGCGCCCAGCTCAGGGACTACCTGGAGTACGCCGCGAAGTACTACCACCAGGTGCCGTCGGGCACGGCCGTGGACACCGCGACCCTCACCAACGCCAACAACTTCTGGGACTACATGTACGACACCGCCGCGGGCGTCTCGTACGACATCGACATCGCGGCCGCCGAGGGCTCCCGGATCAGGAACCTGACCTACGGCGGTCAGGCGGTCTCCGACGACCAGGTCTTCGTCGTCGCCGTCAACAACTACCGGGCCAACGGCGGTTCGGGGTATCCGCACATCGCCACCGCGGACATCGCCTACAGCTCGACGAACGAGATCCGCCAGCTGATGATCGACTATGTGACGGCCAAGGGTGCCCTGGACCCGGCGGACTTCGCGGTCACCAACTGGCGGCTGACGCAGGGCGGGACGGCCGTGTTCCCTTCGTAGGGCGGGCATAAGGGTGCATACCGGGCATACGATAGGGACATCCGCGTATCCACCGACGGAAGAAGGTGAGTGCGATGCGCGTGCTGCTCAAGGTGTCCATGGACACGGAGAAGGCGAACGAGGCCATCGGCAACGGCACGCTGCCGAAGCTGATCGAGAGCTCGCTGGAGCAGATCAAGCCCGAGGCGGCCTATTTCACCACCGACAACGGTCAGCGGACCGCCTTCCTGTTCTTCGACATGCAGGACAGCTCGCAGATGCCGGTGATCAGCGAGCCGTTCTTCATGAACCTGGGTGCGAAGATCAGCTATACCCCGGTGATGAACTACGAGGACGTGCAGAAGGGCCTCTCCCAGCTGGGGCGCTGACCCTCAGCTGAAGACGATCATCGAGCCCTGTGCCAGGCTCCGGGTCGCCGCCGCGTGCAGGCCCAGCCAGACGTGCCGCTCCCGGGCGAAGGGGCTCGGGTCGTAGGGCGCGGGGACGGCCGGCTCCTCCAGTTCCGTCGGACCCGCGGGCGGCTGGGGGGCCGCCGGCGGGTTGGCCGGATCGAGGCCGATCGCGGGGGCCACCAGCTCCAGCTCCCGCAGCAGCGACTGCGCGGAGCCCAAGGGGCCGCCGCTCGCCAGGAGTTCGTCGTTGGCCAGCGGGTGCGGGAAGTCCACCGGGACGTAGGCGCCGGCGTGGTCGTAGTGCCAGACCAGGTGCGACTGCTGGGCCGTGGCCTCGAACATCTCCAGCAACTGCTCGTAGTCCCCGCCCAGTTCGTCCACGGGGGTGACCGGCAGGCCGCACACCTGAAGGAGATAGGCGCGGCGCAGGAAGTGCAGCGCGTCGTAGTCGAAGCCCGCCACGGGGGCGACCTCGCCGGACAGGCCCGGCATGTACTGGTACACCGGCACCGGTGGCAACCCGGCCTCGGCGAGCACCTTGTTGTATTGCGCGAGTTCCTCGGCGAACGGATTGTCGGGCGTGTGGCACAACACGTCGACGAGCGGTACCAGCCACAGGTCACAGGCCAAGAAGGGCTCCTCGCATAGCACGGTGTAGCGAAGCGGTCAGGGAAGCGTAGTCGGTCCGGCGTGCCATGGCTTCCCCCGGGGCGGCGTCGGCTGCTGAAGGTCCCCTACCCACACCGGGGCCGCCTACGTCCGGCGACTCAGGACGGGTGCTGACGTCCGGCCAAGCGTTCGACCACCGCGAGCGAGTGCGCGTTGTACGCGGCGACGACCTCCCGCGCCGCCGCGGTGTCCCGATGCACCAGCGCGTCCACCAGCGCGGTGTGCTCGGCCCACAGCTCGCCCCGCAGCTCGGTCAGCCGGCGCAGATGCTGCACCGCGCACACCCAGGACTGCACGCGCAGCCGGTGCAGGAAGTCGGCGAGGTAGGGGTTGCCGAACACGCTGCTCAACTCGCGCCAGAAGCGCAGGTCGTAGCCGATCAGCACGGTGACGTCACCGGCGAGGGCGGCCCGCTGCGCCTCCTCGCCCCGGCGCCGCACCCCGGTCAGGGCGGCGAGGACGCGGGAGTTGTCGGGGTCGTGGATGAACCCCCGGTGACCGCCGTCCAGCGCGTGGAACATGCCGTCGATGACGAGGCTGCGAGCCTCGATGATGCCGCGGTAGTCGTCCAGGGAGTACTCGTGGACCCGGAAACCGCGGTGCTGGTCCGCCTCCAGGAGCCCCTGGGCGGAGAGGTCGACGAGCGCCTCGCGCACCGGGGTCGCGGAGACGCCGTACTGCTCGGCGATCTCCTTGACCGTGAACTCCTGACCCGGCTGGAGGCGCCCCGCGAGCACCTCGTCGCGGAGCGCGTCGGCGATCTGCTGCCGCAGGGTGCTGCGCGTCACGGCGCCGTTGCCGCTGCTGCCGGGCATCGTCGGGCCTCTCCCTGGGGCGGTCGGGTGGCGTGCTCGTACACGTACACGTATCTCTACGGGCACGCCACCTTACGCGTTCGGGTTTCCCGCGTTTTCCCGCGTAGCGTCCGTCACCGGGACGCCGCGGCTACCGCGTGTGCTCGTCCGCCACGGAGAGCGCCGCGTCCAGTGCCGCCAGGCCTTCCTTCAGCTCGGCCTCGCTGACGTTGCACGGCGGCACGACATGGGTGCGGTTCATGTTGATGAACGGCCAGATGCCGTGCTTCTTGGCGGCGGCGCCGAACGCGGCCATCGGGGCGTTCGCCTCACCGGCCGCGTTGTACGGCACCAGCGGCTCGCGGGTCTCCTTGTCCTTCACCAGGTCGAGCGCCCAGAACATGCCGACACCGCGCACCTCGCCGACCGACGGGTGCCGCTCCGCCAGCTCGCGCAGCGCGGGCTCGACGACCTCGGCGCCGAGACGTGCGGCGTTCTCGACGATGCCCTCCTGCGTCATCACGTTGATCGTGGCGACGGCGGCGGCGCAGGCCAGCGGGTGCCCCGAGTACGTCAGACCGCCGGGGTAGGGGCGCTTGCCGAAGGTCGCCGCGATCTCGGCGGAGATGGCGACCCCGCCGAGCGGCACGTATCCGCTGTTGACGCCCTTGGCGAAGGTCATCAGGTCGGGCGTGACGTCGAACAGGTCGGCCGCGAACCACTCACCGGTCCGTCCGAACCCGGCCATGACCTCGTCGAGGATGAAGACGATCCCGTACTTGTCGCAGATCTCGCGCACCCCGGCGAGGTAGCCCGGCGGCGGGATCATGATCCCGGCGGTGCCGGGGATGGTCTCCAGGATGATCGCGGCGACGGTGGCCGGTCCCTCGAAGGCGATCGTCGTCTCCAGGTGCTCCAGCGCCCGGGCGCACTCCTGCTCCTCGGTCTGGGCGTAGAAGCGGGAGCGGTACAGGTACGGCGCCCAGAAGTGCACCACGCCCGCGGCGGCACCGTCGGAGGCCCAGCGGCGCGGGTCACCGGTGAGGTTGATCGCCTGCTGGGTGCCGCCGTGGTACGAGCGGTAGGCGGAGAGCACCTTGGCCCGGCCGGTGTGCAGCCGCGCCATGCGCACCGCGTGCTCCACCGCGTCGGCGCCGCCGTTGGTGAAGAAGATCTTGTCCAGGTCGCCCGGCGTCCGCTCGGCGATCAGCCGGGCCGCCTCCGAGCGGGCCTCGATCGCGAAGGCGGGCGCGAACGTGGACAGGGTCGCTGCCTGCTCCTGGATCGCGGCGACGACCTTCGGGTGCTGGTAGCCGATGTTGGTGTAGACGAGGCCGGAGGTGAAGTCCAGGTACCGCTTGCCGTCGTAGTCCCAGAAGTACGACCCCTCCGCACCGGCGACGGCGAGCGGGTCGATGAGCTCCTGCGCGGACCAGGAGTGGAACACATGCGCACGGTCCGCGGCCTTCACGGCGGCGCCGACCTCGGGGTTGGGCTGAGGGGTCATGCGCCCGAGCGTAAATGTCCGCGATACGGAAGCGGTATCGGCGTCCTGTCTGTGGACGCGGGGTTTCCGCGACAGGTTGTCGCGTGGGCGCGGGGGCGGCAGCGGGCACCGCCCGGCCGCGGCCCGGTGTGACCGCTCCGGACCGCTCCGTTACGGAACCGTCGACGCCGGTCCGCTCACCACCCGGTGGGGCGGCACTATCGTGGGCTGTTGCACAGGGGGTGCACACGGGGACTTTCGGGGGAGGGCCTTGCGATGGAGAAGCTCGGGGCCGGCGACGCGCAGCGGATCGGGGCGTACCGGCTGCTGGCGCGGCTCGGGGCCGGTGGGATGGGGCAGGTGTATCTCGCCCGGTCGGACCGGGGCCGTACCGTCGCGGTCAAGCTGGTGCGCGAGGAACTGGCCGCGCAGGAGGAGTTCCGGGGCCGCTTCCGGCAGGAGGTGCAGGCCGCCCGGCAGGTCGGCGGGTACTGGACCGCGCCGGTCCTCGACGCCGACACCGAGGCGCCCGTGCCGTGGGTGGCCACCGGGTACGTGGCCGGACCCAGCCTCCAGCAGGTCGTCGGGCACGACCACGGGGCGCTGCCCGAGCGGTCGGTGCGGATCCTCGCCGCCGGGCTCGCGCACGCGCTGAAGGACATCCACGCCGCCGGGATCGTGCACCGGGACCTCAAGCCCTCCAACGTCCTGGTCACCATCGACGGGCCCCGGGTCATCGACTTCGGTATCGCACGCGCGCTGGAGACGGTGACCGACGGCGGGCTCACCCGCACCGGCGCCCTCGTCGGGTCGCCCGGGTTCATGGCGCCCGAACAGGTCCGGGGTGACCGGATCACCCCGGCCTGCGACGTCTTCTGCCTCGGCTCGGTCCTCGCGTACGCCGCCACCGGACGGCTCCCCTTCGGTGCCGGGGGCAGTGGCGTCCACGCCCTGATGTTCCGCATCGCCCAGGAGGAACCCGATCTGGAGGGCGTGCCGGAGGGCATCGCCGAGCTGGTCCGGGACTGCCTGAAGAAGGACCCGGCGAGACGGCCGACGCTGGACGAGGTCCTGGAGCGGACGGGGGCCGAGGACACGGTGGCCGACGGGCGTTCGCGGGATCCCTGGCTGCCGAGCGCCCTGGTCGCGCAACTCGGGCGGCACGCGGTGCAGTTGCTGGACACCGAGGACCCGGAGGGGCCGGGGGGAACCGGCGGACCGGGGGCATCGGGCGGACCGAAAGGCGCGCCCGGGGACGGGCCCGGTTCGGGTTCCGCACCCGGTTCCTCCGCCTCCGCCTCCGCCTCCGGTTCCGGTGAGGCCCCTCCCGAGCACGCGCCCGCGGCCGCCGAGGGCACCCCGCCCTCTCCTGGCCGGCCGCCGGTCCCTGGGGCGCCCGTGAACCACCTGCCCACCCTGGTCGCCGGTACGGGACACGGCACCCCCACGCCGCCGCCCCCGCCCGTGGGCGCTCCGCGGACACCTCCGCCCTCCCACCCCGCGTACGGCCACCCCCAGCAGCATCCGCAGCAGCCGCAGACCCCGGCGTACGCCTACCCGCCGCACCCCCAGCAGCCGCAGACCCCGGCGTACGGCCACCCCTCCCACCCCGGCGCCCCCGCGCCGTACTACGGCGGGACCGGCACCCCGCCCTACGGCCCCGTCCCGGGCTACCTCCCGCCCCCGGAGCCCCCGCGCCGCAACGGCCGCTCCACCGCGGCCCTGATCGTCGTCGCGCTGGTCGTCGCGCTCGGTGCGGGCGGCTCGGTGTACGCCCTGATGAGCGGGGGCGACGACGACAAGGCCACGCCGACGCCCACACCCACCTCGACCGCGTCGACGACGCCGGGCCCGTCCACCGACGAGACCACCCCGGCGCCTACGCCCACGACGAGCGCGCCGGAGGACGGCGGCATCCCGGCCGGTTACCTCGGCACCTGGACCGGCACGATCAACAACGCCGAGGGCTCGCACACCCGTCAACTCACCATCCAGCAGGGCGAGGTGGGCGACACGGTGCTCTCCCTCGTCGCCGATGGCCCTGACTACCACTGCGTGTTCGAGGCGGACCTCGTCGATAAGCCGGACGCCGACGGCCCGTTGGAGATCGGCCCGTCCACGGTGACGGTCGGCGAGCCCGCCTCCTCCTGCACCCCGGGCGCGGCCAGCGAGGTCACCCTGCTGCCCGACGGCACCCTGGAGCGGGTGAACACCGGCAACGGGGAGAAGCTGACTTACACGAAGCAGTGACCCGAAGTCCCCTGTCCCGGCACTCCTAGATCCAGCCCTGCTGCCAGGCGTGATGGGCGGCCGCGTGGAGGCGCCGAGCCCTCCCGCTCCTGCCGCTGCTCTACGTCGTGATCCACCAGATCGGCACCCCGAGGGTGACCTGGCCGGTCCTCGGCGGCGGCCTCGTGCTGGTCCTCGGCCTCCAGGCCCTGGACCTGGTCCCCCCGGCCGGCGCGATGGCCGCCCTGGCCCTGGCGGTACTGCTGTGGGGCGCGGTGCGGGGCGCTCCGCACGGCAGGGGAGGGCTGGCCGGACTGAGGGGGACGGTGGCCCGGACCTTCGCGGAATGGTGCGCGGTGGTGGACGTACTGGTGGCCCGGGAACTGGCGTTCCTGACGTAGCGAACTGGACCCCCCAGGGCCGTGGGGAACCACACCCGCACCCCCCAGGGGCGCGGGGAACTGCGCGCCCAGCCACAACGCTCCCGCAGGCAACCCGCTACCGCACCCCCCTCAGGGGCGCGGGGAACTGCGCGCCCAGCCACAACGCTCCCGCAGGCAACCCGCTACCGCACCCCCCTCAGGGGCGCGGGGAACTGCGCGCTCAACCACAACGCACCCGCACCCACACGCCGCCACCCGCACCCCCACGGCGCCCCCCGTCCAAGCACCGCAGGTCACCGCGCCTCAGGCGGCCGCTGCCGCGGCATGTTCGGCCGCGCACCCCCCGCCCCGGGCGGCAAGGGGAACCGCCCCTGCACCACGTTGCCGTCCGCCCGCGATCCGCCCGCCACCGCCGCCTGGATCCCCAGCGGCGCCGACCCCGTACGGAACTCCACCATCCAGTCCGTGGTCTCCACCCGCACCAGCTCGGTCACGTCCTCGGAGAACCGCCGCAGCACCGCGAGGCACCGCTCGGCGGCCTCCCCTGCGGTCCCCTCGGTCGGCCCCAGCACCTCCCGCACGCTCTCCGAGGCCCAGTCGAACTGAAGGACCTGGAGGCGCCGCTGCACGGCCTGTGCGGTGGCCACGTCCCTTATCCAGCCGGACGTCACCCCGAAGAACCGGTCCACGGCCACGCAGGCGACGGCGAGGAGCAGCGCCAGGTATCCCCAGGGGGCGCCCCCGCCGACCACCCCGGTGAGGTCCAGCAGGGGCAGCGAGGCCCCGGCGACGGCACCCACCGCGGCACCGGTGCGCAGCGCCCGCGCGCCCCGCCGCTTCCACACCCGGTCCGTGAGGTACCAGGCGGCGGTGTCGAGCGCCCCGCGCTCCACCCACCGGTACAGCTCGTCGAGACGGAGGGCGGGCTCGCCCCAGTCCCCGAGGGGGAAGGTCCGCCCCGTCAGGTCGCCCGGCCGCGGCCCGACCGCCTCCCCGCTCCGCCCGTCCTGAGGAGGATCCTCGGGCTGCATCTCCGGCTGACCCACCCGGCACTCCCTACTGACCACGACGAACACGAACGAGCACGCTGTGTGACGCATGATGCTGACGCGCCGGACCCTTCCTACCGCCCAATGGGTGGCGAAGGGACGGCTTTCACGGCTTTTCCGCTCGGAAGTGGCCCTTGATCAGGTATAGGGCTCGACGGCCTCTCACTCGAAAGAGTGCTGGAGCGATGGCTGCGCAGACCACGTAGGCTCGTGACAGACGTAAGTGCACAGCAGGATCCAGGCGGAGAACAGCAGGGAGCTGATCGTGATCCCCGGTGGTGGCCAGCCCAACATGCAGCAGCTGCTTCAGCAGGCCCAGAAGATGCAGCAGGACCTGGCGAACGCGCAGGAGGAGCTCGCGCGGACCGAGGTCGACGGCCAGGCCGGCGGCGGTCTGGTGCGGGCGACGGTGACGGGCTCCGGTGAACTGCGGGCCCTGAAGATCGACCCCAAGGCGGTGGACCCGGAGGACACCGAGACCCTCGCCGACCTGATCGTCGCGGCCGTGCAGGCGGCCAACGACAACGCCCAGACCCTCCAGCAGCAGAAGCTGGGCCCGCTGACCCAGGGGCTGGGCGGCGGCGGCATCCCGGGTCTGCCTTTCTAAGACGGGCGTCCGCCAACTACCGTACGTACCCCAGGAACCCAGGAAGGACGGCAGTCCGTGTACGAAGGCGTGGTCCAGGACCTCATCGACGAGCTGGGGCGGCTGCCCGGCGTCGGTCCCAAGAGCGCGCAGCGGATCGCCTTCCACATCCTGCAGGCGGAGCCGACGGACGTACGCCGTCTCGCGCAGTGCCTGATGGAGGTCAAGGCGAAGGTCCGCTTCTGCGCGACCTGCGGGAACGTGGCGCAGGAAGAGCTGTGCGGCATCTGCCGCGACAGCCGCCGCGACCTCTCGGTGATCTGTGTGGTGGAGGAGCCGAAGGACGTCGTGGCGATCGAGCGCACGCGCGAGTTCCGCGGCAAGTACCACGTCCTGGGCGGCGCCATCAGCCCGATCGAGGGTGTCGGCCCCGACGACCTGCGTATACGAGAACTTCTCGCGCGGTTGGCCGACGGGACGGTCACGGAACTGATCCTGGCCACGGACCCGAACCTGGAGGGCGAGGCCACGGCCACGTATCTCGCCCGCATGATCAAGCCCATGGGCCTCAAGGTCACCCGCCTGGCCAGCGGCCTCCCGGTGGGTGGCGACCTGGAATACGCGGACGAGGTGACCCTCGGCCGCGCCTTCGAGGGGAGACGACTCCTAGATGTCTGACGCCACGCTGCACGCGACTGCACCGGACCCCGACGACTTCGCGGTCCAGATCGCCGACCAGGTCGAGAGCTTCCTGGTGGCCGTCATGGAGGTGGCGAAGGGCGACGAGCCCGACTCCGCCGTCCCCTTCCTCCTCCTGGAGGTCTCCCAGATCCTGCTGGCCGGCGGCCGCCTGGGCGCCCACGAGGACATCGTCCCCGACGAGCGCTACGAGCCTGACACGGGCCCGGACGCCGACGTGGACGAGCTCCGCGAGAATCTGGCCCGGCTGCTGGACCCGATCGACGTCTACTCCGAGGTCTTCGACCCCTACGAGCCCCGCAAGGCCCCGGTCCCGGCCCGGATCTCCGACGACCTCACGGACGTCATCACCGACCTGCGCCACGGCATGGCCCACTACAAGGCGGGCCGTACCTCGGAGGCGCTGTGGTGGTGGCAGTTCTCCTACTTCTCCAACTGGGGCTCCACCGCGTCCGCGACGCTGCGGGCGCTCCAGTCCGTGGTGGCGCACGTCCGCCTGAACCAGCCCCTGGCGGAGCTGGACGGCCTGGACACCGACCAGAGCGTGGGCGACGAGACCCTGGAGTTCGAGGCCGGCCGGGTGATGGCGGAGGAGATCGCGGGCCCGCTGGGGCTGCGGCCGGTGCAGTAGGGCCGTAGCGCCTTCGGTACCGCTCTCACAGCCCCCACAGGCCCTTGCCGACGGCCGTGACCCCGCCCGTTAGGGCGAGCAGGAGGACCAGCAGCCGGGCCCGCTGCTCGGGTATCCGGGTGGCGAGCCCGCTGCCGACGACCCCGCCGAGCGCCATCGCGACGGCGACGGACGTCCACTGCGGTCCGGTCAGCTCCGGAAGCCCGTTGGAGGCGACGGAGAAGGTGTTGACGACGACCCCGTAGAACATGGCGTTGGGTACGAACTCCCGTACGGTCCAGCCCGCGTTGAGGGCGTAGAGGGAGACCGGTGGTCCGCCCACCCCGGCCGCCGCGTTCATGAACCCGCCCGCCGCGCCCGCCGCGATCGCGCCCCGGGTGCCGCGCAGCGCGGGTATCCGCACCCCGCGCATGATCACCAGCACGGCCGCGGTCACGAGCGCGCCCATGACCAACAGCAGCCAGGACTCGGGGAGTCGGCGGGTCATCCAGGTGCCCGCCGGGACCGTGCAGGCGGCGGCGGCGCACAACGGCACCATCGCGGCGAGGCGGAGGTGCCGCCGGCCGCCCGCCAGGCCCACGACACAGATGACGCCCGCCGCGCAGTTGGCGAGCACGACTCCCTGCGACGGCCCGAGCAGCAGGACGAGCGCGGGTACGGCGACCAGGGCGAAGCCCATGCCGGTGAGCCACTGGACCGAGGATCCGAGCAGCACGATCCCGGCCAGCAGCACTGTCTCGCCCACCCGGCCACCCCGTCCCCGCGCACGGCACGGCGCGGTCCGCTGTGCCTCCGGGCGGGGAGAGTACGCCCTTGGCCTGGTGTCACCGAGGCCTCACGGAGCGTGAGTTGGGTCATCCCTGGACGTCCGCTGTACGACGCCTGCACGGTCGCTAACCGGCGTCACGCGAGTCTGGAGTCACTTCCTCCACAGGAACCCCGGAAGGGACCGCGGACAGAGCGCGGAGGAAGCAACCCCCTTCGCTCGTAATGGAGATGAGATGACCCCTCGACCGATAACCAAGCGTGTAGCCGTCGTTGCCGCCGGTGCCCTGGTCGCCGTCGGTACCTTCGCCGCCGGAGTCGGGGTCGCCGGGCCGGGGAAGCAGTCCAAGAAGCCGACGCAGGCCGAGATCGCCGCGCAGTTCGACGGCTGGAACGAGGCCCTGCGGACCGGTGACCCCGAGACCGTCGCGGCCCGGTACGGCACGGACGCGGTCCTGCTGCCCACCGTCTCCAACAAGGTCCGCAGCAACCACGCCGCGATCGTCGACTACTTCGAGCACTTCCTCAAGAACAAGCCGGTCGGCAAGAAGATCGAGACGCACGTCAACATCCTCGACCACGACTCCGCCGTCGACGCCGGCGTCTACGAGTTCACGCTCACCGACCCGGACACCGGCGACAAGCGCGTCGTCAAGGCCCGTTACACCTACGCGTACGAGAAGCAGGACGGCGAGTGGAAGATCGTCAACCACCACTCCTCGGCGATGCCCGAAGGCTGATCCGCACCGACAGCCCGCCACCGGGCGCGTCCCCGAGGGTCACGGTCCCGCCGTCGTCGGTCACCAACTGCTTGACGACGGCGAGGCCGAGCCCGGAGCCGGAGCGCCCGGTCAGCCCCTGACCGCGCCAGAAGCGGTCGAAGGCACGGGACTTGTCCGCGTCGGACATGCCCGGCCCCTGGTCGAGGACCGACAACAGGACCTCGTCCCCCCGCGTCTCGACCTGGACGGTGATCCTCCCGCCGTCCGGGGAGACCTCCAACGCGTTCGAGAGCACGTTGTCCAGCACCTGGTCGAGATGGCCGGGGCTGGCCAGCACCAGCAGCCGGCCGCCGGCATCACTCCCCCCCAGCGCGATGGTGACTCCGCGCTCGTCGGCGGCCGGCCTCCACACCGCGAGGCGTTCGGCGATGATGTCCGGCAACGACAGCGGCTCCGCGGCCGACACCTTCGCCTCCGCCCGCGCCAGCACCAGCAGTCCGTTGACCAGCCGGCTCATCCGGACCACCTCGGCGGTCGCCTGCTCGACGTCCTCGCGCACGAACTCGTCGTCCACACCGTCCGCGATGTTGTCGAGCGACAGGCGCAACGCCGTGAGGGGGGTGCGCAGTTGGTGGGAGGCGTCCGCGACGAAGATCCGCTGCGATGCGACCAGGGTGTCCAGGCGTTCCGCGCCCTGGTTGAGGGTCCGCGCGAGCGTCTGCGTCTCCGGCGGGCCCGTCACGGGCGAGCGGGCGGTCAGGTCACCGTCGCCGAACCGGCTCGCCATGGCGTTGAGTTCACGCAGCGGGGCGGTGATGCGCCGGGCCGCGAACGCGCCGATCGCCGCGGCCGCCGCCAGCACCAGCACGGCCAGCGCGGCCCGGAAGCCCCAGATCTGCCACAGCCGCTTGGTCATGTCCGAGGTCGCGTAGACGATCCGTACGGCCGCGTCGCCCTCGACGGGGACCGTGACCGTCAGATGGCTGCCCCAGACGACGTCGGAACCCCAGTCGGTGGTGGGCTCGTTGTCCCGCACCGCCCGGGTCAGCGCCGCGTCCGCGGTGGGCCGCGGCAGCCGCGGGTCGCACTCGGCCGTCGGGGTCGCCTGCACGTCGCCGTACGCCCTGGCCACCTTCGACAGCGCCTCGCACGAGGCCCGGTCGCCGTTGCCGAGCAGCAGCGCCATGGTGTGGGCCTCGCGCAGGACGGACTGCCGGGTGTCGTCCCGCAGCTGTTTGGTGAGGGTGAAGGCGACCGGCACCGTGAACAGGAAGATCGCCACCGCGACGAGCAGGATGTAACTCCGGATGAGCTGGCGGTTCATGAGGCCCCGGGGTCCCTGACGATCTCCAGCCGGAAACCGACGCCCCGGACCGCCTCGATGCTGATCGCCCCGGCCAGCTTGCGCCGCAGCGCCGCCACATGGACGTCCAGGGTCTTCGTCGGCCCGAACCAGTTCGCGTCCCAGACCGCTTCCATGATCTGCTCGCGCGACATCAGCGCGCCCGGCTCCTCGGTGAGGAACGCCAGCAGGTCGTACTCCTTGGGGGCGAGCGGAACCTCCTCACCGTCCAGGTGGACCCGGGCGGCCTTGCGGTCGACGGTGAGCCGGTCGCCGTACCGGTCGGGACCGGCCGCGGCCTGCTCGGCGCGCGGCTGTGCCCGCCGCAGCACCGCCCTTATCCGCGCGATGACCTCCCGGACCCCGAACGGCTTGGAGACGTAGTCGTCCGCGCCGAGCTCCAGGCCGACCACCCGGTCCGTCTCCTCGCTGCGCGCGCTGATCACGATGATCGGCACGTCGCCGCGCTCGCGCAGCGCCCGGCACACGTCCAGCCCGTCGGTGTCGGGCAGACCGAGATCGAGGAGGACGACGTCGTAGGGCTCCCCGTGACTGAGGGCCGCTCCGCCGGTGGCGACCCAGGCCACCTCGAAGCCGTAGCGCAGCAGTCCGCGCCGGAGCGACTCGGCGACCGGCTCATCGTCTTCCACCAGCAGTACGCGCACAGGCGAACCCTAATGGTTGAACTTTAAAGACGGCCCGTCGCCGAGTCCCTCAGCCCGCGGTCACCACAGCACCGGCAGCCGCTCCGGGAGCCGCTTCATGAACCCCGTCCGCCACACCAGCTGCTCCACGGGGACCGCGAGGGCGAGCCGGGGCATGCGGTCCAGCAGCACCGACAGGGCGATCTCGGCGTGCCTGCGGCCCAGCGCGGTGGCCGGGCAGTAGTGCCGGCCGCCGCCGAAGGAGAGGTGCGCCGCGCTGTTGGCGCGGTCCAGGTCGACGGTGTGCGGGTCGGGGAAGGCGGCGGGGTCGAAGTTGGCGCCCTCCACGAGCACCAGGACCAGCTCGCCCGCGCGCACCTCGACGTCCCCCAGCGTCACGTCCTCCAGCGCCAGCCTCGGCAGCCCGTCCCCGATGGACAGGTTGATCCGCAGCAGCTCCTCCACGGCCGCCGGGATCCGCTCGGGGCGGGCGACCAGCTCCTCCTGGAGCTCCGGACGCTGGATCAGCGCCAGCAGGGCCATGGTCAGGAACCCGGAGGTGGAGATCACGCCCGCGCCGAACATCGTCACCCCTACCGTGGCGAGCATCTCGTCGGTGAGGTGCGCGTACTCGGGGTCCGGGCGGAGCGCGGCCAGCTCGGCCATCAGGCCCGTGGTCGCCGGGTCGTCCAGCCGCTCGGTCATGTACGCGATGTCCCGGTCCCAGTTGAGCCGGGCGCCGGTGACGGGACACGCGGAGTTCATGAACGCGATGTCCAGGCTCCGCGTCAGCTTCGGCGCGTCCGCGTACGGGATGCCGAGGAGCCGGCAGTGCATCCCGGCCGAGTACGGGTCCGCGAAACCGGCCCGCAGGTCGCCCGGGGCGCCCTCGCGGACCAGGCCGTCGACCAACTCGGCGGCACAGGCCCGCATCCACTCCGTCAGCCCCGGGCTCTTGGGGTTCAGGGCCCTCAGCACGGCCTTGCGGAGCCCGGCGCCGGTGATGTTCCCCATGTTGTTGACGACCTCGGGCGGGATCGTCAGCGCGTACTGCCGGGGCACCCCCGGCGCCGAGGTGTCCTTCAGGCTGAACCGCGGGTCCTCCAGGACCCGCTTGCACAGCTCGTACGACGACACCAGCCAGGCCTCGTCGCCGGCGATGGTGCGGACCCGGCGCACGGGTGCGTGGGTGCGCAACTCCTCCACCTCGGCAGGGAGGTGGTCGCCGCGCCAGGAGAACGGGAAGTCGATGAGCAGCTCAGCGGACGACAACCTGCACCTCCTCGGCCGGCGTGACGATCGCGTGGCCCTGGTTGCGGGAGGCGCGCAGACCCGCGCCGGGGGCGTACAGCAGCTCGGCCATCGGCAGCAGCTGGTGGTAGCAGTTCAGGGAGGACGGCACGCCCAGGATCGCCGGGGTGTCGAGGAAGAGGGGCGCCTCGGCGCAGACGTAGGCCATGCACACCTCGCGCTGGGCCTCGGTGACGTCCTCGGCCCGGCCGGCGAGGAAGGAGCCGACGAGCTGCTCGCAGGTCGCGCGGAACTCGTCGTCGGTGCCGAGGCGGGCGGTGAGGTGCTCGTGGAGGTCGCGGTAGGCGGGGTTGGCGCGGAGGTCCGACAGGGCGTGGGCGCGCAGCCGGGTGCCGCCGGGGTCCACCGCCCGCACCGCGCCCTGCACCTTGGCCCGTACGCCGCGCAGGTTCTTCACCGCCTTGCGGCGCGCGTCCTCGGCCGGATAGCCGGAGGCCTCGTACATCTCGGCGACGTGCAGGTCGGTGTGGACGAAGTCCACCCGCTCGAACAGGGCGAGGGACCAGCGGGCCAGGTCCAGGACCCGGCGGGCGGAGAAGTAGCTGTTGCCGGGGGAGATGCCGATGACGGCGTGGTCGCCCGCGGCCCGGATGACCTCGCAGTGTGCGGTGAAGGGGCGGACCTCGAAGAGGTCGGCGGGGGTGACGTGCTGGATCTCGGAGACGGTCGCAGTCGTCAAGGGAAGGGAGTCCTTCGCGCGTCGCTAGTCCCGGGGGAGCCGTGTGCTCCTGGTGTGGCGACGACGACGTGAAGTTAGCGTTCGACTACGGAGAGCGTCAACGGGTGACCTGGCCCACTTTGCCGAGTGTTCACGGTGGGGATGGGCAGGGTCGTGCTGGGCGGACCGGTCTCACCATGTGGTTTCACGATGGGTGGTTTCGGACGCTCGATAGACTGAGCCGACCGCAGTACATATGCGTATGCGTGGACTGCGAACACACAGACTGAACTGAGCGAGGAGCGCACGTGGGCCTTGTCGTGCAGAAGTACGGAGGCTCCTCCGTAGCCGATGCCGAGGGCATCAAGCGCGTCGCCAAGCGGATCGTCGAAGCGAAGAAGAACGGCCACCAGGTGGTCGTCGTCGTTTCCGCGATGGGCGACACGACGGACGAGCTGATCGATCTCGCCGAGCAGGTATCCCCGATGCCCGCCGGCCGTGAGTTCGACATGCTGCTGACCGCCGGAGAGCGTATCTCCATGGCCCTGCTGGCCATGGCGATCAAAAACCTGGGCCACGAGGCCCAGAGCTTCACCGGCAGCCAGGCAGGCGTCATCACCGACTCGGTCCACAACAAAGCCCGGATCATCGACGTCACGCCCGGCCGGATCCGCACGGCCCTCGACGAGGGCAACATCGCCATCGTCGCCGGCTTCCAGGGCGTCAGCCAGGACAAGAAGGACATCACGACCCTGGGTCGTGGTGGCTCCGACACCACCGCCGTCGCCCTCGCCGCGGCCCTCGACGCCGAGGTCTGCGAGATCTACACCGACGTGGACGGCGTGTTCACCGCCGACCCGCGCGTGGTGAAGAAGGCGAAGAAGATCGACTGGATCTCCTTCGAGGACATGCTGGAGCTGGCCAGCTCCGGCTCCAAGGTGCTGCTCCACCGCTGCGTGGAGTACGCCCGCCGCTACAACATCCCGATCCACGTCCGGTCCAGCTTCAGCGGACTCCAGGGCACGTGGGTCAGCAGTGAGCCGATCAAGCAAGGGGACAAGCCGGTGGAGCAGGCGATCATCTCCGGTGTCGCGCACGACACCTCCGAGGCCAAGGTCACGGTCGTGGGCGTGCCGGACAAGCCGGGCGAGGCCGCCACGATCTTCCGCGCGATCTCCGACGCCGAGATCAACATCGACATGATCGTGCAGAACGTCTCCGCCGCGGCCACCGGCCTGACGGACATCTCCTTCACGCTGCCCAAGACCGAGGGCCGCAAGGCCATCGACGCGCTGGAGAAGCACAAGGCCGGCATCGGCTTCGACTCCCTGCGCTACGACGACCAGATCGGCAAGATCTCCCTGGTCGGCGCGGGCATGAAGACCAACCCGGGCGTCACCGCCTCCTTCTTCGAGGCGCTCTCCGACGCGGGCGTGAACATCGAGCTGATCTCGACCTCGGAGATCCGCATCTCGGTCATCACCCGCGCCGACGACGTCAACGAGGCCGTGCGCGCCGTGCACACCGCCTTCGGGCTCGACTCCGACAGCGACGAGGCCGTCGTCTACGGGGGCACGGGTCGCTGATGGCCGGGACCGGGTCGCCGCGACCGACGCTCGCGGTCGTGGGGGCGACCGGGGCCGTCGGCACGGTCATGCTCCAGATCCTGTCCCAGCACGCGGACATCTGGGGTGAGATCCGGCTGATCGCCTCCCCGCGCTCGGCCGGCCGCAAGCTGGCCGTGCGCGGCGAGCAGGTCGAGGTGATCGCTCTCACCGAGGACGCCTTCGACGGCGTCGACGTCGCCATGTTCGACGTCCCCGACGAGGTCTCCGCGCAGTGGGCGCCGATCGCCGCCGCGCGCGGTGCCGTCGTCGTCGACAACTCGGGCGCCTTCCGGATGGACCCGGAGGTGCCCCTCGTCGTCCCCGAGGTCAACCCGCACGCGGCCCGCGTCAGGCCGCGCGGGATCGTCGCCAACCCCAACTGCACGACCCTGTCGATGATCGTCGCGCTCGGCGCGCTGCACGCCGAGTTCGGGCTGCGCGAGTTGGTGGTCTCCAGCTACCAGGCCGTCAGCGGGGCCGGGCGGGCCGGCGTGGAGACCCTGCGCCAGCAGCTGTCCCTGGTCGCCGGTACGGAACTGGGGACCCACCCCGGAGACGTACGGCGGGCCGTGGGCGACAACACCGGGCCGTTCCCGGAGCCGGTCGCGCTGAACGTCGTGCCGTGGGCCGGTTCCCTGCGCGAGGACGGCTGGTCGTCGGAGGAGATGAAGGTGCGGGACGAGTCCCGCAAGATCCTCGGACTGCCGGCGCTGCCCGTCGCGGTCACCTGTGTCCGGGTGCCGGTGGTCACCACCCACTCTCTGACCGTCCACGCCCGCTTCGAGGGCGAGGTCACCGTCGCCAAGGCGCGTGAGATCCTCGCCACCGCCCCGGGCGTCGTGCTGTTCGACAACCCGGCCGCCGGGGAGTTCCCGACCCCCGCCGACGTCGTCGGGACCGATCCGACCTGGGTGGGCCGGGTGCGCCGGGCGCTGGACGACCCCACCGCCCTCGAGCTCTTCGTCTGCGGCGACAACCTGCGCAAGGGCGCCGCGCTGAACACCGCCCAGATCGCCGAGTTGATCGCGGCCGAATTCACCAGCGGCTGAACAGTCCGGGTTTGTAAGATCGGTGAACCAAGTGTGAGCGGGTCGATGGCCTGGATCACTTGCTGCGGGCGTCCTTGTCGTCCGAAGATTTTCCTCCCCGTCCTTCGCAACCGCGTGAAGGGCGGGGAGCGTCTTTGCGAACGCCCTTCAGGACGTCGCGGGGATGCGGTACGAGGTGTGGGGACACTTCGGTCATTCAGGATATAGGGGAAGAGCGGGTAGGCATGAGGGCGTTTGACGCACGGTCGGTTGTGCTGCCTGACACCGGACGGGAGGCCGTCTCGTCCAGCGCTTCGTCGACCGACGCAAAAGTGACGCCCGGCCCGTACAACCCTTACGGGGGTAGCGGTGTCCAACTGGCGTGGCAGAGGTTCTCGATTTCACAGCGGTCTCGCGCGGCACGGCCCTCCGGCCGCCGCGCCCACCGGCCGTACGACCCCGCATGGCCGGTGCTGCCGGTGGCATGCCGGTGATCGCGCCCATGCCCGCAGCGCGGCCCGCCCGCATACCGAGCCAGCGTGATGGCGCCGAGGATGTCGCGGCAGCCGGCACGACCGTCGATCACCTCACCGAGACCTACCGGGCGCACTACAGCTCCCTGCTGCGACTCGCCGCCCTCCTCCTCGACGACACCGCCTCCTGCGAGGACGTCGTCCAGGAGGCCTTCATCCGGGTCCACTCGGCGCGCAAACGCGTCCGGGACCGGGACAAGACGCTCGCCTATCTGCGGCAGACCGTCGTCAACCTCTCCCGCTCGGCCCTGCGCCGCCGCATCCTCGGACTGAAGCTGCTGTCCAAGCCGATGCCGGACATGGCGAGCGCCGAGGAGGGGGCCTACGACCAGCTGGAGCGCGACTCGCTCATCAAGGCGATGAAGGGCCTGCAACGCCGCCAGCGCGAGGTCCTCGTCCTGCGCTACTTCGCGGACATGACCGAGGCGCAGGTCGCCGAGACCCTCGGGATATCCCTGGGCTCGGTGAAGGCGTACGGCTCCCGCGGCATCGCCGCCCTCCGGGTCGCCATGGAGGCCCCGGCATGAGCGGCTCCGGATCCGGGGAGAACGACGGACGCCGTCCGCACGTCCCGCACGAGCCCTCCGGGGATCCCCCCGAGCGCCTCGAGCGGTGGGGCAGGCGTGAGCCGGGCGGCACGGGCGGTCAGCCCACACTGAAGCAACCAACTGCTGGGAACGTAACTGTGAACCACGGCCTGGACGACCAGAGCTCCTCGGGAGGGCTCGACTCGGACGAGCTGACACTGCGCCACCTGCTGCACCAGGCGGTCCAGGAGATCGAGCCGCGCGACGGCACCCTGGACCAGCTGCGCCAGGCGGTCCCCGCCCGACGGGCCCGCAAGCGGCAGGCGCTGGTCGGCATGGCGGCCGCCGCCCTCTTCGTCGGCACCGCGGTCCCCGCCCTGCTGCACGTCTCGGGCGCCACCGGCTCCGACGCCGACCCCTCCAACGCCCACTACTCGCAGGACCAGGGCGGCCCTAGCCAGGGCAAGGGCCCGGACGGCGGCGAGAGCACCTCCGGCGGCTCCTCCGACAAGGTCGAGGACAAGGGCAAGGGCGAGTCCAAGGGCGACGACAAGGACAAGGGCACCGGCGCCGGCACCGGGGGCAGCGACAGCGCCGGACCCTCGGTCAGCAGCACGGAGGGCGTCCCCGCGTGCACGGCCGCCTCCTTCGGCGTGCCGACCGCGAGCACCGACCCCGCCGACTCGGCCGGCGCGGTGTACGGCACCTTCACCTTCACCAACGCCTCCGCCGCGGCCTGCACCGTCAGCAGTCCCGGCTCGGTCGCCACGTCGGTCTCCGGCGCCGCGGACGCCGCCAAGGTCTTCCCGGTCCGGCACGTCTCCGGTGACGCGGCGGTCTCGCTGCCCGACCCGTCCACCGAGCTCGCCTCGCTGGTCCTGCAACCCGGCGCGTCCTACCACGTGAAGTTCGCCTGGGTCCCCTCGGAGACCTGCCCCACCGACACCGGCCCCACCCCGACCCCGACGCCGACCCCCTCGGAGGACTCCGCCGACACGGGAGGCACCTCCACGGGCGGCGACACCGGCACCACCACCCAGATGACGAGGACCGAGGGCACCCTCGACGGCAGCGTCGCGATCACCGGCCTGGCGGAGGGCGGCGCCCCGTCGACCTCGGCGACGGTGACGAACGCGTGCGCGGGCACGGTGTACTGGACGGGGCTGCTGGCCCCCACGGCGTAACAGGCGTCCTCCGCCGCCGGGAGCCGCTCGCGGCGCTCGCCGCGCAGGGCACGTGACGCGAGCCGGGGTCTACGCCCGCTGCCCGTCCGGCGCGGGGGAGGGCGACGGCGCCGGTCCCGACGCCGGGTCCGGGTCCGGTTCTCGTTCCGGGTCCGGTTCCGGCAGGAGTCCGAGTTCGGCGTCCCGTACGAACTCCACCTCGCGCCGCAGGAGCCGGAACCACATGAACACCACGAACCCGGCGAAGACGAACCACTCGCCGGTGTAGCCGAGGTTCTGGAACGCCTTCAGGTTCAGCCCGGTGTCCGGGGCCGCCGCCGCGGGCACCGCCTTCATCCCTGAGTCCCCGGTGTTCAGCGTGACCCAGGCGTCGTAGACGTCGTACGACACGAGGTTCACCAGCGAGGCCGCGCTGATCGCCGACGTCTGCCCCGCCGGCAGCCCGCCTTGCGCGCTGACCCCGTTCTCACCGGGCTGCTCGGACGCCTGCAGGGAGCCCCTGACGGTGACCTCGCCCGAGGGCGCGGCCGGCGCCTTCGCCGCGTCCGCGGTGCCGGGCAGCCACCCGCGCACGACCGGCAGGGCCTTGCCGCCGTCGACGCGCAGCAGGGTCAGCACGTAGTAGCCGCGCTTGCCGTCCAGCTCCCGCCCCGGCACCAGCAACTGCCTGCCGTACCGCCCGGTCGCGGTGACCTGGTCCCCGGACGTCTCCTTGTCCACCGGCAGCAGCTTCGCCAGCGGTCGCGCGGCATCCCGCCCGTCCGACGCGGCCCGCGAGGTCGCCCGGTCATGGTCCGCCATCCGGTCCTCGAACCGGCTCAGCTGCCAGGACCCCATGAACACACAGAAGGGGATGGCGAGCAGCACGAAGACGTTGATCCCCCACCACCGGGGCGTCAGCAGAAACCGGTACACACCTCAACGGTACGGGGCAGCCCGGTCCTGGCCGCCCGCGGGGTCAGGACCACCGGGGGGTGCCCGGGGCGACGGGAGCCCGCGGATCGAGCGGCCCGCTCAGGGATGTGATGCGTGTCGGCGGCCCGCTCAGGGGTGGGTTGCGTGTCAGTTGTCCACAGGCTGGGGACCTCGGCGGCGCATTGTCGGCGGGGCCAGGCACTATGGGGCCATGACTGAGAGCAACGGGTCCGTCTCGCCCGAGCAGAACGCAGCCACGCCGGACTGGGAGAAGCGCTTCCGCGCGCCCCGGGTGTCCCTGCCGGACTGGGCGGAGGACGCACCGGACCGCTCCCTGTTCGTTTCGAACGCGACGGGGACGTACGAGCTGTATGCCTGGGACCGGGCCACGGACGAGCAGCGCCAGGTCACCGACCGGCCGAACGGCACGACGGACGGCGTCCTCTCCCCGGACGGCGCGTGGATCTGGTGGTTCGACGACAAGGACGGCGACGAGTTCGGCGTCTGGCGCCGCCAGCCCTTCACCGGCGGCGAGGACGAACTCGCCGCCCCCGGTCTGGACGCCTCCTACCCGGCGGGCCTCGCCCTCGCCAGGGACGGCCGCACGGCGGTGGTGGGCCGTTCGACCGACGAGGACGGTACGACGATCCACGTCGTGCGCACCGGCGAGGACCCGGTGGAGATCTACCGCCACCGTGAGTCGGCGGGCGTCGGCGACCTCTCCCACGACGGCACGCTGATCGCCCTGGAGCACACCGAGCACGGCGACGCGATGCACTCGGCGCTGCGCGTGGTCCGCCCCGACGGCACGGCGGTCGCCGAGCTCGACGACACCAAGGACGGCACCCTGGAGCTGGGCCTGGAGGTCCTCGGCTTCGCCCCGGTGGAGGGCGACACCCGCCTCCTCATCGGCCACCAGCGCCGGGGCCGCTGGGAACCGCTGGTCTGGGACGTGGCGACGGGCGAGGAGCGCGACCTCGCCCTCGACCTGCCCGGCGATGTGAGCGCGGAGTGGTACCCGGACGGCTCGGCTCTCCTGATCGCCCACAGCTTCGAGGCCCGCAGCGAGCTCTTCCGCTACGACCTGACGACCCGCGAACTGACCCGGATCCCCACCCCGCCCGGCTCGGTCTCCGGCGCGACCGCCCGCCCCGACGGCAGCGTGGAGTACCTCTGGTCCTCGGCCGCCGAACCCTCCACGGTCCGCTCCACGACCGGCCGGATCGTCCTGGACCCGCCTGGCCTGAAGTCCCCGGGCTCGGTCCCGGTGGAGGACGTGTGGGTGGAGGGCCCGGGCGGCCGTATCCACGCCCTGGTCCAGAAGCCGCTGGGCGCCACGGGCCCCCTCCCCACCGTCTTCGACATCCACGGCGGCCCGACCTGGCACGACAGCGACGCCTTCGCGGCGGGCCCGGCGGCCTGGGTCGACCACGGATACGCGGTGGTCAGGGTCAACTACCGGGGCTCCACGGGCTACGGCAGGGCCTGGACCGACGCCCTGAAGCACCGGGTCGGCCTGATCGAGCTGGAGGACATCGCGGCGGTCAGGGAATGGGCCGTCACCTCGGGACTGGCCGACCCCGACCGGCTGATCCTGACCGGCGGCTCCTGGGGCGGCTACCTCACCCTCCTCGGCCTCGGCACCCAGCCCGACGCCTGGGCCCTGGGCATCGCGGCCGTCCCCGTCGCCGACTACGTCACCGCGTACCACGACGAGATGGAGGCCCTGAAGGCCCTCGACCGCACGCTGCTGGGCGGCACCCCGGAAGAGGTCCCGGAACGCTTCGAGGCATCGTCACCCCTGACCTACGTGGACCAGGTCAAGGCCCCGGTCTACATCTCGGCCGGCGTCAACGACCCCCGCTGCCCCATCCGCCAGATCGACAACTACGTCAAGCGCCTGGAGGCCCGCGGCGCGACCCACGAGGTCTACCGCTACGACGCCGGCCACGGCTCCCTGGTCGTGGACGAGCGCATCAAGCAGGTGAGGCTGGAACTGGACTTCGCGGAGCGGCACTTGGGGGACTGAGGGCGTGCCCCTCAGCCCGTCCGGCGTATGTCTTTCAGCCCGTCCGGCGTTTGAGGACGAGGCCCGTTCAGGGCCGACGGGGGTCCGGGGGGCGGAGCCCCCTGGGCGGCGGGGCCGAGGGGGCGGCAGCCCCTGGGGACGGGACGGGTAGGGGCGGCGGGGGCGAAAACCCCCCGGCGCCCCGCCTACGCCCCGGCAGGTTCCCGCCGCCCCCGCCGCCCGGACAACTCCGCCAACCCCCGCCGCGTAGCCGCCAGCACCACCCGATCCGCGCCCGTCAGCACATACGTGTCGGGCAGATCCCACACCAACCCCCCACCCGCCCCGACCTCTTCGTACGCCCCCGCCACCGTCGTCTCCTCCCGCCGCCCGGACGCCGCTGTGTCCAACGCCAGCACCCGCCACGCCCCCGCCCGAAACGCCTCCCCCACCGTCTTGCCCTCCAACTGCGGATGCCCGCCCACCTCCACCGACGCGAACAACAACACCCGCCGCTCCACAGGGATCGCCCCCAGAATCTGGCGCCCCATCATCGCCCCGGCGAACGCGGGCGCGGCCAGATGCGACACACTCCGACTCCGCGTGGAGGCCTGCGGATGAGCCGCCCGCAGGGTCCGGTAGACCGCGGTGGCGAAGTCGTCGTCGTACAGCCGCAGCACCACCCGTAGGTCCGGCCGCACGGACCGCCCGTACAGCGCGGCCTCCAGGTTCGTCGTGTCCGCACTGGTCACCGCGAGCAACGCGTGCGCCCGGTGCACCTTCGCCGCCTCCAGCACCCCTTCCTGGGTGACGTCACCGAGCACCACCGGCACCCGCAACCGCCGGGCCGTGGCGAGCCCCCGCGCCTCCGGATCGGACTCCACGCACACCACCGGGATGTGCAGCTCCCGCAGCCGCGTCAGCACCCGGGTCCCGATCTTCCCCAGCCCGAGCAGCACCACATGCCCACCCAGCCCCCGCGGCGGCTTGCGCAGGGCGGACGCGGTCCGAAACGTCCCCAGTGCCTCCAGCACGGCGGCGAGCAGCACCGGCAGCAGGAGCAACCCGACGAGTCCGGCGAGGAGTTGAAGCACCTGACGCCCGGTCGACGCCCCGAGCGCGGGATCGTTGATGGCGAAGAGATCGAGCAGCGTCATGTACGTCGCGTACAGCGGATGCTCCCCGGTCACCACCGTCAGCGCGACGGCGAGCGCGGCCACGCACCCCACCATCCCGGCCAGCGACCACCGAAGCCGCCGCGAGAAGAGCGAGGCGAACGGGGGCACGACGCCGCGGCCCGCGGAGCCGTCGGGCGCCGCGTACGACACCTGCTCCAGCACCACGGTCCCGCGCCCTTCGGCCGCCCGTACCGCCTCCGCGTCCGGCAGCAGCTCGGGGCCGTGCTCGCCGGTGCCGCCCGGATCGGAGCCGTCGGGCCCCGCGGTGCCGTTGCCGTTCGGGGACAGCAGCGCCAGCGTGGCGAGTCCGGCACCGCCGCTTCCGGGTGCCCGCTCCACCGCCCGCAGCAGCAGCCCGTCGGTCTGTACGACCTTGCTGGTTCCGGCGACGGCACTGGCCACGAGCGCCGGCGCGGCGGTGTCGGCGTCGGACAGGACGGTCGTGGAGGCGTCGAGGGCGGAGCCGGACGCGGAGTCGGCGTCCGTGCCGTCACCGGAGGCCAGGGCCGCCGCCTGGTCGAGGAGTTCCTCGATGTGCTGGCCCAACCGCCGGTTGTAGAGCCGCAGTACGAGCCGCAGGCGGGGGTTGAGCCGCCGGGCGGTCAGCGCGGCACGGATGTTGGTCTCGTCGTCGTCGTACACGAGCGCCAGGGCGGCGGCCCGCTCCACCCCGGCGTCGGCGAGCACCGCCTCGGTCGCCTCACCGGCCTCCAACAGCCGTTCGCCACCGGGGGGTTCACCCGAACCGGCCCGACCACCTCCGCCGGCGGCGCTCACCATCCGGTCCAGCAGGGCCGCCGAGGCGGCCCGTGCCCGCCCGACGACCGGCGGCCGCACACTCCGTTCGGACGCCGGCACGACCAGCGTGACCTGTTCCCCGTACACGCCCCGCAACTCGGCGGCCAGCCGATGCGCGAGCCCGTCGTCGCCGCAGACCACCATGTGCGTGGCGGCGGCACTGTGCTGACCCTGATTCGGAACGCTCCCCACAAGGGAGAAGAGTGCCGCACCGGGACGACAGGTGCCACAGACCACCGAGGTCGCGACTGAACGTCCGCACCCCGCCCGCCGTACTGGAGGGGAGGGAAACCAGCACCCTTCGGGAGGTACCTCGCCCGTGGCCACCACCAAGCCGCCGCCGAACCGAGCGCCGGCACCCCCGGCCCCACCTGGCGCGCCCCCGCCCGACGATCAGCAGGCCCGCCCCCTGGAGGACCGGCGGGCGCGCCACCTCGACTCCCCCCTCCTGCTCACGATGCTCCTCCTCCTGGTGCTCCTGCTACAGGGCCCCATCAGGGGGGCGCTCGCCGCCCCGGTGATGCAGAGCTGGATGACGGTGTTCGTGGCGGTGGTCGTGCAGGCACTGCCCTTCCTCGTGCTCGGGGTGCTGCTCTCGGCGGCGATCGCGGTGTTCGTACCGGCGTCCTTCTTCGCCCGCGTGCTCCCCAGGCACCCCGTCCTGGCGGTGCCGGTGGCGGGCGCGGCGGGCGCGGTGCTGCCGGGCTGCGAGTGCGCGTCCGTCCCGGTGGCCGGCGCGCTGGTCCGCCGGGGCGTCACACCCGCCGCGGCGTTCGCCTTCCTCCTCTCCGCCCCGGCGATCAACCCGATCGTGCTGACGGCGACGGCGGTCGCGTTCCCGAACGACCCCGAGATGGTCCTCGCCCGTCTCGTCGCCAGCCTCGTCGTGGCGTGCGCGATGGGCTGGCTGTGGCTGCGCGTGGGCCGCGCCGACTGGCTGCGCCCACCGGCCCGCGCGTCGTACGAGGGTCAGGGCAGGGGAGTGGCGTTCTGGGGTTCGGTCCGGCACGACGTGATGCACGCCGGCGGATTCCTGGTCATCGGGGCGATGGCGGCGGCGACGCTGAAGGCGGTCGTACCGGAGGAGTGGCTGCGTACGGCGGCGGGGAACCCGTTCGTCTCCGTGCTCGCCCTCGCCGTACTGGCCGTCCTGCTGTCGATCTGCTCGGAGGCGGACGCGTTCGTGGCGGCCTCGCTGTCGCAGTTCTCGCTCACCGCGCGGCTGGCGTTCCTGGTGGTCGGCCCGATGATCGACCTGAAGCTGTTCGCGATGCAGGCCGGCACCTTCGGCCGCGGCTTCGCGCTGCGGTTCGCCCCCGCCACGTTCGTCCTGGCCGTCCTGGTGTCGGTCGCCGTCGGGGCGGTGCTGCTGTGAACCGGCACGCGCAGTCGGCGGTCATGTTCCTGCTCGGCGCGACCCTGCTGCACGCGGGCAGCACCGACCTCTACCTCCGCTACGTCAAGGCGGGCCTGCGCCCGCTGCTCCTGCTCTCCGGAGCGGTCCTGATCGCAGCGGCGGTGGCCACGCTGTGGTACGAGCGGCGGGGCTCGGGCGGGGAGCGCGTGGGGGGTGAGGGGGGCCAGGGGGGCCATGGCGAGGACCATCATCCGGAACCCTGGGTGTCCTGGCTTCTGATCCTCCCCCTCCTCGCCCTCGTCCTGGTCGCCCCGCCGGCCCTCGGCTCGTACAGCGCGATGCGCACGGGTACGGCCCTGCAGCAGGCGTACGGCTATGAGGACCTGCCCGCCGACGGCCCGCTGCGACTCGGGGTCGCCGACTACGCGGGCCGCGCGGTCTACGACCACGGCAAGTCCCTGGCCGGCCGCGAGATCAAGGTCACCGGCTTCGTCGCGATGGACTCCGCCGGGCACCCCTACCTGGTCCGCATGGCCCTCAACTGCTGCGCGGCGGACGCCCAGCCGGTGAAGATCGCCCTCACCGGCACCATCCCGCCCGTCCTGCGCCCGGACGCCTGGCTGGAGGTCACCGGCACCTACACGCCGGAGCGCACCAAGGATCCGGTCAACGACGGCCCGATCCCGTATCTGAAGGTCACGAGCTCCCGCCCGGTGACGGCGCCGCCGGACCCGTACGACGAGACGTGGAACAAGTGAGGGCGGGCGAGACGGGCGAGAGCGCTCACTGCTGGTACGGCTGCTGGTGCGGCTGGCCGTAAGCCTGCTGCCCCCCACCGGCGCCCTGCGCCTGCGCCTGGAGCTGCTCCGCCTGCTCACCGGTGATCTTCTGCTCCGCACCGCAGAAGGTGCACTGCGTGGAGTACTTCGTCGAGAACGGGAACAACGGCACGAAGAACAAGGTGAACTTGGTGACGCGCTTGCGGAGCGTATGGGCGGAGGGGTTGCCGCACTGCCCGCACACGAGGGTGAGTATCGCGAGCTGGTAGAGGTAGCCCTTGGTGCCGAAGATGATCATGCGGGGTCCTTTCGGGGGTGCGCCTGCGGCCAAGGCTACGGGGGGTGCCGGCGGACCGGCGGCTCTGGTGGACGTGGAGGTCCAGGTGGGTGCGTGGCGGGGCCTGTCGGCGCTGGTGGGGCCGGCGGGGCCAGGCGGGGCCAGGCGGGGCCGGCGGGCCCGGTGCGGTCAGTCGGCGTACCGGGCGTTCCGGGTGGACCCGGGGGTGGTCAGTCGGCGCACGCGGCGTACCGGGCGGGCCCGGGGTACCGGGTGGGTCCGGCGTACGGGGTGGGTCCGGCGTACCGGGGTCCGGGGGCGGTCAGTCGGCGTACCCGGCCAGGGCACGCACCCCGTCGAGGATCTCCTCGGCCGTCGGAGCGGTGGCGGGATCGCCGAGGTGCTGGATCATCAGCCCCGACATCAGGGCGAGTTGCACACTTCCCAGGGTCCGCACGGAGTCCTCGGGCACCTGGTCCTCGGACACGCCCCGAAGGATGGCGGCCATCCCACGCCGCCCCTGGGACACACCGTCGGCGAGCGCCGACCGCAACTCCGGCTGCCGCTGCGCCTGCATGAACAGCTCAACCGAGGCCAGCCACAGATCGGGATGGGCGGCGAAGTCATCGATCAGGCTCTGCCACAGCTCGGCGAAGTGCCGCCGCGCGGACCCCTCGGCATCGACGACGAGGGCCCGCCCCATGGCGTCCCCCCACTCATCGAGCAACGCGAAGAGCGCCTGATTCAACAACGCCTCACGCGACCCGTAGTGATACCCGATGGCAGCCATACTCACCCCGGCAGCGGTAGCGATGTCCCGCACACTGCTCCGGTCATACCCCTTCTCCCGCAAACACGCCTTGGCCCCCACGAGAAGAGCTTCACGATTCCCCATGCGGGGACCTTAACAGCGCCCTGGATCGACCGCCTGAGACGCTCGATCCATACGCCCGTACCGCGTCGGGTAGCGGATTCGAACCACGCCCTCGGAGGGCTTTGGGTGCATGGCCGCCGCCCTGGCGCGGATGGTGCGTAGGTCGCGCTCGCAGCTTGGGAAGCTGCGATCATTCATGGCCGGTTTGGGCGCTGACCTCAGCGAAAGGCCGCGCCGCGGCGTCCTCGGCGACGCCTGCGCTTCCTGTGGTGCCCCGCTGTTCCCAGCCCCGATTGGTGCGGGGGTCAAGGGCGCTCCAGGCGCTTGCCGATCACACGACTGCTCTTCCCAAAGCCTGGCCGGCGTCGTTGACCTCTCGTAGCGCGGCCAGTAGCCCTGCGTCGTGGGCGAGGATCTGCAGCCGTGCGGATGCCAGACGATGGTTCGCCAGATCCCATTCGACCACGCGGCCCTCAAGGTTCAGTACCTGCTCTTCCCAGACGCGGTTGAGGAAATCCCCGCTCGAAGCCGCGATGTGGGCGCAGCGTACGCCCGCGCCGAGGAGGCAGACGGCCGCTCCCCGTGCTCGCCGACCCCTGGCCCGGTGGCCCGGCGCCGATCGCCATACTCGACGACGAGCTGCCGGACTGGATCACGGCGCTGATGAGTGATCTCGACAGGGACGTTCCCGGAGGTCGCGCCGACCGCGGTGGCGCGGACATATTCCGGATCGGTGAGGGCTCGGCGTTGCTACGGTCGATTCCGTATCCCACCAGCCGGATCAAAAGGATCTTCCTCATGCATGATGCCCGCGCCCTAATTGAAATGGGTGCCGAAGCGGTTCGTCGGCTCGCTCGTCGCGGTTACTCTCTGGACCTGTCCGAGCTGGAGTCCCTCCAGTCTCGGCGCAACCAGAACATCCGCTCGGCCGACGAACTGCGGGCTGAGTCCAAGCGGGTGGCGAGTGAGGTCCAGCAGACGGCCAAGCAGCGCGGCGACATCTCCAAACTGAAGGAGCGCGCCCGCGAGCTGAAGGACCAGATCCGGGAGATCGAGGCCGGGCAGGCGGAGGTCGAGGAACAGCTCCGCGACCTCCTCCTCAGCATCCCGAACCTGCCGGACGACGCGGCCCCGGACGGCGACTCCGAGGAGTTCGCGGTCGAGGTCCGTCGGGTCGGCACTCCGCCGGCCTTCCCGTTCGAACCGAAGGACCACGTCGACCTCGGCGAGGCCACCGGCATCCTCGACTTCGCTCGGGCGACGAAGCTGTCCGGCCCGCGCTTCGCGGTCTCGCGCGGCGCCGGAGCAGCACTGGAGCGTGCCCTGGCCACGCTCTTCCTCGACCTGCACACCCGTCGGCACGGGTACGTCGAGCACGCGGTCCCGTACCTGGTGACCCGCAAGACGATGACTGGCACGGGGCAGCTGCCGAAGTTCGAGGAGGACCTGTTCAAGACCGGCGTCGCCGACCGCGAGTTGTTCCTTATCCCGACGGCCGAGGTACCGCTGACCAATCTCTACGCCGACGAGATCATCCCTCCGGCCGAGCTGCCGCTGGCGCTCACCGCGCACACACCGTGCTTCCGGTCTGAAGCGGGCTCGTACGGCCGTGACACCCGGGGCCTGATCCGCCAGCACCAGTTCGCCAAGGTCGAGATCGTCCAGATGGTCGACCCGGCGGACGCGGACGCCACGCTGGAGACGATGGTCGGCCACGCCGAGGCATGCCTGAAGGAACTCGGCCTCGCCTACCGCGTCGTCAAGCTGGCCGCCGGTGACACGGGCTTCTCCGCCCAGCTCACCTACGACATCGAGGTCTGGATCCCGAGCCAGAACACGTACCGCGAGATCTCCTCGGTCTCCAACTTCGGCACCTTCCAGGCCCGCCGGGCCAACATCCGGACCCGCGGCGAGGACGGCAAGCCCAAGCTCGTCGCCACCCTCAACGGCTCCGGCCTCCCCGTCGGCCGCACCCTGGCCGCTCTCCTTGAGCAGTGCCAGCAACAGGACGGCTCCATCGTCCTGCCCGAATCGCTCGTCCCGTACCTCGGCTTCCGCCGTATCTCGGCCGACGGAAAACCGGAGGCATAACGTGCTCGTCGGCGTCTGCGACTTCCCCGGTAGCTACGCCTTCCCACCCGCCGGCTACGGCGGGATCGAACGATGGCTGTGGGCGGTCGCCGTAGGCACCCGAGCCGCAGGCGCCGACGTACACCTCCTCGGGCCGGGTTGGCCAACGGATCTGGAGAACGACTGGGTCCGTCGGCCGGTCCGCCTGGAGAACATCACCGCCGGATCGCTCGCCGAGCGCGAGCTTCGCGATAGCGGCTACGACCTATTGGTCGTGGGCCACGAGTACCCGTCGCTCCCGGCCTGGACCCGTACATGGCGCGAGCTGGACTGCGACGTCGCCACGTTCCAGCACTCGCCAGTCTTCGAGCACACCGCCACCGCCTTCGACGGCCAGGGGGCGCGGCCCGGCTCTACTGCTACTCGCCCAGATGACCGAGCGGTACGCCGGCCACCGGCCAATCCTTGAACTCGCTGTTCACCTCGGGCTCGGTGAGAGGAGCCTCCCGCCACCGCTGGTACCGACCTCGTCTGGCTCGGCCGGGTCGACGAGGAAAATGCCCCGCATATTGCGGTACGGGCGGCACAGATCCTCGGCCGCCGCCTCCAGATCGTCGGTCCCGTCTTCGACGAGGAGTACGTACGCCGACACGAGCGCCTCCTCACGGCCGACCATGTGAAGTGGATCGGGGAACTCGGCGGCCCTGACAAGACTGCTGCGATCGCCGATGCGTCCGTGTTCGTCTACACGTACACCCGTGCGTACGTGGAAGCCGGGGCCGCCGTCTTCGGAATCCCTCCGCGCCGGGACTCTTATGGCCGCTCTGACCTGGCGAGATGGGACATGCGCCCAAGCCGCTCTGTGTGACGAGACGGGCGCGGTCACCGTCGTGGGCCCGCGGGAGGACGATGAGACGGCGGCGCGGAGGCTCGCCGAAGCGATCGCGCAGTCGGAAAGTCTCGACTACGCGTCATCACCTGGACGTTGGCTTGGTTGCGCAGGGTGACGATGACCGCGGAACCTCTCTTGTGCGGCCGAGCACGTCTCAGAGCAAGGACTGCCACTGACAGTCGGAGGCGACGATGCCTGAAGCGGGGTGGAAGCCCAGGTCGGCTGGACGCTCGTCTCTCCCCTGGCGCTAGGACTCGGGGGAGCCGTCCGGGAGCCGCTCACTGAGGTCGGCTCCCAAATGGCTCCCAAACTGGTCCCATAAAGCAAATCAGGCCCGGCGCTGATCTCTCAGCACCGGACCTGACCTGACCTGATGTGTCGGCTGTCGGGGTGGCGGGATTTGAACCCACGACCTCTTCGTCCCGAAGCAACTTGGGCGGGGGCTGCGCCTTGGACAGGGGTGGCTCCCACCTGGGCTGACGGTCCGCAGACGTCCGCGCTCGTTCGCCGTTGTTCGTCGGCGTTGTCACGCAGTTAGACACTCACTCGATGCTGTTCCCGGTGCGCAGCATTTAGTGCGACCTGGGCCCACGGACAGGTCGCCTGCTCACGTCACCCCGCCGGCGCACGATTCATCAGCTGGCCTGTGGTGCACACGGCTCCGGAGGCCGTATGTGTCTCCGCCGTTCCATGAGCTCGCAGTGCATCCAGCTGCTGTGAGCAGCTCGATCGTCCACGGATAGTCCGCAACCGTCGGCGTTGCGACAGAATTCGCCGCCAGGAAGCGTGGTTATGGCTCGGAGATCGACGACAGGCTGAGGTGGGTTTTTCGACTATGTAGTCGTCTGCTCGCAGCGCTGGCCACTTCTTGTCGCCTGAGGAGTTCGAATGCTGCGCTATGGATCATGCATCAATCATTGTCCGAGTGTGTAACGAGATACTGGGTGGGGGTAACAGCGAGACGACCAGAGGCCAGCAAGTCACTGATCCCTCGGAGTATGATTGGGTACCCTAGTTTCATTAGCTTTTCGAATTCTTGCTGCACTGGAAGTTTTAGCGATACGTCACCCCAAAAATGCACTTCATAGTGCTCTCCAAGCTCATGTGCTACGTTCCATTCGTTCCGACTGAGGAAGAAACGAACTTTTCCGTCACCACTCGACTTTACTTCAATCCGGCGTCTGGGCGTATAGTTGAGGTCCTCGATGTCGTACCCAAGGGTTTCATCGTCTCTCGCCACCCATCGCACTTTGGAACTGTCGGATGAATTCATGCGGCAGTATTGATAGCTGTACAGCTCTCCCCGATTACCCATATCTTTTTTGGTGTCTATTTTCGGACTCGCGGGTGCTGGCAGCAACGACCAGACATCACCCAGGTCAGCCACCATGCTGGCCTCTACGCGCAGCTCCATGCTCAAGGTGACTGCTGAAAAACGACGGAGAATTCCAGTGAGTTGAGGAGCAACTCGTAACGCGAGATCCCTCGGGCACACAAGAGTGCCAGCTTCATCGACTTGACTCACTTCGAGCAGTCGGCGGACTTGACCAGCAAAGATGCCTGCCTGGATCAAGGTCTTCCCGAGAATGCGCCCGCCAACTTGGTGGTCCTGCGTGGCTATCTTTACTCCGCTCCGAGTGATTCGCAGCCAAGTATCCTCGTATTCAACAAGTCCCACTTGAGCCAAGATCTCCAATAGCGTAGAGATCTCACTCATCGGACCCCCGCAATGACGCCACAGATATCTATGAGCGTCTGCTGAGTTGATTCCCGGTGGAGGATATTTGCGAATACAGGTCAGGATGATCGGCATTCGATCAACTCTGGCTGCTGTCATCCAGCCACTCAGATCCCGAGTCATCATTCTTCCTGACCCAACAAGTAGCGGAGCAAGGCCTCCAGGTCCTCCGTGTTGCCCTCAGCGTCGACGGATGGATCCTCTGAAAGCTCAATCGGGAGAATCTCCGCCCCTTCCAAGAGCTTTTGCATTCGACGAGACTTCGACGTAAGTGAAGCTTCGACAAGTGCGTCCACAGTCTCTCGGCCATCCAGGAAGGCATCCATGATATGGATGTTCACTCTGGCATTCGCCGGTAGACCCAGTCGATGGATGCGGTCGATAGACTGCAAGAACATGGCGCAGTCATAGGTGCGATCGAGATAGATGGCATTGCGGCACGAGGTGTGCAGAGAAATGGACTCTGAACACGATGCTGGGTTTGTAACCAATACGGCTGGACCCTGTTCCTGCAGGAACCTATGGATTACCGCTTCACGAGTATCTTCATCTCCAGCCGTCTCTGCCACGGACGTTCGTCCGGAGTGCAAGGCGTCCTGACTTGCTGGAACCCGGCCGTCAATCTGGTAGCAAGGAACACCTAGCAGCTCAGTGACGAGGCTTCTGAAGTGATCCAGATTGACAACGAAGTTACTCCAGCACACCACCTTCTCGCCTCTCTCGGCTATCTTCCTAATTAGATCGATAGCTGCGGCGGACTTCGCTGGCACCTCGCCTGAAAAGCCGTAGCTTATCAGGCGCTCCATGAGCGTTGGGGCCCTGTCTTTCAATTCGGGCAGATGAAAGTATGTGTCTTTGGATGAGAAAGTTAGGGGGTTTGATGCTGCTTGCAGTAGTCGAATCGGGCGACCACGGCGGAGACTTTCTATCTTGTCCTGCCACGTAGCTGCATCGGAAATGCGCTGCCGCAAGCGATTTTCGATCAGCTCGTAAATTTCAGCCTGGGTGCCCGACAGTTCTACTGCGTGATGTTGGATGGTGTAAGGCGGGAGTCCTAGGGCTGACTTAGGAGTTCGCGAGACAAAAGGCATGACCTCGCGAACGACATCATCAAATCTGCTGTCAACTTGTGCAGCGAAGGCATCTCTCGTGCCAGTTAACTGCCCATCAGGCCAGAGGATATTGAGCTGGCTGTAGAGGTCTCGCCCAGACTGAGGCATCGGCGTCCCAGAAAGGACCATTCGCACCTTGGCCTGCTTGGCTAGCTCTACCAGAGCTGGCGCCCAAACTCCCCCGCGAAATCTTTTCACGCGATGCGATTCATCGACAATCAACATGACATCGTGACTGTCGAACAAGTCCAGCAGCAGCATTTGGTCGGCTGCGGCAGTCGGGTAACTGATCAGCAGCAAGTCGTTCGCTTTAGTCTGCTGATACGTAACTTGCCGTTGACGTGCTGTACCCCGCACCCGCCGGGTCCGGATCAGCGAGCCCACCGCAGCACGTGTCTCGCTTTCCCAGGGATCGAAACATGCCAATGGGCCAACTACCACAATCAGATTGACTGTCTTCGACTGCAAATGCGTCACAGCCGCAGCAAGGGTAGTGGTGGTCTTGCCAGCTCCAGGAACGGAGAAGTTTCCGACGTTAATCGCAGTCAGTGCGTGAGCTACACCAGCACGCTGGTGGGGTCGGAGCTCACGTTGGGCGGACCACCCAAATTGCCGCAGTGCGAGGTCGACAGGCGAGAAATCAAACTCTGCCCCTTCGCTCTTCTGCGCTTGAGCAGCCTCTTTCGTTCTGACGAAGCTGCGCCGGCGCTCCAGCTCCAAGCTCACCGTTGTCTTGGCGTCCCCCGCACCTACCGCTTCCCAACCGTGAGCGAAGAGCCAGTCGTAGACTCTGAGAGCCAACGCAGAAAGGCTCACCCTTCTCCGCGGACAGCGGTAACCATCATCGACTTGTTCGGCCCCAAGGATACTTCGGAAGAACAGGCGGGCTCGGCGATCAGTGTGGAGCGCTGCGCTTAGCACGAGCAGGGCATCGCCCTCAAATTCGAGGGTAACCTCGTTGGAACTATTCACGTCCGGTCCGCCGGTCAGTCAGCTGCCTGTTGTCATCGGCCCACTGGAGTACCTTGGTCAGACTGTTCCTGACCAGGGCGCCATCCTCGCTAGCAAGTGCGGCGCTGAGACGATCCCCGTCGCCTAGAGCCTCGAGACGGTTGCAGACTTCCTGCAGCACCTGCACGACATCGTCCTGTCGCGATGCTTTGAAGCTATCAAGGGCCAGATCGATGGCGCTACTTACCTCGCCCTTTGGATAGTTCTCTACATCCGGTCCTGGCCCTTCTTCCTCAGGATCTGCATCGAGCTCTTCATCGCCAGTATCGTTCTCGGGAAGTGCTGAGGGTCCAGGGTCTGAAAGCGATGGTCCTTCTGGCTCCCAGTCGGACTCTGCTTCGAGTACTGCGGCACTCAGACTGTCGAACCGAGGCTTGTCCTTCTTAAACATCGTTCGCATGTCGCGAATGATTAGATGGCCCTTACCTGCGCGGACGGCAGCGAAAAGCGTTTGGAGGATTTCAGCTTCCTCCAGCGGGTACTGACCCTCGATCTGCTGCATCATGCGACCGATGTCGCGAAATCTCTCCAGGGTTTTCAATACCTTGTGGTACTGCCCTTTATGCCCGGACTCATCAAGAAAGATGTCCATGTACTTGACGGCGTACAGATCACGCTGGACTTCGTTCTTCGACTTCTCCGCCATATTTTGGAGGACGCCAGCAACCGACTCGATGGACTCAGGGTCGTACCACTCGATGCCGCGGTTCTCCGCAGCCTCACGCAGAGCAAGCAAGTAGTCGATGTCGTTGTAGCGAACTTTGAAGTCTTCGGTGAGCTGCTCCTTCTGCTCCATCTCGAGCAGCGTCGCCTCGTTGATCTTACTGATGGGCAGGATAATGGCGTCAACCCATCCCAACCCGTCAGCGCCTTCTTCTCGCTGCAACCTTTTGATCATGGAGAGGCGGCGATTGCCGTTGCGGACAGTCCCGTCTGGCCTGATCCACAGCGGTGACCCCTGTTTCCGCCGCTGCCAGTCTTTCTTCAGAGCCTCTGAATTACCGGTGGGCTTTCCAACGATCTGATCGCCCTCGACGCGGTGAGAGGTGTCTAGCAAAAGAGACTCGATGGAAAATTCATCGGCCGGGTTGTTTTCTGGGTCTAGCGGCCGTCCCAAATGCGCTTCAGCCCACATTCGTTCAGCCCGAAAACGCCGGTTGTCCACATTCAGTAGGAGCGTTTCCACAGGGACGCGGTACACGTCGTAGTTGCGCCACTGATCTTGGACCCAGAGCCGCGCCTTGTCGTCAGTGGTGAGCTTCTCTTGCTCAATACGGTGAGCCCGTTCCGCAGAATTAAGCATGGTCCCCCCAGGGCGGCAGCTTGCTAAGTTCACGTGGCTTCAGCAAATCGCTGCTGAGCCATCCTGATCGCGAATTCGAAGTTCTTGACGTCGGCTTCGTTGACGTTCAGGGGTTCCAGCATTGCAACCCAGGAAGCGACGTCATGCTTGAATTGTTGCTCTCTAGTTCCTGCCTTCGGACGGCAGACGACGACAACGTCCCACTCACAGTTGCCAGGGTTGCTATGGTGTCCCATGTGTCCATCGCTGCGAATGGGCCAAATTGCCGTAACGGCCAGCGAAGCGCTATCCAAGGCGAGTCCGACGGATGTCCAAGCGTCCGGATTGGCGGAATGATAGGTAAAGGCGAAAGGTTTATCACCTCGCGCACGCTTTACCATCTCCCTCAAGGATTTCGCGAACTGTGCAGCGAAGGATCGGACAGGATCCTCCACCCTTGGTAGTAGTGGCTCGCCCGCAAGCTCCAGCTCTCCGAACCATGCGCGATGGAAGTCGGATAGCTCATCATAAGCAATGAAGTCGAAATAGGGCGGATCGAATACAGCGATGTCGATTTTACTTATGGCTTCAATGGTGGAGGCAGAGGCGGCATTCTTTAGGCCAACCCAGCATGCTTCTGTGCTTCGCTGGAAGGAGAACTGGTTGGGTACTGGCCGGTTTTTGTGTGAATCCCAGATGTGTCGACGGATGTGCTTCGTGTCTGACTTAGCCACGCGTTCGATGCAGGCTGCGATGGTTCCACGCCCGCCGGTTTCGTGCAAAGGGTTTAGTTCTACCGTCAGTGCAGGGAGGGAGTATCCGCGCACGGAGAATAGGGCGGACAGTCGTCCATAGTCGGTGGCGTAGCCGCACAGCTTATTGTTGGTTGAAAGGCAATTAGAAATCGCGAGTTCAAGTGCCTTTCTAGTTTCTCCCTCCTTGACGTTGTCCCGAATCCATTGAAAGGCGTGCCCGAGCACCAGAAGCTGTCGCGGAGTGAAAAGTTCCTCGTACTGAGTGATTCCGTAACTGCGAGGACGCTCATCCGAGCGTGTGGCCCTAATCTCTCCTTCGGGGCGCGGAAGGGCAGTACGGTTCTCCTGCCATTCCTGGCTAGCTCGGGACTGGCTGGCTTGATCTTCGATGTTCGGCATCCGAAGACGGCGGCGGCCATTGGGCTGAGTCTCTTCTACGGCGACGATGCGTCGCCGAGCAACACCGGTTTTCAGTTCGCGGTGGGTGGACTTCTTACTGCAAGATGAGCAGTGGTACGCAAAGGACCTGAATGTTCCGTGCGCGATGCGGGATCGCTTACCGCAGCAAATGATCTCCTTCCGTTCCGTCGAGTCGAGGTCATGCAACTTCCAGCAGTGTGGGCAGAACACTGTGAGCGCGTGATCGCGAACGACGGCTCCCACCTTTTTGGGGTCTCGGACCAGGATTAGATTCCGGTACAGCGGACCGACTTCATCGCACGCTGGACACTGAACTTCAGCAACCGAGAAATAATGTAGGGGCTCGTCGCGAGATTCTGTCGGGTAAAGCCAGGACAAGTTTTCGCGGAGATGACGTAGGAGACGATGGCCGTACGTCCGGAGCTTCTTGCCGTCAACCGGCGTAAGTTCTGACTGCACGATTCGTACGGACATAGGATCCACGTCGGAACCCATTGCGGATGCGCCCAAGCGTTGAGCTTCGACGAGGGTCGAGCCCCCACCCATGAAGGGGTCGTAGACGGTCAAGCCAGCAAGATGATGTTCCTCGGACGCGTACCTGTCCCAGAACTCCTGCGCACTTATATCCGCGGGAAGAGCAGTAGCCAGGAGAAGAGCTCGAAGGAGAGCTGGCGGTCGACGAGCCCACCATCGGTGAGCAGCGTAAGCTGGGTCACGTACGCGCCGGTCCTTAGCAATCAGTTGCGAGAGCTCCCTAGCTGGGAACCACTTCTCAATCAGGGAAGTCCGTGATGCAGGAAGGGCCGAGAGGTCTGTGAAATAGTCTGGGTCCGGGATCCGTAGCTGTGTGCCCGCCGCGACATCGAGAGTCATTGTTCTCCATGGTGTAGTACTGGCTGATGGAGACTCCAGGTGCCGTCAGGGTCTTCCGGGTCGCACAGCATCGTCATGATATAGGCTAGCTGGTCTTGATCTACTCTTGGAAGTGATCTGCAGGACTCGCCGCTCGGTTGGAATGGAGCGTCGATGATGCGAGCGCTTGATGGATCCCGGCGTGATCGTTGCCAGCGGACGCTGCGTCTGGTCCCGCCTGTTCGTTCGCCGGACGAACGAGTGCCGCGGCTGATACATCGCCTGGGATGCCAAGGGGCGGGGCGCCATGCCTGACCTGAGGTCTCTGGGCCTGATCAGCGGGTACGCGGCGGGGGAGGTGCCCTAGTGAGCCAAGGAGATGAGGGGGGGCGCAAGATGCTCCCGGCAAGTACAAGACGAGATGTTGAGGCTATAGAACTGCCGGGGCGGACATTGAGTGCCTGACCAGGTTAAGGCGCGCACTCGGTCGGCGGAGCGACTTTGGCCGGGAGCTGCTTTGGCGCGAGTGATCATGGCCCCGTAAGCTCATGGCGAGTCGGGCAGTCTGTGGACCTGCCCGTTAAAGCACGACGTTGGGGCCATGATCTTCGAGGCTCGCGCCAAAGTGGCTGGCTAAAGTCGTGGAGCCGACCGCCCCAGCCACGGGGCAACGGCCACGGTAGCGAGGTAGCCCGCGGGGAACCGTCGCCGCGATCCGGCCTTTTCGGTAACACAAAGCGTCTTTGGCCTGCTGTGCGGCAATCCCCTGTACCTCATGGCACGGTGCTTGGTTCTTGGCCGCTGAGGGCGGCGACGGACGGACGGCGACGCGCAGCCGGTGACGGAGGCATGGAGGCAGCGGGGCGGCGGCCGGCCGCCGCCGCCCCGTGTGTGCGGCCCTCGGTACTTGGATCGATCCCGACTTCGTTGGGCTGCCCGGGTCTAATGGTCTTGATGGGGTGTCTCGTGTCCGTGCGCTGTGCAGCCCTACGGATGCTGAAGAGTTCTCCCCTCCCAGGCCGGATCGCGGCGGCGGTTCCCCGCGGGCGTACCCGCGTCACCGGGTCCAGGGCCCAAGGCAGGGGCGGTCGGCGTCCGCAGCTGAGGATGGCCGGCCGCGAGCGCAGCGAGCCTTGATGAAGTAGGGAAAGTTCTACCGCACCGCGATCAGCGCTAGTGCGCGCGGCTGAGCACGTTCAGGTGGTCAAGGTAGTCCCGCCCTGTGGTCGCGTTGGAGAAGTCACGGTTCACGATCGACGCCAACTCCCGGCTGACCAGGAGAAGCGACGGTAGGGACTTCCGTTCTCCTTTGAGGGCCCACTCCCCATAGTTCACAGCCTGTTCGAGGTCACCTTGCCGTGCGGCGACCACTCCCAGCGTGACCCTCGCCTCCGCCATACGCATGGGTGCCTTCTCCCCACCATCGAAGTCGGTCCCCACCCGAATCACTTCGTTGGCCAGCGTCTCGGCAAGCGCGTCTTCGCCAAGCAGCCGGTAGCAGTCCATCGCGTAGAAGTCGAACTTGGCTGGGTCCACCACAAAGTGGTGATCAAGGTTGTCCGGGTAGGGCATACCCTCCAACAGCTTGCGCCCGCGATCTAGAGCTACCTCAGTCTTACGGCGATCTCCGAGACGTGCCCAGCCCTTGGCTTCGTGCGCCGCAAGCTGAACGGCGACGCCATGGCTCGGAGCGATCTCGGTCCCGGCCTGCGAGGCAGCGATGATCCCGTGGTAGTCCCCTGTGGTGAGGGCAAACCATGCGCGCATCTCGTGAGCCCAGCCGGCTACTTCGGTGTTCTCGGCCTCGTTCGCGAGTGACAGAACGGCGCGGCGTGTGCTCTCCGCTGCCGCACGATCGCCCATGTCGTACTCGACGCACCCGACGAGCAGCGCGAGCCACGCTGAGATCGCCAACACCTCTCGGTGCTGGGCCAGCGTGAGGCGCTGGGACTGAAGGCCGGCTACGCGCCTGAGCCACTCGCGCCCTTCCAGGACGAGCTGATCGCTAGGAAGGTACGGGTACTCCGAGCACAGGCGATCAGCCGTGATCCGTAGAGCGTCCAATGTGGCGTTGTCGACGTCGGAAGCCTGCATGCGGCTGATGATGTCGAGAGTTGCCATGCCAGTTGCCGTCGCGATCTCGGCGTCTCCATCACGACGTCCGGCAACGGGGAAGATCGCGTGCGTCACGGTGCCGAAGGCAGACGCGATGATCGGCTTGTAGAAGTCGCTTGGAGTGACCTCGCCAGCCTCCCATCGCTTCCACTGTCGGATCATGCTCGCCCCTGCTGGGAGCTCTTGGGGAGCATGCGCTCGAAGAACCGCAACAGCCTCGGTTTGTGACCAGCCCCGCGCTACCCGCTCGGCCGCAATGCGTCGCGCCCATGCGGGTCGTTCGTCGCTCATGTGCTGCCCTCCCGTCGGGATGTCTCCTTCGAGTCTGGCACCTCAGAAGCGGGTGACACGGCGGGTGACAGGCGGGTGACACCAAAGCTGTCCCCTCGTGACACCGCCGCTGTCACTAGCTGGGTCCTCACTCTGCGCGCACGGTGGAACACACATCAGGAGCTGCCCGCGCTGTCTGATTGCTTCTCCAACTCGGCTACGCGGGCGGCAAGTTGCCGAAGCTCGGAGTGGATAGCGTTGATCTCTTTTCGGCTCACAGGGTCAGCTTTTTCGTCTTCGTCGTTACCGACCGTTGACGACTGGACGAAGTACCCGCGCGTGGGAACTGCCTTGATCAGTCCCTCATCGATGAGGATCTGCAGCGCGCTGTTAACGGTGACGCTCGTGACGTCGAACCGGCTGGCCATCTCTCGGAGAGATGCCAGCCGGTGTCCGCTCGGGAGCGTCGAGATCTCCCGGCGCAGCTTGTCAGCGATCTGGACCTTCTTCGGGCGCGGGTCGTGGTCGGCAACGGTCATGCGCCAAGCGTATCCACTAGGGCGAAATAGTGCGTCCTATTGCGCACGCCCCTTGCGCTCTAGTTTGTACTAGAGCAAGCTATGTCACGTGGCTGGTTGGCCACACAGCTTGGAGGGCGGCCCTTCTACCGCCAAGCAGACTGCCGCCCTCCTCGTCCCCGAAGGGAAGTTCAATCATGCGTCAGATTCCCGTCGACACGTCCGCGATGACGGTCATGCTGATCCAGGTTCCGGAGAAGAAGGTCAAGAACCGGGAGACCGGCGAGATCGCCGTGGACAAGCAGTCGGGCAAGGTGCTCTACAACGTCAACGTCGCTGTGATCGTGGACGGCCGTCCGGACGCGGTGACGATCGTGGTGACCGAGGACGGCATCCAGACCGACCTCATGCCGGGTATGCCGGTTGAGCTGCCGGGACTGGTGGCCCGCCCGTGGGAGAACGACTTCGGGCACGGCATCTCCTACCGTGCGATCGCGGTCGCCGCGAAGACGCTCACCCCAGCCGGCTCGAACGGCAAGGGCTGATCGCCGTGACCAAGCTGCTGATCGCGTTAGCGGTCCTGGTCGCGCTGGCGCTGGTGCTGAAGTGGCGTCGCCCGGTCTGGTACTGGCTGAGCTTCGGCATTGTCCTCGCCGTGGTGCGGGTGCGCTGGCGGTACGCCTCGGTCATGGAGGCCTGCCATCTGACCATGCCCGCCTCGCGGATGCGTCGGGCGCTGGCTCGCTGGATGAAGAAGCCGGTTCCGCCGCAGCGGGTGCCGCGGCTGCTGTGGATCCGCCCGACCCGCACCGGTCTGCGGCTACGGATCAGGCTGTGGCCCGGTCAGGATGCGTTCGAGTTCGCCGCCGCCTCCGACCGTCTGCGGCACTCCTTCGGCGTCCATCAGGTCAGCTCCCGTGAGATCAAGCCGGGTGTCATCGAGGTCACGCTGACCGGCTATGACGTCCTCAAGCGGGTGCAGATGCCCGCGACGACTGAGCGTGGTCTGTTGAAGATCCCGCTTGCGCTGGTCGAGGACGGCAGCGTGCACTACCGCGACTACCGCCAAGTGCCGCACTCGATCACGGTCGGTGCGATCGGCACCGGCAAGTCCGTCACCCAACGCACCCTGATCAAGGAACTCGCCCCGCAACCGGTCGCGTTGGTCGGTATCGACTGCAAGAAGGGTGTCGAACTGGGCCCGCTCGCACGCCGGTTCTCCGCTCTCGTCGATAACCCCGACGATGCCGCCGATCTCCTCGAGGCTCTCATCGCCCGGATGGAAGTCATCTACGACGTCATCCGCCGCGAGCAGCGCATCAGCGCGGACACCCCGGATGCGGACATCGCCGCGAACATCTGGGACCTGCCCGAAGACCTGCGGCCGGTGCCGATCGTGGTCACCATCGACGAGATCGCCGAACTCGCGCTGAGCACGAAGAAGAACGACCCGCGCCGCGACCGCATCGTCAAGGCCCTGGTCCGCCTCGCCCAACTGGGCCGTGCGGCCGGCATCTTCCTCGACATCTACGGTCAGCGCTTCGGCTCCGAGCTCGGCGACGGCATCACCATGCTCCGTGCCCAGCTCACCGGCCGGATGGTGCACCGCGTCAACGACGAGTCCACCGCCAAGATGGCGTTCGGGGACATCTCCCCGCACGCCGTGTTCGCTGCGATCCAGATCCCCAACGAACGCCGGGGTATGGCCGTGGTCGGCTACTCGACCGGCGAGTGGGTGCGCATCCGTACCCCGCACACGACCATGCGGCAAGCCGTGTCTGCCTGCAACAAGTACGCGCATCTGGTCCCGGATCTGCCGGAGTTGGCCCGCTTCCGCCCGCTGCTCGACCTCGCGCCCGTCGAGGCGCCCGCGGTGGCCGAAGCCGCCTGACACCCCTCTGTTCCACGGTCGGCGCGACCGCCCTCGCGCCAGATCCCTACCCGAGCCATGCCTGAAGGAGGGAGAGCCTGCCATGTGCCCTCGCTGCGATGACTTCGCCCGCACCGTGCGGATGCTCGGCTCCCTGGCCCTGTACGCCGACGCCGGCGGCGACCTGCTGTTCGTGGAACTCGTCGGCCCGTCGCTGGCCGCGTCCCTGCCGGAGCCGCCGCCCGGCTTCCTGCCGCCCGGATATGACCCGAACGAGGGCCCCGAGTACCCCGGCGAGGGGTGGAGGCCGTGACCGCCGCGAAGAAGACGCCCACCCGCCGCAAGACCACCGCCCGGAAGCCGGACCCCGCCCCGTGCGGGACCTGCAAGGGCACCGGAGAGGTCTCCCGCACGGTCCGCGTGGGGCGAAAGCAACGCCTGGTTGGCAAGCAGACCGGCCTGTGCCTGGCCTGCCTCGGCTCCGGCGAAGCCGCCACCGACTGAACCCGCCAGGACGGGGCGGCCGGACCTGATCCCCGCCCCGCCTTGGCCCAACTCCTTGAAGGAGGTGAAGACCATGACTCGCTCGATCCGCCCGGACGCTGTGCTCGTACAGGCCGTGATCGCCGGTGCCTTGTCCTTCGCTCACCTGCACGACCTCGCCGCCGCTGCCGGCCAGACCGGCTGGAAAGCCTGGGCCTACCCCGTCTCCGTCGACCTGCTCTTGGTGGCTGCATGGCGGCGGCTGCGTGCGGACGGCCCGTCCCGGCTGGCCTGGTGCTGGTTCCTGATCGCCCTCATCGCCTCGCTCGGCGCCAACGTCGCCACCGCCGGCTTCCTCGACCTTGCCCACCCGCCCGCCTGGCTGCGCTTCGGCGTCGCCGGCTGGCCCGCCCTCGCCTTCCTCGGCGGCACCCTCCTCGCCCACGCCCCCGACCGCACCACCACCGACACGACCAACACCACTTCGCCTGCCGCCCCAGAGGTCCTCGACATCGAGCGCGAACCCATCCCTGCTCCGGCCCCGACAACGGTGCCGGTGACCGAGGAACCTCCGGCTCTGCCCGCCGCCGACTCGGCACCCGCTACCGCCATGCCGGTTCCGGCCGCTCTGGTCGACCACGCCCGCAAGGTCGCCGCCGACCACGCGGCCCGCACCGGTGCCCCGATCGACACCGACACCCTGCGCGCCCGCCTCGGCGTCCCCGCCCCCATGGCCGACGCCATCGCCGCCCAACTCATCTGAGAAGAAAGGAAGTTCACCCATGGGCTTGTACCAGATCTGGAACGAGCTGCACCGGGTCGGCACCACCCACATCGGCGGCGGACCCGACCGACGCACCGGCGAGATGAAGTACGTCGCCGCCTGCGAGTCCGAGGACTGCGGCTGGTCCTCCGCCTACGACTCCTTCGAGGCCGCCTCCGTCGCCGCGCGCGGCCACGTCTGCCCCGTCCGCTGAAAGGAGATCGCGCGATGTCCGTGCCGCTGTGGTTCTTCCTCTTCTGCCTGGGCGTGGTCGGCGTCAAGCTCATCCGCCCGCCCTGGTGGCTCGTCCTGGTCCTGCTGCTCGGCGGCTACCTCCTCGCCGACAGCTTCCTCGCCCCCGCCATCGACACCGCAACCAAGTAGGGAGACCCCGCCATGATCCGACCCAAGGTCCCGGTCAACCCGACCCCGACCGGGCTGAGTACGCCGCCCGCCGTCATCCAGCCGACCAGCATCACCCCCGGCACCCCGACCCCGACGCCCGTCCCGGCGGCTCCGGTCCCCTCGCGACCCACGGTCCAGCTCACCCCCGGCGCCGTCGTCGCCGTGGCCGGAGCCGGTACCGCCGTCGTGCTCGTCGTCGGCGCCGTGCTGGTCTCGATGCTGCTCGCGGTCGCCATCACCGGCGCCTCGCTCGCCATCTGCGCCCTGGTCATCCGCTCGATCCTCGCGAGCGACACCCGACGCTGACCGGCCCCCGGAGCGGCCTCAACCGCCAAGTCTCGTCCGCTCCGGGCGCCGTCCCTGTCCGATCTCTCAACCGGAAGGAACCTCCATCATGCCCGGTCCCAACCCGATCACGCGCGTGCGGATCTGCCCGGACTGCGACGGCTTCGCCACCGCCGCCATACCCTCCGGCATCCGCCACCGCGACGGCTCCCGCGTCCTGCTCCACGTCGACTGCGGCACCTGCCACGGCAGCGGCACCGTGCCCCTGCGCCCCCGGCTCACCGCTGCGGATGTGGAGGTGGCGGCATGAAGACTGTCACCACCTCGGCCCACATCGAGCCGGACACCCGCTGCCGCGTCACCCCCTTTGCGGACCGCACGAACCCCTTCGTCAGCCTTCGCATCGAGGGTGACTCCGTCGAGATCGCACTGATCGCCCGCCCCGGCACCTCCGAGGCCCTGCGCAGGCTGGCTGCGGCAGCGACCGAAGCCGCCGGATCCCTGGACTCCCTGGCGGGTGCGCGATGACCCGGCTGTCCGCGACTTCCCGCCCGACGTCTATCCATCTGTTCTGCGGAGCCGGGGGAGACTCCGACGGCTTCCGCCGGGCCGGCTTCGACGTGGTTCTGGGCGCCAACCACTGGAACCGCGCGGTGGAGACCCACGCCGCGAACTTCCCCGAGGCCGAACACCTCTGCGTGGATCTCGACCACTACGACATGCGGCGCCTGCCCAAAGCCCGCGTCCTGGTCGGCTCCCCGATCTGCACCGAAGGAAGCCCCGCCGACGGGGTGTCCCGTCCCAAGCCCGCCCCAACCGCGGGGCAGTTGGACCTGTTCGAAGAGGGGCCGATCGCCGATGCGGCCTGGGAGCGTACTCGAGCAACGGCGTACGACATCCTCCGCGCGGCTGAGGTGCACCACTTCGACGCGGTGGTGTGTGAGAACGTGCCCCGCTTCGCCACCGCCTGGCCGCTGTTCTCCTGGTGGCTGCACGGCATGGAGATCCTCGGCTTCCGCCACCAGATCGTCTCCGTCACCGCCGCTCACATCGGCGACGACGGCAACGACCATGCTCCGCAGTGGCGGGACCGCATCTTCATCGTCTTCACCCGCCGCGAGATGCGCGCCCCCAACCTCGACGTACGGCCGCCGGCCTGGTGCCCGAGCTGCGAGGCCGATGTCTTAGCCGTGCAGTCCTGGCGGATCAACCGCAAGACCAAGCGCCCGCACACGATCGGCAAGTACCGCCAGCAGTACGACTTCCGCTGCCCCAACCAGGCCTGCCGCCACCAGGTCATCGAACCGTACGTCCGCCCCGCCGCGACCGCGATCAACTGGGCCGACCCCGGCACCCGCATCGGCGACCGCGACACCCTCGGCATGCGCCCGCTCGCCGCGTCCACGCTGCGGAAGATCCGTCTCGGGCTGGCCAAGCACCGGGTTCCGACCATGGTCACGGTCAACCACTCCGACCAGCACGACGGCCGCGCCTACCCCGCCCATGCCTCCCCGCTCCCGACTCGTACGGTCCGCATCGGTGACGGGCTTGCGGTACCTCCCATGCTCGTTCCGGTGGGCGGGAGCTGGAACACGACAGCGGCCACTGTCACTGCACCGATGCGTACCCGCACGACGCGCGAGAGCGAAGCACTGTTGGTGCCCGGCCCGTTCATCACCGAACATCGCGGCGGCGGCTCCACCACCCGCGCCATCCACGACCCCCTGGCCTCGATCACCGCCGGGGGCAACCACCACGGCCTGGTGATCCCCTACCGCAAGGGCGGACCGACCACCACCGTCGCGCCGCTGCACACCATCGCCACCCGCGAATCCGCCGGACTCGTCCTCGGCACCGACATCATCCCGTCGGAACTCGCGGTCGAGGACTGCTACTTCCGGATGCTCTCCCCGCGCGAACACCTGCGCGCCCAACGCTTCACCGACGACTACACCGTCCTCGGCCACGGGGGCGAGCAGACCAAACAGGCAGGCAACGCCGTGCCCGCGAACGTCGCCCAGTGGATCGCCTCCGCCCTCCTGGAGGTGCTGTGACGACCACCACCCCTGAGCGTCCCGAGGTACGGGCTCTGACCCTGTGGCAGCCATGGGCGTCCTGCATCGCGTACGGCACCAAGCGGATCGAAAACCGCCGCTGGGCCACCGACTACCGGGGCTGGATCCTCCTCCACGCCGGCACCACCACCGACCCCGCCGCCAAGTACGCGGTCATGGCCCGCCCCTTCCTCAACCGCCCGCAACCCATCGGCGCCGTCCTGGGCTGGGCCCGCCTGGACGACTGCCATGCCGACGACGGCATGTGCACTCTGTGGTCCGCGCCCGGACAGTGGCACTGGCACCTCGCCGACGTCCACCGCCTGACCCGCCCGGTCTCCTGGCCCGGCGCGCGCGGCCTGTGGACCCCCGCCCCCGCCCTGCTCGACCTGGTGCGGGAGGCCGCCCGTGCCTGACTTCCAGATGGACCCGGTCACCCTCAATGATCTGTTGCGGGTGGCCTCGGCCCCCGACTTCGAGCGCTGGCAACACCAGATTCAGCGCACTGGTGGCTGTGCCGACCCCATCCACCTACAGGGCTGGACCACCCACACCGACAAGCACACCGGTCAGGTCCTGCACCACTACAGCACCGCCACAGAGCCCGGGAAGCGGCTGCGCGTCGCCTGCGGCAACCGGCGTGCCTCCCGCTGTCCCTCGTGCGCCTGGACCTACGCCGGCGACACCTACCACCTCATCCGCGCCGGACTCGCCGGAGCACCCGACCGCAACATCCCCAGCACCGTCCGCGACCACCCCCGGGTCTTCGCCACCCTCACCGCCCCCTCGTTCGGGCCCGTCCACAATCAGCCCGATCACGCGCGCTGCCGCTGCGGACGCCACCACCACGACGACGATCCCGCCCTCGGTACCCCGCTGGATCCGGACCGCTACGACTACGCGGGCGCCGTGCTGTTCAACAATCACGCGGGCGAGTTGTGGCAGCGCTTCACCAACCGGCTGCGCCGCGAGATCGCCGCCCGCGCCGGCCTCTCCCAGCGCGAACTCAAAGAGGCCTGCCGCCTCTCCTACGGCAAGGTCGCAGAGTTCCAGAAACGCGGCGCGATCCACTTCCACGCGGTGATCCGCCTCGACGGACCCGACGGCCCCGAAGACACCTCGCCCTCCTGGGCGAGCGTGGACCTGCTGACCGATGCCATCCGCGCCGCCGCCCGGCACTCCTACACGGCCGTCAGCCTCCCCTCGGCCGGTGACCAACCCGCCCGCGCCTTCCAGTGGGGCCGACAGCTCGATATCCGCCCAGTCAAGGCCTTCGGTGACGACTCCGAGCTGACCGAACAGGCCGTCGCCTCCTACGTCGCCAAGTACGCCACCAAAGCCGCCGAAAACACCGGCACCCTCGACCGCCGCATTGGCGAACTCGCCGAACTCGACCGCCACCACGTGCCCGACCACGCCCGCCGCCTGATCACCGCCTGCCGCGACCTCGACAAGCTGTATCCCGACCGCCGACTCTGGGCCTGGGCCCACATGCTCGGCTTCCGCGGCCACTTCAGCTCCAAATCCCGCCGCTACTCCACCACCCTCGGCGCACTGCGCCAGACCCGAGCCGACTACCGCGCCACCCAAGAACGCGCCGCCCTCGGCCTCGACGAGATCGAGCCGGACACCGTCCTCGTCCTCGCCGACTGGCACTACGCCGGCCACGGCCACACCCCCGGCGAATCCGCCCTCGCCGCCACCATCGCCCACGACCTCGCACTCAACCGCGAAACCGCCCGTGAAGCTCTCCGAGATCACTTCGTATTGGAAGGAGCCGCAGCATGACCACAGCAAGTGCCGTACTACTGACCGTTCCTGAGGTCATGGCGCGGCTCAAGCTCAGCCGGACCAAGGTCTACGACCTCATCCGTACGAGGCGCCTGGTCTCAATCACGGAGGGGCGTGCACGGCGCATCCCAGAGAGCGCGGTCCAGGACTACATCCGTGCGCGGATTGCGGAAGCGGCCTGATGACGAAGCGCCGTAGCCGCGGTGACGGCGGTCTGCACTGGGATGAGAAGAGACAGCGTTGGATCGCCACGGCGAACCTCGGCTTCGACCCCAGCGGCAAGCGAATCGTGAAGCGGGGGAGTGGCAAGACCAAGACGGAAGCGAAGAACAAGCTCAAGGAGGTGTTGCGGGACCACGAAGACGGTCTCGCCATCGCGCCCACCAACTACACGGTCAAGGACGCGGTGACGGACTGGCTCACGTACGGCCTGGCCGGCCTCGACCCCAGCACCGTCGAGACCGCAACCCTTATGAGCCAGAAGCACGTCCTCCCCGCGCTCGGCGCTCGCAAGCTCCGTGACCTAAGTGCGGAGGGCGTAGACCGCTGGCTGGCCACCAAGGCAAAGAGCCTGAGCACGCGCACACTCCAGGGCCTCCACTCCTGCCTGAACCGCTCGGTCAAGCGGGCCATGGCGCGAGACAAGGTGAAGCGCAACGTCGTCGAGCTCTGCTCGGTACCCCAGGGGCAGGCTGGGCGCCCGTCCAAGGCGCTCACCTTCGCCCAGGCGGAGGCAGTCCTCAAAGGGGCCGAAGGAACCTCGATGTACTCGTACATCGTCGTCGCGCTGTTGACTGGGGCCCGTACCGAAGAACTGCGTGCCCTCACCTGGGATCACGTGTTCCTGAAGGGCCGTCCCGAGTTCGACCCGCCCCAGCCTCCGCACATCGCCGTCTGGCGGTCTGTCAGGCGGAGCGGGGACACCAAGACCCGCAAATCCCGGCGCACGCTCGCCCTGCCGGCGCGCTGCGTCGAAGCTCTGGCAGCAGTTCGAAGACCAGGGATGGGATCGGCTCGCCGCCGGTGACGACTGGGAGCAACACGGCCTCGTCTTCTCCTCGGCCGTCGGCAAGCCGCTCGACGCCGCCAACGTCCGCCGCGCCTTCCGTCAGGCGCTCAAGGATGTCGACGGGGTCGACGCTTCCGAGTGGACGCCTCGGGAGCTCCGGCACAGCTTCGTGTCGCTGCTGTCCGACCGGGGCGTCCCGCTGGAGGAGATCTCCCGGCTCGTCGGACACTCCGGGACGGCGGTCACTGAGGAGGTCTACCGGAAGCAGATCCGGCCCGTGATCCAGACAGGCGCGGTGGTCATGGACGGCATCTTCAACCGGGGCCCAAAGGGATAGTCACGCAGATATACACGCACGCAGAAACAGGTGAGGCACCTACGGAAATCCGTAGGTGCCTCACCTGCTGTTTTGGCTGTCGGGGTGGCGGGATTTGAACCCACGACCTCTTCGTCCCGAACGAAGCGCGCTGCCAAGCTGCGCTACACCCCGATGTCGCTGCTTGTCCTGCTTGTCGCGGCGACGACGTTTACTTTAGCCCACTGGTGGCTGGAGACGAAATCCGGTTTTGGGGAGGTGGTGGGCGCGGTGGCGGATCGGGTTGGGGCGGGCGTGGTCGAGGGCGACGAGGAGGACGGCGAGGGCGTAGAAGGCGAGGCCGAGGAGGAGGGCGTTGCCGAGGATGGTCTTGTAGCCGTGCAGGTCCACGTCCAGGAAGGGGTAGAGATAGCGGCCCGGAGTCCCGGGCAGGAGCAGTTCGCCTCGGGTGAAGGAGAAGGCCAGGTAGGCCATGGGGTACAGGAGCCAGGTCGCCGCCTGGCGGAGGTGGAGGCGGCCGGGGGCGGTCAGGAGCAGCCAGTCCACGACCGCCGCGATGGGGACCGCCGTGTGCAGGACGTGGTTCGCCAGGGACTGCCAGCCCGTGGGGGCCGTCGCGCCGCCTGTCATCGAGAACGGGTTCGCCGCGTCGGCCAGCAGCAGGTGGTACACCGAGCCGGTGATCAGGACGTACAGCAGCGTCGCGCCCGTCAGCGCCGCCGGCAGCGGGCGGCGTGCCGACCACGCCCGTTTCGCCGACGCGACGAAGACCAGCGCCAGCAGGACGGTGCTCTGGATCGTGAAGTAGCTCAGCACTCGGGTCGGGCTGCCGAGGATCAGGTCGATCGTCACGGCCGCAGCGGCCACGAGGGCGACCAGCAGGCGGTACGTCGCCGTCAGGGGGCGGCGCACCGGGGCCACCACCGCCGTGGCGGGGACGGGGGAGGGCAGCAGTGCGGGCATGCCCGGGATCGCGGGAAGGTCCGGGATGTCCCTGGGTATCGGGGCGGTCATGCCCTCACGCTAAGCAGATCGGGCAAATAGGGCGATACGGGCGAGCCGTGCGGGTTAACCCACCCGCCGAAGTCCACAGTGCCCATCAACACCCACGGCGCCCGCCGACATCCTCAACGCTCCGCCGACGCCACCCGGAGCCTCGCCCGACGTCCCGGCAGCCGCCCCGACACCGCCACCCGGAGCCTCGCCCGACGCCCCGGCAGCCGCCCCGACACCGCCACCCGAAGCCGCGCCCGACGTCCCGGCAGCCGTCCCGACACCGCCATCCCTACTACTCCCGCCCCACCAGCGTCAGCAGCGTCGCCTCCGGCGGGCAAGCGAACCGTACCGGTGTGTACCGGTTCGTCCCGCACCCCGCCGACACATGCAGGTACGACGTCCGGCCCTCCGCCGTGTGCGTGGACAGCCCCTTCACCCGCTCCGTGTCCAGGTCGCAGTTGGTGACCAGCGCCCCGTAGAAGGGGATGCACAGCTGCCCGCCGTGCGTGTGGCCGGCGAGGAGAAGCGGGTAGCCGTCGGCCGTGTAGGAGTCGAGGACGCGCAGGTACGGCGCGTGCACCACGCCCATCGAGAAGTCCACCGCGGACGACGGCCCGCCGGCCACCTCCACGTACCGGTCCCGCTTGATGTGCGGGTCGTCCAGGCCGGTCAGCTCGACCGACACACCCTCGACCTTCAACACCCCGCGGGTGTTGGTCAGGTTGAGCCAGCCCGCCGCGTCGAAACCGTCCCGCAGGTCCTCCCACGGGTTGTGGACCACGCCCACGGCGGGCGGGTTGCCGTTCAGTCCGTGGCGGCCGCTCATCTTCTCCAGCAGATAGCGCGCAGGGTTGCGCAGCCTCGGTCCGTAGTAGTCGTTCGAGCCGAAGACGTACGCCCCCGGGAACTCCATCAGCGGGCCCAGCGCGTCCAGGACCTCCGGCACGCCCTCCGGGTCGGACAGGTTGTCGCCGGTGTTGATCACGAAGTCGGGGCGCAGGCCCGCCAGCGAGCGCAGCCAGCGCTGCTTCTTGCGCTGCCCGCCGACCATGTGGATGTCGGAGACCTGAAGGACGCGCAACGGTCGCATCCCGGTGGGCAGGACGGGGACCGTCACCCGCCGGAGGCGGAAGGAGCGGGCCTCGAAGCCCGCCGCGTACACCAGACCGGCGGCGCCAGCCGCCGCGACCGACAGAGGTACTCCGTATCGCGCGCGCATGGGTCCCATCGTGTCAGATCCGGCAAGTACCCCGTCGCCCGCCGTCCCTTGAAGCACCTTGAAGCAGGCCCCCTGAAATCGACGGGCGTCCGGCCTCGCGCACCTGCGAGAATCAGTCACATGACCACCACGCTCAAGTCGAAGCTCCAGGAAGACCTCAGCGCCGCGATCAAGGAGCGCGATGAGCTCCGCTCCTCGACGCTGCGCATGACGCTGGCCGCGATCACCAAGGAGGAGGTCGCCGGCAAGGAGAAGCGCGAGCTCTCCGACGACGAGGTCCTCAAGGTGATCACCAAGGAGGCGAAGAAGCGCCGGGAGGCCGCGGACGCCTTCGCGCAGGGTGGTCGGGCCGAGAGCGCCGAGCGGGAGAAGGCCGAGGGCGAGGTGCTCGCCGAGTACCTGCCCAAGCAGCTGTCCGACGACGAGCTGAACGACATCGTCGCCCAGGCCGTCGAGGAGGCCAAGGCCGCCGGCGCGGAGGGCCCGCGGGCCATGGGTGCCGTCATGAAGATCGTGAACCCGAAGGTCGCCGGCCTCGCCGAGGGCGGCCGTGTCGCCGCCGTGGTGAAGAAGCGGCTGGCCGGCTGACCCACCGCGCCCCGCCCCAATACGGCACGGCCACAGCACAGCAAACGGCCCCTTCACCCCCGTACAGAGTCATCCGTACGTCGGTGAAGGGGCCGTCGCCATGAGAGATCAGCCTCTCCAGAGCTCAGCCTCTCCAGAGATCCGCCACTACGCGCTCCGCTCAAGCTCAGCCATTCCGGCCGCCATTCCCGTTGTTCCCCTGGAACAGCCCCTCCGGGATCGAGAAGGTCGGGTCCGGGAAGGCTCCGCCGTCCGTGCCGCCGCTGTCCGAGCCGCCGCCGCCGTCGTGGTCGCCGTTGTCCCCGTCCCCGTCTCCGTTCCCGTTCCCGTTGCCGTTTCCGTTGCCGTCCCCGTCCTCGTTCCCGTCCCCGTTGCCGTCACCGTTCCCGTCGCCGCGGTCCGGGTTGTCGTTGGGGAGCTGGACGAAGTTGAACTGCGGGGAGTCCTTGCCCGCGAGGGCGCCGGTCATGGCGTCCTTCCAGATCGGGCCCGGGACCCTGCCGCCGTAGACGAGGTCGTTGTACTCGCCGCCGATGTAGATGTTCTTCATCTCCACCTTCTGGGAGGCGCTGCCCACCCAGACGGCGCCCGACAGGTTCGGCGTGTAGCCGACGAACCAGGCGTTCTTGCGGGAGTCCGTCGTACCCGTCTTACCGGCGTTGTCGCGGTCGGAGAGGCCCGCCGCCGTGCCGGTACCGGAGTCGACCACGCCCTTGAGAAGCTGGTTGATGGTGTCCGCCGTCGTCTCGGACATGGCGCGCGAGCAGGTCGACTTGGGCACCTCCATCGACTTCTCCTGCTGGCCGACCTTCTGCGTGATCGACTCGATGGCGACCGGCGTGCAGTACATGCCGCGGGCGGCGAAGGCGGCGTACGCGGTCGCCATCGTCAGCGGGGAGATGCCCTTGGAGCCCAGCGCGATCGCGGGCACCTCGGGCAGCTTGTCACCGTTGCCCTGCACGACCTGGAGCTTGTTGGTCATGTTGACCACGGGGCACAGGCCGATGTCGGAGATCATCTGCACGAAGTAGGTGTTGACCGACAGCTCCATCGCCTTGCGCAGGCGGTAGGGGCCCTTCTCCGACTCCGACTCGTTCTCCAGCTTCTCGCCGTTGGTGTTGACCCACGGCTTGCTCTCACAGGTCTGGACGGGGCTCGGGTACTCCATCTGGTACGGCGACGAGTACTCCTGGTTGGCCGGGCGGCCCTCCTCCAGCGCGGCCGCCGCGACGAACGGCTTGAACGTCGAACCGGTCGGGAAGCCGTAGTTGGAGCCGCCCATGCCGTAGCCGACCGAGTAGTTGATCACCGTCTCGTGCTGCTCGGCGTTGGTGCCGTACGGCTTCGACTGGCCCATCGCCACGATCTTGCCGGTGCCGGGCTCGACGAGGGTGGCCGCGGCGGCGACCTTGTCGTTCTTGTAGACGTGGTCCTTCAGCGACTGCTTGACGGAATCCTGGGCCTGCGGGTCGAGCGTCGTGCGGACGGTCAGGCCGCCCTGGTTCCAGACCTTGGCCCGGGCCTCCTTGGTCTTGCCGAAGACCGGGTCGCTCAGGAAGACGTTGCGCACGTAGTCACAGAAGAAGCCGGCGTTGTCGACCGCGGTGATGCAGCCGTTCTTGGGCCGGCTGACCTTCAGGTCGAGCTTCTCCTCCTGGGCCTTGGCGGCCTCCGCGCGGGAGATGTCGCCGACCTCGGCCATGCGCTGGAGCACGGTGTTGCGCCGCTTGGTGGCCTCGGCCTCGTCGTTGATCGGGTCGTAGCGGCTCGGCGACTGGACGATGCCGGCGAGCAGCGCGGACTGGGCGAGGGTGAGGTCCTTGGCGGACTTGGAGAAGTAGCGCTGGGCGGCGGCCTCGACGCCGTAGGCCTGCTGGCCGAAGAACGTGATGTTCAGGTAGTTCTCGAGGATCTTCTTCTTGCCGAGCTCCTCCTCGACCTGGATCGCGTACTTCAGCTCCTTGATCTTGCGGCCGAGGGTCTGCTGGGTGGCCTGCGCGACCTTCGTCGGGTCGTCGCCCGCCTCCTCGACGAAGACGTTCTTCACGTACTGCTGGGTGAGGGTGGAGGCGCCCTCGGCGACTCCGCCGCTCTGCGCGTTCTTGTTGAGCGCGCGCAGCACGCCCTTGAGGTCCACCGCGCCGTGCTGATAGAAGCGCGAGTCCTCGATCGCGACGATCGCCTTCTGCATGTACGGCGAGATGTCCTTGAGCGCGACCACTGTACGGTCGCGCGAGTACACCGTGGCGATGGTGCCGCCCTTGGCGTCCAGGATCGTGGTGCGCTGGCTCAGCGGCGGCGTCTTGAGGTTGGCCGGGAGCTCGTCGAAGCTCTCCACCGATCCCTTGGCGGCGAGTCCGAGCGCACCGAAGGCCGGCAGCGCGATGCCTGCCAGCACCGCACCCGCGAGCACGCTGACACCGAGGAACTTGGCGGCCTGCTGGGTGGGGGACAGGCCTCCACCGGAGCGCTTCTTCGACATGGGGGCAGCCTAATCCGTACTCATGAACGTTCGACGGGTCCCGGGGCCGTTTCGAGCGCATGGCGAAGTGAGCGCCTACCTTCTCATTCGCCGGACACGCGCGCAGGCCTTGGCCTAAGCTGCTCTCAACTGTCACAGCAGTGCGGCTACGTATCAATACGTCCGGCGACCCCGAATCGTTCCGGAGCTTCCCCGATTTTCTGGTGGGGGCGTGCCCGAATCCGCCTTGTGTGTCACCAGGTGCCCGTTGTGACTCAACTGAACTGTCCCGCTTTGCCGGGATGATCACGTATGTCGCGGGCTCACTCCCCCGGGTGATCTGCCGCTTACGCATAGTCCGTTCGGGCCATTCAAGATTGGGCCCGAAGGGGGTGTTGCGCTGTGCCCACCTTCCGTAACGTCCTCAACTGGCGGCGGTGAATATGCCGCTGCCGCCGTGGGGGAGCCTCGATTCGGGAGAGGACGGCGCCGGTATGGGCTGGGTAGTCGACTGGAGTGCGCAGGCGGCCTGCCGCACTACCGATCCGGATGAACTGTTCGTTCAAGGAGCAGCGCAGAACAGGGCCAAGGCGGTGTGCACCGGATGCCCGGTGCGCACGGAGTGCCTCGCCGACGCGCTCGACAACCGCGTCGAGTTCGGCGTGTGGGGAGGAATGACCGAGCGGGAGCGCCGCGCACTGCTCCGCAGGCGGCCCACCGTGACATCCTGGCGCCGGCTTTTGGAGACCGCGCGTACGGAGTACGAGCGAGGGGTCGGCATCCTGCCTCTCGACGATGACGAGGTGTACGAGAACTACGCGGCGGTGAGCTGAGGGCGAGGCCCCTCCGGGCCCCTCCCTCTCGGCTCGACCACCACGGGCTTCAGCGCGATCGCGGTCGAGGCGCCCTTCTGGCGCCCCGGTCTCGGCGTTCGTAGTCGCGGGTGTGCGTAGTGTCAGGCGCCAGTGGTGCCAGGCGCCCGTGGTGTCAGGCTGGCGCAGCGTCACGCGTCCGCAGTGTCAGGCGCTCGGTGCCAGGTGGGCGCACTGTCACGCGTCCGCAGTCTCACGCGCCCGCAGTGTCACGCGTCCGTGGTCTCGGGCAGCTCCGGGCGGCCGGCTGCGAGCCGGGTTCCGATGTCCCGCAGCCCCGCGAGGTCGTGGACGTCGCCGGGCAGCGCGGCCACCTCTGCCACCGCCACCTCGGGGTGGAGCGCGGTGAAGCGGTCACGCGTGCGCTGCTCGCGGGAGAGCAGCCGCATACGCTCGGCATGCAGCCTCAGCAGGCCTGCGGTGAGTTGTTCGACGGTCGGGTCCGAAGCGGAGGCTGCGACGGCGGGGGAGCCTGCGGCGGAAGCCGGATCGGACGAGGGGGGACCTGAACTGCCGTCTGGATCGGGAGAGTTACGAACTCCAGCTTTCCCGCCCTCCTGATCGACAATGCGGGGCTCCTCAAGATTTTCCGCGGCGGCGAGGGCCCGCTCGGCCGACAACCGGGCGGCGCCGCTGCCGTGGACCCGGTTGAGCACCAGCCCCGCGAGCGGCATCTCCTCCGCGGCCAGCCGCTTCACGAAGTACGCGGCCTCCCGCAGCGCGTCCCGCTCCGGCGCCGCGACCACCAGGAACGCTGTGCCGGGCGCCTGGAGCAGCTTGTACGTCGCGTCCGCGCGGGTGCGGAAACCGCCGAACATCGAGTCCATGGCCGACACGAACGTCTGGACGTCCTTCAGGAGCTGACCGCCGAGCAGCTTGCCGAGCGTGCCCGTCATCATCGACATCCCGACGTTCAGGAACTTCATCCCCGCGCGCCCGCCGAGCTTGGCCGGGGCGGTGAGCAGCCGGATCAACTTGCCGTCGAGGAAGGACCCCAGCCGCTTGGGCGCGTCCAGGAAGTCCAGCGCCGACCGGGACGGCGGGGTGTCGACGACGATGAGGTCCCACTCGTCGCGGGCCCGCAGCTGGCCCAGCTTCTCCATCGCCATGTACTCCTGCGTGCCCGCGAAGCCCGCCGAAAGCGACTGGTAGAAGGGGTTGTTGAGGATCGCGGAGGCCCGCTCGGGGTCCGCGTGCGCCTCGACGATCTCGTCGAAGGTGCGCTTCATGTCGAGCATCATCGCGTGCAGCTCGCCGTCGCCCTCGACGCCCTTCACCCGGCGCGGGGTGTTGTCCAGGGAGTCGATGCCCATGGACTGGGCGAGCCGGCGGGCCGGGTCGATGGTGAGCACGACCACCTTGCGGCCGCGCTCCGCCGCCCTGAGTCCCAGCGCCGCCGCGGTCGTGGTCTTGCCGACGCCGCCCGAGCCGCAGCACACCACGATGCGGGTCGCCGGATCGTCGAGCAGCGGATCGAGTTCGAGCACGCGCGCGGGGGAGAGGCGGTGGGGCGGCCGTTCCTGGTCCGCGCTCATGAGACTCCCTGCTTCCGCAGTTCCGTGGCCAGTTCGTACAGACCCGCCAGGTCCATGCCCTCGGCGAGCAGCGGCAGTTCGTGCAGCGGCAGGTCCAGCTCGCCGAGGACCGCGCGCTGTTCGTGCTCCAGCTCGAACCGCTCGGCGTACTCCTCGGCCTGCGCCAGGAGCGGGTCCACCAGCCGCTCGGCATGCCCCCCACGCCGCGCCCCGCCGAGCCCGGCGGCCGACAGCGCCTGCGCGAAGGAGGAACGTGTGGTGCCCCGTACGAGTTCCAGCTCGGCCGCGTCCAACACCTCCGGGCGCACCATGTTCACGATGACCCGCCCCACCGGCAGCTTCGCCGCCCGCAGCTCGGCGATGCCGTCCGCGGTCTCCTGGACGGGCATCTCCTCCAGCAGGGTCACCAGGTGCACGGCCGTCTCCGACGACTTCAGCACCCGCATGACGGCCTGCGCCTGATTGTGTATCGGCCCGATCTTCGCCAGGCCCGCCACCTCGTCGTTGACGTTCAGGAAGCGGGTGATGCGTCCGGTGGGGGGTGCGTCCATCACGACGTAGTCGTAGGCGAACCGCCCCGACTTCTCCTTGCGGCGCACCGCCTCGCACGCCTTGCCGGTCAGCAGGACGTCCCGGAGACCCGGCGCGATGGTGGTGGCGAAGTCGATGGCGCCGAGCTTCTTCAGGGCGCGGCCGGCTCCACCGAGTTTGTAGAACATCTGGAGGTAGTCCAGAAGGGCCAGTTCGGGGTCGATGGCGAGGGCGTACACCTCCCCGCCGCCGGGAGCGACCGCGATCTTGCGTTCCTCATAGGGCAATGCCTCCGTCTCGAAGAGCTGTGCGATGCCCTGGCGGCCCTCGACCTCGACGAGAAGCGCGCGCTTCCCCTCGGTGGCCAGAGCCAGCGCGAGGGCCGCGGCCACCGTCGTCTTACCGGTTCCGCCCTTGCCACTGACGACCTGGAGCCTGCTCACGTATTCGAGCGTAACCAGTCGGTGCGTCCCGCAAGCGTCAGGCTGTGGATAACGCGCTTTTCCCAACGGGGTGGCCCCCGGACCCCCAGGGGCGGGGCCGGGGCGCGGCCAGCGGCTAAAGTCGGCCGCATGACCAAGTGGGAATACGCAACCGTGCCGCTGCTCGTCCATGCCACGAAGCAGATTCTGGACACCTGGGGCGAGGACGGCTGGGAGCTCGTCCAGGTCGTGCCCGGGCCGAACAACCCCGAGCAGCTGGTGGCCTACCTCAAGCGGGAGAAGGCGTGAGCGCGGTCGAGGCGAAGCTCGCCGAGCTCGGTCTGACGCTGCCGGAGGTCGTGCCGCCGCTGGCCGCGTACCAGCCGGCCGTGCGGTCGGGCGTGTACGTGTACACCTCCGGCCAGCTGCCGATGGTCGAGGGCAAGCTCCCGGTCACCGGCAAGGTGGGCGCGGAGGTCACCCCGGAGGAGGCCAAGGAGCTGGCACGCACGTGTGCCCTGAACGCGCTGGCGGCCGTCAAGTCGGTCGCCGGTGACCTGGACCGCGTCAAGCGCGTGGTGAAGGTCGTGGGCTTCGTGGCGTCGGCGTCGGACTTCACCGGCCAGCCGGGTGTCATCAACGGCGCGAGTGAGCTGCTCGGCGAGGTCCTCGGCGACAAGGGCGTCCACGCGCGCAGCGCGGTCGGCGTGGCGGTGCTGCCGCTGGACGCGCCGGTGGAGGTCGAGGTCCAGGTGGAGCTGACCGGCGAGTAGCCGATGGGTGGCCCCACCACCGGTCACCTCTCGAACATTCGCGCACCACGGGATAGCCTCCGCCCATGGCGAATGGGCAGTGGTTTCCGCAGGACTGGCCGGAACGCATCCGGGCGCTCGCCGACGGCACGCTCACCCCGGTCGTCCCCAAGCGCGCGGCGACCGTGATGCTCCTGAAGGACACCGACGCCGGTCCCGTCGTGCACATGCTGCGCAGACGCGCCTCCATGGCCTTCGCCGGAGGCGCGTACGCGTACCCGGGCGGCGGGGTGGACCCCCGTGACGACGACCACCAGATCCGCTGGGCGGGACCCACGCGCGCGTGGTGGGCCGAGCGGCTCGGCGTCGACGAGGCGGCGGCCCAGGCGATCGTCTGCGCGGCCGTACGCGAGACGTACGAGGAGGCGGGCGTGCTGCTCGCCGGGCCCACCCCCGACTCGGTGGTCGGCGACACCACGGGCGCGGAGTGGGAGGCGGACCGCGAGGCCCTGGTGGCCCGGGAGCTGTCCTTCGCCGAGTTCCTGGACCGCCGCGGTCTGGTCCTGCGCTCGGACCTGCTCGGCGCCTGGACCCGCTGGATCACCCCCGAGTTCGAGTCCCGCCGTTACGACACCTGGTTCTTCGTCGCCGCCCTCCCCGAGGGCCAGCGCACCCGCAACGCCTCCACGGAGGCCGACCGCACGGTGTGGATCCGACCGGCGGACGCGGCGTCCTCGTACGACAAGGGTGAGCTGCTGATGATGCCGCCCACCATCGCGACCCTGCGCCAGCTGACGACGTACGGCACGGCCGGCGCCGCGCTCACCGCGGCCCCCGACCGCGACCTCACCCCCGTGCTGGCCCGGGCCCATCTCGACGGGGACCGGATCGAGCTGTCCTGGCCGGGGCACGACGAGTTCACCAAGCACATCCCGACCGGTGGAGCCCCCGCATGACGGCCCGGTCGACGCTGGAAGGAATCCCCGCATGACCGACGCAGCGGCCCTTCCCGGCCGGCCACGCGGCGAGGTCGTCTCGGGCCCCGCCACCGCGCGGGCCGTCAACGTCCTCGCGCCCAACGCGTCCGCGATGACCCTGGACGGCACCAACACCTGGATCCTCGCCGAGCCCGACTCCGAGCTGGCCGTCGTGGTCGACCCGGGGCCCCTGGACGAGGGGCACCTGCGCACCGTGGTCGACACCGCCGAGCGGGCGGGCCGGCGGGTCGCCCTGACGCTGCTGACGCACGGTCACCCGGACCACGCCGAGGGCGCCGCCCGCTTCGCCGAGCTGACCGGCACGAAGGTGCGGGCCCTGGACCCGGCGCTGCGGCTCGGCGACGAGGGGCTGGCCGCCGGGGACGTGATCCGGGTGGGCGGCCTGGAGCTGAGGGTCGTGCCGACGCCCGGGCACACCTCGGACTCCCTGTGCTTCCATCTCCCGGCCGATCAGGCGGTCCTGACGGGCGACACGGTCCTGGGGCGGGGTACGACGGTCGTGGCGCACCCCGACGGCCGCCTGGGCGACTATCTGGACTCCCTGCGGCGTCTGCGGTCCCTCTCGGTCGACGACGGCGTCCACACGGTCCTGCCGGGCCACGGGCCGGTCCTGGAGGACGCCCAGGGGGTGGTGGAGTTCTACCTCGCCCACCGCGCGCACCGGCTGGCCCAGGTGGAGACGGCCGTGGAGGACGGCTTCCGGACGCCGGGCGAGGTCGTCGCCCACGTGTACGCGGACGTGGACCGTTCTCTGTGGCCGGCGGCGGAACTGTCGGTACGGGCCCAGCTGGAGTACCTGGAGGAGCACGGGCTGATCTAGGCCCTGTCCTGACCTTCCCGCCGGGCACGCGTGTCTGGGAGGGCGGGCTGCCTTGATGCCGGCCAAGGGTGTCCGCGCGGGCGGGATGCCCCGATGCCGTGCACGCGCGCCTGTGCGCGGCGGGGCGCTTGTGCGACCACGCGCACAGGGCCCCCTCTCGGGGAGAGGGGGCCCTGAATGTCGTGCGGACGGGATCGGGCGTCAGCGGGACCGCTTGGCCAGCCGCTCCACGTCCAGCAGGATCACCGCACGCGCCTCCAGGCGGAGCCAGCCGCGCTGGGCGAAGTCGGCGAGGGCCTTGTTGACCGTCTCGCGGGAGGCGCCGACCAGCTGGGCCAGCTCCTCCTGCGTGAGGTCGTGGACGACGTGGATGCCCTCCTCGGACTGCACGCCGAAGCGGCGGGAGAGGTCGAGCAGCGCGCGGGCGACACGGCCGGGGACGTCCGAGAAGACGAGGTCGGACATCTGGTCGTTGGTCTTGCGCAGCCGGCGCGCGACGGCGCGCAGCAGGGCGCCGGCGACCTCGGGGCGGACGTTCAGCCAGGGCTGGAGGTCGCCGTGGCCGAGGCCGAGCAGCTTGACCTCGGTCAGCGCGGTGGCGGTCGCCGTGCGCGGGCCCGGGTCGAACAGGGACAGCTCGCCGATGAGTTCCCCGGGGCCGACGACGGCGAGCATGTTCTCGCGGCCGTCGGGGGAGGTGCGGTGGAGCTTGACCTTGCCCTCGGTGACGACGTAGAGCCGGTCGCCGGGGTCGCCCTCGTGGAAGAGGGAGTCGCCACGCGCGAGGGTCACCTCACTCATGGAGGCGCGCAGCTCCGCGGCCTGCTCGTCGTCGAGAGCCGCGAAGAGCGGGTTGCGCCGGAGGACGTCGTCCACGAGTTCTCTCCTTGTCGACCTGCTCAGGGGATCTTGTTCCCCCTTGGTACCAGGGGACCGTGTTCCCCGTTTTGCCGGACGGTCCAAACAGTGTGATCTGTCACAAGGATGCCGCACACCTGTCCCGGGGTAAGCGGCAGGGGTCCAATCGGGGGCCGATCTTCGGGGCCCGGGGCGATTGTCGGTGCCGGGCTCTAGGCTGGCCGGGTGTCCAAATCGCCGGTGAGAGCACAGGCCGAGGGGGCTGGGCGGGTGGTTGTACGTCGCGATTCCGCTGTGGGCGAACAGGACCCCGGTGGCGGAAAGAAAACGGCAAAAGTGACAAAGAAGGCTGCGGTGAAAAAGGCTCCTGCGGTGGTGAAGCGGGCTGCCGAGAAGAAGGTCCCCGTGAAAAAGACGGTGGCGAGAAAGGGCCCGGCCGAGAACGCCGACGCCGCGAAACCTGTGAAGGCCGTGCAGCCCGCGAAGGCCCGGACGCCTGAGAAGCCCGTGAAGGCCGAGTCGCCCACCGCTCTGGTCCGGCGTGCCCGACGAATCAACCGTGAGCTCGCGGAGGTGTATCCGTACGCCCACCCCGAGCTGGACTTCGACAACCCCTTCCAACTCGTGGTCGCCACGGTGCTGTCCGCCCAGACCACCGACCTGAGGGTCAATCAGACGACCCCCCAGCTCTTCGCCAGGTACCCGACCCCCGAGGACCTGGCCGCGGCCAACCCGGAGGAGGTCGAGGAGATCCTGCGCCCGACCGGGTTCTTCCGGGCCAAGACCAAGTCGGTCATAGGGCTGTCGAAGGCTTTGGTGGAGGAGTTCGGCGGCGAGGTCCCCGGCCGGCTCGAAGACCTCGTGAAGCTGCCCGGCGTCGGCCGCAAGACCGCGTTCGTCGTCCTCGGCAACGCCTTCGGGCGGCCCGGCATCACCGTGGACACGCACTTCCAGCGGCTGGTGCGCCGCTGGCGGTGGACCGCCGAGACCGACCCCGACAAGATCGAGGCCGCGATCGGCGCGCTGTTCCCGAAGAGCGACTGGACGGACCTCTCGCACCACGTCATCTTCCACGGCCGCCGCATCTGCCACGCCCGCAAGCCCGCCTGCGGCGCCTGTCCCATCGCCCCGCTCTGCCCGGCGTACGGCGAGGGCGAGACGGATCCGGAGAAGGCGGCGAAGCTCCTCAAGTACGAGAAGGGCGGTTTCCCGGGGCAGCGGCTCAACCCGCCGCAGGCGTATCTGGACGCGGGCGGGAAACCCGCGCCGCCGCTGGGGGCCGCATGACACGCCGTGGGGCAGGGGCCCAGGAACGATCTCGGGGCCGCGGGGCGTTGGACTCGCGAGGACGGGGGTGGCGATGACGCGCGCGAGCGACACGCAGGGCGTGGACTTGAGCACAGAGGGCCTGCCGCAGTGGCTGGACCCGGTGGTGCGGGCCGTCGAGACGGTCGAGCCGGTGCAGTTGAGCAGGTTCCTGCCGCCGGCGGACGGGGCGGGGCGGAAGTCGGCCGTGCTGATCCTGTTCGGCGAGGGCGAGCGGGGCCCCGAGTTGCTGCTCATGGAGCGGGCCAGCTCGCTGCGGTCCCACGCCGGGCAGCCCTCCTTCCCCGGCGGTGCCCTCGACCCGGAGGACGGCGACCCCGAGGGTGACGGGCCGCTCAGGGCCGCCCTGCGGGAGGCCGAGGAGGAGACCGGCCTCGACCCGGCGGGCGTCCAGCTCTTCGGGGTGCTGCCCAAGCTGTACATCCCGGTCAGCGGCTTCGTCGTGACCTCGGTCCTCGGCTGGTGGCGGGAGCCGAGCCCGGTCGGGGTGGTCGACCCCAACGAGACGGCGAGGGTCTTCACGGTCCCCGTGGTGGATCTCACGAATCCCGACAACCGGGCCACCGCCGTGCACCCCAGCGGTCACCGAGGTCCGGCATTCCTGGTCGAATCGGCCCTGGTCTGGGGTTTCACGGCCGGCATCATCGACCGTCTGCTGCACTACTCGGGCTGGGAGCGCCCCTGGGACCGGGAGAAGCAGGTCCCGCTCGACTGGCGGTCATGACAGGGTGTCTGCCGTGTTGTGTCGTGTGATGAGGCGAGGCCTGAACCGGTGAACGTGCTGGACATCCTGTTGCTGGTCGCCGCCGTGTGGTTCGCGATCGTCGGCTACCGCCAGGGCTTCGTCGTCGGCATCCTGTCGGTGATCGGCTTCATGGGGGGCGGCCTGGTCGCGGTCTACCTGCTGCCCGTCGCCTGGGACCTGCTGACCGACAACGCGGAGGTCAGCACGACCGCCGCGGTCGTCGCGGTCGTCGTCGTCATCGTCTGCGCCTCCGTCGGCCAGGCCCTGACCACCCATCTCGGCAACAAGCTCCGCCGGTACATCACCTGGTCCCCGGCCCGCGCCCTGGACGCCACCGGCGGCGCCCTCGTCAACGTCGTCGCGATGCTCCTGGTGGCATGGCTGATCGGCTCCGCCCTCGCCGGCACCACCCTGCCCACGGTGGGCAAGGAGGTCCGTAGCTCCAAGGTGCTCCTCGGCGTCGCGCGGGCCCTGCCCGAGCAGGCGAACACCTGGTTCGCGGACTTCTCCTCGATCCTCGCGCAGAACGGCTTCCCGCAGGTCTTCAGCCCGTTCTCCAACGAGCCGATCAACGAGGTCCAGCCGCCCGACCCGGCCCTGGCGAACAGCCCGGTCGCCGGCCGCGCCAAGCGATCCATCGTCAAGGTCATGGGCACCGCCCAGAGTTGCGGCAAGGTCCTCGAAGGCACCGGCTTCGTCTTCGGCGAGCGCCGCGTCATGACCAACGCGCATGTCGTGGGCGGCGTCGACGAACCCACCGTCCAGATCGGCGGCGAGGGCCGGAAGTACGACGCGACGGTCGTCCTGTACGACTGGCAGCGCGACATCGCCGTCCTCGACGTCCCCGACCTGGACGCGCCGGCGCTCAAGTTCACGCCCACGGACGCCAGGAGCGGCGACGGCGCGATCATCGCGGGGTTCCCGGAGAACGGCGCGTACGACGTCCGGGCCGCGCGTGTGCGCAGCCGCATCCCGGCCAACGGCCCGGACATCTACCACCGCGGCACCGTGCACCGTGATGTGTACTCCCTCTACGCGACCGTCCGCCAGGGCAACTCCGGCGGCCCGCTGCTCACCCCCGAGGGGAAGGTGTACGGCGTGGTCTTCGCGAAGTCCCTGGACAACGCCGAGACCGGGTACGCGCTGACCGCGGACGAGATCCAGGAGGACATCGACAAGGGCCGTACCGCGAACCAGCAGGTGGACAGCGACAGCTGCGCGCTGTGAGGGCGCGAGGGGCGTCAGCCTCGGGGGTGACGCAGGCGCACCGAGACCCAGCGGGCCCGACGACGCAGGATGTGCGGGATGCCCACTCGGAGGACCGTCCCCGGCTGGTGCGGGGCCCCTCCTCGCAGGTGGGGGCTCAGGCCGTTGCCCGAGCGGCGGTTGCGTACCACGTCACTGTAGTCGTGCGTCCAGCCCATACCCGGACGTGTGCCCCTGCCCCAAGGTCGATAATCGCCCCCAGGGCCCCCAATTGGCCTATGCGCCGGGCAATTGGCTGTTCGTAGGACAGGTGTTCAGTCCGGGGGTGCCGGGCGCGCCCGCGCGGTCACCGATCGGGTTCGGGGTCCTTCAGCCAGTTGATGAGTTCGGTGCTGAAAGCGACCGGATCCTCTTCATGGGGGAAGTGCCCGAGCCCGTCGAACAGCCGCCAGCGGTACGGCGCTTCGACGTACTCGCCGGAGCCGGCCGCGCTCCGCGTGCGCAACACCGGGTCGAGCGAGCCGTGCAGATGCAGCGTCGGCACCCGCACCGGCCGCTTCATGCGCCGGTTGAACTGGATGCCGTCCGGGCGGGCCAGCGAGCGCACCATCCACCGGTACGGCTCGATCGAACAGTGCGCGGTCGACGGGATGCACATCGCGCGGCGGTACGTCTCCACCGCGTCGTCGTCCGGCAGCACCGGGCCGGACCAGTCCCGCATCAGCCGGGCGACCAGCGCGCCGTCGTCTGCGGTGAGCTGCCGCTCCGGGACCCAGGGGCGCTGGAACCCCCAGATGTAGGAACCGGCGCGCGTCTGCTTGACGTCGGAGAGCATCGCCGAGCGCCAGCGCCGAGGATGGGGCATCGACGCCACCGCGAGCCGTCGTACGAGCTTCGGGCGCATCGCGGCCGCCGTCCACGCCAGGTATCCGCCCAGGTCGTGGCCGACCAGCGCGGCGTCCGGCTCGCCGAGCGAGCGGATCACGCCGGTGACGTCGAGGGCGAGGTTGGCCGGGTCGTAGCCGCGCGGGGTCCGGTCGCTGCCGCCGACGCCCCTGAGGTCCATGGCGACGGCCCGGAACCCGGCGTCGGAGAGCGCGGGCAGCTGGTGCCGCCACGTCCACCAGAACTGCGGAAAGCCGTGCAGCAGCAGGACCAGCGGCCCGTCGCCCATCTCGGCGATGTGGAAGCGCGCGCCGTTGGCGGCCACCTCGCGATGGGTCCAGGGCCCGTCCGGTCGTACTACTGAGGCGGGCGTGGCGGGGTCGGTCATGACGATGAGCGTGCCACAGCCTCGATGGCCTCCGGCACACGGTTCTGGGCCAGCTCGGGCCGCGGGTGCGGCTTGGCGTTCTGCAGGACGCCCGCCGTCTTCTTCATCGACGCGGCCGTCTTCTGCGCACCGCCACCCTTCTTCGCCTTCTTCGCGAAGACCACGCCGATCAGCGCGAGCACGCCCGCGACGAGGACGTTGGCGGCGAAGGACAGCAGGAAGCAGACCGCGAGGTTCCAGTCGCTCCAGGTCCGGATGGCGTACGCGAGGGCGAAGTTCAGCATCGGCAGCGAGAACACCAGCACGGCGCCGGCCACCATGAACGCGCCGCCGCTCGTGGCGCCGCGCTTCACGTCCCGCTTGAGCTGGGCTTTCGCCAGCGCGATCTCGTCGTGCACCAGCGCGGACATCTCGGTCGTCGCCGAGGCGAACAGCTGGCCGATGCTGCGTTCGGCGCCGACCGGGCTGCCGTCGGGTGCGCTCATCGCGTTCTCCCTGAATCTGCCGTGTGCCTGACTGGGGTTCTCCGGGTACGGAGAAGACTTTTGTACCGTCCCGTCAGATCATGCCCGACGGTCGTCCTCCTCGCCTGCCCCGCCCGTCACTTCGGCAAGCCGTGCCCGCTCGGCGGCCTTCAGTTCGGCGATCCGGCGGTGCTCGGCGGCCTTGTTCTCGTGGATCTCGGCCATCCGGAGGTGGTACGCCGGGTCGTCCTCCTCGTAGATGTCCGGGATGCCGTCGCGGTCCTCGTCGCGCTCCTCGTACTCGACCATCCGCCGGTACTTGGCGTTGCGGACCTTCAGCAGCACGGTCGCGAGGGTCGCGGCGATGAGCGAGCCCAGCAGGACGGCCGCCTTGGCGTCGTCGGTGAGGGCCGTGTCGCCGTCGAAGGCCAGCTCGCCGATGAGCAGGGACACGGTGAACCCGATGCCGGCGAGGGTCGCCACGGCGAAGACGTCCGCCCATGCGAGGTCGTCGCTGAGCGAGGCGCGGGTGAAGCGGGCGGTCAGCCAGGTCCCGCCGAAGATGCCGAGCGTCTTGCCGACGACCAGACCGAGGACCACGCCGAGCGTCTCGGGCTGGGTGAAGACCTCGCCGAGCGCGCCCCCGGAGACCGGGACACCGGCGCTGAACAGGGCGAACAGCGGGACGGCCAGCCCCGCCGAGAGGGGACGTACGAGATGCTCGACGCGCCCGCCCGGAGAGTGCTTCTCGCCCTCCCGGGTGGTGCAGCGCAGCATCAGGCCCATCGCGACGCCCGCGATGGTGGCGTGGACGCCGCTGTTGTACATCAGGCCCCAGACGACGAGCGCGAGCGGCACGTACACGTACCAGCCGCGTACGCCCGTGCGCAGCAGCAGCCAGAAGACGGCCAGGCCGACCACCGCGCCCCCGAGGGCGACGAAGTCGATCTCGGCCGTGAAGAAGACGGCGATGATCAGGATCGCGAAGAGGTCGTCGACCACCGCGAGGGTGAGCAGGAAGGCGCGCAGGGCGCTCGGCAGGGAGGTGCCGATGACGGCGAGCACGGCCAGCGCGAAGGCGATGTCGGTGGCCGTGGGGACCGCCCAGCCGGCGAGCGAGCCGCCGCCGGTGAGGTTGGTGAGGGTGTAGACGAGGGCCGGTACGGCCATCCCGCACAGGGCCGCGACCACGGGCAGCGCGGCCGCCCTGGGGTCCTTCAGGTCACCGGCGACCAGTTCGCGCTTGAGTTCGACGCCGGCGACGAAGAAGAAGATCGCGAGGAGGCCGTCGGCCGCCCAGTGGGCGAGGGAGAGGTTCAGGCCGAGGGATCCGGGGCCGAGGTGGAAGTGGCTGACGCTCTCGTAACTGTCGCGCAGCGGGGGCACGTTCGCCCAGATCAGCGCCGCGATCGCGGCCACGAGGAGCAGCACGCCGCCCACGGTCTCCGTGCGCAGGGCGTCCGTGACGAAGGTCCGCTCGGGCAGGGAGAGCCGACCGAAGGCCTTGCGGGGGAGGGGAGTGCGGGGCGCGGCCATCGGGGGGACCTCCGGTCGGGGGTAGGGCGGAGCTGCTCGCCGACCAGACTTCCCGGCACACCTATGGGGTCACGCTAGTTTTCCTTAGTTTACCTAATTTCCATGGTGCGCCCAAAAGAGGCGCCCGGCGCTGTGTCGCGCCGGGCGCCCCCTTGCTGCCTAGTCCTCGCTGGGCGCGGCCGGGAGCTTCGCCTGGATGAGGTCCATGACCGTGGAGTCGGTCAGGGTGGTGACATCACCCAGCTGGCGGTTCTCGGCGACGTCCCGCAGCAGGCGGCGCATGATCTTGCCGGAGCGGGTCTTCGGCAGCTCGGCCACCGGCAGGATCCGCTGGGGCTTGGCGATCGGGCCGAGGGTGGTGCCGACGTGGTTGCGCAGGTCGGCGACGAGGCCCTCGTCCTCGGCGTTCGCCGTGCCGCGCAGGATCACGAAGGCGACGATCGCCTGCCCGGTGGTCGCGTCCGCGGCGCCGACGACGGCCGCCTCGGCGACGGAGGGGTGCGAGACGAGCGCGGACTCGACCTCGGTGGTGGAGATGTTGTGGCCGGAGACGAGCATGACGTCGTCCACCCGCCCGAGGAGCCAGATGTCGCCGTCGTCGTCCTTCTTCGCGCCGTCGCCGGCGAAGTACCTGCCCTCGAAGCGCGACCAGTACGTGTCGAGGAACCGCTGGTCGTCACCCCAGATGGTGCGCAGCATCGACGGCCACGGCTTGGTGAGGACCAGGTAGCCGCCACCGCCGTCGGGAACCTCGTTGGCCTCGTCGTCGACGACCGTCGCGGAGATGCCGGGCAGCGCGGTCTGGGCCGAGCCCGGCTTGGTCTCGGTGACGCCCGGCAGCGGGGAGATCATCATCGCGCCGGTCTCGGTCTGCCACCAGGTGTCCACGATCGGGGTGCGGTCGGCGCCGATGTGCTTGCGGTACCAGATCCAGGCCTCGGGGTTGATCGGCTCGCCCACGGACCCCAGCACGCGCAGGCTGCTGAGGTCGAACTTCGCGGGGATGTCGTCGCCCCACTTCATGAACGTCCGGATGGCGGTGGGTGCCGTGTAGAGGATCGTCACCCCGTACTTCTGGACGATCTCCCAGAAGCGGCCCTGGTGCGGGGTGTCCGGCGTGCCCTCGTACATGACCTGGGTGGCGCCGTTGGCGAGCGGCCCGTAGACGATGTACGAGTGCCCGGTGACCCAGCCGACGTCGGCCGTGCACCAGTAGACGTCGGTCTCCGGCTTGAGGTCGAAGACGGCGTGGTGGGTGTAGGCGGCCTGGGTGAGGTAGCCGCCGGAGGTGTGGAGGATGCCCTTGGGCTTCCCCGTGGTCCCCGAGGTGTAGAGGATGAAGAGCGGCTGCTCGGCCTCGAAGGCCTCGGGGGTGTGCTCGGCCGACTGCCGGTCGACGATCTCGTGCCACCAGACGTCGTGGCTGTCGTCCCAGGCGACCTCCTGGCCGGTCCGGCGGACGACGAGCACGTGCTGGACGTTGTCGACCTTGGTGAGGGCCTCGTCGACGGCCGGCTTGAGCGCGGACGGCTTGCCGCGCCGGTAGCCGCCGTCGGAGGTGATGACGACCTTGGCGTCGGCGTCCTGGATGCGGGTGGCGAGCGCGTCCGCGGAGAAGCCGCCGAAGACCACCGAGTGCGCGGCGCCGATGCGGGCGCAGGCCAGCATCGCGATCGCCGTCTCGGGGATCATCGGCATGTAGACGGCGACCCGGTCGCCGTTCCGGACACCCAGTTCCAGCAGTGCGTTCGCGGCCTTGGAGACCTCGTCCTTGAGCTCGGCGTAGGTGATCGCGCGGCTGTCGCCGGGCTCCCCCTCGAAGTGGATGGCGACCCGGTCGCCGTTGCCCGCCTCGACATGCCGGTCGACGCAGTTGTACGCGACGTTCAGCTCGCCGTCCGCGAACCACTTGGCGAACGGCGGATTCGACCAGTCCAGCGTCTCGGTCGGCTCCTTGGCCCAGGTCAGCCGACGGGCCTGCGTGGCCCAGAAGCCGAGCCTGTCAGCCTTGGCCTCCTCGTACGCCTCGGCCGTGACGTTGGCGTTCGCGGCCAGGTCAGCGGGCGGCGCGAAGCGTCGCTCCTCCTTCAAGAGGTTGGCCAGGCTTTCGTTGCTCACGACATCTCCCTTTACGGTGCTTTGCCGGGGCGACCGTTGTGTCCCAGGCCACAGCTCATCAGACCGGGGGGTGCGCTGACAAGGGCGGTTCGAAAATTGGTTTAGACCTGTGAGGGTCTGTTTCTTCGTCGAGGTCAGACGCCGAGGTCGACGGCCGGGCCCACTCGTACCCACGTACGCCGACCAGGCACAGTTCACCCCTCGTCACGTCTTTCGCGCCCGCGATCCCCGAGCACGGTCACGGAAGTGGTGGGCGGGAGGCTGGGCGGCCTCGTGAGCCGGGCCGCCCACCCCCCTCTCCTCACGCCGGCACGTCCGCCGCCTCCACGTGGTCGAACACGCCGTCCCCGCTCGTCCCGGTGAGCAGATACGCCTGCGCCTCGCCCACGTGGAAGTACATCCCGTGCAGCTCCAGCTCCTCTTCCCGCAGCGCCCGGGCGACCGACTCGTGCGCCCGCAGGTGCTCCAACTGCTGGACCACGTTGGTCAGACAGAGCTGCTCGATGGCGTCGGCGGGTGCCCGTCCGGCGAGCCGGGCCCAGGGCCTGTTGTCGTCGGCCATCCGCTCCAGGCTCGGCTGCCCGTGCCGCAGCCACCGCTTGAGGGGCGTCCGGGCGACCCCCGGCTCGGAGGTGAGCAGCGCCTGCATGGCCCCGCACCCGGAGTGCCCGCACACCGTGATGGACCGCACCTTCAGCACGTCCACCGCGTACTCGATCGCGGCCGCCACCGAGTCGTCGCCGCTCTCCTCGCCGGGCGGCGGGACGAGGTTGCCCACATTGCGCACCACGAACAGATCGCCCGGACCACTGGAGGTGATCATCGAGGTGACCAGCCGTGAGTCGGCACAGGTGAGGAAGAGCTGCGCCGGCCGCTGCCCTTCCCGGGCCAGCCGGGCCAGCTCGCCCCGGATCAGGGGAGCGGTGTTGCGCTGGAACGCGCTGATGCCGCGCGTCAGTTCGTGCCTGCTGGGACCGATGGGACCGGACCCGTCGCGACCTGCCTCGAGCGGTCCGTCGGACGGCCCGGGGTCCCGGCCGGACGTCGGCGTGGACCGTGGGTCCTCGCACTGGTGGTTCCGCCAGGGCGTCCAGGGGCGACAGCGGCAACCGGCGGCCGCACCACGGTTGGTGGAGCCGGGCGCGAGCATGCTCCCGGTCTCCGTCCCCTCGGTGGTGGCGTAGGCGACCTCACCGGGCTCCGCGATCCGGACCCCGTTCCGGCGGCCGGTCAGTTCGACGGTGCCGCCCTGCGCGGTGTGCGTGTTCTGCCAGTCCTGAAGTGCCTCGTACGCCGCGTGGTCCATGAAGGAGCCGTCCAACTCCACGACGACCGACGTGCCCTGGGGCACCAGATGCAGGATCCGGCTGAGCCGGGGCACCGCGAGGAAGGTCAACTGCCCCCGTACGTGTACGTGATGGACTCCGTTGCGTTCGTCGTGGGTGATGCGGGTGCGGGTGAGGCGGTGCAGGGCGACGCCGACGGCCACGGCGATGCCGAGCGTGACGCCCTCCAGGACGCCGAAGACCACCACGCCGAGGGTGGTGACGGCGTAGACCAGGACCTCTCGGTGGCGGGTCACCGTGCGGATGTGGTGCAGGGACACCATCTGGATGCCGACGGCCATCACCAGGGCGGCGAGCGAGCCGAGCGGGATGAGCTCGAGCACCGGGGCCATCAGCAGCGCGGCGATCACTACGAGAACGCCGTGCAGCATCGTGGAGTTCCGGCTCAGGGCACCCGCGTGCACATTCGCGGTGCTGCGCACGGCGACCCCGGCGACGGGGAGTCCGCCGAGCGAGCCGGAGACGATGTTGGCGGCGCCCTGGCCGAGCAGCTCGCGGTCCAGGTCCGAGCGCCGGACACGGCCGGCCGGTCCGGGCCGCCCGGCCGCCATCTTGTCGACGGCGACCGCGCCGAGCAGCGACTGCACGCTGCACACCAGCGTGGTCGTCAGCACGGCGGCGACCAGGCCGAGCACCGGACCCTCGGGGAGCCCGGCCAGGGCGTGGCTGCTCCAGGAGGGCAGGTCGACCATGGGCAGCGTCAGCCCGGCGAGCGCGGCAGCGGCGCTGGCCCCGGTGACCGCGACGAGTGCGGCCGGGATCTTCCGCAGCAGGGCGCCCGCCCGGCCGGGGATGCGCGGCCAGAGCAGCAGCAGGGCCAGGGTCAGGGCGCTCACCGACACGGCGGCGGGACGCACCTCGGCCAACTGCGCGGGCAGCGCCCGGAGGTTGGCCAGCACGGAGCTCTGTGGGGTGCCGCCGAGGACGATGTGCACCTGGGCGACCGCGATGGTGACGCCGATGCCGGCGAGCATGCCGTGCACGATGGCGGGGCTGACGGCGAGCGCGCTGCGCGCCACGCGCAGGCAGCCCAGGCCCAGTTGGGCGAGGCCGGCCAGGACCGTGATGGCACAGGTCGTGCGCCAGCCGTAGCGGTGGATCAGGTCGGCGGTGACGACCGTGAGGCCGGCCGCGGGGCCGCTGACCTGGAGCGGGGAACCGCCGAGCCGGCCGGCCACGATTCCTCCGACGGCGGCGGCGACCAGGCCGGCCTGGAGGGGCGCGCCGGTGGCGAGGGCGATGCCCAGGGACAGGGGCAGGGCGATCAGGAAGACCGCGATCGAGGCCGACACGTCGGCGCCCGCGACACGGAAGCGGCGGGGCCCGGACGGCGGTGGGCTGTGGGGTCGGTGAGTGCGCTGGGTCCGACTCGGGTCGGCGGTGCGGGTGGGGACACATGCGGACATAGTTCCCGTCTCCTCCGGGGCGGCGCGGTCGCGGAACAGGTGGTCCCCCGGCGGTGCCGGGGGGTCGGGTCGCGGCCGTGGGTCACGGCGTGCAGCGGCGGGATGCATCTACGCTCGGTAAACGAATCGTAATTCAGAGTAAAGGACAGGCATAGACTTTCCTGGCAAATGGGTTAATAACCCACTCATCCGAGTGAGGCGCATATGTGATCGGCTTGTCGTACAAACTCCTTCCGGGTCCCGTGCGAGCTTGGCGGCGCTGTCGTTGGCCCCGAGAGAAGGAAGTAGGTGGGCGGAACATGGCCGCCACCCAGAGGATCGCCGCCGGCGCCGTGGTCGCCGCGGTCTGTGCCGCATCGCTCGCCGGTTGCGCGTTCGGCACCGACGGTGCCGATGAAGGGGCCCCGGGCCCGCAGAAGGCGAAGCCCGTCCAGGCGCCGCCCAAGAGCGCGGTCCGCCTGATCGGCGACGGCTCCACCGCGTACACCGGGGCGCAGCCCCACCTGCCGAGGCCGCAGCGGATGAAGCCCGGTCAGAAGCCCCCGCAGTTCGTGGTGTTCTCCTGGGACGGCGCGGGCGAGGACGGCCAGAAGCTGTTCTCCCACTTCCGCAAGGTCGCCAAGGCGAACAACGCGACGATGACGTACTTCCTCAGCGGCGTGTACATGCTCCCCGAGGAGCAGCGCGACCTCTACAAGCCCCCGCAGCACTCCCCGGGCCGCTCCGACATCGGCTTCAACGACAAGAAGGGCATCGCCGAGACCGTGAAACAGCTGCGCGGCGCGTGGCTGGAGGGCAGCGAGATCGGCACCCACTTCAACGGCCACTTCTGCGGCAGCGGCGGCGGCGTCGGCCAATGGTCGGTCGAGGAGTGGAAGGACGAGATCGCCCAGGCCAAGCAGTTCGTGAAGTCCTGGAAGACCACCACCGGCATGCGGAACGCGGCGCCCCTGCCCTTCGACTACGACAAGGAGCTCGTCGGCGCCCGCACCCCCTGCCTGGAGGGCCAGAAGAACTTCATGAAGGCCGCCCGCGAGCTGGGCTTCCGCTACGACACCAGCGGCGTCAACAACCAGGTCTGGCCGGAGAAGAAGGAAGGCCTGTGGGACCTGTCGATGCAGCTCGTGCCGTTCGTCGGGCACTCCTTCGAGCAGCTCACCATGGACTACAACTTCGCCGTGAACCAGTCGGGCACGATGTACGGCGACCCGAGCAGGCACGCGTTCTGGGGCGACCAGATGCGTGACAGCCTGCTCAAGGGCTTCCAGCGGGCCTACGACGGCAACCGCGCGCCCCTGATCATCGGCAACCACTTCGAGTCCTGGAACGGCGGCACGTACATGCGAGCCGTCGAGGAGACCATCGAGGCCGTCTGCAACAAGCCCGACGTGCGCTGTGTCTCCTTCCGGCAGCTCGCCGACTGGCTGGACGCCCAGGACCCGAAGGCCCTGGAGAAGCTGCGGGCCCTCGGCGTCGGCCAGGCCCCGAAGGAGGGCTGGGCGTCCTTCCTCTCGGGCCGCCCGGCCCCGGCCCCGAAGGGGGTGCCGGGGGCGCCGGCGGCCAAGCGGTGAGCCACCGGCACCGAGCCGGTGGGCACCGCGCCGTCACGCGTTGAGGGCGACGCTCTCGCTCAGCACGAACCCGGGGTCGACCTGCGCCGCCAGGTCGGCCCCGGTGCGCTCGTTGCCCCAGGACCGGGCGTTCTTCAGGTGGAAGTGGACCATCTGGCGCGTGTAGCGCTCCCAGTCACGCAGGTCGTACGCCGCGTCGACGGCGGTCCGCAGCTGGTGCAGGGCGCGGCGGTTGACGTCCTCCAGGAGCTCGAACCGGGGCGGCCGGCCCTTCTCCATGGCGCGCACCCAGTCCGAGTGCCCGACCGTCACCAGCAGGTCGTCCCCGACCTCGGAGCGCAGGAAGTCGAGGTCGTCCTGGCCCTGCACCTTGTTGCCGACGACCTTCAGGGCGACGCCGAAGTCGTGGGCGTACTCCTTGTACTGGCGATAGACGGAGACCCCCTTCCGGGTCGGCTCGGCGACGAGGAACGTGATGTCGAAGCGGGTGAACATCCCGGAGGCGAAGGAGTCCGAGCCGGCGGTCATGTCCACCACGACGTACTCGTCCCGCCCGTCCACCAGGTGGTTCAGGCACAGCTCCACCGCTCCCGTCTTGGAGTGGTAGCAGGCGACCCCCAGGTCGGCTTCCGTGAAGGGGCCGGTGACCATCAAACGGACGCTGCCGCCGTCGAGTTCCACCGGCCGGGCGCAGGCGTCGTAGACCGGATTGTCCTCGTGCACCCGCAGCAGCCGGGAGCCCTCGCCCGGCGGGGTCGTCTTGATCATGGTCTCGGCGGAGGCGATACGCGGGTTGCCGCCGCGCAGATAGTCCTTGATCAACGGCAGTCGCTCGCCCATCGCCGGCAGCGCCGCCGCCTCCGCGTCGTCGAGGCCGAGCGCGGCGCCCAGGTGCTGGTTGATGTCGGCGTCGACGGCCACGACCGGCGCGCCGGTGGTGGCGAGATGGCGGATGAACAGGGAGGACAGCGTGGTCTTGCCGCTGCCGCCCTTCCCGACGAAAGCAATTTTCATGTTCACGAAGCGTAGTGGGGTGATCGCTGTGCGTGGCAGATGTGCGTGAAGAAGACCACTCCTTCGTGGGGTGCGGGCCTGGGGTGCGTAATGTCGTACTCATGAGTACGACAGGCGCGACCGCCGATCCGCTCGCGGCCCTGGGCTCGCTGCCCGGTGTGGCCGACTCCGTGGAGTCCGTGCGCAAGGCCGTGGACCGGGTCTACGGGCACCGGATCATGCGGCGCCGCAGCACCGCGGTCACCTCCGAGGCGGCCCTGCGCGGCGCCCGTGGCTCGGCGGCGCTGGCCGGCGCCGACTGGGCGCTCGAAGAGGTGCGCCGCCGCTCGGACTTCAGCGGCGACGACGAGGCTCGCGTGGTGGGCGCGGCCCTGCGGCTGACCGCCGAGGCGGGTCAACTGCTGTCCATCTGGCGTCAGTCGCCCCTGCGTGTCCTGGCCCGGCTGCACCTGGTGGCGGCCGCGACCAACGGTGACGAGGTGGGGCGCCCGCGGCAGGCGGGTGAGCCGGTCGAGGAGCCGCTGATCGAGCTCGCGCTGCCCGACAGCGCGGAGGTGCACGGTCGGCTGGACGGCCTGTCCGAGCTGATCATCGCGGGCAGCTCCGCCCCCGCCCTGGTGACGGCGGCCGTGGTGCACGGCGAGATCCTCGCCCTGCGGCCCTTCACCTCCCACAACGGCCTCGTCGCCCGCACGGCCGAACGCATCGTCCTGATCGGCAGCGGCCTCGACCCGAAGTCCATCTGTCCCGCCGAGGTCGGCCACGCCGAGCTGGGCCGGGCGGCCTATCTGGCGGCGCTCGACGGCTACGCGTCCGGGACCCCGGAGGGCATGGCCGCCTGGATCGCGCACTGCGGCAAGGCGGTCGAACTCGGGGTGCGCGAATCGACGGCGGTGTGCGAGGCGCTTCAGCGCGGGGCGGCGTAACTGTGGTTACAGAGTCGCGTAACCGTAGGTGCGGGGCGGTGTCATCGCGGTTCGGGGCGGTGTAACCGTGGTTCGTCGTGGTGTAACCGTGCTTACGGAAAAGGCCCTCCCGTAGGAGGGCCTGAACAGGGTTGCGGCGGTACGAGGACTCGTACCGCCGCTGGCATGTTCACCGAGTTACCAAGCGTCCTCGATATGTTGCCCATCAGGTCGGGAACTTTGCCCGTCACCTGGTGCGGCTGGCCCGTAATCGACGGGTCGACGTCGCGTGGGTGCCCGATGCTCATGCGCGGTCCGTGGGGCCAGATGCGTTCTTAAGGTGATCCTCTCGGATGTCCTTGGTCTCGCGGGCCGTTGAGTCCTTTGTACTCCAGGACCCGGGCAAGCGGAACCCCTGCCAGCAGTTCTTTACTTTTACTCGCAAACAACCATCAAACGGGCGCGTGAGCGTCAGATCGCCGTCGCCCGGCGCCGGCTGGTGTACCAGACGAGCCCCGCGGTGGCGGCCGCCGCTCCTATGGCCGCCGCCGCGACGAGCGCCGGACGGGACGGCGCGGAGAACGCGGGCAGCCGCTGCTTGAGCCGCACGGGCCGGTGGAAATCGAGAATCGGCCAGCCGCGCGCGATCGCCTCACGGCGCAGTGCCCGGTCGGGGTTCACGGCGTGGGGGTGGCCGACCTCCTGGAGCATCGGCAGGTCGGTCGCCGAGTCGCTGTAGGCGTAGCAGCGTTCCAGGTCGTACCCCTCGGACTCGGCCAGCTCCTTGATCGCCTCGGCCTTCGTCGGGCCGTAGGCGTAGTACTCGACCTCGCCCGTGTAGCAACCGTCCTCGCCCACGACCATCCGGGTCGCCACCACCCGGTCCGCGCCCAGCAGTTCACCGATCGGCTCGACCACCTCGGAGCCCGACGTGGACACGATCACGACGTCACGTCCCGCGATGTGGTGCTCCTCGATCAGGGAGGCCGCCTCGTCGTAGATGATCGGGTCGATCAGGTCGTGCAGGGTCTCGGCCACGATCTCCTTGACGTACTGGACGTTCCAGCCGCGCACGAGTGCCGAGAGGTACTCACGGGTCCGTTCCATCTGGTCGTGGTCCATACCGCCCACGAGGAAGACGAACTGGGCATACGCGGTCCGCAAGGCGGCCCTGCGGTTGATCAGTCCGCCTTGGTAGAACGACTTGCTGAAGGTGAGCGTGCTCGACTTCGCAATGACCGTCTTGTCCAGGTCAAAGAAGGCCGCTGTGCGGGGCAGGGGGTGGTTTTCCACGCCCCCGAGCATAGGGGCAGCCCATTCGGCGTAAGGTGGGGCGCGTGGGTTTGCCTGAGAGGGCTCTCGGGTACACCATGGAAGTCACGGATCGTTCGCGACCGTGCTAACCCGGCCCGGCTCCTCCCCCCCCCCCGAGTCGGCCGTGGAGACGACCCCCACTCTCCCCCCCGGTGGGGGTCGTCGCATGTCCGGGTGGGTTTTTCCTCTTCTGAGCGCGGCTCTGCGGCCGTGTCGAGGCGGCTGCGGCCGCCTCTTTCGCATGCCCCTGATCCGTCACTGTGCGTAACTGTCGCACTGCTCTGCGGAACTCGCACAGGTACCGGTGCCGGGTGCGCCTGTAGGTCCGCGCATAGGTGCGCCCATAGGTGCGCCCATAGGTGCACCTGTGTGGGTGACGGCGATATTCACAACAGCCGAGTTGTCCACAGTTTTTGATCAAGATCCACTTGATTTCCCGCATCGCTGCACGGTGATTCCAGCGCGGCCCGCCGACGCCGACTTGATGGCCGGCTCCGGTTAGCCGGCCGTGTTTGGCCGGTTCCAATCGGGCCGCCATTGGGGCCGCTCGCCGGTTCTTCACACGTTTGGGAATCGCGGGGCCCCAGAGGCCCGCGCGAGAAGCAGCGAAGGGGGATGGAAATCGTGACCGCAGCCGTCACACACGATCCGCCGCACGGCGCCCACGGGCGCCAGGGCGAGCCGCTGATCGTCACCGACGACCCGTTGATCCTGGACGACCTGCTGCGCCTGTGCGCCGCGGCCGGTGCCACACCGGAGGTCCATCCGGGGATGCCGGAACCGCGGGGCCGCTGGGAGGCCGCGCCGCTCGTCCTGGTCGGCGACGACGCCGCGCGGCGCGTGCGCGGAGCCACCCGCCGAGGCGGGGTGGTGCTCGTCGGACGGGACCAGGACGACTCCGGGGTCTGGCGCCGGGCCGTCGAGATCGGTGCCGACCACGTCCTGATGCTGCCCGACGGGGAGCAGTGGCTGGTCGACCGGATCGCCGACGTCGCCGAAGGCGTCGGCCGGCCCGCCCTCACCGTCGGTGTCATCGGCGGCCGGGGCGGAGCCGGAGCGTCCACGCTCGCGTGCGCCCTCGCCGTCACCTCGGCGCGGGAGGGACTGCGCACCCTGCTCGTGGACGCCGATCCGCTGGGCGGCGGACTCGACGTACTGCTCGGCGGTGAGACCGCCGAAGGACTGCGCTGGCCCGCCTTCGCCGCCTCGCGCGGCCGGGTCGGGGGCGGCGCCCTGGAGGAGTCGCTGCCGGAACTGCACTCCCTGCGCGTGCTGAGCTGGGACCGCGGTGACTGCGTCGCCGTTCCGCCGCAGGCCGTCCGCGCGGTCCTCGCCGCGGCCCGCCGCCGGGGCGGCACGGTCGTCGTCGACCTGCCGCGCCGCATCGACGACGGCGTCGCCGAGACCCTCGCCCAGCTCGACCTCGGCATCCTCGTGGTCCCCGCCGAACTCAGAGCCGTCGCGGCGGCCGGGCGGATCGCCTCCGCGGTCGGGATGGTCGTACGCGACCTGCGGGTGGCCGTGCGCGGGCCGCGCGCGCCCGGGCTCGACGACCGTGAGGTGGCACGGCTGCTCGGCCTGCCGCTGGTCGGCGAGGTGCCCCTGGAGACGGGGCTGCTGCGGCCGCACGACAGCAGGACCCCACCGGGCGCCGGACGGGGACCGCTGGCCCGGTTCTGCAAGCAGTTCTGGGAGCGAGCCCTGGCGGAGACGGCATGAGCGCGTACTCCGGGACGGGGCGAGCGGGCGGTGTGGCGGCCGGGGTGCCTGGGGGGTCGCCGGCGGCTGGGGTGCCTGAGGGGTCGGTGGCGGCCGGGTTCCCGGGTGCGGCTTCCTCAGGGTGGAGGTCGGAGCGTGCCGCGCGGGTTGCGGGGCGGGTGGACGGCGTGGGGGCCGGGGCGCCCGAGGGGCCGGTTGCGGCCGGGCTTCCCGGGGCGGCTTCCCCGGGGTGGAGGTCGGAGCGTGCCGCGCGGGTGGTGGGGCGGGCGGGCGACGTGGCTTCTGCGGCGGGATGGGCCGGCGGGATGCCTGTTGCGGCGGGGTGGGCCGCTGGCATGGCTGGTGGGGCCGGTGGCCTGGCTGGTGGGGTCGGGCGGGTCGGTGGGGTGGATCTGTCGGCGGGGTTGCTTGACGGTGTGCGGCAGTGGCTGGCCGAGAGCGGGGCCGAGCCGACGCCCGCGCGGGTGGCGCAGGCGCTGCGGGAGCAGGGGCGGGTGCTGGGGGACGCCGAGGTCCTCGGGGCGGCCGAGCGGTTGCGGTCCGAGCTGGTCGGCAGCGGGCCGTTGGAGCCGCTGCTCGCCGATCCGTCCGTGACCGACGTACTGGTGTCGGCTCCGGACCGGGTCTGGGTGGACCGGGGCGGTGGGCTCGAGCTCACCACGGTCGCCTTTCCCGACGCCGCCGCCGTACGACGACTCGCGCAGCGCCTGGCCGCGGTGGCGGGACGCCGGCTCGACGACGCGCGGCCCTGGGTGGACGCCCGACTGCCCGACGGGACCCGGTTGCACGCCGTGCTGCCGCCGGTGGCCGTCGACTGCACCTGTCTGGCGCTGCGGGTCGTCCGGCCCCGCGCGTTCACGCTCGACGAGCTGATGGCGGCGGGAACAGTGCCGCCGGGCGGGGACCGGGTGCTCCGGGCGCTGGTCGAGGCACGGCTGTCCTTCCTCATCAGCGGCGGTACGGGCAGCGGCAAGACGACGTTGCTGAGTGCGCTGCTGGGGCTTGTCGGACCTGGCGAGCGGATCGTGCTGGCCGAGGACTCCGCGGAGCTGCGACCGGACCATCCGCACGTCGTACGGCTGGAGAGCAGACCCGCCAACCAGGAGGGCGCGGGACTGGTCACGCTCCAGGACCTGGTGCGGCAGGCGCTGCGGATGCGGCCGGACCGGCTGGTGGTGGGGGAGGTGCGCGGACCCGAAGTGGTGCATCTGCTGGCGGCGTTGAACACGGGCCACGAGGGCGGCTGCGGAACGGTCCACGCGAACGCCGCCGCGGACGTACCGGCACGGCTGGAGGCGCTCGGCACGGCCGCCGGGCTGGACCGGGCCGCGCTGCACAGCCAGGTGGCGGCGGCGTTGGCGGTGGTGTTGCACCTCGCCCGCGACCGGAACGGACGGCGGCGGATCGCCGAGGTGCATGTGCTGGAGCGGGATCCGTCGGGGCTGGTGAGGACCGTGCCGGCGCTGCGATGGGGCGCGGAGGCGTTCGTGTACGAGCGCGGATGGGAGCGGCTGCGGGGGCTGCTCGGCACCGCGGAGGCGGCAGGAGACGAGCGGACATGACTGGCCGAGGTGACGAAGAACGGGGGACGGGACGGTGAGCGGTGTGATTGCGGTACCGGCGGGGGCGGCCCTGGTCTGTGCCGGGGCGGCGGTCTGGATCTCGGCCGGGCGGCGGTCCGGGGCGCGGCGGGCGGAGTTGCTGCTCGCGGGCGCCGGCGGGGTGGTCGGGCAGGGGGCGCCGCCGCCCGTCTGGCGCCGACTGACCGGTGGGCAACGGCGGTTGGGGAGCGAGTGGTGGGCGGTGGCGGCCGGACTGGTGGTGGCCGTGCTGGGCGCCTCGGTGCTGCCGCTCGTCGTGGGGGCGGCCGGAGTGCCGCTGCTGCGGAGGCTGCGACTGGCCCGGGAGGCGCGGCAGGACCAGGAGCGCCGAGGGAACGCGGTCATCGCGTTGTGCGGGGCGCTCGCCGGGGAGGTCCGGGCCGGACGGCAACCGGGTGAGGCACTGCTGCGTGCCGCGCGGGACGGTGACGGGCTCGGGGAGGCGCAGACGGCCGTACTGGCGGCGGCGCGGTTCGGCGGCGACGTACCGGATGCGCTCGCCGGGGCCGCACGGCAACCGGGCGCCGCCGGGCTGCTGGGGCTCGCGGCGTGCTGGCGGGTCGCTGTGGACCGGGGCGCCGGGCTGGCCGCCGGACTGGACCGGCTCGAGGCGGCGTTGCGCGCGGAGCGGGACCAACGTGCCGATCTGCGCGCCCAGTTGGCCGGCGCGCGGTCCACGACCGTGATGCTCGCCGGACTGCCGGCCCTCGGACTGCTCCTCGGCACGGCCCTCGGCTCCGACCCTCTCCACGTCCTGCTGCACACCGCACCCGGCCTGGGCTGTCTGGTGATCGGAGGCCTGCTGGAGGGGCTGGGGATGTGGTGGGCGACGCGGATCGTGCGCGGGGCGGAGGCGGTGTGAGGGCGGGACGGGCATGGGGTGCGGCGGAGAAGAGGGTGGCGTGAGGACGTGGGTGTGGGGCTGGGCGAGGAGGGTGCGATGAGTGCGGAAGTTGTCCACAGGCTGGGGGTGATCCTGGGGGCCGGGCTGGTCCTCGGGTGGCTGGTCCGGTGGGTGGCGGGGACGCGGCGGGAGCGGCGGCTTCGGCGACGGCTGGCCCGGCTGGCGGCCCAGGAGGCGGTGTCCGCCGGCTCGTGGGGTGAGGCGCGGAAGTCCGTGCGGCGATGGCTGCCGTCGGTGGGTGTGGTGTCCGGCGGGTGGGCGCTGGTCGGTGGCGTGAGCGGCCTCGTGGTGGGGCTGGTCGTCGCCGCCGGACTGTGGTGGTGGCACAGGAAGCGGGCCACCGTGGACCCGGCGGAGGCGTACGACACCGCGGAGGCGGCACGCCAACTCCCGCTCGCCGCCGATCTGCTGGCCGCCTGTATCGCGGCCGGCGCGGGTCCGGTGATCGCGGCACGCGCGGTGGGCGAGGCGCTGGGCGGCCCGGTCGGGGACGCGCTCGCGAGGGGAGCCGCGGAGGTACGGCTGGGCGGACCGCCCGGCGAGGCGTGGCGGCGGCTGGCCGCGCTGCCGGGCGCCGGTCCGCTGGCGCGGCTGCTGGAACGGGCCGACGAGTCCGGCCTGCCCGCGGCGGCACCGGTGGCACGACTCGCCGTGGAGGCCCGCGCCGACTGGGGGCGTGCCGCGACGGCACGGGCCCGGCGGGCGGCGGTGACGGTGACCGCGCCGGTAGGGCTGTGCTTCCTGCCCGCGTTCATCACGGTCGGCGTGCTGCCCGTGGTGATCGGGCTGGCGCACGGGGCCCTGGGCGGGGGTGGTGGATGACCGCGGGGTGCGCGGGAGGGCGGCCGGTGCTCGAGGAGCAGCGGATGACCGGTCCTCGGGAAGCGGTGGAAGCCGGTGGTGGCGAAGAGGTGAAGACCAGTGACCCAGACGTAGCAGACGACCAGTGATGGCGAAGCGGCAGAAGAGCAGTCACCGAGACGCAGCAGAAGAGCAGTGACCGAGACGTAGCAGTCGACCGGTGATCGAGACATGGCGGTCGACACGACTGACCTTTACGGGGGTTGAGATGGGCAAGGCGGTATGGGCACGGGTGCGTGTCCTGATGTGGCGGGCGCGTGCGGCGCGGCGGGACGTGGGGATGGTCACCTCGGAGTACGCGATGGGGATCATCGCGGCGGTGGCGTTCGCGGCCGTTCTCTACAAGGTGGTGACCAGTGGAGCCGTCAGCGCGGAGCTCCAGGGCATCGTGAAGCAGGCGCTCGATGCGCGGATGTGAGCGGGGAGCGGACCGGGGGTTCGTGACGGCGGAGTCGGCCGTGGTGCTGCCGGTGCTGGTGATGTTCGCGACGGCGCTGGTGTGGGGGCTGCTGGTGGTGGCCGCGCAGATCCAGTGCGTGGACGCGGCGCGTACCGGGGCCCGGGCGGCGGCTCGGCAGGACGCGGCCGACACGGTCGTCGAGGTGGCCCGGGCGGCGGCACCGCGGGATGCGCGGATCACGGTCAGCCGGGAGGGGGACCAGGTCCGAGTGGCGGTCGTGGCGAGGCCACCGGTCCTGCACGGGCTCCCCTTCGACGTACGGGAAGAGGCGGTGGCGTCGGTGGAGGGGGTGGGGCCATGAGAAGCGGGTCTCTGGGGCGCCGGGGTGCGGATTCACGCTGGGGCGCCGGGAAGGAGGGCAGCACGCGGCGCCCGGCTCGCGGCGCCGACCGCGGTTCCGCCACCGTCTGGAGCCTCGGTGCCATCGCCGTGCTGTGTGTGGTGTTCGGCGTCGTGCTCGCGATGGGGCACGCCGTCGTCACCCGGCACCGCGCGGCGGGCGGAGCGGACCTGGCCGCCCTCGCGGCGGCGGACCACTGGGCGGAGGGCGCCGCGGGAGCCTGTGGCCGGGCCGAACGGGTGGCCCGGGCCCAGGGGACCCGGCTCGTGCGGTGCGCGCTGGCGGGCGAGGTCTCGGACGTGACGGCGACGGCGGGACGGGGTCCGTTCGCGGCGGAGGTCAGGGCACGGGCGGGGCCGGCGGAGTTGCCTGTTCCGGCACCGGCGGGGGCGGCGGGGGCACGGCTTCCGGCGTCGACGGAGGCGGCGGAGGCGCGGCTTCCGGTACCGGCGGGGGCGGCGGGGGCACGGCTTCGGGTACCGGCGGGGATGACGGAGGCGTGGCTTCCGGTACCGGCGGGGATGACGGAGGCGTGGCTTCCGGTACCGGCGGGGATGACGGAGGCGTGGCTTCCGGTACCGGCGGGGATGACGGAGGCACGGCTTCCCGTACCGATGGCGGCGACGGAACCGACGGACCCGACCGCACCGGCGGAGCAGGCGGACTTGCCGCCTCCGCCCCAGGCTCCCCTCCCACCGGCCTTCCCTCAGCGGGCTCTCCCTGAGCCGGCTCCTCCTCAGTCGGCCCTCCCTCAGCCGGCTCCCCCTCCGAACCGCCCTCCTCCTCCGGCGCCCCCCTCAACAGCACCGTGAGCAACCGCACCGCCCCCCGCTTGTGCAACGGGTCGTTGCCGTTGCCGCACTTGGGGGACTGGATGCAGGACGGGCAGCCGGCGTCGCACTCGCAGGCGGAGATGGCCTGGCGGGTGGCAGTGAGCCAGGCGCGGGCGGTGTGGAAGGCGCGCTCGGCGAAGCCCGCGCCGCCGGGGTGTCCGTCGTAGACGAAGACCGTGGGGAGCAGGGTGTCGGGGTGCAGGGGGATCGACACCCCGCCGATGTCCCAGCGGTCGCAGGTCGCGAACAGGGGCAGCATGCCGATCGAGGCGTGTTCCGCCGCGTGCAGGGCGCCGCCGAGGATCTCCGGATTGATGCGGGCCTCGTCCAGCTGGTCCTCGGTGACCGTCCACCAGACCGCGCGGGTGCGGAGGGTACGCGGGGGGAGGTCGAGCTTGGTCTCGCCGAGGACCTCGCCGGTGATGAGGCGGCGGCGCAGGAAGGAGACGACCTGGTTGGTGACCTCGACGGAGCCGTAGCACAACCGGCCCTCACCCCAGGGGACTTCGACGTCCGTCTCCAGGACGGTGACGGAGGTCGTGTCGCGGGCCACCGTCGAGTACGGCGGGTTCGCCTCCTCGACCAGGGCCACCGAGTCCTCCAGGTCCAGGGACCGGACGACGTAGGTGCGCCCCTGGTGGAGGTGGACCGCGCCCTCGTGGACGGTCGTGTGGGCGGCCCCCGCGTCGACCGTGCCCAGGAGACGGCCCGTGCCGGACTCGACGATCTGCACCGGGGTGCCGCCCCCGCCGCGGATGTCGGTGAGGTCGGCGGCGCGTTCCCGGCGGGTCCAGTGCCAGGCCTTCGTCCGGCGGCGCAGCAGCTTCGCGGCCTCCAGCTGCGGCAGCAGGGCCTCGGTCTCCGGGCCGAACAGCGCCAGGTCCTCCTCGGTCAGCGGCAGTTCCGCCGCGGCCGCGCACAGGTGCGGGGCGAGGACGTACGGGTTGTCGGGGTCCAGGACCGTCGACTCCACCGGTCGGTCGAAGAGGGCCTCGGGGTGGTGGACGAGGAAGGTGTCCAGGGGGTCGTCGCGGGCGACCAGGATCGCCAGGGCGCCCTGGCCGGCGCGGCCCGCGCGGCCCGCCTGCTGCCACAGGGACGCGCGCGTGCCGGGGTAGCCGGCGATCACCACGGCGTCCAACCCCGAGACGTCGATGCCGAGTTCCAGGGCCGTCGTCGCGGCGAGGCCCAGCAACTCGCCCGAGTGGAGGGCTTGTTCCAGGGCGCGGCGTTCCTCGGGGAGGTAGCCGCCGCGATACGCCGCCACTCGGCGGGCCAGCGAGCGGTCGACCTCGGCCAGGCGCTCCTGGGCGATGACCGCGATGAGCTCGGCGCCTCGCCGGGAGCGGACGAAGGCGACCGAGCGGACACCCTGCACGGTGAGGTCGGTCAGGAGGTCCGCGGTCTCGGCCGTCGCCGTTCGGCGGACCGGGGCGCCCTTCTCGCCCTGCATCTCGGTGAGCGGAGGCTCCCAGAGGGCGAACACCAGTTCACCGCGGGGTGAGGCGTCGTCGGCCACCTCGACCACCGGGAGGCCGGTGAGGCGGCGGGCGGCGACCGCGGGCTCGGCGGCGGTCGCGGAGGCCAGCAGGAAGACCGGGGAGGCGCCGTACCGGGCGCACAGGCGGCGCAGCCGGCGCAGGACCTGGGCGACATGGGAGCCGAACACGCCGCGGTAGGTGTGGACCTCGTCGATGACGACGTACTTGAGCGCCTTCAGGAAGGAGGACCAGCGGGGGTGGGAGGGGAGTATGCCCCGGTGGAGCATGTCCGGGTTGGTCAGCACGTAGTTGGCGTACTGGCGGATCCACTCGCGTTCCTCGAAGGGGGTGTCGCCGTCGTAGACCGCGGGTCGAACAGAATTGCCCAGCGGTTGTGAAAGTTTCTTCACAGATCGGCACTGATCTGCCGCGAGCGCCTTCGTGGGGGCGAGGTAGAGAGCCGTGGCGCCACGGCCGTTCGGAGCCTCGGAGCCGTCCAGGAGGGCCGACAGGACGGGCGTGAGGTACGCCAGGGACTTCCCGGAGGCCGTGCCGGTGGCGACGACCACCGAGTCGCCGTCGAGGGCGTGCTCGGCAGCCTGGGCCTGATGGGCCCAGGGGTGCTCCACGCCCGTCGCCCGCACGGCCGCGAGGACCTCTGAGCGAATCCGGTCAGGCCAGACGGCATGGCGGCCCGCACGTGGGGGCAAGTGCTCCGTATGAGTGATGCGCGCAGCCCGGCTCGGGCCCGAGGCGAGCCGGTCCAGGACCGCGCCCGGTCCCGGCCGGGAGACGGGGTCCGCCGAGGGTCGATCGGTTCGGTGATTCTTGGCCATCGGCACCGAGTGTGTCACTGGCGTGACGGACAATGGGACCAAGGCGTCGTGCACGCCTGCCGTAAGTGATTGAATGCCATCGCGGCTGGCGAACCGTCCTGGGGGCTTCAAGCCGAGGTGTCCCGCGGGACGACCGCTCGAGTAGCAAGGTGCTGGAGGATCCGTGGACCTGTCCCTGTCGACCCGTACCGTCGGCGATCGCACGGTCGTCGAGGTCGGTGGCGAAATCGACGTATATACCGCGCCCAAGCTGCGCGAGCAGCTGGTCGAGCTGGTGAACGACGGGAGTTTCCACCTCGTCGTCGACATGGAGGGCGTGGACTTCCTCGACTCCACCGGGCTCGGCGTACTGGTCGGCGGACTGAAGCGGGTGCGTGCCCATGAGGGCTCGCTGCGCCTGGTCTGCAACCAGGAGCGCATTCTGAAGATCTTCCGCATCACCGGTCTGACCAAGGTGTTCCCGATCCACACCTCGGTCGACGAAGCGGTGGCGGCCACCGACTGACCGATCCGCCCTGGGCGCGGAACAAGGTCCGAACCCGGGGCGGCCGTTGTACAGGGGGGTCCGGGCTTCGGCAGCCCCGGTCCCCCGACAGCACGCCCGTAGTTCCGAGGGGGATGCATGGCCACCGTTGACCTCCGCTTCAGCGCGCTGCCCGAGCACGTCCGGACCGCCCGTCTGGTGGCGGCAGCGGTGGCGCGCAGGGCCGGAGTGGACGAGGCCGTTCTCGACGAGGTCAGGCTCGCTGTCGGCGAGGCCTGCTCCCGTGCCGTCGGACTGCACCAGAACAGTGGCATCACCGCACCCGTGAAGGTGCTGCTGATCGAGGAGGAGAAGCAGTTCTCCATCGAGGTCGGCGACGAGGCGCCGCGCTCGGCCCCGGGTGACCGGGCGCCCGGCGGGGCCGCCGAGAGCCCGGACGTGGAGACCGACGAGGACGAGATGGGCCTCGCGGTCATCAGCGGCCTGGTCGACGACGTGGAGGTCACCGCAGGGGAGCAGGGCGGGTCGATCCGTATGACCTGGCCGACCACTCCGCTGGCCGCGGCGCTGCCCTGACCGACACCCCGTTCTGCCCCGAAGGGCCCTACCGAGTAGGGCCCTTCGGCATGTCCGGGGGCATCCGCGCGCCCGTGGAATGATCGCGCCCGGGAATTCGTGAAAGAATTCACGATCAATCACGCGATAATTCGATCAAGCGTCAATGCTTTTGAGGCGTTACCTCTTTCGGGTCTCCTGGCGTGACCTCGATCTTTTGCTGTAGAGCATGTGAAGGCTAATTCCGTTTACCGCGCACTGTTTTGATCAGGTTCCGCTACCTACAATCCGTCCACATCTTGAGCTCAGCCCAAGCGTCAAGGAGGACGAATGGCGGGGCTTTCTACCCCTCATCAGTTGGACCATCCCACTTCCCTCGCGGCCGCGGTCCTGACCGACGACAACCGGATCATCATCTGGGTGATCGCCGCTGTCGCACTGGCCGCGCTCGTGGTCGCGGGCGTCCTGGTACGCCAGGTGCTCGCGGCCGGCGAGGGAACCGACAGCATGAAAGAGATCGCGGCGGCGGTGCAGGAAGGCGCGAACGCCTATCTGGCCCGGCAGCTGCGCACGCTCGGCGTATTCGCCGTGGTCGTGTTCTTCCTGCTCATGCTGCTGCCCGCGGACGACTGGAATCAGCGCGCCGGTCGATCCGTCTTCTTCTTGATCGGCGCGGCGTTCTCGGCGGCCACCGGCTATATCGGCATGTGGCTCGCCGTGCGCAGCAATGTGCGCGTTGCCGCGGCGGCACGGGAAGCGACACCTGCGGAAGGTGAGCCGGAAAAGGATCTCACCGCCGTCTCGCACAAAGCAATGAAGATCGCTTTCCGCACGGGCGGCGTCGTCGGCATGTTCACGGTGGGGCTCGGTCTGCTGGGCGCCTCCTGCGTGGTGCTGGTGTACGCGGCCGACGCGCCGAAGGTGCTCGAGGGCTTCGGCCTCGGGGCCGCCCTGATCGCCATGTTCATGCGTGTCGGCGGCGGCATCTTCACCAAGGCCGCCGACGTCGGCGCCGACCTGGTCGGCAAGGTCGAGCAGGGCATCCCGGAGGACGACCCGCGCAATGCCGCGACCATCGCCGACAACGTGGGCGACAACGTCGGTGACTGCGCGGGCATGGCGGCCGACCTCTTCGAGTCGTACGCCGTGACGCTGGTCGCCGCGCTGATCCTCGGCATGGCCGCCTTCGGCGACGCCGGACTCGCCTTCCCGCTGCTCGTCCCGGCGATCGGTGTGCTCACGGCCATGATCGGCATCTTCGCGGTGGCACCGCGGCGGTCCGACCGCAGCGGCATGACGGCGATCAACCGCGGGTTCTTCATCTCCGCGGTGATCTCGCTCGTGCTGGTCGCGATCGCCGTGTTCCTGTACCTGCCCTCGTCGTACGCCGACCTCGACGGCGTCACCGACTCGGCCATCGCGGCCAAGAACGGCGACCCGCGGATCCTCGCGCTCGTCGCGGTGGGCATCGGCATCCTGCTGGCCGCCGTCATCCAGCAGCTGACCGGCTACTTCACCGAGACCAACCGCCGCCCCGTCCGGGACATCGGGAAGTCCTCGCTCACCGGTCCGGCCACCGTCGTCCTCGCCGGCATCTCCGTCGGTCTGGAGTCGGCCGTCTACACCGCGCTGTTGATCGCCCTCAGCGTCTACGGGGCGTTCCTGCTCGGCGGTACGTCGATCATGCTCGCGCTGTTCGCGGTGGCGCTGGCCGGCACCGGTCTGCTCACGACGGTCGGTGTGATCGTCGCGATGGACACCTTCGGGCCGGTCTCCGACAACGCGCAGGGCATCGCCGAGATGTCCGGCGACGTCGAGGGCGCGGGCGCACAGGTGCTCACCAACCTGGACGCGGTCGGCAACACCACCAAGGCCATCACCAAGGGCATCGCCATCGCCACCGCCGTCCTGGCCGCGTCGGCGCTCTTCGGGTCGTACCGCGACGCCATCTTCACGGGCGCGCGGGACGTCGGCGAGAAGCTGTCCGGCGAGGGGGCGCCGATGAGCCTGATGATGGACATCTCGCAGCCCAACAACCTCGTCGGTCTCATCGCGGGCGCGGCGGTCGTCTTCCTCTTCTCCGGACTCGCCATCAACGCCGTGTCCCGGTCGGCGGGTGCCGTGGTCTACGAGGTGCGGCGGCAGTTCCGCGAGCACCCCGGGATCATGGACTACACGGAGAAGCCGGAGTACGGCAAGGTCGTGGACATCTGCACCCGGGACGCCCTGCGTGAGCTGGCCACACCGGGTCTGTTGGCGGTCATGGCGCCGATCTTCATCGGGTTCACGCTCGGCGTCGGGGCGCTCGGCTCGTTCCTCGCGGGCGCGATCGGCGCGGGCACGCTCATGGCGGTGTTCCTCGCCAACTCCGGCGGCGCCTGGGACAACGCCAAGAAGCTCGTCGAGGACGGTCATCACGGCGGCAAGGGCAGCGAGGCCCACGCCGCGACCGTGATCGGCGACACGGTCGGTGACCCCTTCAAGGACACCGCCGGACCCGCGATCAACCCGCTGCTGAAGGTGATGAACCTCGTCGCGCTGCTCATCGCGCCCGCGGTCATCAAGTTCAGCTACGGCGAGGACAAGAGCATCGGCGTGCGGATCACCATCTCCGTCCTGTCGCTCCTCGTGATCGTCGGCGCGGTCTATGTCTCCAAGCGGCGCGGGATCACCATGGGGGACGAGGACGGGGCGACGAAAAGGGTGGCCAACTCGGCCGACGCCGCGGTGGTCTCGTAGGCGGTCCTAGCGGCAGCCTGCTCACGGGGCGGGCGGGGGCGCGTTTCGACGCGGCTCCGCCCGCCCTTTGTGTGCGCGCCCTCTTCGTGAGCCTTCTCTCACTTGGTGCAAATGGCCCTAATAGGTGATGTAATGGACGTCCGATCTGTGGATCTCCTCCATCTGCCGTGTATGTTCCGGGGCCGAGGAGCCATGGAAGGGACCAATCCGGTGAACAAGAAGCTCGCGGCCGCGCTGTCCGGCGGTGCGGTACTGGCGATGGCACTGTCGGCATGCAGCAGCGGCGACGACAACAGCGAGAAGCTGGACGCGTGGGCCAAGCAGGTCTGCACCGCTGTGCAGCCGCAGGCCAAGAAGATCGAGGCCGCCAACACGGCGATCCAGAAGGAGACCTCGGACAACAGCACGCCCAAGGACGTCCAGGAGACGGACTCCCAGGCCTTCCAGGACATGGCCGAGGCCTACAAGGCGATCGGGGCCGCCGTCCAGAAGGCGGGCGCGCCGGAGACCGGCGACGCCAAGAACGCCGAGACGAAGCAGCAGGACGCCGTCAAGGAGCTCAACAGCCTGGCCTCGTCCTACGCCTCCCTGCAGAAGCAGGTCGACGAGCTCGACACCAAGGACCAGGCGGAGTTCGCCGACGGTCTCAAGGACATCGCGACCGAGCTCGACAAGCTGAGCACGAGCGGCAGCGACGCACTGAAGACCCTCGAGGAGGGCGAGGTCGGCCAGGCGATGGCGCAGCAGGAGAGCTGCAAGAGCGCCTCCGCCGCGCCGTCGGCCACCACCGGCTGACAACCACCCTCGCGTGGTCCCGGCGCCGTAGGCATCGCCCGCGGCGCCGGTTCACAATGGGGGCGTGAGTAACGCCGGCCTTGCCCCCTTGCCCTCCGCCGACCGCCCCGACGTCGCCGCGCGCCTGAGGGACGCCCTGCTGGGCGCCTCCTTCACCGCCGACGGGCTGCTCGAACTGCTCGGTGCGCCCGCGTACGCGGCGCTCGCCCGCAGCGAGACCGTGCCCGCACTGCGCGCGACCCGCGGGGACACCCCGCTGGAGGTGCTCGTACGCCTCTTCCTGCTGCAGCAGCCCGTGCCGCACGCGCGCGTGGCGGACGTACTGCCCGTGGACGCCTGTCTGGAGAGCGGGTGGCTCACGCGGGCCGGCGGGCCGTCCGGTGACGAGGTCGCCGCGACCGTCGACGTACGCCCGTACGGCGGGCCCGGCGGCGAGGACTGGTTCATCGTGTCCGACCTCGGATGCGCGGTCGGCGGCGCCGGCGGCATCGGCAGCCGCGACGAGGGCGTCGTCCTCGGTGTCGGCGGCGCCTCCACGACCCTCGCCGGCATCACCGTCCGCACGCCCGTCACCTCCGCCCTCGACCTCGGCGCCGGCTCCGGCATCCAGGCGCTGCACGCCGCGCAGCACGCCACGCGCGTGACGGCGACCGACCTCAACCCGCGCGCGCTGCACATCACCGGGCTCACCCTGGCGCTGTCCGGCGCCCCCGCGGCGGACCTGCGCGAGGGCTCGCTGTTCGAGCCGGTCAGGGACGGGGAGACGTACGACCTGATCGTCTCCAACCCGCCGTTCGTGATCTCGCCGGGCGCGCGGCTGACCTACCGGGACGGCGGGATGGGCGGGGACGATCTGTGCCGTTCGCTCGTTCAGCAGGCGGGGGAGCGGTTGAACGAGGGCGGGTTCGCGCAGTTCCTCGCCAACTGGCAGCACGTGGAGGGGGAGGACTGGCAGGACCGGCTGCGGTCCTGGGTGCCGCGTGGCTGCGACGCCTGGATCGTGCAGCGCGAGGTCCAGGACGTCACGCAGTACGCCGAACTGTGGCTCAGGGACGCCGGGGACCACCGCGGGGACCCGGCCGAGTACCGGGCGCTGTACGACGCCTGGCTGGACGAGTTCGAGGCGCGCAAGGTCAAGGGTGTCGGCTTCGGCTGGATCACCCTGCGCAGGACTCGGGCCGCCGAGCCGTCGGTGGTCGCCGAGGAGTGGCCGCACCCCGTCGAGCAGCCGCTCGGCGACACGGTCAGGGCGTATTTCCAGCGCCTGGACCACCTGCGCGAGCACGACGACGCGGCGCTGCTCGCGGGCCACTTCAAGCTCGCTCCCGAGATCGTCCAGGAGCAGGTCGGGCTGCCCGGCGCCGAGGATCCCGAGCATGTCGTGCTGCGGCAGAACCGCGGGATGCGCCGGGCCACCAAGGTCGACACGGTCGGCGCGGGCTTCGCCGGGGTGTGCGACGGTTCGCTGAGCGCGGGGCGGATCCTGGACGCGATCGCGCAACTGGTCGGCGAGGACCCGGTGTCGCTGCGGGACCGGACGCCCGCGCAGATCCGGCTGCTGGTGGAGCAGGGGTTCCTTGATCCCGCGTGACCGGTGAGGTGAACGCGCTCCGGTGAGGCGGGTGTGCCCGATCTGGCGGGATTGATCCTGAAAAGGTCTCCTGTCAGTGGCACGTGCGAAGCTACCTTCGAGAGACAGAGTGCACGCGCCCTCGGGGGAGGCGCGCTGTCTCGGGTCTCGGGGGGAGGCGCCATGGCGGGGGATACGCCGGACCAGGGCGAGCACAGGGTCATCAACGGCCGCTACCGGCTGCTGCGCACACTCGGCGCGGGCGGCATGGGCCGTGTCTGGCTCGCGTACGACGAGGAGTTGGCCTGCGAGGTCGCGATGAAGGAGATCGCGCTCGCGGATGTGCCGATGGACGCGACCGAGCCCGCGCAGCGCGTCGCGCGGGCCCGCAGCGAGGCCCGGTACGCGGCGCGGCTGCGCGGCCATCCGCATGTGGCGACCGTGCACGACGTGGTGGTCCACGAGGGGCTGCCGTGGATCGTCATGGAGTACGTGCCGGACGCGGTCGACCTCCAGGCGGTCGTACGGCGTTCGGGGCCCCTGCCGCCCGCGCAGGCGGCCCGGATCGGGCTCGCCGTGCTCGACGCGCTGACCGCCGGACACCGCATCGGCATCCTCCACCGGGATGTGAAACCGGCCAACATCCTGCTGGCGTCGGACGCTTCGGGCGACCCGTACGCACGCGTGCTCCTCACGGACTACGGCATCGCGCTGCGACCGGAGTCCCGCGAACCCCGGCTCACCGCCACCGCGGGCATCCTCGGCACACCGGGCTATCTCGCCCCGGAACGCGCGCGGGGTGAGCCGCCGACTCCCTCCGCGGACCTGTTCTCGCTGGGCGCGACCCTGTACTCCGCCGTGGAGGGCCGCGGCCCCTTCGACCGGCACGGCGAGTACGCCACGCTGACGGCGCTGCTGGGGGAGGAGCCGACCCCACCGGTGCGGGCCGGTGAACTGACGCCGGTGCTCCAGGGGTTGCTGGTGAAGGACCCGGTGCGCAGGTCCTCGCCGGAGACGGTGGCGCGGGGGCTGGAGCGGGTGGTGCGGGGCGCCTCGCCCGCGTGGCCGACGGCGCCGGGCGCGGGCGCCGCGGGCGCCGGGTCGACGCCGGGTGTGGCGGCCGCGGGGTCGGATGCGACGCCGGGCGGCGGTACGGCGGGGGCCGGTGCGGTCCCGGGCGGCTTCGGGCCGCCGCCCGCGGGGTTCGGGGCGGCGACACCCCGGACACCGGGTGCGCCACCGACGCCGAGCACTCCGCAGACACCGCCCACTCCGGGCGGGGTACCCCAGGGGGTGGGCGGCGCGGCGGGGGCGATGACTCCGGGAGCCGGGGGATTCGGCCCCGGCGCTCCGGCCACGCCTGCCGGGGCGCCCCCTTCGCCGTACGCCCCGTGGCGGCAGGTCTCCGTATCGCAGCAGTCGCCCGCGGCCGGCAATCCCTACGCGCCGTCCCCCTCCGCGGGCGGTGGCGGCCCTGCGCCCCACGGCCCGTACACCGGCGGTACCTACGGCGCCGGCTGGGGCGCGGGCGGGCCGGGTGCCCCTGGCGGCGGGCCACCGCCCCCGACGGGGCCTTCCAAGAAGCGGCTCGCGGTCGTCGCGCTCGTCGTGGCCGCCGTGCTGGTCGTCGCCGGTGGCACCTGGCTGGCCGTCTCGCTGACCGGCGACGACGGTGGAGACGACACCGCCACCCAGAAGAAGCCGCCTACCTCCAGCGTGCCCAAGTCCTCGGCCCCGCCCACCGGACCGGTGCTGCCCTACGGCGATGTCGTCGGGCTCACCGAGCCGCTGGAGACCGGCGACTGCGTGCAGGCGGTCTGGTCGGGGGCGCCGTTCACATCGGTGCCGAACCTCGGCAAGGTCAGCTGCACCGAGGACTGGCCCGACGGACAGGTCGTGGCGGTCGACACGGCCACCGACGCCGCCGACGCGGCCGCGGAGGGGGCCGAGCGCTGTGCGAACCAGACACGCGCGGTCGTCGACGCCCTGCCGGACGCGGCCGGCTACGCCGTCGTACCGACGAAGGAGGGCTTCACCGCGGCCAACAGCGGTACGGCATGTCTCGTACTGGGCCGCCATGCCGCGATAGGCGGTGAGGTGGGCCGCTTCCGCGACGAGGGCTCCGATCTGTGGGTCGGTCAGATGAGCGTCGGCGACTGCTGGGTCTACGAGGAAGAGGAGGACGGCTACAACGCGCCCCTCACCGACTGCGGCAGACCCCACACCGACCAGGTGATCGGGACGATCCAGGTGCCCGGGACGCTGAGCTACGACAAAGGCGTCGACAACGCGACCAAGCTCTGCGGCAACGCATTCGAGTCGATCTGGGCGCCGGGACCGGAACGGACCGTCTTCGGCTGGGTGGCCGACGAGGAGGACTGGCGGCTCGGCTTCCGGAAGGCCGTCTGCACGGTCGGGCGGGCCGACAACGGCAGGACGACCGGAAAGATACCCGCGCCCGGATCCGTCTGAGCCCGGCTCCCTGAAGAGCCGCCCGGCACCGTCCACGTGTCGCTCCGGCGTTCACCTCGGGTTCGCCCGGCCGACGCCCGCGCGTGTCAACCTCCCCAGGCTGGACACGCGCGGACGGTGCACAAGGGGGGCAGAGGGCGCATGGAGAGGGGACCGGCGATCTTCGCGGGGGCGGTGTTCGCCCTGTTCGGAGGCGGACTGCTGACATGGACGGCCACCCGGGTGCGGCAGCGCGAGCCCGTCGCGCTCGGTGTGAGCCCGGTCGCATCGGCGACCGTCGCGGGCCTCGCCGCGGTGGTGGCGCTGGTTGTCGGTGTGTGGTGCCTGACCCGCGCCTGAGGACCAGGGAAAGCCGAGGTTGCGGTAATCGGGAGGTCCCCCTCCGGTACGCCTCGAAATGACCGGTGGGTACTCCGGGCGGCAGGAATGGCGGTAGTCGGGTTACCGTTCGAGTGGCCGTTGCGGGCTTTTCCCGTTTGACACGGGGGCGGGATGTACCGTCACACTCCGCAGCGTCACCATGACCCGACCCCGGGGTGAAGACGCCTGGGGAGGCCCCAGCGTCGATCCGGAGAGAAGAGCGAAGTTGTCCCCGACCAGCGAGACCGCAAAGGGCGGCCGCCGACTCGTCATCGTCGAGTCGCCTGCCAAGGCGAAGACGATCAAGGGCTATCTCGGCCCTGGTTACGTCGTCGAGGCGAGCGTCGGGCACATCCGCGACCTCCCCAACGGCGCCGCCGAGGTGCCGGAGAAGTACACCGGCGAGGTGCGCCGGCTCGGCGTGGACGTCGAGCACGACTTCGCGCCGATCTATGTCGTCAACGCCGACAAGCGGGCCCAGGTCAAGAAGCTCAAGGACCTGCTGAAGGACTCCGACGAGCTCTTCCTCGCCACCGATGAGGACCGCGAGGGCGAGGCCATCGCGTGGCACCTCCAGGAAGTGCTCAAGCCCAAGGTCCCGGTCAAGCGGATGGTCTTCCACGAGATCACCAAGGCCGCGATCCAGGCCGCCGTCGCCAACCCGCGCGAGCTGAACCAGAAGCTGGTCGACGCCCAGGAGACCCGCCGCATCCTCGACCGCCTCTACGGCTACGAGGTCTCGCCGGTCCTGTGGAAGAAGGTCATGCCGCGGCTGTCGGCGGGCCGCGTCCAGTCCGTCGCCACCCGCCTCGTCGTCGAGCGGGAGCGCGAGCGCATCGCGTTCCGCTCCGCCGAGTACTGGGACCTGACCGGCACCTTCGGGACCGGCCGCGCGGGCGACGCCAGCGACCCGTCGACCCTCGTCGCCCGCCTCCAGAGCGTGGACGGCAAGCGGGTCGCGCAGGGCCGTGACTTCGACTCCCTGGGCCAGATCAAGGGCGCCAACACCCTCCACCTCGACGAGGCCAACGCCCGCGCGCTGGCCGCCGCGCTGGAGCAGACGCAGTTCGCCGTCCGGTCCGTCGAGTCCAAGCCCTACCGCCGCTCGCCCTACGCCCCGTTCCGTACGACGACGCTCCAGCAGGAGGCGTCGCGCAAGCTCGGCTTCGGTGCGAAGGCGACCATGCAGGTCGCCCAGAAGCTGTACGAGAACGGCTTCATCACCTATATGCGTACCGACTCCACGACGCTCAGCGACACCGCTGTCGCCGCGGCCCGCGCACAGGTCACGCAGCTGTACGGCGCCGACTACCTGCCGTCGGCCCCGCGGACGTACGCCGGGAAGGTCAAGAACGCGCAGGAGGCGCACGAGGCGATCCGTCCCTCGGGCGATCGTTTCCGCACGCCCGCCGAGACCGGGCTGACCGGTGACCAGTTCAAGCTCTACGAGCTGATCTGGAAGCGGACCGTCGCCTCCCAGATGAAGGACGCGACCGGCAACTCCGTCACGGTCAAGATCGGTGGCACCGCCGCCGACGGCCGGGACGTCGAGTTCAGCGCCTCCGGCAAGACGATCACCTTCCACGGCTTCCTCAAGGCCTACGTCGAGGGCGCCGACGACCCGAACGCCGAGCTGGACGACCGCGAGCGCCGGCTGCCCCAGGTCAGCGAGGGCGACCGGCTGACCGCCGAGGAGATCACGGTCGACGGGCACGCCACCAAGCCCCCGGCCCGCTACACCGAGGCGTCCCTGGTCAAGGAGCTCGAAGAGCGCGAGATCGGTCGTCCGTCGACGTACGCGTCGATCATCGGCACCATCCTCGACCGCGGCTACGTCTTCAAGAAGGGCACGGCCCTCGTGCCGTCCTTCCTGTCCTTCGCCGTGGTCAACCTCCTGGAGAAGCACTTCGGGCGGCTCGTCGACTACGACTTCACCGCCAGGATGGAGGACGACCTCGACCGCATCGCGCGCGGTGAGGCGAAGTCCGTGCCGTGGCTGAAGCGGTTCTACTTCGGCGAGGGCACCCCGGTCGCCGGCGGCGCGGCCGAGGCCGGCAACGGCGACGGGGACCACCTGGGCGGCCTCAAGGAGCTGGTGACCGACCTGGGCGCGATCGACGCGCGCGAGGTGTCCTCGTTCCCGGTCGGCAACGACATCGTGCTGCGGGTGGGCCGCTACGGCCCGTACGTCGAGCGCGGGGAGAAGGACGCCGAGGGCCACCAGCGCGCGGACGTCCCCGAGGACCTCGCCCCGGACGAGCTCTCCGTCGAGCTCGCCGAGGAGCTGCTCGCCAAGCCGAGCGGCGACTTCGAGCTCGGCGCCGACCCGGCGACGGGCCACCAGATCATCGCCCGGGACGGCCGTTACGGCCCGTACGTCACCGAGGTGCTCCCCGAGGGCACCCCGAAGACCGGCAAGAACGCCGTGAAGCCGCGGACGGCCTCGCTGTTCAAGTCGATGTCCCTGGACACGGTGACGCTCGCGGACGCCCTCAAGCTGATGTCGCTGCCGCGTGTGGTGGGCAAGGACGCCGAAGGCGTGGAGATCACCGCGCAGAACGGGCGCTACGGGCCGTACCTGAAGAAGGGCACGGACTCGCGCTCGCTGCAGACCGAGGACCAGCTCTTCACGATCACGCTCGAAGAGGCGCTGGAGATCTACTCCCAGCCCAAGCAGCGCGGCCGGGCCGCCGCCAAGCCGCCGCTGAAGGAGCTGGGCACCGACCCGGTCAGCGAGAAGCCGGTCGTGGTCAAGGACGGTCGCTTCGGGCCGTACGTGACCGACGGGGAGACCAACGCGACCCTGCGCTCCGGCGACAGCGTCGAGACCATCACCCCCGAGCGCGGCTACGAACTCCTCGCCGAGAAGCGGGCCAAGGCGCCCGTGAAGAAGACGGCGAAGAAGGCGCCCGCCAAGAAGGCCGCCGCGAAGAAGGCCCCGGCCAAGAAGGCGGCCGCCAAGAAGACCGTGGCGAAGAAGACGACGACGGCCGCGAAGAAGACGACCACCACCGCGAAGAAGACGGCGGCCGCCAAGGCGGCGTCGGAGGACTGACGGCGCTCTCGAGGCGGTGAGCGAAGGGGCGGCGCGACGCGAGTCGTGCCGCTGACCTTCACCAGTGGTTCGCAAAACGAACGCCCCGGCATCGGTTTGGTGTCGGGGCGTGCGCACGTTCGGACGGGCGCGGCGGGGTGTCGGTGCCGCCCGATAGGCTGAAAGCATGACGCGAGCCGAGCAGCCAACGGCCCACCACCCGGCCCCAGACGACGCCCTTGCCGCGGACTCCCGCGAGCGCGCCGTGCGCGCCCTGCTGCGGCGACCCCAGCTCAGGAGGCTGTGGAGCGCGCAGCTCGTGGGGAGTGTCGGCGACACCCTCGCCCTGTTGGTGCTGGTCGTCCTGGCCCTCCAGGCGGCGATCGCCGAGGGCTCCTTCGGCGGCGGCTACCGGGGCGTGGCGTTCGCAGTGGCGACCGTCTTCGGGGTGCGCGTTCTGGCCACGCTGCTCTTCGGGGCGGTCCTTCTCGGCCCGCTGACCTCGCTCACCTCCCAGGAGGGCCCGCTCGACCGCCGCTGGACCATGGTCGGCGCGGACGCCGTGCGGGCGCTCGCGCTGATCGTCGCCCCCCTGTGGATCGACTGGACGCCGGACAACGCCCTGGCCGTCCTGTTGGTGACCGCCTTCGTGACCGGCGTCGCCGAGCGCTTCTGGACGGTGTGCCGGGAGAGCGCGGCGCCCGCCCTGCTGCCGGCCCCGCCGCCGGAGGGCGCGACCGTACGGCCACTGCCGGACCACCTGGACGCGCTGCGCCGCCTGTCGCTGCGCACGGGCTTCGTGGCGATCCCGCTGGCCGCCGCCGCGCTCGTCACCGCCGCACTCCTCAACAACCTGCTGGGCACCGGCATCGACTGGTTCGACCAGCACCAGGCGGCCCTCGCCTCGTATGTCGCGGCCGGCCTGTTCGCCGCGTCCCTGTCGGTGCTGACCTTCCTGGAGCTGCCCGACACGCGGACGCCACGCGCGCGTTCCCCGCTGGAGGGCATGCGCCGCCCCAAGACCGGCACCGGCGTCGACAAGGGCCGCACCGGCGCGCTCCCGCTGCTGGTGCTCGCCTCCGCCGCCGTCGCGGGCGCGATCTCCGCGTCCGTCGCCGTGACCGTGCTGCACGCCAAGGACCTGGGCGGCGGGCCGGTGACGTACGGCCTGCTGGTCCTGGCCCTGACCGGCGGGGTCGTCGTCGGCATCCGTACGGCGCCCAAGGTGCTCGTCTCGCTCTCGCGGCGCAGGCTGCTCGCGCTGGCGATCGCCTTCACCGGCGTCGCGCTGCTGGCCGCGGGTCTCGTCCCGGACGTGACGACGGTGCTGCTGATCGTCGCGCTGGCCGGCGTCGGCGCGGGCGTCGCCGCCAACACCGGGCACACCCTGCTCGACCAGGAGGCCGAGGACTACCGCCGCGGCCGCACAACCGAGCACCTGCACGCGGTCGTACGGGTCTTCGTGGCGCTCGGCGCGGTCGTCGCGCCGCTGGTGGCCGCGCTCATCGGGCCGCACCGGCTGGAGAACGGCAAGTTCGTGTTCGCGCACGGCGGTGCCGCGTTCACGCTGATGCTGGTCGGCGCGCTGCTGCTGCCGGTGGCCGCGCTGGTGCTGGCCAAGGTCGACGACCGCTCCGGGGTGCCGCTGCGGCACGACCTGCGGGACGCGCTGCTCGGCGGCGACGACCCGGTGACGTCGCCCGCGTCGAACGGTTTCTTCATCGCCCTGGAGGGCGGCGACGGCGCCGGGAAGTCCACCCAGGCCGAGGCGCTCGCCGAGTGGATAAGGGCCAAGGGCCACGAGGTCGTGGTGACGCGCGAGCCGGGGGCGACGCCCGTCGGCAAGCGGCTGCGCTCCATCCTCCTGGACGTCTCCAGCACCGGACTCTCGCACCGCGCGGAGGCGCTGCTGTACGCGGCGGACCGCGCGGAGCACGTGGACACCGTCGTGCGGCCGGCGCTGGAGCGGGGCGCGATCGTGATCTCCGACCGCTACATCGACTCCTCCGTTGCGTACCAGGGCGCGGGCCGTGACCTGTCCCCGACCGAGATCGCCCGCATCAACCGCTGGGCGACCAACGGCCTGGTGCCGCATCTGACGGTTCTGCTGGACGTCTCCCCGGAGATCGCCCGGGAGCGGTTCACCGAGGCGCCGGACCGGCTGGAGTCGGAGCCGGCGGAGTTCCACGCGCGCGTGCGCTCCGGGTTCCTCACCCTGGCCGCCGCCGACCCCGGGCGCTACCTGGTCGTGGACGCGGGCCAGGAGCCCGAGGCCGTCACCACCGTCGTACGCCACCGCCTCGACCAGCTGCTGCCGTTGTCCGAGCAGGAGATCCGGGAGCAGGAGGAGGCCCGCCGCAGGGCCGAGGAGGAAGCGCGCCGCAAGGCCGAGGAAGAGGCCGCGCGCAAGGCCGAGGAGGAGCGCCTGGAGCGTGAGCGCCAGGAGCAGCTGGCCCGGCTGCGCGCCGAGGAGGAGGAGCGCAAGCGCCGCGAGCTGGAGGAGGCGCAGCGCCGCGAGGCCGAACGGCAGGCGGAGGAGGCCCGGCTGCGGGCCGAGGAAGCGCGCAGGCGTGCCGAGGAGGAGCGGGCGCGGCTGCTCGCCGAGGAGAAGGCGCGGGCCGAGGAGGAAGCGCGCCGCAGGGTCGACGAGGAACGGCGCCGCAGGCAGGCCGAGGAGGAGGCCCGGCTGCAGGCCGAGGCCGAGGCGCGGCGCCTGGAGAAGCAGCGCAAGGCCGAGGAGGCACTGCTGCGGGCCGAGGAGGCGCGCCGGCTCGCCGAGCAGGCCGCGGCGGCCGCGGCGGCGGGACCGAAGAAGCCGCCGGTACCGCCGACGGTCGTTCCTCCGGAGGCGCCGACCAGGCCCACGCCGGTGGTGACGCCGACGAACGCGTCGGGTGGTCCGGCGGAGGAGACGGCCGTGCTGCGACCGGTGCGGGACGCCGACGCGGGGCCTGGAGAGGGTGCCGACGCGGGGCCCGCCAAGGGCGCTTCCGACAGCGAGGTGACCGCGGAGCTGCCGATGCCGCCCGCGGGTGCGGCGGACGAGACGGCGGTGCTGCCGCCGGTGGGGGCCGCCGACGAGACGGCTGTGCTGCCGCCGGTGGTGCCGGGTGCGGCCGACGAGACCGCGGTGCTGCCGCCGGTGCCGGGAGAGACCGCCTCGGACCGGGTGCCGCCGGGGTTCTTCCGGGAGGAGCAGGCGGGCCCGGACGGGACCGAGGGCCGTACGCGGGAGATGCCCCAGGTCGACGAGTCGGGGAAGCCTCGCAAGCGGGCCCGGTCGGACTGGGCCGAGGAGACTCCGCTGGACGACCTGCCGTCCCTGGCGGACGAGCTGCTCGGGCCGCGTGACGGTGGGGAGTTCGGCGAGGGGCGGGGACGCGGGGGGCGGGGACGCCGGGGGTGATGCCGGGTGCGGCGGGTCCGCGGGGCCGCGGGGCGGCTGGTCCGCTGGTCCGAGGGGTGCCGCTGAGCGCGGTGCCGGGTCGGCGATCCGGGGGGCGCGGCTGAGCGCGGTGGCGGGCGATGTGGCTGACCGCTGACCGCTGACCGCTGGCGGCTGACCGGGCCCGGCGGTCGGTGGGGTCGTTGTCAGTGCCGACCCGCACAATGGACCCCGCACCCCCCACCCGGCGGGGCCCGCACGCCAACCGGGCTCCGTAAGCACCCCACCGTGACGAAAGGGCGGCACCACCCATGACCGTCTGGGACGACCTCGTCGGCCAGGAGAAGGTGAGCGAGCAGCTGGCCGCCGCCGCTCGGGACGCCGACGCGCTCGTCACCGCCGTCGCCACCGCCGTCCCGCCGCCCGAGGCGTCGAAGATGACGCACGCCTGGCTGTTCACCGGCCCGCCCGGTGCCGGACGGACCCAGGCGGCCCGCGCCTTCGCCGCCGCGTTGCAGTGCGTGAGCCCCGACCGGGCGCTCGGCGGGATCCCCGGGTGCGGGTTCTGCGACGGCTGCCACACGGCGCTGATCGGCACCCACGCCGACGTCACCACCGTCGCCGCCGTCGGCACCCAGATCCTCGCCGACGACATGCGGGACACCGTCCGCAAGTCGTTCACCTCACCGGCGACCGGCCGCTGGCAGGTGATCCTCGTGGAGGACGCCGAGCGGCTGAACGAGAAGTCGGCCAACGCGGTGCTGAAGGCCGTCGAGGAGCCGGCGCCCCGTACCGTCTGGCTCCTGTGCGCCCCCTCCGTCGAGGACGTCCTGCCGACCATCCGCTCCCGCTGCCGGCACCTGAACCTGCGGACCCCCTCCGTCGACGCGGTCGCCGACCTTCTCGTACGCCGGGAAGGCATCGAGCCCGCCGTGGCCGCGGCCGTCGCCAGGGCCACGCAAGGGCACGTCGACCGGGCCCGGCGCCTGGCCACCGACCCCGCCGCACGCGAGCGCAGGGCCGCCGTCCTCAAGCTGCCGCTGCGGGTCGAGGACGTCGGCGGTTGCCTCAGGGCCGCCCAGGAACTCGTCGACGCGGCCGCCGAGGACGCCAAGCTGCTCGCCGAGGAGAGGGACGGCAAGGAGACCGACGAGCTGAAGACGGCCATGGGCGCCTCCCAGGGCGGACGGATGCCGCGCGGCACTGCGGGCGTGATGAAGGACCTGGAGGACAAGCAGAAGCGGCGGCGCACGCGTACCCAGCGCGACAGCCTCGACGTCGCCCTGACCGACCTCACCGGCTTCTACCGCGACGTCCTCGCCCTCCAGCTCGGCTCCCGGGTGGCGATCGCCAACGCGGACGCCGAGGACGCTCTGCAGCGTCTCGCCCGCGGCAGCTCTCCCGAGGCCACGCTCCGCCGGATCGAGGCGATCGCCGCGTGCCGTGACGCCCTGGACCGCAATGTGGCGCCGCTGCTCGCGGTGGAGGCGATGACGCTGGCGCTGAGAGGGGGTTGAGACAGCGGCGGGGACCCGACGGCGTGGTCTCGCCCCCCTTTCCTGAGTGATCGCGCCCCCGCCTTCCCGAGCTGATCAAGCGCCCTCCTGATCTGATCAACACCAGGTTGACCGGGGTCCCTCGTACGAGCCGCCCTGTGCACAGATGGCAACCGTGCGGCTGCACAGAGTTACGCTCGGTTGATGTACCTCAGGCGCAGCCCTCGCCCGGCCCACCCGATCGCCCCGCCCCGTCACCGGCGTTCACGTACCGGCGGTGCCCTTCTCGCCGTCGCCGCGCTGGTGGTGTCCGCCTGCTCGGCCGGGAGCGGTCCCGCGGGTACGACCGCGGAGGCGGCGGTGCTGCCCGCGCTGCCGCAGTCCACGCCGGCCGCCCTCTCGCCGTACTACGGGCAGAAGCTGAACTGGCGCAGCTGCGGGGTGCCCGGATTCGAGTGCGCCACGATGAAGGCGCCGCTCGACTACGACAAGCCGGACGCCGGTGACGTACGCCTCGCCGTCAGCCGCAAGAAGGCGACCGGCTCCGGCAAGGCGCTCGGCTCACTGCTGGTCAACCCGGGCGGGCCGGGCGGTTCGGCGGTCGGCTACCTCCAGGCGTACGCCGGGATCGGCTACCCGGCCAAGATCCGCGCCCGGTACGACATGGTCGCCGTCGACCCCCGCGGCGTCGCCCGCAGCGAGCCCGTGAAGTGCCTGAACGGGCGGGACATGGACGCGTACACGCAGACCGACACGACGCCGGACGACGCGGCGGAGAGCGAGCGGCTCGTCGGCGCGTACCGGAAGTTCGCGGAGGGCTGCGGCGCCCGATCGGCCGCTCTGCTGCGCCACGTCTCGACCGTCGAGGCGGCGCGTGACATGGATATCCTGCGGGCGGCGCTGGGCGACGAGAGGCTGAACTACGTCGGGGCGTCGTACGGCACCTTCCTCGGTGCGACGTACGCCGGTCTCTTCCCGGACCGGGTGGGCCGACTGGTCCTGGACGGTGCGATGGACCCCTCGCTGCCCGCCCGCCGGCTGAACCTCGACCAGACGGCGGGGTTCGAGACGGCGTTCCGGTCGTTCGCGCGGGACTGTGTGCAGCAGCCGGACTGTCCGCTGGGTAAGAAGGCCGACGACGTGGGCGGGAACCTCAAGGCGTTCTTCGAAAAACTCGACGCCCGGCCGATCCCCACGGGCGACGCGGACGGCCGCAGGCTCGGCGAGTCCCTCGCCACCACCGGGGTGATCGCGGCGATGTACGACGAGGGGGCCTGGGCGCAACTGCGCGAGGCGCTGACCTCGGCGATGCAGGAGAACGACGGCGCTGGGCTGCTGGCCCTCTCCGACAGCTACTACGAGCGGGACGCCGAGGCCCGCTACTCCAACCTGATGTTCGCCAACGCGGCCGTGAACTGCCTCGACCTCCCCGCCGCCTTCTCCTCCCCGGACGAGGTGCGCGAGGCGCTGCCCGAGTTCGAGAAGGCGTCCCCCGTCTTCGGTGCGGGCCTCGCCTGGGCCTCCCTGAACTGCGCGTACTGGCCGGTGCGGCCGACGGGTGAGCCGCACCGCATCACCGCCGAGGGCGCCGCCCCGATCGTCGTCGTCGGCACCACCCGGGACCCGGCCACCCCGTACCGCTGGGCCCGCGCCCTCGCCGCCCAGCTCTCCTCGTCCCGCCTCCTGACCTACGAGGGCGACGGCCACACCGCGTACGGCCGCGGCAGCGCCTGCATCGACGCCGCGATCAACGCGTACCTCCTTCGGGGGACCGCACCTGCGGAGGGGAAGCGCTGCGGGTGACGCGGGTGGGGGTGGTCGCGGGCGGGGGCGGTCGAGGGCGGGGGTGATCGTGGGCGGGGGCGGTTCACGGGCGGGGGCGGTTCGGAAGCCTCGCTGCCCGGCCCCGAAGCCTCTCCCTCCGGGCGCCCGAAGCCGCTTCTCCCGGCCTCGGGCGGCTGCCTCCGGGGCGGCTTCTGGTGCCTGCGGGGTGCCTCCGGGCTGCCTCCGGGGCTGGTGCGGAGCACCTCCGGAAACTGTGTAGACTTACCGACGTTGCTGATCGCACCATAGTGCGGACAGCGCGCCGCCTTAGCTCAGATGGCCAGAGCAACGCACTCGTAATGCGTAGGTCTCGGGTTCGAATCCCGAAGGCGGCTCTGCCGAAGCCTCAGGACTCACTCGCCGTGACCTGGGGCTTTTGCTTTTCTCGGCCCCGGCGTCGGCCGACACAGCCTCCTCCGTGCCTCCTCCGTTCGTGCCACCCGATCCGCCGGCACCCCGCCTCACCTGTGTCCACCGCAGCGTGGCTGGCGCCTTCCCGGATCTGCCCGGCAACCGCTACGCGGAGATCGCCCCGCGGGTGCGCGAGGTCTGCGAGCGGTACGACATCCCGTACGTCACCGACCCGCTGTGGCGGCAGTACGGCTCCTGCTCCACCTGGGGACGCATCCTGCGCTTCGCCGTACCGACCCTCCGCTGAACCGCCCGGACGGAACTCGGGGGCGCGGGGGACCGAATCGGCGCTTCAGCCCCTGGCCGCCGGGTGGCGCCCACGCGACGCGGGCACCACCCGGGGCGTCCGGTGGTCACCGCCTGAAGGCGTCCTTCGCCTTCTCGCCGGACTGCTTCAGGTTGCCGACGACCCGGTCGGTCCTGCCTTCGCGCTGCAAGCGTCTGTTTCGGGTGGCCCGGCCGATGTGCTCGGTGGCCCGGCCCTTGAATTCCTGCGCCTTGTGCTTGATCGTTCGTCCGACGCTCATGGCCGGCCTCCTGCTTGTCGGGTGAGTGGGGTGCCGCATGTGATCGCCGCACGGCCGATGGTCCTGCGGGCAGGGTCGAACCCGAAGACCACCAGGATCAGCAGAAGGAGAAGAAGAAGCCAAAGGGTCATCGCGGGGCCTCCGGATCGCGGAGATGCGCTTGGTTCCGCGGGGTCCGGGCGAAGCGGGAAGGGGCAATGCCGCGCGTCCGGATTGTCCGGAGTGGCATGGTCCTACACCGTACTGCCAGTCAACGCCCGGCATCCTCCCTTGTCAACGCGGTCCCGACCGGCACCGAGGCCCGCTGGGCACGGGCAGGTTCCGGCACTCATGCGCGAGGCCGCCCTCGGAGGAGCCCCGGACCCGGCGAACCACCCTGACGTGGGCCTCTGTCCGCAACCCCCGGGGAGGACTACGCTGTCCGTACAGGCCCCAGCCCCCGGCAGCGTTGCTTTGCTCCGCTCCGGGAGGCCCGCGGTGTTCGTCCTGCTTCTCATCCTGGTCGTGGTCCTGTTCGGCCTCGGCTTCATGAACCCCATCTGGTGGGTGGCCGCAGCCGTGTTGGTCTTCGGCACGGCCCGGCACGCCCGCGAGGGTGGCGGAGGCCGGAGCCGTAGCGGGGGTTCGGCTCCCGGGGGCTACCGGGACTACGAGGACTACCGGGAGTACCGGGACCACCGGGATCGTCAGGACCGCTGGGAGCGCCGCTACAGCCGCCAGAACCGGGCGCGCTGGGGGCGCGAGGCCCGCCGGGACCACGAACACCGCGGGTGACCGATGAAGGTGGCGACAGGTGCCGACAGGTGCCGACATCCAGAGACACGTGGCCGCGGTCGTCTCTCCATCTTCCGCCGCGTAAAGCCGCCGCGGTGCACGCCGCAGCGTCCGCTCACCACCGGCGGCTGAGCCGTCCGGAAGGGGAAGCTCATGATTCACACAGCCGACGTCCGGGAATGGCGCAACCGCGATGTCGTCGACAACGAGTCGCGCAAGATCGGCGTCCTGGAGGCGGTCTATGTGGACACCACCACGGACGAACCGGCCATGGCCACGGTACGCACGGGACTGCCCACCCGGCACCGCCTGGTCTTCGTCCCCATCGAGGGTGCGATCGCCGGGCCGGACTATCTCAAGGTCGCCTTTGTCCGAGCGTTGGTGAGGCAGGCCCCTTCGATCGGCACCGACAGCGTGCTGCCGGCCGAGCAGGAGGAAGCGATCTTCCAGCACTACGGTCTGACCTACCAGCCCGGTGCGGCCGGAGAACGGCAACTGGCGCGCCGTTGAGCCGGCTTCTGGCCGTCGCCGAAACCCCTGCCTGACCGGCCCGAGGCGGTGCGGTTTCTCCACTGGACGCCTTTCCCCCGGGCTGTGGGATACGCAGGGAGTGGGTGTCGCTCATGGAGTGGCTGAGAAGACTGCCGGTGATCGGAAGGCTGCTGCGTACGCACGCCGGGCGGGCGTTCATGCGGCTGGACGGGGTCCACTGGGCCCGGCTCGCCGCGGCCATCACCTTCACCAGCTTCGTCGCGCTCTTTCCACTCATCACCGTGGGCGTGGCGATCAGCGCCAAGCTGCTGAGCGACGACCAACTCGGGAACCTCAAGGACGAGATCGCCGACCAGGCGCCCGGCCTCTCCGACCTGCTGGACCTGGACAGTCTCGTCGCGCATGCCGGGTCCGTCGGACTGATCGCGGGCGCCCTGCTGCTCGTGATCGGCGTCAACTGGGTCAGCGCCCTGCGCGGGTCTCTGCGCGCCGTGTGGGAGAAGGAGCAGGACCCGGGCAATCCGTTCCTGCTCAAGCTCAAGGACTCCATGGTGCTGGTCGGCCTCGGCGCGGTCGGGCTGGTCGCGATCGGCAGTTCGGTGTTCGCCAACATCGCCGTCGGCTGGGCCGCCGACAAGGCCGGCATTGAAGGCGGGGTGGGACGGGCCCTGCTGTTCCTCGTCGGCCTGGCCATCGCCCTGGTCGTCGACTTCCTCCTGCTGGTCTACCTGCTCACCCGGCTGCCGCAGGTGCATCCCGGTCGGCGCGCGGTCGTGGTCGCCGCGCTGATCGGTGCGGTGGGCTTCGAACTGCTCAAGTGGTTGCTCACCGGCTATCTGCAGGGCGTCGCGGGGAAGAGCATGTACGGCGCCTTCGCCGTGCCGGTCGCCGTCGTGCTGTGGATCAATCTCATGGCCAGGCTGCTGCTGTACTGCACCGCCTGGACAGCGACGCAGACGGGTACGGAGGCGTGGTCGGGCGAGACCGCCGAGGATGACGGCCCGGAGCGCGAGATCGGCCCCGCGACCGCCGCCGCACCACAGCGGGCGCCGGTCGACAGCGACGCACCAGCGGCACCGCACCTCCAGAAGCACGGCCCCTGATCCGAGCGCGGTTCCTCGTGCGGAGGCGGCAGTCGGCGCCGGGGTGGTCAGGCCACCAGTCCGGGGAGGGGTTCGCGTCGTCGATGAGATGCGGCCACCTCGGACCGGCGCCCCTACGGGGCCGTCCCTGCCTGGGCCGGACCGTCCCTGTCCATCGCCCGAGAGGACCGGCGGAAACGGGACACGTCGGTGCGGTCGGTTCGGTCGGTGCGGAATGGCGGGCTGCTCACGGCCGGGACTTCCGGTGCGGAGGAGGTGGCAGGTGCCCGAGCGGGCAGGCCGAGGAGCAGGGCTCCCGAGCCGGTGAGGTCGAGTATCAAGCCCAGGGTCGGTGGCGGGTGGTGCAGTCGCAAGGCCCCGCCGGCCACGGCGGCCCGCTGTGACGCGTCCAGGAAGGCGTTCAGGCCGCTGCAGTCGCAGAAGGTGACGGGGGTGAGGTCGACGTCGATGGTGCGGATACCGTCGCCCAGGCACCGCGCCAGTGCTGTGCGCACCAGCGGCACCGATTCCAGATCGATCTCACCGGCCAGGGTGATGAGGGCCCGGTGCCTTCGGTCATGGCGGTGGACGGTGAGCTGTGGGAGGGGCATGACGCCTCGGTTCGGGAGACCGTCCGGCAGCGCACGCGGTGACGCGGGGATTCCCGGACCCCGTCACGCGCTCCCGGCAGGGACGTACGTGCGGTGGAGGCGGAACGACGGCCGGTCCGGGGCCTGCGCGACAGGACCGAGGACCCACACAGTTCCCTCCAGGGCTGTGCCGGGTGACGGACCAAGGCCCGTTTCCTCACAGCCATGTGTGTCGAGCGACGACAAGCCGCCGGGATCTGGGGCGTCCGTACAGCAGCATAGTCCTCGACCCGGTCGGACGGGCGGCCGGACGTCGGCCATTCCCCGTACCCGGGCGCTGCTTGCGTCGACCTCGACGCCTTCGGGCGGACGGCGTGCCGGACCCCGGTGACCTTCCCTGTCCCGTCGCCTGGTGGGAGCCGCCCGCGGAGGGCTGACGGTGCCGGCAGGCGAACCGGTGCCGGCAGGCGAACCGGTGTCGGCGCCGGGGCGTACGTGAGAAGTCCTCACAGTGAACGGCTAGCATCGCGGCGGTACTTCGCGATCCGGGATGAGGTGAGGGCATGGGGGAGGCGCCGCGCGTCGCCGTCGCCGTGGTGACCATGGGGAACCGGCCGGAGGAGGTCGACGCCCTGCTGGAGTCCGTGGCCAAACAGGACCTGCCGCCCACCCGGATCGTGATCGTCGGCAACGGCTGCCGGCTCCCGGAGTTCGCCCAGCGGCTGTCGCTGCCGGGCGAGGTCACGGTCGTGGAGCTGGAGGAGAACCTCGGCTGCCCCGGCGGACGCAACGTCGGGATCGCGCGGCTGCGGGAGTTCGGCGACGTCGACGTCGTCGTCGAGCTGGACGACGACGGGCTGCTGGTCGACGCCGATGTACTGCGCCGCGTACAGGAGTTGTTCGCGGCCGACGAGCGGCTCGGCATCGTCGGGTTCCGGATCGCCGACGAGCACGGGGAGACCCAGCGGCGGCACGTGCCCCGCGTCGGCGCCTCCGATCCGCTGCGCGGCGGGTACGTCACCGGCTTCCTCGGCGGCGGGCACGGCTTCCGCATGACGATGCTCGACGAGATCGGGGACTGGCCGGCCCGGTTCTTCTTCGCGCACGAGGAGACGGACCTGGCCTGGCGGGCCGCCGACGCGGGCTGGAAGATCCTCTACGCGCCGGAACTGCTGCTCCAGCACCCGAAGACCTCACCCGCCCGGCACGCCGTCTACTTCCGCGTCAACGCCCGCAACCGCGTCTGGCTGGCCCGGCGCCGACTGCCGCTCCCGCTCGTCCCGGTCCACCTCGGCGTCTGGGTGCTGCTCACGCTCGTACGGAACCGTTCGATGCCGGGGCTGCGCGCCTGGTTCGGCGGGTTCGCGGAAGGGGTGCGGGAGTCGGCGGGCGAGCGACGGCCCATGCGCTGGCGAACGGTGTGGCGGCTCACCCGGCTGGGACGACCCCCGGTCATCTGATCAGCCTGCTCTTGTGAAGACGCCGGTCGTCTGCCAGGCCGGTCTTGTGAAGACGCCGGTCGTCTGCCCAGCCCGGTCTTGTGAAGACGCCGGTCGTCTGCCAGGCCGGTCTTGTGAAGACGCCGGTCGTCTGCCCGGGCCGGTCTTGTGAAGACGCCGGTCGTCTGCCAGGCCGGTCTTGTGGAGACGCCGGTCGTCTGCCCGGGCCGGTCTTGTGAAGACGCCGGTCATCTGCCAGGCCGGTCTTGTGGAGACGTCAGTTGTCTGCCCAGGCCGGTCTCGTGAGCACGCCGGTCGTCTGGCCAGGGAAGCAGGACGAGAGTCCCGGTCGTTCACCTCCGCCGACCGGGACTCTCTCGCGTCCCCGGATCCGGCCGCGGCGGCAACACTCCCCCGAGTATCGCGTCGTACGCGCGCACCGACGGGCCAGATCCGATGGACTGATCACATCAGGTGTCACCAACAGATCGCTAACATGGGGAACATGTGGCCACCGGTCATGCCGGCGTCCTCACCGGCATCGTCACCCGACTGGCGTGAAAGCGCCGGTCGGGGGCATCGGACGGCCGCTGCGACAGCGGGTTCCGGCCGGATCGCCGGTCGGCGCAGACGGCGGGAAACCACCGGGCGCGGAGCGGGATCCAGCCAGAGGCGGCGGGCTTCGGTCCGCCGGAAGGGGTGGGCCTCGGCCCGCCGGAGGCGACGGTGTGCGACTGCGCCTCCGGGTTCGGCGCGTGGGAAGGCAGTGGTTCGGCGTGGAGCGGTACGAGCTGCGGTTCGGACTGCTGGGGCCGCCCGTCCTCTACGACGCCGGCACGCCCCAGGTGGTGGGCAGCCCCAAGGCGCGCACCCTGCTGGCGGCACTGCTGCTGGAGTCCGGCCGTACCGTCTCGGTCGAGTCGCTCAAGGACGCGCTGTGGGGCGGGGAGCCGCCCGCCTCCGCGCAGGCCTCGCTGCACAACCACGTCACCCGGCTGCGGCGGCTCCTCGACGACCCCGAGCGGCTGCGGGCCGTACCGCCCGGTTATGTGCTGCGTGTCGAGCGGGGTGAGCTGGACGTCCATGTCTTCGACGCCCATGTCGCCGAGGCGCGCGCCGCGCACGCGGCCGGGGACTGGGCCGGGACGGTGCGCGCGTGCGACGACGCCCTCGCGCTGTGGCGCGGCTCGCCGCTGAGCGGACTGCCCGCCGAACTCGGTGGATACGCCTTCGCGCAACGGCTGCGGGAGGCGCGGCTGCTGCTTCTGGAACTTCACTACGACGCCGAGCTCGCCGTCGGCGACCGGCTCGACGGTCTCGTCCCGGAGCTGACGTCCCTGACCGCCGAGCATCCGCTGCGCGAGGCCTTCCACCGCCAGCTGATGCTCGCCCTGCACCGCACGGGACGCCAGGCGGAGGCGCTGGCCGTCCACCGCGATCTGCGCACCCGGCTCGTCGAGGAACTCGGGGTGGAGCCGGGGGCCGGGGTGCGGGAGGCCCACGTCGAGGTCCTGCGGGAAGCCGCGGGGGCACCCACCGGACCCGCCGGGGCACCCACCGGACCCACGGGGACGCACACCGGGACGGCAGGTGCACCCACCGCACCCGCAGGTGCACCCACCGGTCCCGCAGTCGCCATGGACACGGCCGCCGGAAACCAGACCGCGCCCGCCGGTGACCTCACGGATGCGCCTGTCGGGACCGAGGCCGAGGCCGAGCCCGCGCACGCCGCCGACCCCGAAGGCGCCGCCACCGAGACCCGAGCCGAACCCACCCCCCTGCCCCGACCCGCGCAACTCCCGCCGCCCCCGCCCCACTTCACCGGCCGCGCGACCGTCCTCGACGACGTACGCCGGACCCTGACGGGCGACACGCCCGCCGTCGCCGTCATCAGCGGCATGGCCGGGGTCGGCAAGAGCGCCCTCGCCCTCCATGTGGCCCATGGGCTGCGGGACCGCTTCCCCGACGGCCAGTTGTACGTCAACCTGCACGGCGCCACCCCGGGCATGACCCCCCTCACCCCGTCCCAGGCGCTCGCCGCGCTCCTGCGCGACCTGGGCGCCGACCCGCGGTCCATCCCCGAACACCCGGACGCGGCGACGGCGTTGCTGCGCTCACTGCTCGCGCCGACGCGCACTCTGATGGTGCTGGACGACGCCGGTACCGCCGCGCAGGTACGGCCGCTGCTGCCGGCCGGGACCGGCTGCGCGGTGATCGTCACCAGCCGCTCCCCGCTGACCACCCTCGACGGGGCCCGCCGTTTCGCGCTCGCCCCGCTCTCGGCGGAGGACAGCGCGGCGCTGCTGCGGGCGGTGTCCGGTCGCGAGGCCGGAGAGGCGGCGGACGCGAACCGGATCGACGCCACCCACCCGCTGGTCGAACTCACCGGCCGTCTGCCGCTCGCCCTGCGTATCGTCGCCGCTCGTCTGGCCGCGCGCCGGGCCCTCACCCCCGATGTGCTGGCCGACCAACTGGCCGCCACGGAGGGCAGGTTGCGGCATCTGGAGTACGACGACCTGTCCGTGCGCCGCTCCCTGGCCGTCGCCCATGACGCGCTCGCCGCCTCCGGCCGCCGCACCGACCGCGACGCCGCCCTCGCGCTGCGCCGGCTGGGTGCCCTCGACCTGCCCACCTACGGTGCCCCCCTCATCGCCCGGCTCCTGGGCGCCGAGACGAGCCGTGCCGAGGCCGCGCTCGACCGCCTCGTCGACGTGGCGCTCCTGGACGAGACGGCGTACGGCCGCTACACCCCGCACGACCTGGTGCGCGACTTCGCCCGCGAACTGGTCACACCGGCCGGGGCGCCCGACATCGCCCGCACCGCCGTGCGCTGGTACGCCGGTGTCGCCGAACGCGCCCTCACCGCGATCGTGGAGCCCGGTCTCGACCAGGACGAGCGCCGCCGCCCGACCGCCGCGCAGCCGCCCGAGCACGCGGCGCACGTGCTGTCCGTACCGGCCTTCGCCTCCGCCGAGGAGGCCTTCGCCTGGGGGACCTCGGAGCTGGAGAACGTCATCGCCCTGGTCGAGCGGTACGCGGACGCCCCCGACGACCGTACGGCCGCCCATGTCTCCACCCTGCTGCGGCTGTTCTTCCCCTACCTCCAACGCGGCGGCCGGGTCTCCGAGATGGAGGTGCTCGGGCGGGCCGCGCTCCGGCTGGCACGACGGTTCGAGGACGAGGCCGCCGAGGCGTACGCCCTGCTCGACCTCGCCGGCCTGCACTTCCTCATAGGCCGCCCCGGTGAGGCCCTCGACCTCATCGACGACTCCCTGGTGCTCTGGCGGCGACTCGGCATGGTCTCCCGGGTCCGGCGCGCCCTCGGCAACCGGGGTCTGCTGCTGGAGAGCCTCGGCCGGTACGAGGAGTCCGCACAGGCGCTGCGGCAGTGCCTGGAGCTGTCGCGGCAACTGGACGACCCCTGGGGCGAGGCCGTCACCTACGGCCACCTGGGCAATCTGTACGAGCACACCGACCCGCGGGCCGCCATCGAACAGCACCGGCGCTCGCTCGCCATCGGCGTCGAGATCGGCAACGTCATCGTGCAGCACTCCGCGCACTGCAACATCGGCTACGCCCATCTCACCCTCGGTGAACCGGAGGCCGCCCTGCCGCACTTCGAGGAGAGCCGGCGCATCCTCGGCGGCCACGGTGACTGGCACGGCGAGTCGCAGTACCGGCTCGGGCTGGTGCGGGCGCTGCGGCTGCTCGGGCGCACGGAACGGGCCGAGAGCGAGTGCACCGAGCTGCTGAGCCGCGCGGACGCCCGCGCCGACGGCTACACGGGGGGCCTCGCCCGTCACCAGTACGGACTGCTGCTCCAGCAGTTGGGGCGGACCGAGGAGGCCCACGTCCAGTGGCGATCCGCCCTGGCGGCGCTGCACGACACGGACCGCAAGGAGATCGTGGCCGAACTGCGGACCCTGCTCGACGACTGAGCATCCCGGTCGCGGCCGCCGAGCACCTCTACGGCACCGGCCGAGCGACCCGGCCCGTCCCGCCCCCGGTCACTTGGCGTCCGCATAGCACTCCACCACCGACGACGTGAACGGGAACCGCACCCGTGTCTCCCCGAACGTCAGCCGCCCGGCCAGCTGTGCCGCCTCCCGGATCGCCGTGACGACCCGTTCCGCCTCCTCCTCGGGGCAGTGCACGATCACCTCGTCGTGCTGGAAGAAGACCAGTTCGGCGGCCATGTCCGCACAGCTCTGGCGCAGCGCGGCGAGCAGCAGCAGGGTCCAGTCGGCGGCGCTGCCCTGGACGACGAAGTTGCGGGCGAAGCGGCCCCGGGCGCGGGCGTCGCGGGAGGCGTAGCCCGGTACCCAGCCGTCGTCGGCGGGTGTTCCGGGCGTGTCCTCCTGCGGGATGCCGGCCTCCTCGGCGTCGCCCGCGCCCACCGCCGGCGGGCAGGTCCGCCCGAGCCAGGTCCGTACGAGCCGCCCCTCCTCGCCCGCGCGGGCGGCCTCGTCGACGTACGCCACCGCCTTGGGGAAGCGGCGTCTGAGCGCGGCGAGGTTCTTGAGGCCGTCCCCGGAGGTCTGGCCGTACACGGCGCCGAGGACGGCGAGTTTGGCCTGGTCGCGGTCGCCGGAGAAGGCGCGGTCGGAGACGGACTGGTACAGGTCGCTCTCCCGGCCGGCCACCTCCATCAGACCGGGGTCGCGGGAGATCGCGGCGAGCACGCGCGGCTCCATCTGGTCGGCGTCGGCGACCACGAGCCGCCAGCCGGGGTCCGCGACGACGGCCCGCCGGATCACCTTCGGGATCTGCAACGCGCCCCCGCCGTTGGTGACCCAGCGTCCGGTGACCGTCCCGTGGCACAGGAACTCCGGCCGGAACCGGCCCTCTCGCACCCAGTCCTGGAGCCAGGACCAGCCGTGGGCGACCCAGATCCGGTACAGCTTCTTGTACTCGATCAGGGGCTGCACGGCCGGGTGGTCCACGTTCTGGAGTTCCCAGCGGCGGGTCGAGCCGACCTTGACGCCGGCCTGCGCGAACGCCTTGACGACATCGGCGGGCAGGTCGGGCCGGACCCGGCGTCCGAACGCGGCGGACACCTCGTCGGCGAGTTCGGCGAGGCGGCGGGGCTCACCGCCGCCGGCGTAGCGCTCGCCGAGCATGTCGTGCAGCACCTGGCGGTGGACGTCGGCGCTCCACGGCAGTCCCGCGCGGTTCATCTCGGCGGCCACCAGCATCCCGGCCGACTCGGCGGTGATCAGCAGCCGCATCCGGTCCGGGTGCGCGGTGGCGTCCTGGCGGCGCTGCTGGTCGGCGTAGACCTCCAGGAGGTCGGTCAGCGGCAGCCGGACGGCCTGCGGCTCGAAGAGGGAGGACTGCGAGCCCGGTCGGGCCGAGCGCTGGGGCGGATCCGGTGGTACGGGGCCGCCGCGCAGCCGGGCCAGGGCGGCGGCGGCCGACCGTGGCTCGCCGTACCGCCCCGCGTGGCCGAGCAGCAGGGTCTCGGCGTCCTCGATGTCGTAGCACCGCTCCACTCGCACCCCCGCGGCCAGCAGGCGCGGATAGACCTCGGCCGTGGACCGCCATACCCATCGCGTCACCTCCGGCCGCTCCCGCACGGCCGCCGCGAGGTCCCTCTCCCGCCGCACCGGTCCCGCGGGCAGCCCGTCCGGGCCGAGGGCGGCGATCTCCACGCCACCGTCCTCGGCCGGAGCGAGAGCCCAGCGGTCGGTCATGTCGCGAGTGTCGCAGGAGGGTCTGACAACGCCCCCGACGCGGCGCCGCGGGGGCCGGTGGGACCCTCCGCCCGCCTACTGCTCGTGGAGGTCCCGCAAGGCCTCGGTGATGTTCGCCTCCGTCGCGTCCTTGGTGATCCCGAGGTCCGACAGCACGCCCGTGCCGTGCTCGAACTCCAGGAGGGCCAGCAGGATGTGCTCGGTGCCGACGTAGTTGTGGCCGAGGCGGAGGGCCTCGCGGAAGGTGAGTTCGAGGATCTTCTTGGCGTCGGAGCCGTAGGGCACGAGCTCGGGGGCCTCCTCGACGGCCGGCGGCAGCGTGGCGGTGGCCGCCTGGCGTACGGCGTCCAGGAGTACGCCCTGTGCGGTGATCGCCTGGGCGGCCAGGCCCTGCGGTTCGGCGAGCAGGCCGAGGAGGAGGTGCTCGGGGCGGCCCTCGGCGTTGCGGGCGGCGACGGCCTCGTTGTGCGCGGCCATCACCGTGTTGCGGGCCCGCGGAGTGAAGCGGCTGAAGTCCTGGGCGGCCCCGGGGTCGGCGCCCTCCTTGGGCACGAACCGCTTCTGCGCGGCCTGCCGGGTGACGCCCATGCTCTTGCCGATGTCGGTCCAGGAGGCCCCCGAGCGCCGGGCCTGGTCCACGAAGTGGCCGATCAGGTGGTCGGCCACGTCACCGAGGTGGTCGGCGGCGATCACGGCGTCCTGGAGCTGGTCGAGCGGCTCGTGGTGGACCTTCTTGATGGCCGCGATGAGGTCGTCGAGACGTACGGATGACGTGATGTTGGGGTTCGTCGACATGTGTCAACCTTAGGTTGACAGTGGCGTGGTGTCAACCGATGGTTGACAGTGAGTGCGGTCCACGCGCGCGTGCTCACCCCGCCCCTGCTTCCGCCCCTACTTCGGCGAGGAGGCCACCAGCCGCACCGCCAGCCCCGTGAACACCGTCCCGCTGAAGACGTTCAGTCCGCGCGCCACCCGCCGGCTGCGGCGCAGCAGGGCGGACAGCTTCCCGGAGAGCAGCCCGATCGAGCCGTCCACCAGGAACCCCATGACCGTGATCGACAGCCCGAGGACCAGGAACTGCTCCCAGACGTGACCCCTGTCCGGCGCCACGAACTGCGGCAGGAAGGCCACGTTGAAGAGGATCACCTTGGGGTTGAGGAGGTTGGTGACGGCGCCCTGCCAGAACGCCCGCCGCATGCCCGGGCCGGCCGCCGTCCCCTCGCCCATCGGCGAGCGGTCCCGGAACGCCTTCACCGCGAGGTAGAGCAGATAGGCCGCCCCCGCCCAGCGCAGCACGTGGTAGAGCGTCGGCAGGGCCAGGAACAGCGCCGACAGGCCGAGCGCCGCGGCGGCCGTGTGCACGAACATCGCGCAGGCCACCCCGAACGCCGCCATCACGCCGGCCGTGGGTCCGCCCCGGCCGCCCATCGCCACGATGAACATCATGTCGGGGCCGGGAGTCACACAGAGCGCGAAAGCGGCCACGAGGAAGGCCGCGTAGAGAGACATGTCCACCATGCGGCCATGCTCGAACGGACCCGGGGGAGCGGCGAGGGATTTTCGGGGAGTGAGACGATCGCCCCGTGACCAGCAGCAGTACCCCCAGCACCGTCGACCGCGCCTTCGAGGCCGCCCTCTACGCGGACTCCGACGCCGCCCTCGACACGGCGGCCTCCCTGCTCGCCGCCGACCGGACGGCGGACGCAGAACTGGACCGGCGGGGCCGGGAGTTCGTCGCGCAGGCCTGGCGCCGCGGCTGGCAGCCCGCCGACGTCGTACGGATCGTGCGGCGGGAACTGGACGACGTACACCTGCGCCTGGCCGAGGCGCTGATCCGCGCGCAGGCGGCCGACGACCGCGCGCGTGGTCCCCGTTGGCGGGCGCAGCTGGCGGAGCTGACCGCCGAGCCTGTGCGGGCGGACCGTTTCTCCCGGGCCGCCGCGGTCCTGGAGCTGTACCGCCTGCTGCTCCGCCTCCCCGCGCTGGAGCCGCTGGACGAGCCGGCCGGCCGGAAGGCGGCCCCTGAGTCGCGCATGCTCACCCGTATCCGCGCGCTGCTCGCCAAGGCGGAGGCGACCGGATACCCCCAGGAGGCGGAGGCGCTCAGCGCCAAGGCGCAGGAGCTGATGGCCCGGCACAGCGTCGACGAGGCGCTGCTGGACGCGCAGGCGCCCACCCACGACACGCCCGGAGCCTGCCGGATCGGCGTCGAGCCGCCGTACGAGCAGGCCAAGGCGGTGCTGCTGGACGCGGTGGCGACCGCGAACCACTGCCGGGCGGTGTGGAACGAGCCGTTCGCCTTCTCCACGGTCGTCGGCTTCGAGGCGGACCTGGAGGTCGTGGAGCTGCTCTACACCTCGCTCCTCGTCCAGGCCACGACCGCGATGACCAAGGCGGAGGCGGCGCAGCGGGCCGGCGGCCGCAAGCGGACCAAGACCTTCCGGCAGTCCTTCCTCGCCGCCTACGCCCACCGCGTCGGCACCCGGCTGCGCGCCGCCGCCGAGACCCAGGTCGGCGCCGACCTGCTCCCGGTCCTCGCCACCCGCGAGGTCGCGGTCACCGACCGCCTCGACCGCATGTTCCTGCGGACCACCACGACCCGTCTGCGCGGCGTCAGCGACGAGGCGGGCTGGGTCGAGGGCGCCGAGGCGGCGGACCGTGCCCAGGTGAAGTCACGCAGGCCACTGGACTAGGGGCGGCCGGGTCGCCCGCGCGTCGCCGGATCCCCGCAGGCCGTCCGTCGGTCGCCGTCCGTCGGTCGCTGTCAGCCGTCGGCGCCGTCCGTCGTCGTCGCCGTCAGTCGCCGGTCCGCTGGAAGCCGGTCACCGAGGCGTCCGGGGTCCGCCCGTCGCCCTTCAGCGCCACCTCGCCGTAGGACCACGTGAAGTCGTACGTCTTGCTCGACCCGGGCAGCGAGAACTTCGCGGTGTCCACGGCGAGGCTCTTGGCGCCGCCGTCCTCGCCGCGGAGGTAGGTGAGCGTGAAGGACGTCTCGGCGCCCTTGGCGAGGGTCATCTTCTCCGAGAGGGCCGCCGAGTCGGCGAGCACGGTGGCGGAGGTGCCGCCCGCGTGGAGATCGACGCCCGGCAGACCGTCCAGCGTGCATGTCGTGCCGCTCTTGTTGGTGAGGGTGACCGGCACGTTGCCGGAGTCCCCGGCGGCCGGGGCGGGGTTGGCGGGTCCGACCCGCACCCCCATCTCGCCGATCGCGCAGGCGGAGCCGGCGTTCTTGCCGCCGGAGCCGGAGCCGGAGCCGGTACCGCCGCCGGTACCGCCGCCGTCTCCGCCGTCCGAGCAGGCGGTCAGCAGGAGGGCGGCAGCGAGGGCGCCGGCGGCGAGGGGGAGTGCGCGCATGTGGTGTCCTTGAGTGCTCGGGGTGCTGCGTGAACGCGTGCATGGATCATCACGCATGAGGTCCGACCGCGGTCGCCCGCCCCACCCCGCCCGCCGCGTGCCGGGCGCCCGTCGAGGCCTACGACCCCAGGCTCGCCGTCGGCAGGCCCGAGGGCAACTTGCCGCCCTCCGCCTTGGTGTACGCCTCCGCGCCGAGACCGCCCTCCCACGTCACCTCGAGGCGGGTCTTGCTGACGGAGTCGACCATGCCGGTGCGGCGTTCCTTGCTGCCGTCCGTGCACGTGAGGTGGATCATCCGCATGCCGTCCTCCTCACCGGCGGTCCCGCTGCACACGGTGCCGCCGGTCGCGAAGAGGCCCGCCTCGGTGCCGTTGACCATCAGCACCACGGCCTTGCCCTCGGCGGTGGCCAGCCAGCTGCCCGCGAGCTCGGCGGAGGCGGCGGACCCGGAGGCGGACCCCGAGCCACCGGTCCCGCCGCCCGTGTCCGCGGTCGCCGTCGACGAGGCGCCGCCGCTGGGCGACGCGGAGTCCTCGGAGTCGCCGCCCCCGCCGCACGCGGTCAGCGTGAGCGCGCCCGCCAGGGACACGGCCGCCGCCGCGAGCCGCATCCGCCGGCGTGACGTGGTGCGCGAGAAGATCGCCGAAGTCACTGGGGGCTCCCTAGCTGTAGCGGTCGACGCAACGACCGCAGCAAGCTACCAGGACGACTTGCGGACCCCCGGCAGGTATCCGGCGTGCGCCTGCTCGCGCAGGCCGATCCGGGACAGGCCGAAGGCGCGGAAGTAGCCGCGCGGCCGCCCGTCCACCTGGTCCCGGTTGCGCAGGCGCGTGGCGCTCGCGTCCCGCGGCTGCCGGCTCAGCTCCCGCTGGGCGGCGGCCCGTTCGGCGTCGGTGGACGACGGCCGCCGGATGATCTCCTTCAGCTCGGCGCGCCGCTCGGCGTGCCGGGCGACGACCTCCTGCCGCTTGTCGTTCTTCGCGATCTTGCTCTTCTTCGCCATACCGGTTCCTCCTCCGTTCCCTCGGGCCCGTCAGACCCGCACCCCGCGCGCCCGGATGCGGGCGACGGCGGCCTCGATGCCGATCGTGTCGACGGTCTTGATCCCCTTCGTGCTCAGCCGCAGCCGGACGTAGCGGCCCTCGCTGGGCAGCCAGTACCGCTTGGACTGGATGTTGGGGTCGAAGCGGCGCGAGGTGCGCCGGTGGGAGTGCGAGATGCGGTTGCCGAAGCCGGGCCGGGCGCCGGTCAGCATGCAGTGGGCGGACACGGGTGATGCACCTCTCTCGAAGCAGTTGTGTAAATGGAATTCATTTTCAGTAAGGTACCAGCATGGCACGCAACGAACTCCGCCCGGTCATCAAGCTGCGGTCCACCGCCGGGACCGGCTTCACCTATGTGACCCGCAAGAACCGCCGCAACGACCCGGACCGTATGACCCTGCGCAAGTACGACCCGGTCGCCGGCCGCCACGTCGACTTCCGAGAGGAGCGCTGACCGCCATGCGCAAGGCGATCCACCCCGCCTACGGCCCCGTGGTCTTCCGCGACCGTGCCGCGAACTACGCCTTCCTCACCCGCTCGACCATGACGAGCGAGAAGACGATCGAGTGGGAGGACGGCAACACCTACCCGGTCGTCGACGTGGAGATCTCCGACGTCAGCCACCCCTTCTACACCGGCACGGCCCGTGTCCTGGACACCGCGGGACGCGTGGAGCGCTTCGAGCGCCGGTACGGAAAGAAGGGCTGATGTCGGGGCCGATGCTCTCCGTCGTGATCGTCGGCGGGCTGCACGCCGACGCCCGCAAGGCGACCGTCGCACAGCTGCTCGCCGAGGTGCCCGCCAGTGTCGCCCTCCACCACGACCTGGCGACGGCCGCGGCGGGCACGGTCGTACGGACCGTGCGGGACGCCTCCGGCCTGCTCTCCGCGGGGGAGGCGCCCCTGGTCAACGACTGCGCGTGCTGTGCGCTGCGCGAGGACCTGGTGCCGGAGCTGCTCCGGCTGGCCGGCGACGGGCACACCCGGCTCGCGGTCGTCGAGCTGTGGGACTCGGTCGAGCCCAAGGCGATGGCCGAGGTCGTCACGGCCGGCGGGCTCACCGTCACCGGCGTGATCACCGCCGTCGACCCGGTGCTGGTCCTGCCCTGTCTCGGCAACGGCGACGACCTCGCCGAGCGCGGCCTCGCCGCGGCCGCCACCGACCAGCGCACGGTCGCCGACACCTTCGCCCGCCAGCTGGAGTACGCCCCGGTCCTCGCCGTCGTCGACTCGGAGGCGGCCGACGACGAGGACCGCGAGCTGCTCGCCCAGCTCCACCCGACGGCCCGGCGGGTCCCGGTCGGCCACGGGGACCCGGCGGACGGACCGGTCGACGCGCGGCCGGCCGCACCGGCGTCCGCGCGGTCGCCGTTGGCCGCGGCCGCCCTCGCCGGGTTCGACGTGGAGGCCGCGGCCGCCGCCCAGCACCCCGCCTGTGCCCTGCTGCCCACCGAGGCGGACGCCCACGGCGTCTCCACGCTGGTCTGGCACCGGTGCCGCCCCTTCCACCCGGAGCGGCTGTACGAGGCGCTGGAGGACATCACCTGCGCCGCCGCCCGCAGCCGGGGCAGGTTCTGGCTGGCCGACCGGCCGGACGTGCTGCTGCACTGGGACGCCGCCGGCGGCGCGCTGTGCGTGGAGAGCGCGGGCCCCTGGCTCGCCTCCCTGCCGGACGCGGCCTGGGAGATGGTCCCGCCGGTGCGCCGCGCCGCCGCCGCGATGGACTGGCACCCCGAGCACGGCGACTGCTGCCAGCACCTGGTGTTCACCTCGCCCGCCCTCGACCGCGACGGCCTCGAACGGCTCCTGGAGTCCTGCCTGTTGACGGACGCCGAGTACGCCGCGGGCCGCGACGCGTGGAAGCAGTTGCCGCCCGCCTTCGACACCCTCCTGGAGGTCTGACCCCGATGCCCCGCAAGCCCGAACGCAAGCCCGCGAAGAACCGGCCCAACCCGCTGGACCAGGCCAAGATCACCTACATCGACTACAAGGACACCGAGCTGCTGCGGAGGTTCATCTCCGACCGCGGCAAGATCCGCAGCCGCCGGGTCACCCGGGTCACCGCCCAGCAGCAGCGGCAGCTGGCCCGCGCGATCAAGAACGCCCGGGAGATGGCGCTGCTGCCGTACAGCAGCCGCTGAATCCCCCTCCTTCAGGCCCCGGCGCGCACCCCCGCGCGCCGGGGCCGAGCTTTGCCTCCGCACAATGGGGTACGGGGAACACAACCGGCGTCATACGCGTCTGTTCCTTTACGCGAGGGAGTCCGGCCCGGATGCCAGAGCGCCGGGGAACGGATCCGACGCCCCGTACGTCACATCTGTAACCACAGGGGCACCGCGCGTGCACGTGCATCTGCTCATGCATCTGCACGTGAACAGAGCTATGATCCGGACCAGTTGACCATTGCATCAATGGCCCCCAAGGCCACCGCAGCACCGGGGAGCGACCTGTGGACCACGACGTGTACAACGGCATCGACGTGTACAACGGGATGGCGGCCGCGGACCTGGACGGGGTGGCCTGGCAGAAGAGCCGGCACAGCAACTCCCAGGGATCCTGCGTGGAGTTCGCGCGGCTGCCCGACGGGGGCGTGGCGATGCGCAACTCCCGCTTCCCGGACGGCCCGGCGCTCGTCTACACGCGCGCCGAGATCGAGGCGATGCTCCTCGGTGTCAAGGACGGCGAGTTCGACCACCTGGTCGTCGGCTGACGTCCGGGATCCCCTCCGAAGGCGCCGGACTCGAGACGTTCGTCCTCTCCCGCCCGATGACGCGCGTAGAACCGGGGCGCCGAAAAACGCCCCGGTGTCTCACTCGCCGGACGGCAGGCGGAACAGTGCCCAGACGACCTTGCCGTTGAGCGTGCCCGCGAGCGGGTGCCAGCCCCAGCCGTCGGCGAAGGAGTCGACGAGGAACAGGCCTCGCCCGGACTCCGCCGAGCAGTCGTCCGAGTCGCGCGCGACGGGACTGTCGTGGCTGGGATCGCGCACCGCGCACACCAGCCGCTCGGTCCAGCGCATCAGATGCAGCCGCACCGGCGGGATCTGGTCGGGGGCGTGTCCGTTGCCCATCGACAGACCGTGCCGCAGCGCGTTGGTGACCAGTTCGGAGACCACCAGGCAGACGTCGTCGAAACGGTCGCCGATGGTCCACTGGTCGAGCGTTCTGCGGGTGAACTGCCGTGCCTCGCGCACCGCTTCGTAGCGGGCGGGCAGAGCGCAGGAGGCGGCGTTGGACACGGCCGCGGGATCCAGCGGCGGAAGGCCCTGCCGTAACGGCTCGAGCATGGTCGATCCATTCGTCCCCATGCGAGGCACTCCCGGAGGTTCGCGGTCGTTGCGATGCAGCGGTTGCGCGGGACCATGGTTTCGGATGAGGAGTGCAGATGCAAGGTGCAGATGCACGTGCACGTGACCGAATTGGACGTTCCCGTACCGCTTGTTGGGCATTTTTTCCGCCAACTTCCTTACCTCTCTTGCCTTCTCCTCTCCTTGTGATGTGTGGAATCTTTGGCTTCTTTCCATCTCTGTAATCGGGCGAGTACAGCTCGAAGTGTTTTAGTGGCAGACTTCGGCTCCTGAAGACGGCTGGGGAGGCTGGCGAACGTGAGCGCGGGAGAGCCCGGATCGGTGGTGCGGCGCATGCTGCTCGGCTCGCAACTCAGGCGACTGCGTGAAGCGCGCGGAATCACCCGCGAGGCCGCGGGCTACTCGATCCGCGCCTCGGAGTCGAAGATCAGCCGGATGGAGTTGGGCCGGGTGAGCTTCAAGACCAGAGACGTCGAGGACCTCCTGACGCTGTACGGCATCACGGACGAGCAGGAGCGCGCCTCGCTGCTCGCCCTCGCCCGCGAGGCCAACGTCGCGGGCTGGTGGCACAGTTACTCCGACGTCCTGCCGAGCTGGTTCCCGACCTACGTCGGCCTGGAGGGCGCGGCCACCCTGATCCGGGTGTACGAGGTGCAGTTCGTGCACGGCCTGCTCCAGACCGAGGCGTACGCCCGCGCGGTCGTCCGGCGCGGCATGAAGGGCGCCAGCGAGGCCGACGTCGAGAAGCGGGTCGCGCTGCGGCTCGAACGGCAGAGGTACCTCGCCGACGACAACGGTCCCGAGTTCCACATCGTCCTCGACGAGGCCGCGCTGCGCCGGCCCTACGGGGACCGCGAGGTGATGCGCGGCCAGTTCCAGCACCTGATCGAGGTCTCCGAGCGCCCCAACGTACGGCTTCAGGTCATGCCGTTCGGCTTCGGCGGGCACTCCGGCGAGTCCGGCGCCTTCACCATCCTGAGCTTCCCGGAGTCCGACCTCTCGGACGTGGTCTACCTGGAGCAGCTCACCAGCGCGCTGTATCTGGACAAGCAGGAGGACGTCGCCCAGTACGAGAAGGCGCTCAAGGAGCTCCAGCAGGACAGCCCGGGGCCGAGTGAGAGCCGGGACCTGCTGAGGGGCCTGCTCCAGCTCTCCTGAGGCCTCGCGACGTCTCCCAGGGTTTTCCCCAGAACCTTGCTCTGCGTCCCCAACTCGCCAGTGGCACAAGTACGATGACGCGTGATCAGACCGTGGCGTTGATCGTGCGTCTGCTAGCGATTTGGGGATCACATGTCGTCGTACTTCACTGACCTGGCCCAGCAGTACATCGACGGTGAGTGGCGCCCGGGTACCGGTTCCTGGGACATCATCGACTTCAACCCGTACGACGGGGAGAAGCTGGCGTCGATCACCATAGCCACGGTCGACGAGGTGGACGAGGCGTACCGGGCGGCCGCGCGGGCGCAGAAGGAGTGGGCCGAGACCAACCCCTACGCCCGCCGCGCGGTGTTCGAGAAGGCCCTGCGCCTGATCGACGAGCGCCAGCAGGAGATCACCGAGGTGATCATCGCCGAGCTCGGCGGCACCCTGGTCAAGGCCGGTTTCGAACTCCACCTCGCCAAGGAGTTCCTGCGCGAGGCGATCCACCTCGCGCTGCGCCCCGAGGGCCGCATCATCCCCTCGCCGGTCGACGGCAAGGAGAACCGCGTCTACCGGGTGCCGGTGGGCGTGGTGGGCGTCATCAGCCCCTTCAACTTCCCCTTCCTGCTGTCGATCAAGTCGGTGGCCCCGGCGCTGGCGCTCGGCAACGGCGTCGTGCTGAAGCCGCACCAGAACACCCCGATCACCGGCGGCACGCTGGTCGCGAAGCTCTTCGAGGACGCGGGCCTGCCCAAGGGCCTCCTCAACGTCGTCGTCACCGACATCGCGGAGATCGGTGACGCCTTCATCGAGCACCCGATCCCGAAGGTCATCTCCTTCACCGGCTCCGACAAGGTCGGCCGCCACGTCGCCACGGTCACCGCCTCGCACTTCAAGCGCTCCGTCCTCGAACTCGGCGGCAACAGCGCGATCGTGGTCCTCGACGACGCCGACATCGACTACGCCGTCGACGCCGCGGTCTTCAGCCGTTACGTCCACCAGGGCCAGGTCTGCATGGCCGCCAACCGGATCGTCGTGGACCGTTCGATCGCGGACGAGTTCACGGAGAAGTTCGTGGCCAAGGTGAGGTCCCTGAAGGTGGGCGACCCCAGCGACCCGCAGACGGTCATCGGCCCGGTCATCAACTCCTCGCAGGCGGACGCCCTTTCGGCGGTCGTCGAGCAGGCGGTCGCCGAGGGCGCCACGGCCCTGGTGCGCGGCGAGGCGAACGAGAACCTCGTCTCGCCCTCCGTGCTCACGGACCTCCCGGCCGACTCCGCCCTTCTGCGCCAGGAGGTCTTCGGCCCGGTCGCCTTCCTGATCCCGGTCGACGGCGAGGAGGAGGCGGTCCGCATCGTCAACGACACCCCGTACGGCCTCAGCGGTGCCGTCCACACCGCGAACATCGAGCGCGGCGTCAACTTCGCCAAGCGCATCGACACCGGCATGTTCCACGTCAACGACGGCACCGTCCACGACGAGCCGATCGTCCCCTTCGGCGGCGAGAAGAGCTCCGGCGTCGGCCGCCTCAACGGCGACACCATGCTGGACTCCTTCACCACCCTGAAGTGGATCTCGGTGCAGCACGGCCGCAGCGGCTTCCCGTTCTGACCCGCCCGCCCACGAGGCCGGCGCCCGCCCCCCAGGGGGCCGCGGCGCCGGCCTCGCCGCTTTTCCGCGAGCCTTCGAGTGCTCGGTCCGTTGAGGACAGGAGCTGACCGCAAGCCCCTCTACCTTCGTAGATGTCAGGCAAAGCCAGCTGATTCCGACGAAAGGCGGCCGGTCATGGTCACTCACGTGCGAGCCGAGGCACACGGCGACGAGCGCGGCGCACTGCTCTCCTTCCTGGAGGAGCAGCGCGGCGGCATCCGGCGGTCCCTGCTGGGGCTGACCGACGAACAGGCCGCCACCAAGCCCAGCGCGAGCGAGCTGTCCCTGTCGGGCCTGCTCAAGCATGTCGCCGAGACCGAGCAGGGCTGGATCGCACGGGCCAGGGGCGAGGCCCCCGCGGTGAAGCGCGACGAGTCGAACTGGCACGAGTGCTTCACGCTGGTCGACGGCGAGACCGTGGCGCAGCAGCTCGCGTACTGGGAGGAGGTCGCCGCCGAGACGGAGGCGTTCATCCGCGCGGTGCCCAGCCTCGACGACACCTTCCCGCTGCCGAACGACCCCTGGTTCCCGCCGGACGAGCAGGTCTCGATGCGCTGGCTGGTCCTCCACCTGATCCGCGAGACGGCCCGGCACTCCGGCCACGCCGACATCGTCCGCGAGTCCCTGGACGGGGCGACCGCCTTCGCGCTGGTCGCGAAAGAGCAGGGCAGCGACTGGGGGTGAGGCCGCGCGGCCTACCCTGGACGGCATGTCAGCGATCCGTCTCCTCGTGCTGGGCGCGGTGCGCCAGCACGGGCGGGCCCACGGCTACCAGGTGCGCAACGACCTGGAGTACTGGGGCGCGCACGAGTGGTCCAACGCCAAGCCCGGTTCGATCTACCACGCCCTGAAACAGATGGCGAAGCAAGGGCTGCTGCTCGCGCACGAGATCGCGCCGTCCACCGCGGGCGGGCCGCCGCGCACGGAGTACGAGATCACCGAGGCCGGCACCGAGGAGTTCCTGCGGCTGCTGCGCGAGGCGCTGACCTCGTACGACCAGAAGACGGACATGAAGTCCGCGGCCATCGGCTTCATCGTCGACCTGCCGCGGGCCGAGGCGGTCGCCCTGCTCAAGGAGCGGATCCGGCGGATTAAGGAGTGGCGCTCGGCGGTCCTGGAGCACTACATCCCCGAGCAGGGCCCGGAGCAGCTCGGCCACATCGGCGAGATCATGAACCTCTGGGTCCACACGGCCGACGCGGAGGCCGAGTGGACCGAGGGGACGATCGCCCGGATCGAGGGCGGCGCCTACACCTTCGCGGGCGAGGGCGAGCCGTTCGTCGGCGTCCTCGCCGACGACCAGGAGAACCCGTACGCGACGGGGGAGCGGCATCCGGAGGACGCCCGCTGAGCGGGGACGCCGGTCACCGATAACAGCACTATTCAAGTTTGACTAATCGAGGGCCCGGGTATTAACCTCCAGGCTGGTAGTCAAGTTTGACTAGTGAAGGAGGGCCAGTGGCCGACGCGGCGATCATCGTCGAAGGGGCACGCAAGAGGTATGGCGGTACGGCCGGGAAGAACGCCCTGGACGGTCTCGACCTCCTGGTGGGGCGCGGGACGGTGCACGCGGTCCTGGGGCCCAACGGCGCGGGCAAGACGACCCTGGTCCGCATCCTGGCCACCCTGCTGCGGCCGGACGCGGGCCGCATCGAGGTGGCGGGATGCGACGTCGTACGGCAGGCCCGCGAGGTGCGCTTCCGTATCGGCCTGCTGGGCCAGCACGCGGCACTCGACGAGGAACTCGGCGGCCGGCAGAACCTGGAGATGTTCGGCCGGCTCCACCACCTGGGCGCGCGCCGGGCACGTGCGCGTGCCGACGAACTCCTCGCGCGCTTCGAGCTCACGGACACCGGCCGCAAGCCGGTCCGCTCCTACAGCGGAGGCATGCGCCGCCGTCTGGACCTCGCGGCCTCCCTGATCACCGAGCCGCAGGTGCTCTTCCTGGACGAACCGACCACGGGACTCGACCCGCGCGGCCGCGCCGAGGTGTGGTCCGCGGTCCGCTCCCTCGTCGGCGGCGGTACGACGGTGCTGCTCACCACGCAGTACCTGGAGGAGGCCGACCAGCTCGCCGACCGCATCTCGATCGTCGACGGCGGCCGGGTGATCGCCGACGGCACGGCGGACGAGCTGAAGGCCCTGACGGGCGGCGACCGCATCGATGTCGTCCTGCGGGACGCGGGCCAACTGGGCGCGGCGGTCGCCCTGTTGCCGCTCGGTGGGGCGGGCGTCTCGGTCGACACCGACCGCCGGCTGCTCAGCGCGCCGGTCACCGACCGGATGGCGGCGCTCTCCGGGGTCGTACGAGCGCTGGAGGGGGCCGGTATCGAGGCGGAGGACGTGGCGCTGCGCCGGCCGACGCTGGACGAGGTGTTCCTGCACCTCACGGACGGGGCCACGGGCGGGCACCGCGACCTGAGGGAGGCCGTGTGAGTACGTACGCGCTGACCGATTCCTGGACCATGACCCGGCGCGAACTCGCCCACTGGGCGCGGCAGCCGGTGCGGATCGTGGTCGGTCTGGTCTTCCCCGTGATGTTGCTGCTGATGTTCGCCTATCTGGTTGGTGGCGGCCGGGGCGTGCGCGGTGACTACGTCGACTACCTCGTCCCCGGCATGCTCGCGCTCACCATGGCCTTCGGCCTGGAGGGCACGATGGTCGCCGTCACCCAGGACCTCGACAAGGGCGTGATCGACCGGTTCCGCTCGATGCCGATGGCCAACGGGGCGGTGCTGGTGGGGCGTTCGGTGGCCGACATGTTCCAGTCGGCGCTGGGCCTCGCGGTGATGATCGGCGCGGCCTCGGCGCTCGGCTGGCGTGCGCACGACGGGGTGGCTGGCTTCCTCGGCGCCGTCGGTCTGCTCCTGCTGTTCCGCTTCGCCATGCTCTGGATCGGCATCCATCTGGCGATGGTCGCCGGGAGGACCGAGATGGTGCAGGCCGTGCAGATCCTGGTCTGGCCGGTGGGCTTCCTCTCCAACGCCTTCGCGACGCCGGACTCCATGCCGGGCTGGCTGGGCGCGGTCGTGGAGTGGAACCCGATGTCCCAGACGGCCACGGCCGTACGGGACCTGTTCGGGAGCCCCGGCGGTGAACCCGGGCATGTGTGGGCCGCGGTGGCGTGGCCGGTGGCGTTGGTGGCGGTCTTCTTCCCGCTGGCCGTGCGGAGGTTCGGGGCGTTGAACAAGTAGGGGGGCGGGGCCGGGGGCTCGCGGCCGCCGAGGGTTCACGGTGCTCGCTCAGTGATGGAAGCCCGTCGCCGCCCCCTTGTCCCGCGTCAGCGGATGCGGCTGGCGGCGCAGTTCCGGCAGGAGACGGCGCAGGTCCTCCACGAACAGCTCGGCGAGGTCGGCCGTGAAGCCGTTGCGGCACACCACCCGCAGCACGGACAGGTCCTCGCGGTTCGGCGGGAAGGTGTAGGCCGGCACCAGCCAGCCGCTCTCCCGCAGTCGCCGGGACACGTCGAAGACGTCGTACGCCGTGACGTCCTGACCGGTCGTGAAGGCGAAGACCGGCAGCTGGTCGCCGCGGGTCAGCAGCCGGAAGTCGCCGAGCGCCTCCACCTGTCCGGCGAGCCGCGTGGCCACGTCCCGGGTGGACTGCTGCACCGCCCGGTAACCCTCCCGGCCCAGCCGCAGGAAGGTGTAGTACTGCGCGACGACCTGGGCCCCGGGCCGGGAGAAGTTGAGGGCGAAGGTGGGCATGTCGCCGCCGAGGTAGTTCACCCGGAAGACGAGTTCCTCGGGCAGCGCCTCCTTGTCGCGCCACAGGGCCCAGCCGACGCCCGGGTAGACGAGCCCGTACTTGTGCCCGGAGGTGTTGATGGAGGCGACCCTCGGCAGCCTGAAGTCCCAGGACACGTCCTCGTCGAGGAAGGGGGCGACCATGCCGCCGGACGCGCCGTCGACATGCACGGGGATGTCGAGGCCGGTGCGCTCGTGGAGTTCGTCGAGGGCGGCGCAGAGGTCGCCGATGGGCTCGTAGGAGCCGTCGAAGGTGGAGCCGAGGATGCCGACGACGCCGATGGTGTTCTCGTCGCACAGCGCGGCGGCGGCCTGCGGGTCGAGATGGAAGCGGTCGCCCTCCATCGGGACCAGCCGGGGTTCCACCTCCCAGAAGGTGCAGAACTTGTCCCAGCAGACCTGGACGTTGACGCCCATCACGAGGTTCGGCCGGGCCCCGGGTTTCGGGTCCCGCTTGCTCCACCGCCGTTTGAGGGCCATCCCGGCGAGCATGCAGGCCTCACTCGATCCGGTCGTCGAACAGCCCACGGCGGCCGACGGGTCGGGCGCGTGCCACAGGTCGGCGAGGATCGCCACACAGCGCCGCTCCAACTCGGCGGTGCGCGGGTACTCGTCCTTGTCGATCATGTTCTTGTCCCGGCACTCGCCCATCAGGACCCCGGCCTGCGGCTCCATCCAGGTGGTGACGAAGGTGGCGAGGTTGAGCCGGGAGTTGCCGTCCAGCATCAGTTCGTCGTGGACGACCTGGTAGGCCGTGGAAGGCGGCAGGGGCCCGTCCGGCAGCCGGTGCTTGGGCGGGGCCTCGGTCATGCCGGCGACCGGGTCGGCCTCCCCGTAGAAGGGATTGACGGACAGCGGACGTTCGTCGGGCCTCTCGGGGCCTTGGTGGAGCGGCATCGATCGACTCCTTGGGGGTGGGATTCAGCGGACCGGGGTGCCGTGGGGAGAGGCTGGGGCGGTGGGCGCCTGCTGTGCGGTGTCCTGGGCCACGGGGTCACGATAAGCGGACAAAACGGGCGGGACATCCGGAGGGGCGGCCACCCCCTGGCCCCGGGGGCGGAAACCGGCTTGCACCTCACGTGGCGTGAGGGAGCAGCGTGGAGGACGTACCGAGAAGGGAGCGGACGAAGTGAGCTATACCGTGGGACAGGTCGCCGGTTTCGCCGGAGTGACGGTGCGCACGCTGCACCACTACGACGACATCGGACTGCTCGTACCCGGCGAGCGCAGCCACGCGGGCCACCGGCGTTACAGCGACGCCGACCTCGACCGGCTGCAGCAGATCCTGTTCTACCGCGAGCTCGGCTTCCCGCTCGAGGAGGTCGCCGCCCTGCTCGACGACCCGGAGACGGACCCGCGCGCGCACCTGCGCCGCCAGCACGAGTTGCTGACCGCCCGGATCGAGAAGCTGCGGAAGATGGCGGCGGCCGTGGAGCAGGCCATGGAGGCACGGAAGATGGGCATCAACCTCACCCCCGAGGAACGGTTCGAGGTCTTCGGTGACAAGGACCCCGAGCAGTACGCCGAGGAGGCGGAGCAGCGCTGGGGCGGCACGGAGGCGTACGCCGAGTCACAGCGCCGCGCGGCGCGCTACACCAAGGACGACTGGAAACGCATGCAGGCCGAGGTGGCCGCCTGGAGCGAGCGCTACGGCGCGCTGATGGAGGCCGGCGAACCGCCGACCTCCGAGGTGGCCATGGACATGGCCGAGGAGCACCGGCAGCACATCTGCGGCTGGTTCTACGAGTGCCCGTACGACATGCACCGGGGCCTCGGTGAGATGTACGTGTCCGACGAGCGCTTCAAGGCGTTCTACGACTCCATGCGCCCTGGTCTGGCCGAGCACCTGCGGGCCGCGATCGACGCGAACGCGGCCCGGCACACCTCCTGAGATCCCGGCCCGGGAGCAGCCCCGGGGGAGGGCCTACTCCCGGGCCAGGATCACGGCCGTCCCGTAGGCGCACACCTCCGTGCCGACGTCCGCCGCCTCGGTCACGTCGAAGCGGAACATCAGCACCGCGTTGGCTCCCCGCGCGCGTGCCTGCTCCACGAGCCGCTCCATGGCCTGGTTGCGGGTCTCGACGAGCGTCTTGGTGAGCCCCTTGAGCTCACCCCCGATCATCGACTTCAGCCCCGCGCCGATCTGGCTCCCCAGATGCCGGGAGCGGACCGTCAGCCCGAACACCTCGCCCAGCACCTCCTGGACCCGATGCCCGGGTACGTCGTTGGTGGTCACGACCAGCACGTCCGGCCGGGGGCCCTGCCCGCCGCCGTAGTCTTCGATGCCCATACCCACAGCTTTGCCCCGGCGAGGGCAGAGTGCATCCTGGGAAACCGCATGGAACCTGGGCCCTGACGGCTGCGTTGATACGTTGGGGCAGCCAGTCCCAGCCCGTCCCCCACACCAGGAGCCACAGACCCGTGACCACGCTCGCGCTCGCCCCCGAGTGGCTCAGCCCGAACTATCTGATCGAGACGTTCAGCCTGCCCGGCATCCTGCTGATCGTCTTCGCGGAATCGGGTCTGTTCGCGTTCCTGCCCGGCGACTCCCTGCTGTTCACGGCGGGTCTCTTCGTGGCCCAGGGCGAGTTCATCAGCCAGCCCCTGTGGCTGGTCTGCTTCCTGATCGTGCTGGCGGCCGTCCTCGGTGACCAGGTCGGCTACATGATCGGCAAGTTCCTCGGCCCCAAGCTCTTCAACCGGCCCAACTCCAAGCTCTTCAAGCAGGAGAACCTGGACAAGGCCCACGAGTTCATGGAGAAGTTCGGCCCCAAGGCGGTCGTCCTGGCCCGCTTCGTGCCGATCGTGCGCACCTTCGCCCCCATCGTGGCGGGCGCCGGCCGTATGAAGTACCGCACGTTCCTCACGTACAACATCATCGGTGGCGTCGCCTGGGGCACCGGCGTCACCCTCGCGGGGTACTGGCTCGGTCAGATCGACGTCATCCACCAGAACGTCGAGGCGATCCTCGTCCTCATCGTCCTCGTCTCGGTCGTCCCGATCATCATCGAGTACCTCCGCGAGCGCTCCAAGAAGAAGAAGGCGCAAGCCGAGAGCCCGGCCGCCCCCCAGGCCTACCAGCCCCCGCCCATGGACGACGCGACGACCCAGCTCCGCCGCATCCCCGCGGACGACCAGCCGCCGTACCAGCAGCAGTACGGCCACCAGAACAACCAGGGCCAGGGGCAGGGTCACGGCCAGGGCCAGAGCCAGGGTCAGGGCCAGGGGCACGGCGAGGACCAGCAGCAGTACGGCTACGACCAGTACTACGCCCCGCAGCCCCAGCAGCAACAGCCGTACGCCCAGCAGCAGTACCCGCAGGGCTACGCCGAGCAGTACCCCCAGGGCTACGGCCGGCAGAACCAGCAGTACCCGCCCGACCAGGGCTACTGACACCCGCTCAGCCGGCGGGCGCCCGGTGTCCTCAGAAGCCCCGCGTCCGCTTCGCCGCCCGGCGCCCCGCGGCGGAGCCGCCCGGGATCCTCAGGAACAACCGGGAGATCTCCGACCCCAGGTTCACCCCGATCGCGATGGCCATGGCCAGGGAAGCCGCCGTGGCCAACGAGACCAGCCCCTTGTCCACGTCGTTCTGCGCGATGGACAGCAGCCCGAAGTACGTGGCCGAACCCGGGAGCAGGGGCCCGATCGCGGCGGTCGTGTACGGCAGCGCGGAGGCGAACCGGTACCGGGACAGCAGCTGCCCGAACAGCCCCACCAGCCCGGCCGCCACCGCGGTGGAGGCGACCGGTGAGATGTCGCCGACGTAGTACATCGCGCCGTACACCGACCATGCGACGCCGCCGTTCAGGGTGACCGCCAGCACCGTCGACCGCTCCTGCTGCAACAGCACCGCGAAGGTCAGCGACAGCAGCATCGACGCGCCGATCTGCCACAGCGGCCGCTCCTCGATGGTCAGCACGACGTCGGGGTTCAGCTCGGCGCCGAGGCTCACGCCGAAGTACAGGACGATCAGCACGCCCGTGACGATGCCGACGAAGAAGTACATGACCTCCAGCAGCCGTGCCGAGGCGGTGATGTAGAAGCCCGTCAGGCCGTCCTGCACACCCGCCACCAGCGCCCGTCCGGGCAGCAGCGCGAACAGCCCGCCGGTGATGACCGCCGACGCCTTCACATCGACCCCGGCCACCGTCAGCGCGACGCCTATCGCGGCCGGCGGCATCGCGGCGACCGTGAACTGGTAGAACTCCGGCAGCCCGCGTCCCGCGCACAGCCAGGCCAGCCGGTCGCCGAGCATCGCGCCCAGCGCGGCCGCGACGAACACGATCAGATCACCGCCGACCAGCACCGAGGCCGCACCGGCGAGCAGCCCGCTCGCCCCGGTCAGCACCCAGCCGGGATACGGATGCCGGTTGCGGCGGATCTCCGCGAGCCGCCGGTAGGCCTCCTCCAGCGAGATCGCCGTCTCCGGGTCGCTGAGGTCGTCCACCAGCTGGAACACGGCCGCGAGCCGCGTGTAGTCGGTGCCGCGCCGCCGTACCGTGCGGGAGGCCGTCACCGGGTCGTCCACCAGCGACGGCTGGTAGGAGATCGACAGCAGCGTGAAGGTGACGTTCGGCTCGCAGCGGTCCAGGCCGTAGGAGCGGCACACGGCGAACATCGCCGCCTCCACGTCCTCGGCGCCCTCACCGCCCGCGAGCAGCAGCTCGCCGATACGCAGCGTCATGTCGAGCACGCGCGGGACGGCGGGCCCCTCACCCTCCGCCTTGTGCAGCGGTTCCGGCGCGGGCCGCTCGGTCACCGACATCCGCAGCATCGTCCGCATCCGGTCCTGCCAGGGCACATCCTTGGTCAGGCTGACCACGGGTATGCCGGTCGCCGGAGTGAACGCGGGCGCCTGCTTGGCGCTGTAGGTGCGCGGCGGACTGAACGCCGACCCCTCGGAATCCACCGAGGCCGCCTGCGGGACGTCCAACCCGTCCGGGACGGCGAACTCGCTGGTCGTCTCCGGTTCCGCGACCGCTCTGGGCACGGCGAGCCCTTGAGGGATCGCGAACTCGGACGTGATCTCGGGGTCGTAGACACTCCTCGCCTCGTCCGATTGCGGTTTGCGGTCCTCCGCTTCCGTCACGCACAGCTCCCGTTGACGCACCTCCGGTTCGCACCAGTATGCGCACAGACGCACCACGGGCCGCACGCGTGTGCGTGCGGCCCGTGGTGCCTCAGCAGTCGGCAGCTACCTCAGTGGCCGCCGGACTCCTTGAAGCGCTTGTAGGAACGCTCGATCTCGATCTCGGCGTCCACGCGCCCGACCCAGTTCGCGCCCTCTACGGACTTGCCGGGCTCCAGGTCCTTGTAGACCTCGAAGAAGTGCTGGATCTCCAGGCGGTCGAACTCCGAGACGTGGTGGATGTCACGCAGGTGCTCCACCCGCGGGTCCGTCGCCGGGACGCACAGCAGCTTGTCGTCGCCGCCCGCCTCGTCCGTCATCCGGAACATGCCGATCGCGCGGCACTTGATGAGACAGCCCGGGAACGTCGGCTCGTCAAGAATGACCAGCGCGTCCAGCGGGTCGCCGTCCTCGCCGAGGGTGTTCTCGACGAAGCCGTAGTCGGTCGGGTAGGCGGTCGAGGTGAAGAGTCGACGGTCCAGGCGGATCCGACCGGTCTCGTGGTCCACCTCGTACTTGTTCCGCGAACCCTTCGGGATCTCGATCGTGACGTCGAACTCCACCGGTGGCTCCTCCATGATCAGCACATAGTTCTGGTGGTTAAGTGTCCCTCACGCCGGTGTGTGATCGCGAAAGGGGCTGGTGGTCGTGCCTGAACTGAGGCCTTGGCGGGCCGCGAGACCGCATGTGGCGCGGTTCGCGAACGCCGTACGCCCCCGTCTCGCACGGGTCGCGACGGCCGCGAAGCCACGGGTCGGGCAACTCGGCCGAGCCATGTCAGCGCAGGTCACGAGGCCGAGGACCTGGCAGTACACGGCCGGAGCCGCCACTGCCGGACTGGCACTGACCGCCGTCGCGGTGACCGTCGCCGGGCCCTGGGACTCCTCGGGTCAGCGTACGGCCGAGCGGGACCGGGCCGCCGCCCTCGGACTCACGGGTGGCGCAGATCACGGTCGCGGTTCCGGGACGGCACAGGCGGGACCCGAGCCCGCGCCGAGCGCCGCCTCCGTCCTCGCCGGCCTCGGCGGGGCCGGCAACACCGTGAAGTCGGCACCGAACGGACCGGCCTTCGCCGACGTCCTCGGCCCGCTCCTGAAGGACGCCGCGCTCGGCGGCAACCGCTCGGGCGCGGTCGTCGACGTCGCCACCGGCAAGAGCCTCTACGGCTCCCACGCCGACCGCGCCCTCACGCCCGCCTCGACGACGAAGATCGCCACCGCGGTCGCCGCCCTGCACGCGATGGGCGCCGACCACCGCCTCACCACCCGCACGGCCCTGGAACCCGGCACCAAGGAGCTCGTCCTGGTCGGCGGCGGCGACCCCACCCTCACCGCCCGCGAGGACGCCGACGGCCTGGCGAGCCTGCGCGACCTCGCCGCCCGGACCGCCACCGCCCTGAAGAAGGACGGCGTACGGCAGGTCACGCTCTCGTACGACACGACCCTGTACGCCGGCTCCGCGCTGCACCCGATCGGCAAGGACGCCAACCTCGCCCCGGTCAGCGCCCTCATGGCCGACGAGGGCCGCAACGACGACTCCACCAGCGGCACCGCGGTCCGCGTGGACGACCCGGCCCTGGACGCGACCCGCAAGTTCGCCGGCTTCCTCAAGGACAAGGGCGTCCGGACCACCTCTCCCGGCCCGTCCAAGGCGACCGACCGGGCCGAGACGCTGGCCGAGGTCTCCTCGCCGCCCCTGTCCGCCCTGGTCGAGCGCATGCTGACCAACAGCGACAACGACCTCGCGGAGGCCCTGGCCCGCCAGACGGCCGTCGCGACGAAGGTGCGCGCCGACTTCGCGGGCGGCGGCCAGGCGATCCGCGCGCAGCTGAAGAAGCTCCGACTCCCGGTCACCGGCGTCTCCTTCAAGGACGGCAGCGGCCTGAACCGCGAGGACCGGCTGACCGCGGACCTCCTGACGGCCCTGCTGGTGAAGGCCGGTGACCCGGCCCACCCCGAACTCCGTCCCGTCCTCACCGGCCTGCCCGTCGCGGGCTTCACCGGCACCCTGGCCACCCGCTACGCCGACGGCGCGGCCGGCGTCGTACGGGCGAAGACGGGCACGCTGACCGGCGTGAACGCCCTGGCGGGCACGGTCGTGGACCAGGAGGGCCGGCTGCTGGCGTTCGCGTTCCTGGCGTCGGACACCACGAGCAAGGACGCGGCCCAGTCGGCGCTGGACCGCACGGCCACCGCTCTGGCGGCATGCGGCTGCGGTTGACCGGCGGGGCGGGTGGCCGGGGCGTCGACCCCGCCGTGGCGCCGCCGCGAGCGCAGGGGGCCCGGGGAACCCCACGGTCGACGGCAGTGGCAACCGACCGCCGCGGCCTGCCCCAAGCGGGGACGCTCACGTACGGTTGACGCATGACGAGCATCGGTGGTGCCGAGATGGTCGACTGGAATCTCGCGGTGGCGACCGCGACCCGGCTCGTGCGGCCGGGCCCGGAGGTGAGCCGCGACGAGGCCCGGGCTGTCGTCGCCGAGCTGCGCCGGCACGCCAAGGCCTCGGAGGAACACGTCCGCGGATTCACCCGAATGGGTACCGAGGAGACCCACGACACCCCGCTCCTCGTCGTGGACCGCGCGGGCTGGATCAAGGCGAACGTCGCCGGCTTCCGGGAACTCCTGAAGCCGCTGCTCGAGAAGATGCAGGAACGGCGCGGCGGCTCGCCGGGCGGCGCGGTCCTCGGCGCCGTCGGCGGCAAGGTGACCGGCGTCGAACTCGGCATGCTGCTGTCCTTCCTGTCCTCCCGCGTCCTCGGCCAGTACGAGACCTTCGCCCCGGCCTCCCGGGAGTTCCCCGCCGGCGCCAACGGCGGCGGCCGACTGCTGCTGGTCGCGCCGAACATCGTGCACGTGGAGCGCGAACTCGACGTCCAGCCCCACGACTTCCGCCTGTGGGTGACCCTGCACGAGGAGACGCACCGCACGCAGTTCACCGCGGTGCCCTGGCTGCGCGACCACCTCGAGGGCGAGATCCAGTCGTTCCTGGGGGAGACCGAGGTCGACCCCATGACCGTCCTGGAACGTGTCCGGGAGGCGGCCCAGTCCCTCGCCGGCGGGCGTCCCGAGGGCGAGGAGGACGACGGCGGCCGCTCGTTCGTGGAGATCGTGCAGACGCCCGCCCAGCGGGAGATCCTCGGCCGGCTCACCGCCGTGATGTCCCTCCTGGAGGGCCACGCCGACTTCGTGATGGACGGAGTGGGCCCGGAGGTCGTGCCGACCGTCCAGGAGATCCGCGAGAAGTTCCAGCAGCGCCGCGCCAAGGGCGCCTCCCGGCTCGACATGGCCCTGCGCAAGCTGCTGGGCCTGGACGCCAAGCTCCGGCAGTACCGCGACGGCGAACGCTTCGTGCGGGCCGTCGTCAACGAGGTCGGCATGGACGGCTTCAACCGCGTGTGGACCTCCCCCAACACCCTCCCGACCAAGTCGGAGATCGCCAAACCGGCGGACTGGATCACACGCGTGCACCGCAAGGCGGAGTAGTGACTCCGGGGGCCGGGGCGTGAACCCCGCGGAAAGGTCGTGAAGGAAATCCGGTCGACGGCAGGCGAACGCCCCTTCAATCACCCGTCCGAGGGACCGTGAGTCGTGGGTAGGCGTGCAATGCTCGGGGAACGGCCCGGTTCTGTCACCATCTACACACTCTGAGTGACCGAACCTCGGGCTCACCCCCGAAAACTTCATGAAGGGAACCGGACATGGGTCCCCATCCTGCGGTCGCGGCGATACGCCTGGCGGTCCGCCGCGTCCTCCACGACATCCTCAACGACCACAGCCGTACCCCCGGCGACACCCCGCACGAGCGCCCGCCGTCCCCGCTCGTGCTCGTGGCGTGCTCCGGCGGCGCCGACTCCATGGCACTCGCCTCCGCCCTCGCCTTCGAGGCCCCCAAACTCGGCATCCGCGCCGGCGGCGTCACCGTCGACCACGGCCTGCAGCCCGGCTCCGACCTGCGCGCCGACGAAGTCGCCCTGCGGCTGCGCGAACTGGGCCTCGACCCCGTCGAGTCCGTCGCCGTCAGCGTCGGTCGCGAGGGCGGGCCCGAAGCCGCCGCCCGCGACGCCCGCTACGCCGCCCTGGACGCCGCCGCCGTCCGCCACGGCGCCGCCGCCGTCCTCCTCGGCCACACCCGCGACGACCAGGCCGAAACCGTCCTGCTCGGCCTCGCCCGCGGCTCCGGCATCCGCTCCCTGTCCGGAATGGCCGCGGTCTCGGGGGCCGACGGCCGTTACCGACGCCCCTTCCTCCAGCTCGACCGGCAGACCGCCCGCAAGGCCTGCATGGTCCAGTCGCTCCCGGTCTGGGACGACCCGCACAACGCCGACCCGGCGTACACGCGCTCCCGGCTGCGCCACGAAGGCCTGCCCGCCCTGGAGAAGGCCCTCGGCAAGGGCGTCGTCGAGGCGCTCGCCCGTACGGCCCAGCTCTCCCGCGACGACGCCGACGCCCTCGACGCCTGGGCCGGGCAGGCCGAGGCCGCCGTACGGGACGCCACCGGCCTGCTGGAGTGCGCCAAGCTCTACGCCCTGCCGCCCGCCGTACGCCGCCGTGTCCTGCGCCGCGCCGCCATCGAGGCAGGCGCCCCCGCGGGTTCGCTCTTCGCCCGGCACATCGAGGAGATCGACCGGCTGATCACCGGCTGGCGCGGCCAGGGGGCCATCAATCTCCCCGGCAAGGTCGTCGCCCAGCGTCAGGGTGGCAGACTGGTGATTCGGCAAGGCTGAATCCTTACGCCCCTCTCGGGGCGGAACGCCTCCTCACGGGGGCGGACAGCCGGTGGGACGACCGAAAGTGATGCGGGTGGACGCGAAAGACATGGGTGCCGACCTCAAAGAGGTACTCATCACCAAGGAAGAGATCGACGCGAAGCTCGTGGAGCTCGCCGCGAAGATCGACGCGGAGTACGCGGGCAAGGACCTGCTCATCGTCGGCGTCCTCAAGGGCGCGGTGATGGTCATGGCCGACCTCGCGCGGGCGCTGTCCACCCCCGTCACCATGGACTGGATGGCCGTGTCGTCGTACGGCGCGGGCACCCAGTCCTCGGGCGTCGTCCGGATCCTCAAGGATCTCGACACCGACATCAAGGGCAAGCACGTCCTGATCGTCGAGGACATCATCGACTCCGGGCTGACCCTGTCGTGGCTGCTGTCGAACCTCGGCTCGCGGGAGCCGGAGACCCTCAAGGTGTGCACCCTGCTGCGCAAGCCGGACGCCGCCAAGGTCGCCATCGACGTCGAGTGGGTCGGCTTCGACATCCCCAACGAGTTCGTCGTGGGCTACGGCCTCGACTTCGCCGAGAAGTACCGCAACCTTCCGTTCGTCGGTACGCTCGCGCCCCACGTCTACGGCGGCTGACCCGAAGGGCCCAGCCTCCTCAGAAGATCGGGAACCCCGGCGGGCCCCGCGCCGTTGGAGCATGCAGACGGGTTCGTCAGCTCTCCCGTGCGGCTTCGGGCGACAAAGCTGGGGTACCGTCAGAAGAACTGTCTTATCAAACTCACTATGGCAGGAGGGACGGGGCGAATTCGCTCCGTGTGGATGGACGTGAAGCGATACTTCCGTGGGCCGGTCATGTGGATCGTGCTGGCCGTCCTTGCCGTGGTCGTGTTGATGCAGGTTGTCGGCTCGTCCGGCGGCTACAAGACGGTGGACACCGGCCAGGTCGTCCAGGCGATCAATGAGAACAAGGTCGAACAGGCCAAGCTGACCACCGGCGACGAGCAGACCATCAAGGTCCAGCTCAAGGACGGCGAAAAGGTCGAGGGCAGCTCCAAGATCCAGGCGAGCTACATCGGCGACCAGGGCGTCGACATCGCCAACACCCTGCAGGGCAAGTACCAGCAGAAGCAGATCCCCGACGGGTACACCGTCTCGCCGACGAAGCAGAACGCCTTCGTCGGGATCCTGCTCTCCCTGCTCCCCTTCGTCCTCATCGTGGTCGTGTTCCTGTTCCTGATGAACCAGATGCAGGGCGGCGGCTCCCGAGTCATGAACTTCGGGAAGTCCAAGGCCAAGCTCATCACCAAGGACACCCCCAAGACGACGTTCGCCGACGTCGCGGGGTCCGACGAGGCCGTCGAGGAGCTCCACGAGATCAAGGAGTTCCTTCAGGAGCCGGCCAAGTTCCAGGCCGTCGGCGCCAAGATTCCCAAGGGCGTACTGCTGTACGGCCCGCCCGGTACCGGCAAGACCCTGCTCGCGCGTGCCGTCGCGGGCGAGGCCGGGGTGCCGTTCTACTCGATCTCCGGTTCCGACTTCGTCGAGATGTTCGTCGGTGTCGGTGCCTCCCGAGTCCGTGACCTGTTCGAGCAGGCCAAGGCGAACGCCCCGGCGATCGTCTTCGTCGACGAGATCGACGCGGTCGGCCGCCATCGCGGCGCCGGCCTCGGCGGTGGTCACGACGAGCGCGAGCAGACCCTGAACCAGCTGCTCGTCGAGATGGACGGCTTCGACGTGAAGGGCGGCGTCATCCTGATCGCCGCCACGAACCGGCCCGACATCCTCGACCCGGCACTGCTGCGTCCCGGCCGCTTCGACCGCCAGATCGCGGTCGACCGCCCGGACATGCAGGGCCGTCTGGAGATCCTCAAGGTTCACCAGAAGGGCAAGCCGGTCGCGCCGGACGTCGACCTCTCGGCGGTCGCCCGCCGGACGCCGGGCTTCACCGGTGCGGACCTGAGCAACGTCCTCAACGAGGCAGCGCTGCTCACGGCCCGTTCGAACAAGAAGCTCATCGACAACCACATGCTCGACGAGGCCATCGACCGTGTCGTGGCGGGCCCGCAGAAGCGGACCCGGATCATGTCGGACAAGGAGAAGAAGATCACCGCGTACCACGAGGGCGGACACGCCCTGGTCGCGGCGGCTTCCCCCAACTCCGACCCCGTCCACAAGATCACCATCCTGTCCCGCGGCCGTGCCCTGGGCTACACGATGGTGCTCCCGGACGAGGACAAGTACTCGACCACGCGCAACGAGATGCTCGACCAGCTCGCCTACATGCTGGGCGGCCGGGCGGCCGAGGAACTGGTCTTCCACGACCCGACCACGGGCGCCGCGAACGACATCGAGAAGGCCACGGCGACGGCCCGCGCGATGGTCACGCAGTACGGCATGACCGAGCGACTCGGCGCCATCAAGTTCGGTGGCGACAACACCGAGCCGTTCCTCGGACGTGAGATGGCTCACCAGCGCGACTACTCGGAAGAGGTCGCCGCGCTGGTGGACGAGGAAGTCAAGAAGCTCATCGAGAACGCGCACAACGAGGCCTGGGAGATCCTGGTCGAGAACCGCGACGTCCTCGACAACCTCGTCCTGCAGCTGCTGGAGAAGGAGACGCTGGGCAAGGAGGAGATCGCCGAGATCTTCGCCACCATCGTCAGGCGCCCCCCGCGTCCGGCCTGGACCGGCTCCTCCCGCCGTACGCCGTCCACCCGTCCGCCGGTGCTCTCCCCCAAGGAACTCGCACTGACGAACGGCGCCAACGGCGCGACGCCGGCGATCACGACGGCGAAGTCCACGGTGACGGATACGGCCCCCGTGGCCGAGCCCGCCCCCGAGGACCGTCCGGAGAGCTGACACTCCGACCCCGGTGACCTCACCGGCCCGGAATGGATGCCGCGCCCCCCAGGATCTAGCCTGGGGGGCGCGGTGCTTTTCGGCCGTATCGGCAGGTACACCCAGGAACGAGGCAGAGATGACCGACCCCGTGACGCTGGCCGGCGAGGGCTCGATCGGAGAGTTCGACGAGAAACGCGCCGAGAACGCCGTGCGTGAGCTGCTGATAGCCGTGGGGGAGGACCCTGACCGGGAGGGGCTGCGGGAGACGCCGGCGCGGGTGGCCCGGGCCTACCGGGAGCTCCTGGCGGGGCTGCGGCAGGAGCCCGAGGACGTCCTGACGACGACGTTCGACCTGGGTCACGACGAGATGGTCCTGGTGAAGGACATCGAGATCGTCAGCCTGTGCGAGCACCATCTTCTGCCGTTCCACGGTGTCGCTCACGTCGGGTACATCCCGGCGGAGACCGGCAAGATCACCGGCCTGTCGAAGCTGGCGCGCCTGGTGGAGGTGTTCGCTCGGCGGCCGCAGGTGCAGGAACGACTCACCACACAGATCGCCGACTCGCTCATGCGGATCCTCGAGGCGCGTGGCGCGATCGTCGTGATCGAGGCCGAGCACATGTGCATGTCGGTGCGCGGTATTCGGAAGCCCGGCGCCAAGACGACCACGTCGGCGGTGCGAGGGCAGCTTCGGGACGCCACGACGCGAGCCGAGGCGATGAGCCTGATACTGGCGCGCTGACCTGAGGGTCAGGGGGCCCTGGTGGGCCTCACGCCGCCGACGCCGCCCCCGTGTTCCGGTCGTCGTCCTCCGGGAGCTTGCAGACGCGCTCCAGGAAGAGGGCGGCCGCTATCACGGCGAGGCCCGCCAGCACGGAAAACCCGGCGTAGATGGCCTGGTCGCGGCGGGCGGGGATGTCGAGGGACTCCAGCAGGAAGACGCCCGTGCCGCCGTACATGCCGGCGACAAGGGCGGCGACCAGGGCGCTGGCCTGGCCGAAGACGACCGCGCGAGCCGCCATCAGGGGGTCGACGCCCTTGGCCTCCGGGCGCCGTTCCCGCTGGGCCTTGAGGCGGGAGCGGATCGAGAGCGCCGTGGCGGCCAGGACCACCGCGATCAGCGCGAGGACGATCGGGGCGGCCAGGGGGACGCTGGGCAGGGTCCCGATCGAGTTCCACAGGCGGGCGCCCGCCCAGGACAGGACTCCGGCGACGACGAATACGCCGGCCAGCAGCCTGATGCGCAGCTCTCTCACGGTGTCCCTTCAGCTCCCCCGGATGCCCGCGGACAGTGGTCGTCCTGACGGCTGTCCCGACGCTTGCCTCGACGGCCGGCTTGACGATTGATGACGGTTGTCTTGACCTTAACGACTATTCGGGCAGCCGGAGTTCCAGGTCCGCGCGGGGTTCCACACCGTTTCGGGTGACGTCGGCCAGCAGGCCGGACACCGGGCCCACGCCGGGGAGCTGCGCCTGCGGCTCCACGTCGTGCCACGGCGCCAGGACGAAGGCGCGTTCGTGGGCGCGCGGGTGGGGGAGGGTGAGCGTCGGGTCGTCGGAGACGACGTCGGCGTAGGCCACGATGTCGACGTCGAGCGTGCGCGGGCCCCAGCGCTCGTCCCGGACCCGGTGGAAGGCCTCCTCGACCGCGTGCGCCCGCTCCAGGAGCGAGGACGGCGGAAGGGTGGTCTTCACCAGGACGACCGCGTTGAAGTACGAGGGCTGACTGCCGGGCTCGACGCCCCACGGCGCCGTCTCGTACACGGGGGAGACGGCCTTCACCCGTACGCCCGGGGTGTCCTCCAGGGCGTCGATGGCGCCCTGGAGGGTCTCCAGGCGGTTGCCCAGGTTGGAGCCGAGGGAGATCACGGCGCGTTGCGGGTTGTGGAGGGTGGTGTCGGCGGCGTCGACCTGCTGTACGACGGAGGCCGGCACCGGCTGGACGGTCGGGTCGCTGTGGCCCTTGGTGAACGAGGCGGTCATGCTCGGCTCCGGGTGATGGTGATCGTCACGTCGTCGAAGGGGACCGTGATCGGTGCGTCCGGCTTGTGGACGCAGACCTCGACCTCCTGGACTCCCTCGTGCTTCAGACAGACCTGGGCGATGCGCTCGGCGAGCGTTTCGATGAGGTTGACGGCCTCGCCCTCGACGACGGCCACGACCTCCTCCGCCACGATCCCGTAGTGCGCGGTCTTCGACAGGTCGTCGTCGGCGGCGGCCGGCCGGGTGTCCAGTCCCAGGACGAGGTCCACGATGAAGGTCTGGCCCTCCTCGCGTTCCTTGGGGAACACACCGTGGTGCCCGCGGGCCTTCAGGCCGCGCAGCGCGACACGATCCACGCGAATCACTCCTGCAATCGTCGGTAATGGCCGGTTCGTACCGGGTGCGGGCGGCACACCGGCCTCGAACGAATCTACCTGCGGGCACCGACAGGGCCGGGCCACGGGGCCGCGGCCCGGGCCGGGGCCAGGAGGTTTCATCGTGTGTTTCCCCTGGGGAAGCCGGTGGCTCACGGTTGGTGGACGGGTTGGTAGCCGCAGTTGGTAGCCGCCCCTACCCCGGGCTCCGTGATTCCAACCACTCCTTGGTTCGTGTGGGCGTTGCGGTGGGGCGCTGGTGGGAGGTCCTTCCGGGCGGCCGGGCGTGGGGCGTCCCTGGGTGCCCTGTGGTGCGCCTACCCGCTCAGGAGGGGGTGTCGTCCGGTGCGTCCTCGTCGTTTTCGGCCAGGACGGGGGAGGCGTGGTGGGACCAGAGCTTCCAGCCGGACGGGGTGCGGCGGAACACGTTGCTGGCGACGACCAACTGTCCGACGAGCGGGCCGAGCTCCTCGCCGCCCTCGGGGGCGGGGCCGCCGCTGAGGATGTTCTCGGTGCAGGTCACGAGCGCGGTGTCGCCGGTGACGGAGACGTGCACGTCGGTGAGGAAGAACTGGATGTAGTCGGTGTTCGCCATGATCAGCGCGTACGACCTCAGGACCTCGCCGCGTCCGGTCAGTATCGGCCAGCCGGGGTGCACGCAGGAGACCACGCCGGCGTCCGCGGGGTCGTGGTACTCCTCGTCGACGCCCAGGTCGGCCGGGGTGAGCCAGAGCGAGGAGAGCTCCTCGAAGTCGCCGCGCTCCATCGCCTCGTAGTAGGTGGTGTTGGCGGCTTCCACCTGCTCGACATCGGTATGGGGGGCGCTCACCGGGGGCCTTCGGGGGAGTCGGGGGCGGAGGTAGGGGCGGGGGCGGGCGTCAGCGGGGAGGCCTGCGCCCCGTGGGACGAGGCGCGCGCCCCCTCCACGGCGCGTGCGACCCGTACCGCGTCCGCCGTCGCGCGCACCTCGTGCACGCGTACCGCCCACGCGCCGGCCTGGGCCGCGAGGGCGGAGACGGCGGCCGTCGCGGCGTCGCGCTCGCGCGCGGGGGGCGGGGCGCCTTCGGGGCCGGCGAGGACGCGGCCGAGGAAGCGTTTGCGGGAGGCGGCGACGAGGAGGGGGTGGCCGAGGGCGAGCAGGCGGTCGAGGTGGGCGAGGAGCAGCAGGTCGTGCTCGGCGTCCTTGGAGAAGCCGAGGCCCGGGTCGACGACCACGCGGTCGGGGGCGATCCCGCCGGCGAGGACGGCCTCCACGCGCGCGTGCAGTTCGTCGACGACCTCCGCGACGACATCGGCGTAGACGCCCTTGACGTTGCCGCCCTCCAGGAAGCCGCGCCAGTGCATGACGACGAAGGGGGCACCGGAGTCGGCGACGACCGGGATCATCGCGGGATCGGCGAGGCCGCCGCTGACGTCGTTGACGAGGGCGGCGCCGGAGGCGAGGGCCTGCTCGGCGACCGAGGCGCGCATGGTGTCGACGGAGATGGCGACGCCCTCGGAGGCGAGGCCCCGGACGACGGGGATGACGCGCCTGAGCTCCTCGGCCTCGTCGACGCGGCTGGCGCCGGGGCGGGTGGACTCGCCGCCCACGTCGACCAGGTCGGCGCCCTCCTCGACCAGGGCGAGGCCGTGCTTGACGGCGGCCGTCGTGTCGAACCATCGGCCGCCGTCGGAGAAGGAGTCGGGGGTGACGTTGACGACTCCCATGACCGCGCAGCGGTCCCATTCGGGAAGGCCGGCGACGCGCCCGCGTCCGCTCTGCTTGCTCATACGTTCAGCCTAGGCCCAGAAAGGGGCGCCACGGCCGTCAGCCCGGAGTGCGGGGCCCGAGCGGAAACCCCTCGGGCTGGAGGAGGGGGCGGGGCCTCCGCTCGGGCCGGTCTCATGGCGCGCCGGCCGATCCGCGGCCGGGGTCGTGCGGTGTCATGCCGCGCGGACGTCTCTTTCGCCGACGACGTGGGCACACGCGCGTGCGCTGGTCCGGCGACGGCGCAGGAAGCGGGGCAGGGGGAGGGCGAGGTTGACGAAGCCCTCGGCCTGCATGGCGGCGAACCCGATGCGGGGCAGGTCGCCGGAGGCCCGGTAGACGACGAAGCGGGGCTCCCAGCGGGGCTGGAACTTGGCGTTGAACTTGTACAGGGACTCGATCTGGAACCAGCGGGAGAGGAAGACCAGCAGCCCGCGCCAGGCGCGCAGGACCGGGCCGGCGCCGATCTTCTCGCCGCGCGCGAGGGCGGCGCGGAACATGGCGAAGTTCAGCGACACGCGCGTGATGTCGAACTTCGGAGCCGCCTGGAGGGCCGCCACGATGAGCAGCTCGTTCATGCCGGGGTCGGCGGAGCGGTCGCGGCGCATCAGGTCGAGGGAGACGCCGTCGGTGCCCCAGGGCACGAAGTGCAGGATCGCCTTCAGGTCGCCGTACTCACCCGGCTCGGCGTCGGCCTTGTGGGCGGTGGCGATCAGGCAGTCGCCGTCGGTGGGGTCGCCGATGCGGCCCAGGGCCATGGAGAAGCCGCGCTCGGTGTCGGTGCCGCGCCAGTCGTCGGCGGCGCGGCGGATGCGCTCCAGCTCGGCGTCGCCGAGGTCACGGACGCGTCGTACGCGGGTCTCGTAACCGGCGCGCTCGATGCGCTTGACCATCTGGCGCACGTTGCGCATCGCGCGCCCGGCGAGGGAGAAATCCGCGACGTCCACCACCGCCTCGTCGCCCAGTTCGAGGGCGTCCAGGCCGGTCTCGCGGGTCCAGACCTCGCCGCCGGTCTCCGAGCAGCCCATGACGGCGGGGGTCCAGGAGTGGGCCTTGGCCTCGTCCATGAACCGCTCGATGGCGCCCGGCCAGGCCTCGACGTCGCCGATGGGGTCGCCGCTGGCCAGCATCACGCCGGAGACGACGCGGTAGGTCACCGCGGCCTTCCCGCTGGGCGAGAAGACGACCGCCTTGTCGCGGCGCAGCGCGAAGTGACCGAGGGAGTCGCGGCTTCCGTGCTTGTCCAGCAGGGCCCTCAGGCGGGCCTCGTCGTCCTCGGTGAGGCGCGCGGCGGGATGTTCGGGGCGGAAGGCCAGGTAGATCGTGGTGATGGCCGTGAGCAGGCCCAGGGCGCCGAGGGAGAAGGCGACCGTCCAGGAGGTGTTGCCCTGGTAGTCGACGGGGCCCTCGAAGCCGAACAGGCCGTACAGGACGTGGGTGATGCGGTCGGCCAGGCTCGGGTCGCCGACCAGTGTGCTCGGGTGGGCGCTGACGATGATCAGGCCGAGGAAGAGCGAACCGGCGCCCATGAGGACGAAGTTGGCGAGCGCGCGCCACCGGCTGCGCGGGTCCGGCAGGGCCGCGAACTGGTCGCGGTGGATCAGCAGCGGCGCGAGCAGGGCGAGCGAGATGAGCACGCCGACCGGGGAGTGGCGGTAGGTCAGCTGCGCCGCGGCGCCGACCGGCAGCAGGACCACGGCGGCCCGCCAGGCCCGCCGCTTGTGGCGCCGCAGGCCGTGGGCGAGCAGGAGCAGCAGGATGCCCGCGCTCATCGAGAGCGCCGCGGCGAACGGGCCGAGCGCACCGGGCAGCACCTCGGCCAGGGTGTGCATCCGGCTGTGCCGGAAGCGCGGGAAGACGCCCGCGGCGATGTCCAGCAGGCCCACGACCGCGCAGGCTCTGGCGACCAGGACGGGGACGGCCTCGGGCCGCGGGCCACGCAGCGTGTGTCGTGCCCACCGCGGTCGGTTCGGAACCCCGACCGACATTTCGTCATCTGTCCTGACAGACATCGCATCCCATTGTTCCGCGAGAGACCTTGGATCCGGGCCCGCATCGGGCATCCGGCGACATTGCGCCCTCTAGGACGGTGTCTCCGGGGGAGAGGTTCACTCACTTCCCCAAAGCCGGTTCAAAGGCCGGGAAAAGGGCCGGACAAGCCCTCGCGAAGATCCGAGGGAGATGTCCCGGCACGGGCAGAAAGCGCAGGCGGGAAACCAACCATGGGTCTCACGAGCAACAACGTCCTGGTGCTGGCGGTCGGCTCGGCGGTGCTGCTGTTCGTCGGCACGGTCTGGCTGTGGCCACGGCTGTCACGGCGCGGCTGGCGTGCCGTCGGCGGGCGCGTCGGCCTGCTCCTGGCCACCCAGCTGGCGCTCTTCGCGGCGGTCGGGCTCGCCGCCAACCAGGCCTTCGGGTTCTACGCCAGCTGGGCCGACCTGTTCGGGCAGGAGGATGAGCAGGGGGTGGTCGTCGACCACACGGCGAACGGCGGCTCGGGCGGCCCGCTCCAGGTGACGGACATCCAGAAGGTCAGGGAGGCCGGGAGCGCGCGGCCGGAGAACGGCGGCCAGATCCAGAAGGTGGCCATAGTCGGCCGTACGACGCACCTCGCCACGTCCGCCTTCGTCTACCTGCCGCCGGAGTACTTCCAGCCGCAGTACCGCGCGCGGACCTTTCCCGCGGCCGTCGTCCTCACCGGATATCCGGGCACCGCCCAGTCGCTGGTCGACAAACTCCACTACCCGAGCACGGCGCTGGGCCTCGCCAAGGAGGGCCGAATGCAGCCGATGATCCTGGTGATGCTGCGCCCCACCGTGGCACCGCCGCGGGACACGGAGTGCGTCGACATTCCGAACGGACCCCAGGCGGAGTCGTTCTTCGCCAAGGACCTGCCCGACGCCGTTCTCGCCCACTACCGGGTGGGAAAGAAGCCGGGCAGCTGGGGAATCATCGGTGACTCCACGGGCGGCTACTGCGCGCTGAAGCTCGCCATGCACCACCCCGGCGTGTACGCCGCGGGCGCGGGTCTCTCGCCGTACTACAACGCGCCGTTGGACCCCACCACCGGCGATCTCTTCCACGGTGACAAGGAACTGCGCCACCGCGCGAACCTGTTCTGGTTTCTCAAGCACCGGCCCGCGCCCGACACTTCACTGCTCGTCAGCAGCAGCAGGATCGGCGAGTCGAACTACCAGGACACGCTGCGGTTCATCGACCGGGTGAAGGCGACGCACCTGACCCGTATCTCGTCGATCATCCTCGAAAGCGGCGGGCACAACTTCAACACCTGGCGGCGTGAGATTCCGGCGACGCTTCAGTGGATGAGCGGGCGGTTGAGCGACCGTTGAGATCGTCGAGAGGGCTGAGAGAGGGCCGAGAGGGCTGAGAAGGTTGAGAGGGTCAAGATCGTCGAGAAGGCACGCGACGGGAAATGATCTTGTGAGACGCGGTCCTCTTCTCGAATCGGGTGGCGGGTCTGATTCCTGATGTCGTGTGAAGGCTGCGGGATGGCTGTGTTTTTACGGGCCGGGGCACCATGATTCGCTTACGCGCGGTAAGTTTCTGGCCATGCCACGTGGACGTCATCGCCATTCCCCGCCCTTGCACAGGCTGCTTCCCCCGTCGGCGATCGCAGGCGTCTCCGTCGTCTGCGCCTTCGGCCCCTGGGTGTTCTCGCAGCCGGCCGTGTTGCGTGTCGTCGCCGCGGTGGCCGCGGCGACGGCGGTCGTCGGTGCGGCCGTCATGCGCCGCTGGGACACCCTGGCGGGCAAGCAGGTCGCCGACCTCATACGCGCGCGTGCGAGCGACGAGTGGCGGTTCGAGGAGCGGGTCGCCGAACTGGAGTCCGACATCGAGGAGTCCCGCGAGCTGCGCGCCAAGCTGGAGCAGCGGCTGCGGGCCAAGCGCACCGAACTGGCGGGCCTGCGCAACGAGCACGCCGCCCTGCTGCGCCGGTACGCCACCGCGGAGACGGAGCGGGCGAGCGCGCTGGAGGGCCGCCGACTGCTTGAGATAGGGGCCACGGCACCGGCGCGCGCGTTGCCGCCTGTGCCGGTCGCCGTCGCGCGGGGGGCCGGGGCTGTGGCTGCCCCGGTCGAGGGCGACGTCGATGCCGACGCGGCGCGGGAGGCGGAGGCCGCCGAGACGGTCGAGATGGTTGAGACTGCGGGAACCGGTGAGGCCGGTGGGACCGGCGAGGCCCGTGACTCGGGTGCCTCCGGCGACTCCGGCGACTCAGGCGACGACGAGTCGGAGGCTCCCGCGATCTTCTCGCCCGAGGGTTCGAAGCTGTTCCTGCGGGCGAAGGTGGCGCTGTCGCGGTTCGCTGACGGGGAAGGCGCTGCGGCACAGAAGGGCGCCGGCGAGGCTTCGGCCGGGGACGGCTCGGGCCAGGACGACGCGCCTGAGGGTGCCGTCGAGGACGGCTCGGTGCGGGACGGCGTGGCCAAGGACAGTTCGTCCCACGACGGTTCGGCCAAGGGTGGCTCCCCCAAGGGCGACGGCACCCCGGACGGCGACGGCGGCCCCAAGGGCGACGGTCCCGCGAAGGACGTTCCGGCGCAGGCCGGTCCCCTCGCCGCCGAGGTGGGCGCATCCCGGGCCTCCCGCGACTCCGGTGACTCCCGGGTGGAGGCCGCGCAGGAGGACGAGGCGCAGGGGAAGCCCGCGGCGGTCGACGGGCATGAGCGCGCGGCCGCCGTCACCCCGCAGACCAAGCCGGGCCCGTCGGAGGCCGCGCCGCCCTCCGGGCACTTCGTCGCGCCGACCGCGGTGGCCGTCGCGCCGACCGCGCCCGCACGGCGCGCCGCAGGCGAGGGCGGCTTCGACTTCTTCGGCACGCAGAAGGCGTCCGCCGCGCTGGAGTCCGTGCAGAACGAGGACCTCGCCGACGTGGTCGGCCAGGAGGCGCTCGCTCTCCACAAGGCCGAGTCCGAGGCACAGTTCAGGCTGGCCGGCGAGGAGTCCCGGGGCATCGGCCAGGTCATCGACCTGACGGCGCACGACGAGACCGAGCAGATCGACGTACAGGGGCTGCGGAGCGCGGTGTCCTGAACGAGGCGTGGCCGAGAACCGCGCGGTGCCCTGAGGGGGCCGCGCGGTTCGCGTTTGTCGGCCCCTCAGGCCATCCACCTGTCCGACCGGGTGCCCCCCGGCAAGCCACTCACCGGTCCGATCAGCCCAGCCCCCTCAGGCCGACCGCCGGTCCGACCGGGCGCTCCCCTCAGGCCATCCACCGGTCCGGCCGGGCGTCACGGCGGCCCGTTCGGGATCTTTCCGCCTGTGCGCGCAGCAGTTCCGCGGCCTCCTCGGCGTCCCGGAGGCGAGCCGTGACGGTCTTGTTGGCACCCGTGTCCACGTGGACGTCGGCGAGCCGCCAGAGGCGCTTCCAGGGTCCTTGCGAGAGCCGCACGCTCTGGACCTTGGCGTGCGGGACCAGGGCGAGGCTGCGGCGCAGCAGGCCCACCCGCGCCGCGAACACGGCGTCGGTGACGGCGAGTCCGTGGCCCCGCCACCACAACGGCACGCAGCGCCCGGCGCGCCGCGGGGGCCGGGACAGCGCGGACAGGGGCGGCACGGTCACGCCGGGCAGCACGCGCGCGACGATCGCCTCGGCGACCGCGCGGGCGGCGACCGGCACCAGCACGGAGTTGGACGACCCGGCCACGTCCAGCTCGACCCGCACCCAGCCGCGCCGCCGCCACAGCAACGGCTCCACGATCCGCACGGTCTGCACCCGCCCCGGCGGCACCGTCTCGTGGGTGCGGTCCAGGAGCCCGTGGTCGATCCGCAGCCCGTCGGGCGACTCGCCCACGGTCCAGTCGTACTCGCCGACGAACCGCCCCACGCTGCTCGCGCCCGCCGCGCCGAGCAGCGGGACGCCGGTCGCGAGGACCGTCCACAGGCTGTGGGTGGCGAACCACAGCAGGGACGGTACGACGAGGGCGGCCGCCAGCGTGCCCCAGGTGGCACCGGTCAGGACGAGGGCGATGGCGAGATCGCGAGGGGGCGTGCGCAGCAGCTCGCGCGCCGGCGCCTCGCCGACTTCGTGTGCCGTCTCGGGTGCGAACCCGGCGGCGCGCGCGAGGAGTTCCGCGCGGAGCGCACGCGCCTCACGCTCCCCCAGGAAGGCCAGTTCGTCCTTCTTGTCCGCGCCTATGACGTCGAGCTTCAGCTTCGCGACACCCGCCACGCGCGCGAGGAGCGGCTGCGTGACGTCGATCGCCTGGATGCGTTCCAGCCGGATGTGCGCGGCGCGCCGGAACACCAGGCCGGTACGGATGCGCAGTTCGGACTCGGTCACCGCGAAGTGGGTGGACCACCAGGTGAGGAAGCCGTAGAGGGCGGCGGCCGGGACGAGCACGGCGAGGCCGATCAGGAGCGTCGTGGGCGTCAGCCGCGTCAGCTGCCGTTGCGTCTGGTCGGGGTCGTGCACCGCCCATCCGATGAGCACGGCGACCGGCGCCCACGCCCGCCGGAGCGGCGTCACGGGATGCAGCCGCCGCTCGGTCACCGGCAGCTTCCGCGTGACGTCGTCGTCGACTCCCGGCGCCGTCACAGGCCCGCCGATCGTGCCTCGCCGAGCTCGGTGAGCCGGTCGCGCAGGCGTTCCGCCTCGGCCGGCTCCAGTCCCGGGATGGTGGCGTCGGTCGCCGCGGCGGCGGTGTGCAACTGCACGCTGGCCAGCCCGAAGTGCCGCTCGACGGGCCCCGAGGTGACCTCGACCAGCTGCATCCGCCCGTACGGCACGACCGTCTCCTCGCGCCACAGCACGCCCCGGCTGATCAGCAGGTCGTCGGCGCGCTCGGCGTACCGCCAGGAGGCCCAGTTGCGGCCCAGCATCACCCAGCCCCACGCCATGAGGGCGAGCGGCAGCAGCGCGAGCGCGGCCCACGCGGGGCCGGCGAACAGGTTCAGCAGCGCACCCGCCGCGATGCTCAGCAACCCCAGCCACACCACCAGCAGCAGTCGTCGCATCCGCAGCAGTCCCGGCGGCAGGCCGATCCACACCGGCTCGCCGTCGGCCACCTCCGCGCCCGGCCCGTTCCCCGTCTCCATGGGGCCAGCGTACGTAGGGGAGACTGTGTCCATGACTCCTACGACGGAGACCACGGTCGGTATCGGCGGCGCCGCGGAGAGCACCGACATGGTGCTCAACATCGGGCCCCAGCACCCGTCCACGCACGGTGTGCTGCGCCTCAGGCTCGTCCTGGACGGCGAGCGGATCCAGCACGCGGAGCCGGTGATCGGCTATATGCACCGGGGCGCGGAGAAGCTCTTCGAGGCGCGTGACTACCGCCAGATCATCATGCTCGCCAACCGCCACGACTGGCTGTCGGCCTTCTCCAACGAGCTGGGCGTGGTCCTCGCCGTGGAGCGCATGCTCGGCATGGAGGTCCCCCCGCGCGCGGTGTGGACGCGCACCCTGCTCGCGGAGCTCAACCGGGTGCTCAACCACCTGATGTTCCTGGGCTCGTACCCCCTGGAGCTCGGTGGCATCACGCCGGTCTTCTACGCGTTCCGGGAGCGCGAGGTGCTCCAGAACGTCATGGAGGAGGTCTCCGGCGGCCGTATGCACTACATGTTCAACCGCGTGGGCGGCCTCAAGGAGGACCTGCCGGCCGGCTGGGCGACACGCGCGCGTGCCGCCGTCGCCGCCGTGCGCTCGCGGATGGACGTGTACGACGACCTGGTGCTCGGCAACGAGATCTTCCGGGGGCGCACCCGGGGCGTGGGCGCCCTCGCGCCGGAGACCGTGCACGCGTACGGCGTGAGCGGGCCGATCGCGCGCGCCTCCGGCGTCGACTTCGACCTGCGCCGTGACGAGCCCTATCTCGCCTACGAGGAGCTGAAGGGCACCCTGAAGGTCGTCACCCGCCAGGAGGGTGACTGCCTCGCCCGCTTCGAGGTCCTCCTGGAGCAGACCCACAACGCCCTCGACCTCGCCGACGCCTGCCTCGACCGGCTCGCCGAGCTGCCGCCCGGCCCGATCAACCAGCGGCTCCCCAAGGTCCTGAAGGCGCCCGAGGGGCACACGTACGCGTGGACCGAGAACCCGCTGGGCATCAACGGCTACTACCTCGTCAGCAAGGGCGAGAAGACCCCGTACCGCCTCAAGCTCCGCTCGGCCTCGTACAACAACATCCAGGCGCTCGTGGAGCTGCTCCCGGGCACGCTGGTGGCGGACATGGTGGCGATCCTGGGGTCACTGTTCTTCGTGGTCGGGGACATCGACAAGTAGGTCCCCGAGGGGTGTTCCCGGTGTGTCCGGGATGCCGACCGGCTGGAGCAGCCAGCCGAAGTCTCCGAGGCCGCCGGGTGCGGTGAGTTCGGCGGCCTCGCCGGCGCTCGCGAGGGCGCGTAGGTAGGCCGCCGGGTCGGTGGAGGCCAGCGTGAGCGGGGGGCGTGCGCCCGTGAGGCCGAGGGCGTGCAGGGCGGCGCGCTGTGTCAGGACGCGCCCCTCGCGCAGGGCGCGCGCGGGCTTGGGGTGGGTGCGTTCGGCGCCTGCTCGCGGGGCGTGTGCATGGAAGGCGTGCGCGGCGCACGCGTCCAACGCGACATGCGCCGTGATGTCGCACGAGCCGTCCGGGACGGGCGCCGTCTCGCGCCCCGCGCGAAAACCGGTGAGTGTCCCGAACAGGGGGCGCGTGTCCACGGTGTGCGCGTAGTCGACCGCCACCGCGAGCCCCCGCCCGACCGCCCCGACCGCGTCGGCCCACGCCTCGTCCCGGGGCAGCCCCACCTCCGCCCGCAGCCCCTCCTCGGCCGCCGGCGGCCACCAGCGGGCGAGCCACTCCGCCTCGGCGCCGGAGAACGGCTCCCCGAGCCGCTCGGTACCGTTCCGCCGTACGAGAACTCTGCGGGCCACCCCCGCGGAGTCCACCTCGGCGACCTCGACGGGCACGTTGTCCAGCCACTCGTTGGCGAAGAGCAGGCCGGTGATCCCGCGCGGGGGCTTCGACAGCCACTCGATCCGGTGGTCGAGCGCGGGCGGCCGCTCGGCGAGGTCGACGGCGTACGCGCGCGTGCGGGCGGCCAGGTCGGCGGGGAGGGCGGCGAGCACGCCGGTCGCCAGTTCGCCTCGCCCCGCGGCCATGTCGACGAAGTCGAGCGTCGCGGGCCGGCCGAGGGCCTCGTCGACCCGGCCGAGCAGCCGGGCGACGGCCTCGGCGAACAACGGCGACGCGTGCACCGACGTACGGAAGTGCCCGGCCGGGCCCTCGGGCCTGCGGTAGAAGCCGTCAGGGCCGTAGAGAGCGGCCTCCGCGGCCGCCCGCCAGCCCCGCCACTCGCCCGCTGTCTCGTCCGTCACGGCGCCAGACTAGGCGCACAGAGGAACGGGGCCTCCACCTTGGGGAGTACACGGGTCGCGCATGGATCGGTCCTCCGGTTGACCCATACACGCTTCACGCTTCCCTACGCTGGGTTACGTGCAACGCCTCTATGACTTCCTCCGCAGGCACCCGACATGGGTCGACGGCTTCTGGGCCGTGTTCCTGTTCGGGCTCTCGGTGGTTTTCGTCGGGTCCGCCCCGGGCGACGCCCCAGGAACCAGCTCCGAGACGCTCATCGTCCCGGTCGCGCTCCTGCTGTGCCTGGTGGTGGCGTTGCGACGGCGTATGCCGGAGAAGATGCTGCTGCTGGGTGTCGCCCTCGGTGTCGGGCAACTGGTGCTCGACGTGGCCACGCTGCCCGCCGACTTCGCGCTGCTGGTGATCACCTACACCGTGGCGGCGACCGGCGCCCGCTGGGCGTCGAGACTGGCGCTGATCATCGGCCTCGGCGCGGCGCCACTGGCACAGCTGCGCTGGCCGGAGGAGGAGGCGGGCGTCGTCGGCACGGTGGCGCTCATGATCTTCATGACCGTGCCGTTCATCCTGGCCTGGGTGCTCGGCGACTCGATGCGCACCCGCCGCGCCTACTTCGCGCAACTGGAGGAGCGCGCGAGCCGGCTCGAGAAGGAGCGCGAGGCGCAGGCGAAGGTCGCGGTGGCCGCCGAGCGCGCCCGCATCGCGCGTGAGCTCCACGACGTCGTCGCGCACAATGTCTCGGTGATGGTGGTGCAGGCCGACGGCGCCGCCTACGTCCTCGACGCCGCGCCCGACCAGGCGAAGAAGGCCCTGGAGACGATCTCCTCCACCGGCCGCCAGGCCCTCGCCGAGATGCGCCGCCTGCTGGGCGTGCTGCGCACCGGCGAGCACCAGGAGGTCGGCGAGTACGTCCCGCAGCCCGACGTCGACCAGATCGACGACCTCGTCGAGCAGTGCCGTACCTCCGGTCTGCCCGTCGACTTCAAGGTGGAGGGCACGCCACGCCCGCTGCCCAGCGGCGTCGAGCTCACGGCGTACCGCATCGTGCAGGAGGCCCTCACCAACACCCGCAAGCACGGCGGGCCGAACGCGGGCGCCAGCGTGCGCCTGGTGTACTTCGACGACGGCCTCGGCCTGCTCGTCGAGGACGACGGCAAGGGCGCCCCGCACGAGCTGTACGAGGAGGGCGGCACCGACGGACAGGGCCACGGCCTGATCGGCATGCGCGAGCGGGTCGGTATGGTCGGCGGCACTCTGGACGCGGGCCCCCGTCCCGGCGGAGGGTTCCGTATCAGTGCGCTGCTCCCGCTCAAACCAGCGCATTGACGCCGACGCACGCCCCCTGTTGACACCTGTCACACCCCCGGGTCGGCATCTGTCGGGCGACCAGAAGCAGTCAGACGTAAGCAACAGAGACAGAGCCGGAAGAAACGGAAGAGGCCACTCGATGACGATCCGCGTGATGCTCGTCGACGACCAGGTGCTGCTGCGCACCGGGTTCCGGATGGTGCTCGCCGCCCAGCCGGACATGGAGGTCGTCGCCGAGGCGGGTGACGGCGTCGAGGCCCTCCAGGTGCTGCGGGCTACCGCCGTCGACGTGGTGCTGATGGACGTGCGCATGCCGAAGCTGGACGGCGTGGAGACCACCCGCCGCATCTGCCAGGAGGACGACCCGCCGAAGGTGCTGATCCTGACCACCTTCGACCTGGACGAGTACGCCTTCTCCGGGCTCAAGGCGGGCGCCTCCGGATTCATGCTCAAGGACGTGCCGCCCGGCGAGCTGCTGACCGCCATCCGCTCGGTGCACAGCGGCGACGCGGTGGTGGCCCCCTCGACCACACGTCGCCTCCTGGACCGGTTCGCGCCCATGCTGCCGAGCGTGGGCAAGGAGCCCCGGCACAAGGAGGTGGAGCGGCTCACCGACCGCGAGCGCGAGGTCATGATGCTGGTCGCCCAGGGCCTGTCCAACGGCGAGATCGCCGCCCGGCTGGTGCTGTCCGAGGCGACCGTGAAGACCCACGTGGGCCGCATCCTGACCAAGCTCGGGCTCCGCGACCGGGTGCAGGTGGTGGTGCTGGCGTACGAGACGGGGCTGGTGCGGGCCGGCGGGCTCGGCTGAGGCCCGGGGAAGTCTCACCGGCGTGAGCCGCGAACGGGACCCTTCCGTGAGCGGCGCCCACTAGGGTCTGCGCATGCTTCTCTGGATCAACGGCCCCTTCGGGGGTGGCAAGACGCAGACGGCGTACGAGATCCAGCGGCGTCTGCCCGGCAGCGTCGTCTGCGACCCCGAGCACGCCGGATTCGGCCTGCGCCGCATGCTGCCGCCCGAACTGCGCGGCGACTTCCAGGACTTGACGTCCTGGCGGCAGGGCGTCGTCGAGGTGCTCGACCTCGCCCTGACCAGGCGCGACGGCGTGGTCGTCGTCCCCATGACGGTCACCGACTCCGGCTATTTCGCCGAGACCGTCGGCCGCCTGCGCGAACTCGGCCACGACGTACGGCACTTCACCCTCCTCGCCGAGCGGGAGACCGTCGTCGGACGGCTGCGGGAGCGCGGCTTCGGCCACCTCCTGTCGTACGTCGGCGGGAAGAACGCCGGCCTGGGCCGCGAGACCTGGGCGCTGCGGCAGCTCGACCACTGTCTGGAGCGGCTGTGCGAGCCCGAGTTCGCCGAGCATCTGTGGACGGACCACTCGACCGTGCCGAGGACGGCCGACCGCATCGCCGCCCTGGCCGGCCTGAGGCTCAGGCCGAACCGGGAGGGCCCGCTGCGGACACGGCTGCGGCAGGTGGGCGTCGGGGTGCGGCACATCCGGTTCGACTGAGCCGGGCGCTCAGCGCAGGATGCCCTCCAGGAAGTCGCTGCCCAGCCGGGCCACGACCGCGATGTCCAGCTGGTGCTGGACGTACCGGCCGCGCCGCCGCGTGCTGACCAGGCCCGCCTTCTTCAGCACACCCAGGTGCCGGGATATCTCGGGGGCCGTCATGCCGTGCGCCTGCGCCAGCTCGCTCGTGGTCCAGGCGCTGCGGGCCAGGTGGCGGCAGATCCGCATCCGTACCGGATGGGACAGGGCGGTCATCCGCAGGGCGAGCTGCTCGACGGTCGGCGGGGCCGCGAGCTCGGGGGAGCCGACCGGGTAGTGGACCACCGGCTGCCAGCCGGGCCGGTACAGCACGGCCAGATGCGGTCGGCCGAGGCTGGTCGGTACGAGGAGGAGGGTGCCGTCACCCGTGGTCGTACGGCCCACGCTCAGCTTGTCGACCGTGATCCGGGTGCCCGTCCCGTCGAGCGTGACCGCCGGGGACACCGCGGCCAGCATCTCGCCCAGGCCCTTGCGGCGCAGGAGGTCGGTCTTGTGCCGGGCGTCCGCCGCGAGCTGGTGGCGCAGCCGGGACCAGGCCTCCGCGAAGAACGCCTCGTCGCAGTCCTGGAGGAACTGGCGCAGCCACGCCCGGATCTTGGGCGGGTCGGTCAGCAGCAGCTCGGTGAACCGCACCTGGCGCGGCCCGCGCGCGGCGGCCAGCTCCAGGGCGCGCCGTCCCTGCGCGTCGTCGACGAGCCAGCCCGCCCCGACGTCGTAGCAGGTCGCACAGCTGAACTCCAGGGCGGCGTTGACGAACTGCTCGTCCGTCAGCTTGTCCAGCAGGTCCAGTTCCTCGGCGAGCGTGGCCCCCGGCAGGGTGGTGCCACCCGGGATGCCCGCGTACGGCAGGAAGAGGTCCGCGAACGTCGTCGTCCACAGGAAGTCCGCGTCGCACATCCGGTCGGCCAGATGCGGGTCGAGGCCGGCCGTCACGCCCGTCACCCAGCCCTGGAGCCCGGGATGGTGCGCCGGCTCGGCCAGCGCGTGCAGCGCCATGCCGAGCTCGGCCAGGGGGGACGGCACGACGGCGACCCTCTCCGGCCGCAGCCCCGCGATGTCGATGCGCACGCTCATGACCTCATGGTGCACCCCGCCACTGACAAGGCCGCCCTCGATTGACGGCGGCCGTCAATCGACGCGACCGGTCCCGCCGAACCCCGCCGAGGCCCACCACACCCGGCCCAGGCCCTGGCCCTACCCCAGCCGGCCGGCGAAGTCCGCCACCGCCGCCTTCACGTCGTCGGCCGTCCACTCCAGCCCCGCCGAGCCGACGGTGACCTCGAGGACGCCCAGGCCGGGCCCGCCGCGGTCCCAGTAACCGGCGAACAGGTACGTCCCCGTCTCCTCCGCCTGCCGCACCGCGGCCTCCGTCAGCACCTCGGGGTCGTACGGCAGCCAGACCTGGAACTGGTGGGTGTGCGGCTCCTCCGGGTGCACGCGCGCCCACGCCACCCCGGCGTCGGCGAACCCCTCCCGCAGCGCGGCCGCGACCACGCGCGCGTGGCGGACGTACTGCGGCAGCCGGGGCAGTTCGCGCTCCAGGCCGACGAGCGCCGACAGGGCCGTGGGGAACTGCTGGAAGGCCGTCCCGCCGTACCGGTGGCGCCAGGTCCTAGCCTCGTCCACCAGCGCCCTCGGACCGGCGAGCGCCGCGCCGGCGAAACCGTCGAGGGACTTGTAGAACGAGACGTACACGCTGTCCGCGAGGTCCGCGATCTCGTCCAGGGGGCGGTCGAAGTGGACGGTGGTCTCCCACAGGCGGGCGCCGTCGAAGTGCACCACCGCGTCCCGCTCGCGCGCCGCCTGGACGGTCTCGGTGAGCTCCTCCCAGGTCGGCAGGACGAATCCGGCGTCCCTGAGGGGCAGTTCCAGCATCAGCGTGCCGTAGGGCTCCTCGAAGTCCCGCACCTCCTCGGCGGTCGGCAACCGGGGCTCGCCGGTCAGGCGTACCGGGCGCAACCCGCTCACCTGGGTAAAGGCCTGCCGTTCATGGACCTCGGGGTGGGCCAGGGCGTGCAGGGCGACCGTCGGGTTGCCGGTACGGGCCGCCCAGCAGCGCAGGGCGACCTGCTGGGCCATCGTGCCGGTGGGGAAGAACGCGGCGGCCTCCTTGCCCAACAGGCTCGCGACGCGCTCCTCCAGGGCCGTGACGACCCCGTTCCCGTAGATGTCCGCGGCCTCGTCCACGTCGTACACCTCGGGCGCCGCCTCGACCAGCGCGGCGAGCCGCTCCCGGATGCTCCCGGCGAGCCCGCCGCGCCACAGGACGCGCCGCGCACCGCGCGCGGCGTTCCGTCGCCGCTCCCGCAGACGCTCCTCGGCCGACCGCTCCTGAACCGACTTTTCCCCAGCCGACTCTTTCCCAGCCGACTTTTCCCCAGCCGACGGTTCCTCCGCCGACTGCCCCTCCACCTGCTCCGCCGCATCGCTCATGCCCTGGATCATCCCGTGCGCCCCGGCCACGGGCACCCGGATTTAGCTCCCGCGCGGCTCGCGGCGGACCCACAGCCTGTGGACAACCGAACACCCCTCGAACCAATCGCGTTAACATGACGAGAAATCGTCCGGTACCCGGAGCGGACTGGAACGGGAAGGCCGCCGTCGAGTGAGTACAAGCCAACTGCCAGACCCCAAGGACCGCCCCGCGCGGCTCACCGTCGGCGTCGTCGGCGCCGGGCGGGTGGGCCCCGCGCTGGCCGCTTCCCTCCAGCTCGCCGGGCACCGCCCGGTAGCCGTGTCCGGGGTCTCCGAGGCCTCCCGCAGGCGGGCCGCGCTGATGCTCCCGGACGTGCCGCTCGTGCCGCCCGCCGAGGTTCTCCAGCGCGCCGACCTGGTGCTGCTGACCGTCCCGGACGACACCCTGCCCGGCCTCGTGGAGGGCCTCGCCGAGACGGGGGCGGTACGGCCGGGGCAGCTGCTGGCGCACACCTCCGGGCGGTACGGCGCTAAGGTCCTCGACCCGGCCCTGCGCGCGGGCGCGCTGCCGCTGGCCCTGCATCCCGCGATGACCTTCACCGGCACCCAGGTGGACGTCCAGCGGCTCGCCGGCTGTTCCTTCGGCGTCACCGCGCCCGCGGAGCTGCGGCTGGCCGCCGAGGCCCTCGTCATCGAGATGGGCGGCGAGCCCGAGTGGATCGCCGAGGAGCGCCGCCCGCTCTACCACGCGGCGCTCGCGCTCGGCGCGAACCACCTGGTCACCCTGGTCAACCAGGCCATGGACCTGCTGCGCGCGGCAGGCGTCGAGGCCCCCGACCGGATGCTCGGCCCGCTGCTCGGCGCCGCCCTCGACAACGCCCTGCGCTCCGGGGACGCGGCCCTGACCGGCCCCGTCGCGCGCGGGGACGCGGGCACCGTCGCCGCGCACGTATCCGAGTTGCGCAAGCACGCCCCGCAGACCGTCGCCGGGTACCTGGCGATGGCGCGCGCGACCGCCGACCGGGCGCTCGCCCACGGGCTGCTCAAGCCCGAACTCGCCGAGGACCTCCTCGGGGTGCTCGCGGGCGGCACCGACGCCCACGGGACCGATGCCGACGGCACCGACGGCACCAAGGGAGACGCCGGATGACCACCACCCTGCTGCGCACCGCCGACGAGCTCCACGCGCGCGTGCGCCACGGCCGCCGTGCCGTCGTGATGACCATGGGCGCCCTGCACGAGGGCCACGCCACCCTGATCCGCACCGCGCGGGAGATCGCCGGCCCCGAGGGGGAGGTCGTCGTCACCGTCTTCGTCAACCCCCTCCAGTTCGGCGAGGGCGAGGACCTCGACCGCTACCCGCGCACCCTCGACGCAGACATCAAGATCGCCGAACTGGCGGGCGCCGACGCCGTGTTCGCACCGTCCGTCGACGAGGTCTACCCCGGCGGCGAACCCCAGGTCCGCATCAGCGCCGGCCCGATGGGGGAGCGCCTGGAGGGCTCCTCGCGCCCCGGGCACTTCGACGGCATGCTCACCGTCGTCGCCAAGCTGCTGCACCTCACCAGCCCCGACATCGCCCTGTACGGCCAGAAGGACGCCCAGCAGCTGGCCCTCATCCGGCGCATGGTGCGGGACCTGAACTTCCGGGTCGAGATCGTCGGCGTGCCGACCGTCCGCGAGGACGACGGCCTGGCCCTGTCCAGCCGCAACCGGTACCTGTCGCCCAAGGAGCGGCGCACGGCACTCGCCCTGTCCCAGGCGCTGTTCGCGGGCCGCGACCGGCACGCGGCGCAGGAGGCGCTGCGGGCGCGGGCGCGCGAGGTGCCCGCCACGCACGCGCGTGCCGAGGCGCTCAGCGCCCTGGGGGAGTCCCGCGCGGCCGCCGACGCCCACGCCGTCGCCAAGGCACGCCCGGGCGCCCCCTCGGCCGTCCGGGCCGCCGCCCGCCTGGTCCTCGACGACGCCGCCCGCCTCGACCCGCCGATCGCCCTGGACTATCTCGCGCTCGTCGACCCGTCCGACTTCTCGGAGATCGACGACGACTTCACCGGCGAGGCCGTCCTCGCCGTCGCCGCCCGGGTCGGGACGACCAGGCTGATCGACAACCTCCCCCTGACCTTCGGAGCCGCCTCGTGACCAGCACAGGCATACGACTGCACGCACCCGCGCCCGGGTGGTCCATCGACGCGGACGTCGTGGTCGTCGGCTCCGGCGTCGCCGGTCTCACCGCGGCCCTGCGCTGCGAGGCCGAGGGACTGCGGACCGTCGTCGTCACCAAGGCCCGCCTCGACGACGGCTCCACCCGCTGGGCGCAGGGCGGCATCGCCGCGGCCCTCGGCGAGGGCGACACCCCCGAACAGCACCTGAACGACACCCTGGTCGCGGGCGTGGGCCTGTGCGACGAGGAGGCCGTGCGGATCCTCGTCACCGAGGGACCCGACGCCGTACGCCGCCTGATCGCGACCGGCGCCCACTTCGACGAGTCCGAGGCGGGCGACCTGCAACTCACCCGCGAGGGCGGCCACCACCGGCGCCGCATCGCCCACGCGGGCGGTGACGCGACCGGCGCGGAGATCTCCCGGGCACTCGTCGAGGCCGTACGCGCGCGGGGACTGCGCACGATCGAGAACGCGCTCGTGCTCGACCTGCTCACCGACGCCGACGGCCGGACGGCGGGCGTCACCCTGCACGTCATGGGCGAGGGCCAGCACGACGGCGTGGGCGCCGTGCACGCCCCCGCGGTGGTCCTCGCGACCGGCGGCATGGGCCAGGTCTTCTCCGCGACCACCAACCCGTCCGTGTCGACCGGCGACGGCGTGGCGCTCGCCCTGCGCGCCGGGGCCGAGGTCAGCGACCTGGAGTTCGTCCAGTTCCACCCGACCGTGCTGTTCCTCGGACCGGACGCCGAGGGCCAGCAGCCCCTGGTCTCCGAGGCGGTCCGCGGCGAGGGCGCCCACCTCGTCGACGGCGACGGCGTGCGCTTCATGGTCGGGCAGCACGAACTGGCCGAGCTCGCGCCCCGGGACATCGTCGCCAAGGGCATCACGCGCCGCATGCAGGAGCAGGACGCCGAGCACATGTTCCTCGACGCCCGGCACTTCGGCGCCGAGATGTGGGAGCACCGCTTCCCGACGATCCTCGCCGCCTGCCGCGCCCACGGCATCGACCCGGTCACCGAGCCCATCCCGATCGCCCCGGCCGCCCACTACGCCTCCGGCGGCGTGCGCACCGACCCCCAGGGCCGTACGACCGTCCCCGGCCTGTACGCGTGCGGCGAGGTCGCCTGCACCGGCGTGCACGGCGCGAACCGGCTCGCCTCCAACTCCCTCCTGGAGGGACTGGTCTACGCCGAGCGCATCGTGGCCGACATCGCGGCGGTCCAGAAGGCGAACGGCCTCACCGCGCGCGTGCCCGCACCCGTCGCGCACCCCGAGCGGCCCGCGCACCCCCTGCTCGCCCCCGAGGCCCGGTTCGCGATCCAGCGGATCATGACCGAGGGCGCGGGCGTCCTGCGCTCGGCCGAGTCCCTGGCCAAGGCCGCCGACCAGCTCCAGCGGCTGCACAGCGACGCGCGCGACGCCCTCGACGAGAACGGCAAGACGGCCGAGCCCGGCGTCGACACCTGGGAGGCCACCAACCTGATGTGCGTGGCCCGCGTCCTGGTCGCCGCCGCCCGGCAGCGCGAGGAGACGCGTGGCTGCCACTGGCGCGAGGACCGGCCCGAGCGTGACGACACGACCTGGCGCCGCCACATCGTCGTACGGCTGAATCCGGACCGGACACTCGCCGTACACACCACCGATACCGCAGACTTCCCCCCGACCCGGCAGCACCCTCAGGAGCAGTGACAGACGTGAGCACCCCCGACCTTCCCCTTGCCGAGACCGGTGGCTGCGGCGACGGCTGTGCCTGTGGCACCGCCACCGAAGGCCTCGACGAGGAGTACCTGGAGTGCGGGCTCGACCCCGCGCTCGCCCAGCTCCTGGCCGACGCCGGGCTCGACCCCGTGGAGGTCGAGGACATCGCCAACGTGGCCATCCAGGAGGACCTCGACCACGGCGTGGACGTGACGACGGTCGCGACCATCTCCGAGGACGCCGTCGCCACCGCCGACTTCGTCGCGCGCGAGGCGGGCGTCGTGGCCGGCCTCAGGGTCGCCGAGGCGGTCGTCTCGGTGGTGTGCGAGGACGAGTTCGAGGTCGAGCGGCACGTCGAGGACGGCGACCGGGTGGAGGCCGGACAGAAGCTCCTGTCGGTCACCACCCGGACCCGCGACCTGCTCACCGCCGAGCGCAGCGCGCTCAACCTGCTGTGCCGGCTGTCCGGCATCGCCACCGCCACGCGCGCGTGGGCGGACGCCCTGGAGGGCACCAAGGCACGCGTGCGTGACACGCGGAAGACCACGCCCGGCCTGCGGTCGCTGGAGAAGTTCGCGGTGCGCTGCGGCGGCGGCGTCAACCACCGCATGTCGCTCTCGGACGCGGCGCTGGTGAAGGACAACCACGTGGTCGCCGCCGGTGGCGTCGCCCAGGCCTTCGAGGCCGTACGGGAGGCCTTCCCGGACGTGCCGATCGAGGTCGAGGTCGACACCCTGCACCAGCTGCGCGAGGTCGTGGACGCGGGCGCCGACCTGATCCTGCTGGACAACTTCACGCCCGGCGAGTGCGAGGAGGCGGTCGCGCTCGTGCGGGGGCGCGCCGCGCTGGAGGCCTCGGGCCGGCTGACGCTGGACAACGCGCGCGTGTACGCCGACACCGGCGTCGACTACCTCGCGGTCGGGGCGCTCACCCACTCCTCGCCGATCCTGGACATCGGCCTCGACCTGCGTGCGGCGGAGTAGTCGCGATGCTCCTCACCATCGACGTGGGCAACACGCACACCGTCCTCGGCCTGTTCGACGGCGAGGAGATCGTCGAGCACTGGCGCATCTCCACGGACGCCCGCCGCACGGCCGACGAGCTGGCGGTCCTCCTCCAGGGCCTCATGGGCATGCACCCGCTGCTCGGTGACGAGCTGGGCGACGGCATCGACGGCATCGCGATCTGCGCGACGGTCCCCTCGGTGCTGCACGAACTGCGCGAGGTGACGCGGCGGTACTACGGCGACGTGCCCGCGGTGCTGGTGGAGCCGGGTGTGAAGACGGGGGTGCCGATCCTGACCGACAACCCCAAGGAGGTCGGCGCGGACCGCATCATCAACGCGGTCGCGGCGGTCGAGCTGTACGGCGGCCCGGCGATCGTCGTCGACTTCGGCACGGCGACGACCTTCGACGCGGTGTCCGCGCGCGGGGAGTACGTCGGCGGGGTGATCGCGCCGGGCATCGAGATCTCCGTGGAGGCTCTCGGGGTGCGTGGCGCGCAGCTGCGCAAGATCGAGGTGGCCCGGCCGCGGAGCGTGATCGGCAAGAACACGGTCGAGGCGATGCAGTCGGGCATCATCTACGGCTTCGCCGGCCAGGTCGACGGGGTCGTCAACCGGATGGCCCGGGAGCTCGCGGAGGACCCGGACGACGTGACGGTCATCGCCACGGGCGGGCTGGCGCCGATGGTGCTGGGCGAGTCCTCGGTGATCGACGAGCACGAGCCGTGGCTGACGCTGGTGGGTCTGCGCCTGGTCTACGAGCGGAACGTGTCGCGGATGTGAGGTCCGGTACGGCGCGGCACGCGGTGCGGCGGAAGGCGCGCCTCCGCCCGGGTGGCGCCGCCCGCGCCACACCCGTCCGCTATGACGGATTTGTCTGATTAGCGCGTACTGTCGCCGCATGCCCACGCCATACGGATCCCGCGGCGGCATGGCGTTCGGTGTGGAGGAGCTGCGTGTGCTCCGCCGCGCTCTCGCTCTTGCCCTTCACCCCCGAACCGCCTCGGCCGAGGATGTACAGGACTGTCTACGCCTAGCCGACTCCCTCGACGAGGCGATGCGCGAGGGCGTCCGGCTGCGTGCCTTCCTGGTGGCCGACCTCGCCCGGTACCGCGCCGCCCTGCCCGGCACCGCAGCCGGTTACCTCACCCTCCTGGAGGAGGCGCTGAGGGCCGGATACCGGCCCGAGGCCGACGACCTCGCCGGTCTGAGGGCGCTGCGCGGCAACCCCGTCGCGGCCACCCTGCTGGACCGCTGCCTCACCCTCGCCGAGCAGGACGTACGGGCCCGGCTGGCCCGCGGGACGGCCCGGAGGTCCACCCCGGCCGTCCCGGCGTCCCGTGCCCGCCTCCTGGCCCTTCCCGGGGGCCTTTCCGAGAGCGCCCCGGGAGCCGCCGGGGAACCCGCCGCGGAGGACGCCGAGGAAAAGCCCCGAACCCCGGCGAAGAAGCCCGCGGAGAAACCGGCCGCCCCCCAGCCGGCCCCCGAGTCCCCGCGGCCCGCGCGCCCCATCCCGACCCCCGGCGAGGTCTTCCCCCGCCGCAAACCGACCCCGCCGCCCCCGAACCCACCGCAACAACTCGCCGCGGGCTGACCAACCCCGCCTGGCGCCCCAGCAGGGCAGCCACCCCGTCGTCCCGGCCGGGCGCCACCCCCGCCCCGGCCGGGCGCCACCCCGCCCCCGGCCGGACCGCACGCCCGACCCCCGTCCGCCCACAAGCCCCGCCCCCGTCCCCGCCCGCGTCCACCCCGTGGCTACCCTTGTCGCATGGACTACGTCTCCGCGCTCGTGCCCCCGGTCGTCATGGCCGTGTTCTTCATCGGCGTGATCAGGGTGATCGTGAAGACCCAGGGCGGGGCCAACAAGGCCAAGGAGGACGCCGTCGTCGACGCGGCCCTCGCGCGCGCGGAGAGCGCCAAGCAGGCCTCCGCGCACGGCGACGCCTGATCCTGGCCTCGGGGCCTGGCCGGCCCGCCCACCCTTGGCGTACGACTCCTTGCTTTCCGAGTCGTACGCCCTTTTTGTTCTTGTTTGCGGGTCAAGCGCACGTCCGGCACGCGAATGCCGTGTTCTCCCACTATTGTGCTGAGCTGTGCCTCGCCCATTGGGAGAACTCGAAGACGCGGTCATGACGCGGGTGTGGAAGTGGAACCGCCCGGTGACCGTTCGAGAAGTCCTGGAAGACCTTCAGCAGGAACGGTCCATCGCCTACACCACGGTGATGACCGTTTTGGACAATCTCCATCAGAAGGGCTGGGTGCGGCGCGAGGCCGAAGGGCGGGCCTATCGATATGAGGCCGTCTCCAACCGTGCCGCCTACGCCGCGGCCCTGATGAACGACGCCTGGTCGCAGAGCGACAACCCCGCCGCCGCCCTCGTCGCGTTCTTCGGCATGATGAGCGAGGAACAGCGCCACGCGCTGCGGGACGCCATGCGCGTCGTCCAAGGACCGGAAACCGCCGAAGCCGCCCGGGATACCGCTCGTGAAACCGGCGAGAACCCCGGCTCGGCCGCGGAGGGCGACGGGCGATAGCGTCCGTACATGTCAGCAGAGAGCTCGCCCGCTCAGCGTCCCGAAGTCAGCGCAAAAGCCATCACGGTCCGACGGGCCCGCACCAGCGATGTCCCGGCCGTGCGCAGTCTCCTCGACGAGTACGTCCGCGCCCGCATCCTGCTCGACAAAGCCACCGTGACGCTTTACGAGGACATCCAGGAGTTCTGGGTCGCCGAACGCGACGACAACGGCGAGGTGGTCGGCTGCGGCGCACTCCACGTGATGTGGGAAGACCTCGCCGAAGTGCGCACTCTCGCCGTGAAGCAGGGACTGAAGGGCGCCGGCGTCGGTCATCAAGTGCTGGAGAAGTTGCTGCACACGGCCCGTTGGCTCGGTGTTCGCAGGGTTTTCTGCCTGACCTTCGAAGTGGACTTCTTCGGCAAGCACGGCTTCGTCGAGATCGGTGAGACTCCGGTTGACACCGATGTCTACGCGGAGCTGCTGCGTTCCTATGACGAGGGTGTCGCTGAGTTCCTCGGTCTCGAACGAGTGAAACCGAACACCTTGGGCAACAGCCGGATGCTTCTGCATCTGTGATCGTCACGCCTTATTCCAGGGGGCGACCCTTGCCCAGGTTCCCTATGTCCGAAACGCGCATGTTTCCGGACCGGAGTGGACCGGTCTGTCTCTCCCAGGGGTTTGTGTTTTCCCAGCAAAAGCGGTTTGCTTTCCGACGTAAGGCAGTACTGCATATAACAGGGGGCGGCGAAACGGCGGACGCCGCAGACCCCAGTCCCTCAAGTTATCGATGAAAGGAAATCCGGTGGCACAGAAGGTTCAGGTCCTTCTTGTCGACGACCTCGACGGTGGCGAGGCGGACGAGACCGTGACGTTCGCGTTGGACGGCAAGACCTACGAGATCGATCTCACGACCGCCAATGCGGACAAGCTCCGCGACCTTCTCGATCCTTACGTGAAGGGGGGCCGTCGCACCGGAGGCCGCGCTGCGGGCGGTCGCGGAAAGACGCGCGCCGCTGCCGGCGGCAGCCAGGACACCGCGCAGATCCGCGCGTGGGCGAAGGAGAACGGTTACGAGGTCAACGACCGCGGCCGCGTTCCCGCGTCCATTCGCGAGGCCTACGAGAAGGCCAACGGCTGAGCCCCGCTCCTAGGGACAGGCAGGCGGCTGAGCGCACGCACGCAGCCGCAGGCGGTGGCACCACACCGCCACCGTGTCCAGCAGCCTTACGAGATCGGGGGCGTCCCCACCGCCCCCCAAGGCCGACAGCGTCGGCAGCGAGGCCTCGGCCTCACGCCCCGGCACGGGGGGCCGCAGCCATACGGCGGCCCCCCGGAGCGCAGGCAGTGGTCGCGGTCCGCTAGGACCCGGCTCGGCGAAACGTCCCGCGCCGGTCGCATCGGGCAGGAGAGCAGGGCGTACGACGTCGGTGGGCGCCCCCGGGCCGGGGGGCGGCGGCGCGTCCATGAGCCCGCCCTCGCCGATCGCGGTCAGATCGAGTGCCAGCGCGCCCCACTCCAGCCAGTCCAGCACCCCGGGCACCTCTTCCGCGCTGCCCGCGGCCAGCAGCAGCCGCATCCGGTCGCCCTGCACGGCCACCGGGGAGCCCGGCGCCAGATGCCGCAGCCCGGCCCGGCCCGCCCCGAGCGGCACGTCCAGGACGTCGAAGGCCGGCCCCACGCGCAGTCGTGGCGGAGATTCCGGTGTGCCGGGCACGGTCGGCCACCCCAGTTCGTTCTCGTACCACCGGCGGACCTGATCGCTCGTTCCGAGCGGCCGGCGGGGGGAGGGGACCGTGGTGACCGGAGGGACTGTGCCAACCATGCCAAGTGCAACCGCCGGAAGAGCGCCGGAGTTACGCTGGGTGCCTCTGCTGTGGCGCAGGGTGTCGAAACAGGGGGCGTCCGGGGGTGCGGGGAGGCGCAAGGTTGTTCGCCCGTAGCGGAGGGAACCGGTGCGCGCGGCATGGACTGTCGGTGCCGGCGGGTAAGACATCCCTAGTGGGAGGGGGCGACACGCAGGACAGGACGTCTCACGTTCGCCATCGGCGTACTGGCGAGTGGGGTATCTGTCTGGCCTGCGGGAACATCGTCTCGCACCATCGGGTTGGAGCAGATGTCGGCGTTCGGGGTCAGGAGGCCATCGACGGTGTCGGCAGTTGGAATGAGCGGTCCCCGCTTGCGGGACTAAGCTGCGGAAGGACAGGGAGGGGAAGTTCCCCCCACTGCCTGACCGCTCTGAGGAGCGATTAACGATGTTCGAGAGGTTCACCGACCGCGCGCGGCGGGTTGTCGTCCTGGCTCAGGAAGAAGCCCGGATGCTCAACCACAACTACATCGGCACCGAGCACATCCTCCTGGGCCTGATCCACGAGGGTGAGGGTGTCGCCGCCAAGGCCCTTGAGAGCCTCGGGATTTCGCTCGAGGCGGTCCGCCAGCAGGTGGAGGAGATCATCGGCCAGGGCCAGCAGGCCCCGTCCGGGCACATCCCCTTCACCCCCCGTGCCAAGAAGGTCCTGGAGCTGTCGCTCCGCGAGGCCCTTCAGCTGGGCCACAACTACATCGGCACGGAGCACATCCTGCTCGGCCTGATCCGTGAGGGCGAGGGCGTCGCCGCCCAGGTCCTCGTCAAGCTGGGCGCAGATCTCAACCGGGTGCGGCAGCAGGTCATCCAGCTGCTCTCCGGTTACCAGGGCAAGGAGACCGCCACCGCCGGCGGGCCTGCCGAGGGCACCCCCTCGACGTCCCTGGTCCTCGACCAGTTCGGCCGGAACCTCACCCAGGCCGCTCGTGAGTCCAAGCTCGACCCGGTCATCGGGCGCGAGAAGGAGATCGAGCGGGTCATGCAGGTGCTGTCCCGCCGTACCAAGAACAACCCGGTCCTGATCGGTGAGCCCGGCGTCGGCAAGACCGCCGTCGTCGAGGGCCTCGCCCAGGCCATCGTCAAGGGCGAGGTGCCCGAGACCCTCAAGGACAAGCACCTCTACACCCTCGACCTGGGTGCGCTGGTCGCCGGTTCCCGCTACCGCGGTGACTTCGAGGAGCGCCTGAAGAAGGTGCTCAAGGAGATCCGCACCCGCGGCGACATCATCCTGTTCATCGACGAGCTCCACACGCTGGTCGGTGCGGGTGCCGCCGAGGGCGCCATCGACGCGGCCTCCATCCTGAAGCCGATGCTGGCCCGCGGTGAGCTCCAGACCATCGGTGCCACCACGCTGGACGAGTACCGCAAGCACCTGGAGAAGGACGCCGCCCTCGAGCGCCGCTTCCAGCCCATCCAGGTCGCCGAGCCGTCCCTGCCGCACACGATCGAGATCCTCAAGGGTCTGCGTGACCGGTACGAGGCCCACCACCGCGTCTCCATCACGGACGAGGCGCTGGTCCAGGCCGCGACCCTGGCCGACCGGTACATCTCGGACCGCTTCCTGCCCGACAAGGCGATCGACCTGATCGACGAGGCGGGCTCCCGGATGCGCATCCGCCGGATGACCGCTCCGCCGGACCTCCGCGAGTTCGACGAGAAGATCGCCGACGTCCGCCGGGACAAGGAGTCCGCGATCGACTCGCAGGACTTCGAGAAGGCCGCGTCCCTGCGCGACAAGGAGAAGCAGCTCCTCGCCGCGAAGGCCAAGCGCGAGAAGGAGTGGAAGGCCGGCGACATGGACGTCGTCGCCGAGGTCGACGGCGAGCTGATCGCCGAGGTCCTCGCGACCGCCACCGGCATCCCGGTCTTCAAGCTGACCGAGGAGGAGTCCTCGCGCCTGCTGCGCATGGAGGACGAGCTCCACAAGCGGGTCATCGGCCAGGTCGACGCCGTCAAGGCGCTGTCGAAGGCGATCCGTCGTACGCGCGCGGGTCTGAAGGACCCGAAGCGTCCCGGTGGTTCGTTCATCTTCGCCGGCCCGTCCGGTGTCGGTAAGACGGAGCTGTCGAAGGCTCTGGCGGAGTTCCTCTTCGGTGACGAGGACGCGCTGATCTCCCTCGACATGTCGGAGTTCAGCGAGAAGCACACGGTCTCGCGGCTCTTCGGTTCGCCCCCCGGCTACGTGGGCTACGAAGAGGGCGGCCAGCTGACGGAGAAGGTGCGGCGCAAGCCGTTCTCGGTGGTCCTCTTCGACGAGGTCGAGAAGGCCCACCCGGACATCTTCAACTCGCTGCTGCAGATCCTGGAGGACGGTCGTCTGACCGACTCCCAGGGCCGGGTCGTGGACTTCAAGAACACGGTCATCATCATGACGACCAACCTCGGCACCCGGGACATCTCCAAGGGCTTCAACCTGGGCTTCGCGGCCTCGGGTGACAAGAAGACCAACTACGAGCGCATGAAGAACAAGGTCTCGGACGAGCTCAAGCAGCACTTCCGCCCCGAGTTCCTCAACCGCGTCGACGACGTGGTCGTCTTCCCGCAGCTGACCCAGGACGACATCCTCGCGATCGTCGACCTGATGATCGGCAAGGTCGACGAGCGCCTCAAGGACCGGGACATGGGCCTCGAGCTCTCCCAGTCCGCCAAGGAGCTGCTCTCCAAGAAGGGTTACGACCCCGTCCTGGGCGCGCGGCCGCTGCGTCGCACGATCCAGCGCGAGATCGAGGACACCCTCTCGGAGAAGATCCTCTTCGGCGAGCTGCGCCCCGGTCACATCGTCGTCGTGGACACGGAGGGCGAGGGCGAGACCCAGACCTTCACCTTCCGCGGCGAGGAGAAGTCGGCGCTGCCGGACGTTCCGCCGATCGAGCAGGCGGCCGGTGGAGCCGGTCCGAATCTGAGCAAGGAAGCGTAGCCCTCAGGGGAGCGCGTGAAGAAGGGGCCGCCCCGGAACTTCGGTTCCGGGGCGGCCCCTTCTCGGTTTTCGGGGCACGTCGATTCTCAGGAGAGCTGGCCGTCGTAGTCCGGCAGTTTGTACGTCTTCTCGGCGTGGCCGCCCGACAGGTCGGTGGGGCTGTTGCCGATGTTCGCGATGATCGTGTAGCCCTTGTTCTCGATATCGACGCGCTTGGCCGTCTTGTAGGCGGCGACGTCCTTGAAGAGGTCGACGAAGCTGCGGACGTAGAGGCCGGAGACGTCGTAGCCGACGTGCTCGAGGTTGTGGTCGGTGAACGAGTAGATGATGCCCGGGCGGGCCGTGACGAAGAACAGGGCGACGCCGTGGTCCTGGGCGTACTCGGCCACGTCCAGGACGGGCTCGTTGGCCGGCTGGGGGTAGCTGAAGCCGAAGTCGGTCTCCAGGCTGGTGTTGTCGATGTCGAGGACGATGGCCTGCTTCTCGCCGGGCTTCGCCGCGGCGATCCGCTGCTTCAGGTACGGCAGCGCCTGGTTCATGACCGCCTGGCAGTCCCGCTGCCAGGTGGTGTAGTCGACGTCTTCGGTGGTCGCGGCCTCGGCCGGGGCGGCGAGGGACACGAGGGCCGCCGTGGAGACGGCGGTGACGGCCATGCGGCGCACCAAGGGGCGTCGGTTCGTCATCGGTGGAGGGTCCTCTCACGTCGTTAACGCTGCCGTTGTCGGGTGCATGCTCGTCGGCGTGGGTGGCGCGAGGGGAACCGTAGGGTTACCGAGGGGTAAGTGCCAAGAGGTGTGCGTCACATGAACGGGAAATCGATGACGCGGGGAGCCCGGTGGCCGGTGACATGACGCACAGGCGATTTGTCCGTTACTAGGCGGAATAGTGGAAAGCGTGAGGCACGGAAAAGGGGCTTTTATTCCGGAATGCCGTGGGCGTTAGGCCGTTCTGGATGGATTCGTCCCAGATGAGACCTCTGTCAAGAACCGGGAAGTTTTGGGATGGAGTACTAGCTTCCGTCGTAGATCGGCGGTTTGAGGCTTGTGGGCGTTCGGGGTTACCAAGGGATGCCCCATCCGGCAGCCGTCCGTGCGCCGGGTGGTTTTCATGTCCCCGTCCCCATGAGGTTTCGATGTCCCCGCGCTTCTCTGTCCGTTCTTCCCGTACGTCCCTGCTCCGCACCCGGGTGGCCGTGGTGGCCGCCGGCCTGGGGGCCTCGGCCGTGCTGGGGACCGGAGTCGCGGCCGCCGCCGGCACGAGCGGCGCCGCCTCCTGGGTCGACCCGGTGAAGAAGTACAAGCTCAGCGCGAGCTACGCGCAGGCCGGCGGCATGTGGCAGTCCACCCACAGCGGCCAGGACTTCGCCGTCTCCAGTGGCACCAAGGTCTTCGCCGCGCACGGCGGCACGGTCGTCAAGGCCGGCGGCAACGGCGCCGGCGACGGTCCTGCGTACGGCAACGCCATCGTCATCAAGCACGGCGGCAAGACCTACTCGCAGTACGCCCACCTCTCGCGCATCGAGGTGAAGGTCGGCCAGGTCGTCAAGACCGGTCAGCGCATCGCCCTGTCCGGCAACACCGGCAACTCCAGCGGTCCGCACCTGCACTTCGAGGTCCGTACGACCGCGAACTACGGGTCGGCCATCGACCCGGTCGCCTTCCTCCGCTCGAAGGGCGTGACCGTCTAGGACACGCCGTCCGCTCCGCGGTGGGCCTGGGTCACCAGGTCCAGCGCCACGTCCAGGGCCGCCCTGCGCTTGTCCTCGTAGCTGCCGGGGAGGTCCTGGAGGAGGAACATCCCGACGTGCAGGGTGAAGATCGCGCTGGTGTAGCGGACCTGGTCGACCAGTCGGGCCGCCGGGTCGATCATGATGTCGCGCAGGCCCTGCATGCGCTCCTTGAAGGTCTCGCCGACGCGCAGTTCCCGTACGGTCGCCTGGTTCTCCTGCATGAAGCGGAACAGGGGGGAGGCGTCGGCGAGGACGTCGCCGTAACGCCGGATGATCTCCTGCTTCGTCTCCAGGGTGTGCGGCTGCTCCCGGCCCCACTCGATCAGGTCGAGGATCGGCTGGGTCAGATCGTCGAAGATGCTGACCAGGATCTCTTCCTTGGTCTTGAAGTGGTAGTAGAGCGCCGCCTTCGTGACGTCCAGGGCCTCGGCGATCTCGCGCAGGGAGGTCTTCTCGTAGCCCTGCTCGGCGAAGAGGTCGAGGGCCACGTCCTGGATGCGCTGGCGGGTGTCCCCGCGGCGCCGCTGCTTGGTGCCGTCCATGGTGCCGCCCATTCTCCGTGAAGCCCTTGGCTTTGAGCAAAACTTACTTGACGACCGGCTAGTTGCGGGTCTACCTTCCCAGTGTAGTCAGCTTGCCGGGCGGCAAGTAAGTAGCTGGGGGAGTGGGAGTCATGGCGGACACACACACGGCGGCCGCACCGGAGGCGGCAGAGAAACCCAGGAGCGTGCGGGTCGTTCTGCTCGCTCTGATGATCACGATGATGCTGGCGATGCTCGACAACATGATCATCGGCACCGCGATGCCGACGATCGTCGGCGAACTCGGCGGCCTCGAGCACCTGGCCTGGGTCGTGACGGCGTACACGCTGGCGACCGCGGCCTCCACCCCGCTGTGGGGCAAGCTCGGCGACATGTACGGGCGCAAGGGCGTCTTCATGTCGTCGATCGTGCTCTTCCTGGTCGGCTCCGCGCTCAGCGGCATGGCCCAGGACATGGGGCAGCTCATCGGGTTCCGGGCCGTCCAGGGTCTCGGCGCCGGTGGTCTGATGGTCGGGGTCATGGCGATCATCGGTGACCTCATCCCGCCGCGCGAGCGCGGCAAGTACCAGGGCATGATGGCCGGCGTCATGGCGCTGGCGATGATCGGCGGACCGCTGGTCGGCGGCACCATCACCGACCACTGGGGCTGGCGCTGGGCCTTCTACATCAACCTGCCGCTCGGTGTCGTCGCGCTCGCCGCGATCAGCGCCGTGCTGCACCTGCCGAAGAAGCGGGCCAAGGCGCGCATCGACTACCTCGGCGCCGCACTGCTGACCGTCGGCATCACCGCGATCGTCCTGGTCACCACGTGGGGCGGCACCGAGTACGCCTGGACCTCCGCGCGGATCATGGAGCTCATCGGCATCGGCGTGGCCGCGCTGATCGGGTTCGTGTTCTGGCAGACCAAGGCCGCGGAGCCGGTGCTGCCACTGCACATCTTCCGCAGCCGCAACTTCACGCTGATGTCCCTCATCGGGTTCATCACCGGGTTCGTGATGTTCGGCGCGACGCTGTTCCTGCCGCTGTACCAGCAGGCCGTCCAGGGTGCCTCCGCGACCAACTCCGGGCTGCTGCTCCTGCCGATGCTCGGCGCGATGCTCGTGACGTCGATGGTGGCCGGACGGGTGACCACGAACACCGGGCGGTACTACGTCTTCCCCGTCCTCGGCAGCGCCCTCATGATCGTCGGGCTCTACCTGCTGTCGACGATGGACACCGGCACGTCGCGGTTCACCTCCGGTGTCTTCATGGCCGTCGTCGGGCTCGGCATGGGCTGCCTGATGCAGATCACCATGCTGGTGGCGCAGAACAGCGTCGAGATGAAGGACATGGGCGTCGCGTCCTCGTCCTCGACCCTCTTCCGCACCCTCGGTTCCTCCTTCGGCGTCGCGATCATGGGCGCGCTGTTCAACAACCGGGTCCAGGACGTCATGGCCGAGCGGGGCGGTACGGCCGGGGCCAGGATGACCGAGCAGTCCGCGCAGGTGAACGCCGAGGGCCTGGCGAAGCTGCCGGCGGCCCTGCGCGAGGCCTACCAGCACGCGGTGTCGGCCGGCACGCACTCGGCGTTCCTGCTGGGATCCGCGGTGGCGATCCTGGCGCTGATCGCCGCGGTGTTCGTGAAGGAGGTTCCGCTCAAGGGGGCGGGACCGAAGACGGACGAGGAGAAGGCGGCGGAGGAGGCCTCGGCCCCGATGCAGGTCGCCGAGCCGGTCTGACCCCCACTCGTCCCGCAGCAACCGAAGGCCCTCCGGCGGTGTCCGCCCCGGGGGGTCTTCGTCGTGCCCGGGGGTGCTCGCCGCCCCGAGCGGTGCCGTGCCCGAGGGTTCCCTCGTCACCCCTGCCACGGTCTCCCGCGGGTCCCGCCCCGGACCGGTGGCGGTCGGTGGCGGTCTCTCCGGTCGGCGCCCCGGGGCCGCGAGGCGCTGTCCCGCGCCCTTGTCAGTCCCCCGTGTCACCATCGGCCCATGGACAGGACTCGGCGGCTGCGGCTGGCCAAGGACGCCATGGATCGGGACTGGGCCGACCCGGAGCTCGATCTGGAGGCGGTGGCCGGTGAGGCCGGGTACTCGCGCTATCACTTCATCCGGGCCTTCAAGGAGACCTACGGCGAGACGCCCGGGCAGTATCTGACCCATCGGCGTATCGAGCGGGCCGAGGAGTATCTGCGCGGTGCCGATCTGTCCGTCACCGAGATCTGCCATCTCGTCGGCTTCAGCAGCCTCGGCACCTTCTCCGCCCGCTTCAAGACGCGCACCGGGCTCACACCGAGCGAGTACCGGACCCAGCACGTGGGGCGCGGGGCCTCGCTGATCCCCGGCTGCTACGCGCTCTTCTGGGCCGGCGGCTTTCCCCGCAAGGACCGCAACTCCGGAGAAGCGCCCTGACGGCCGCCCTGCCTACCGTGGCCTCGCGAGCCGTTGCGGACCGTCGCGGCCCCGGACGACAGGAGAGCAGAGCCATGATCAAGCGCCTGGGCATCACCACCGTGTGGACCTTCGACCAGCAGCGCACCAAGGCGTTCTTCACCGAAAAGCTCGACTTCGAGGTGCGCAACGACCTCTCCATGGGCGACATGCGCTGGGTCACCGTCGGTGCCAAGGACCAGCCGGACGTGGAGCTGGCGCTGATGAGCCTGGACGGGCCCGGTCTGGACCCGGAGTCGTCCGATGCGCTGAAGAAGCTCGTGGGCAAGGGCGTCATCGGGGCGGGCGCCTTCCACACCGACGACTGCCGGGGTGACTACGAGACCTTCCGTGCGCGCGGGGTGGAGTTCGTCCAGGAGCCGCAGGAGCGGCCGTACGGGATCGAGGCGATCTTCCGTGACGACAACGGCAACTGGTACTCGCTGACCGAGCGCAGCGAGGAGCTCGACTTCTCGAAGCCGTTCTGACCCGCGCCCCGATCACCTCCGCCGGGGCCGCAAGGCACCTCACGGCATCATCGGATAGCTCCCCGTGTTCGTCGGCGCGTGCTCCGGCAGCCACAGCACGGCCACCGCGCCCTCCGCCGGTATGCCCTCGCGCGCGCCCGGCGGTCGGATGTTGCGGAAGGTGAGTCGCGCGCCCAGTACCCGGGCCTGACCGGCCGCGATCGTCAGGCCGAGCCCGTGTCCGTGCCCCGCCCGGTCGCTGCTGCCGGTGCGGAAGCGGCTCGGCCCGTCGGCGAGCAGGTCCTCGGGGAACCCGGGGCCGTGATCGCGGACCCGGATGACCCGGCCCTCGACGGTGACCTCGATGGGCGGCTTGCCGTGCCGGCCGGCGTTGGCGAGCAGGTTGAACAGCACCCGCTCCAGGCGCCGGGGGTCGGTCGTGACCATCGACTCGTGGACCACCCGGACCGTGATCTCGGGGTCCTTGGCGGCCACCCGCCGGGAGATGAACTCGCCGAGCAGGATGTCCTGGAGCTCCGCCCGCTCGGACGCGCTGTCGAGGCGGGCCACCTCCAGGACGTCCTCGACGAGCGTGCGCATGGCCTTGGCCCGGTCCAGGACCAGCTCGGTCGGCCGGCCCGGCGGCAGGAGTTCCGCGGCGGTCAGCAGGCCCGTGACCGGGGTCCGCAGTTCGTGCGCGATGTCCGCGGTGACCCGCCGCTCCGCCTCCAGCCGCTGCTCCAGCGCGTCCCGCATGGCGTCCACGGCGCTCGCGAGGTCGTCGGTCTCGTCGCGGACGACGCCGCCGATCGCGTCCCGCACCCGCACGTCGGTCTCGCCGCCCGCGACCTCGTTGGCGGCGGCCGCGGCCTTGCGCAGCCGGCTCGACAGCCGGCCCCCGATGAGCACACCGAGCGCGCTGCCGCCCAGGACGACCGCGATGGAGCCGATGACGAGCGCCTGGTCGAGGTCGTTGAGGATGTCGGTGCTGCGGTCGGTGAACCCGGTGTGCAGGGAGAGCACGGTGCCGTCGGACACCGGCACGGCGGCCCAGATGTCCGGTACGCCGCCGGGCCCCTCCGTCACGTACGTGGCCCGGCGCCCCTTCTCGACCATGTCCCGCAGGGGAGGTGGCAGGGCGGAGTCGCTCTGGCTGACGCCGGGGAAGTTGGCCCGCCCGGTCTTCTCGAAGTTGTTCTGGGCGATCTGGATGCGCTCGTCCGCGAGATCGCGGGCGTTGTCCAGCATCGAGACCCGGGCCGCGTTGTGCACGACCAGGCTCAGGGCGATCGCGACCAGCGCGCCGACCAGCGCGATGGCCGCGCTGAGCTTCCACCTGAGTCCCGTACGGATGCCCGTACGCTCCAGCCGCGCCGGGACCAGGCGCCGAAGTGTCCCCCGCATGTCCGCCCCGCTCAGGCCTTCAACTTGTAGCCGAAACCACGGACCGTCTCGATCCGGTCCTGGCCGATCTTCGTGCGCAGTCGCTGCACATGGACGTCGACGACGCGGGTGTCACCGCCCCAGCCGTAGTCCCACACCCGCTCCAGGAGCTTGTCGCGGGACAGGACCGTGCCCGGCGCGGAGGAGAACTCCAACAGCAGCCGCATCTCGGTCGGGGTGAGCGCCACCGGCTCCCCGGCGCGGCGCACCTCCATGCCCTCGGTGTCGATCTCCAGCTCACCGAAGGTCAGGGTGCCCCCTTCGGGCGCCGCGGCGGACTCGTCGGCCCGGTCGCCGCCGCCCGCGTGCCCGAAGCGGCGCAGCACCGCGCGGATGCGGGCGACCAGTACGGCACCGTCGAACGGCTTGGTGACGTAGTCGTCGGCGCCCGCCTCCAGGCCCAGGACCACGTCGATGGAGTCCGCGCGCGCCGACAGCATGATCACCGGTACGGTCGACTCGTCCCGGATGCGCCGGCACAGGCTGACGCCGTCCAGGCCCGGGACCATGACGTCCAGCAGGGCGATGTCCGGGCGGTCCGCGCGGAACGCCTCCAGGCCCGACAGTCCGTCGGGCATGGCGGTGACCGCGAAGCCGTCCCGCTCCAGGGCGAGCTGGGTGGCCTCGCGGATGACGTCGTCGTCCTCGACGAACAGAACGTGGGTCTGATCTGCCATCCCGCTGCTCTCTGTCCTCGTGTCGCTGTCGGTCGGTTAGCTGTCGGTCGTGTCGCGGTCGGTCGTGTCGCGGTCGGTCGTGTCGCGGTCGGTCGTGCCGCTGTCGGTCAGGTGTCTGTCTAGGCCGGGGGCCGATGGGGGTGCCGGGTCGCTCGCCGGGTGTGCCGGAGGGCGCCGTCGATGAGTGATCGGATCGCGGGACCCGATCGGTTCACCGCGACGAGGGCACCGGCGAGGCCACCGGCGAGGTCACCGGCGAGGGCGCGGGGCCGAGGTCGCCGAGCTCGTTGTGCGTGTACCGCCGTTTGACGAAGCGGCCCGCGGACCACCGGTAGGTGATCACGTCCTCGCCGGACGGGCTCGACACCGAGTCCCCCTTTTCGTACACCTGTTTGCTCACCACCAGGTTGCCGCCGCTGTCTATCTCCGCGTAGACCGGGGACTCCTCGGCGCTGAACACATTCTCGTACGCGCCGCCCGTGTCGCGATACACATAGGCGCCCACCCCGACGCCGTCGCCGCAGGTCAGCACGTTGACCACGATGTCGTCCGACATGCCTCGGGTGAGGTCGCCGTGGGCCACGTCGACCGGGTACTCGTCCGCGACACAGGGCCTGAGGTCGTCCTTGACCTCCGCCGAGACCTTCGGGTCGTCCTTGACCAGCTCGGCCGCCTCCGCGTGGCTCAGCGAGGCGGAGGCGGCTCGGGTGGGCAGGTCGGAGGGGGCGACGGCGGTGGCTTCGGAGGGTGCGGTGCCGGAGGCCGTGTCGCTGCCCGCCGAGGAGTTGGTGAAGGCCGGCCCCTCGTCACGGGTGCCGGTGCCGCCGGTGGCGCAGGCGGAGACGAAAAGGGCGAGGGCGGCGAGTACGGCCACTGCCGTCATCGCCGCCTGCAAGGTGCCCCGGCCCGGTGAGGGGTCCGCGTCGGTCAGGCCGCCGTGCAACGCTCCCGCTCCTCACGCTCCAGCGCGCGTGCGTCCAGATCGCGGCTCTCCAGCTCCTCCCGGAGCCGGGCGAGGGCCCGGTGCAGCGTGCTCTTGACCGTTCCGGCCGACATGCCGAGGGCGGCGGCCGTCTCCTCCGTGGACATCTGCTCCCAGTGTCGCAGCACGACCACACTGCGCTGCTTCGGGGCGAGCACCTTCAGGACGTCCATCAGCAGGGCGCGGTCCGCGTGCTGGTCGGTGGCGTCGTCGACCGAGGCGTCGGGCAGCTGCTCGGTCGGCACCTCCTCCAGCTTGCGGGCGCGCCACCACTCGGTCCGGGTGTTGATCATGACCCGGCGCAGGTAGGCGTCCGCGAGCCGCTTGTCGGCGATGCCGTCCCAGCGGTGGTACGTCCGCGCGAGCGCCGTCTGGAGGAGATCCTGGGCGTCCACCGGGTCCGGGACCAGGCGACGGGCGCTGCGCAGCAACGCGTCCTGCCGGGTGCGGACGTACTCCTCGAACTCGAGCACCTCGCCCTGCGCCATGATCGACCGCCTCCATCCCCGTCCGGCCCGCTCGCTGCCGGTTCTCCCATGCCTGTGTGCCGCTGTACCGCGGTACGCCAATGAAGCTACGGAGCTGTTGTCACGGAGCTGTGCGGAGCAGCGCGCGGACAGCGCTCGGCTGTCCGTCGGTTGTGTAACGGAAGCAGGAAAGGGGTAAACCGGCGCACCGATTGGCGCCGGTTTGTGGGGATTTGGCGGTGAGGTGCGGTGCTGTTACGTCAACGGCAGCCGATACAAACCACCGGGAAGAGGCTCGACGAGCCCGTCCGCGACCAGTCCGTCGAGCGCGCGGGCCCGCTGCACCGGCTCGTGCCACACCCGGTCGAGCACGGCCCGCGGCACGGGCGCGTGGGCTTCGCGCAGCACGGCGAGCAGCTTGCCGCGCACCTGCCGGTCCGTCCCGGCGTACGTCTGGCCGCGCCGCGGCGGGCCGTCGTGCTCCGGCTTGCCCGCGAGCCGCCAGGCGCACTGGGCGGCGATCGGGCAGCGGTGACAGGCCTCGTTCTTGGCGGTGCACACCAGCGCGCCGAGCTCCATGGAGGCGGCGGCCCAGCGGGCGGCCGTGTGCTCATCCTCGGGCAACAGCGCCCGGGCCAGCCTGCGTTCGGCGGCGGTGGTGGCGTTCGGCGGGTACCGCACACCGGCGACGGCCCGCGCGAAGACGCGACGGACGTTGGTGTCAAGGACGGCATGCCGCTGCCCGTACGCGAAGGAGGCGACCGCCGCCGCCGTGTACTCCCCGATGCCGGGCAGCGCCAGCAGCTGGGCGTGGTCGGTCGGTACGTCGCCGCCGTGCCGTTCGGTTATCGCCACCGCCGCCCCGTGCAGCCGCAGCGCGCGGCGCGGGTAGCCGAGCCGGCCCCACGCGCGCACGGACTCTCCGGGGGCCTCCGCGGCGAGGTCGGCGGGGCGTGGCCAGCGGGCCAGCCACTGCTCGTACACCGGCAGGACCCGGCTGACCGGCGTCTGCTGGAGCATGAACTCACTGACCATCACCCCCCAGGGGCCGGCCTCCGGGCGTCGCCACGGCAGATCGCGGGCGTGCTCGTCGAACCAGTCGATGACGGGGGCGTGCAGGTGCTCTCCGCCGTGGGACCCGTCGGGGGATCCGGAGGGGGCGGTGGCAGGGCTGCTGTGCGGGGGCTTCGTGGGCGCAGTCATGGCCTTCCGATCCTGCCATGCGCGAGGGGGGCCGCGGGGGTGGCGCCACCCCTCAGGGGTACGGCGGGCAGGGCGCGTAGGGGTGCGGGGACCGCCCGCGTCCATGTCGTGATCATGCGGCGTACCCACGTAGGGGTGTCGTGGGTGACCGTGTCGCCCTCAAGCGTGCGGTGACTGAGGGTAGTTGAGTCGGGTGAATAGTCACGGTCCGCGACCGCCCGATGCTCGCTCCGACGGACGGCGGGGCCGCGCGGGTCGGCTCCGGAATGATGATCCGGAAAAGTTGTCGTCCCCGGCGGCGGGTGGGGGCAGCGAAGACGCCGATCTCTCGTACAGTTTGCGCCGTGGGATCTCTGCGCAATCCGGTCGGGCCGCTTCCCTCCTCCATCTACTGGCGACGGAGGGCCGTACTGCTGTCCGTGCTGGCCCTGTTGGCGTTGCTGATCGCCTGGATCGTCTCCACGGGCGGCGGTGGCGGCAGGAACGGTGCCGACGGGACGAACGACAAGAATCCCTCGCCGTCGACCATCACGCCGGGGCCGACCGGTTCCGGTCCCGCGATCAGTCAAGCGCCGGGCGGGCGCGACGAGTCGACGGCGGGCGGGGACTCCAGCGGCTCCGGGTCCGGGTCCGGCTCCGACGACGGTTCCGGGTCCTCGTCCGGCTCCGGTTCCGGCGACGGCTCGGGTTCCGGTGCGGGCGGCTCGGACGGTGCGGCCGGTGGCGGTACCGGCAGCGGGGTCGGGCAGGGCGACACGGTCCCCGCCGGGTCCACGCTGCCCAACTGCACCGCCGGTGCGGTGAAGTTGACGGTGCGCAGCCTCCACAACGGGTACGGGCCCGGCGAGACGCCGACGCTTCTGGTGACCGCCGACAACTCCTCCAAGAGCGACTGCAAGGTCGACCTCGGCCCCAAGAGCGCGGTGTTGACGATCACTCAGGCCGCGGAGGACGACGAGTACTGGTCCTCCGCCGACTGCCCCAAGTCCGCGGGGAGCCTGGTGTTCCGGGCGCCGGCGGGGAGCGGCATCACGTACGCCGTGAAGTGGGACCGCAAGCCGAGCGCGCCCAAGTGCGCGACGCCGCCCGCGGGGTCGGCCGGGGCCGGGACGTATCTGGTGGAGCTGAAGGCGCCGGGATACGCGAAGGTGCAGACGTCGTTCGTGCTGGAGAGCGACTGAGGGGGAGCCGCTTTCGGGGTCACCCTCGGGTGCCGGGCCGTTATGGGGTGATCCCGCTCGGGTGAGGGCCCGCTGTGCCTCGCTCCCGCTCGGGTGCCGGTTCGTAGGGCTCGACTCGGCTCGGGTGCCGGACCGTTGTGGGGTGGTCCCGCTCGGGTGAGGGACCGCTGTGGCTCGCTCCCGCTCGGGTGAGCTCGTTGTGGGTTGACCCACCTCCGGTGGGGCCTGTTGTGGCTCGATCCCGCTCGGGCGGGGGCTCGTTGTGGCTCGACTCCGCTCCGGTGGGGCCCGCTGTGGCTCGATCCCGCTCGTGTGGAGGCCTGTTGTGGCTCGACCCCGCCCCTGTGAGGCCCGTTGCCGCTTGATCTCCCTCGGCTGTGGGCCGGTTGCGCCTGACGTCGCTCGGGTTTGGGCCTGTCGGGGCCTGACGTCCTCGGGTGTGGACCCCGTTGGGGCCTCACCTCGCTCAGGTGTGGGCCCGTTGCGGCCTGGCCCCCCTCGGGCGCGGGCCCGTTACGGACCTCCCGCAGCCCCCGCGCCTCCGCGAGGTCCTACACGTACCGTTCCAGGATCGAGCTCTCCGCCAGCCTCGACAGGCCCTCGCGTACGCTCCGTGCGCGCGCCTCGCCGACGCCGTCCACCGTCTGGAGGTCGTCCACGCTCGCGGCCAGCAGCTTCTGCAGGCCGCCGAAGTGGTCCACCAGGCGGTCGATGATCGCTCCCGGCAGCCTGGGCACCTTCGCCAGCAGGCGGAAGCCCCGGGGCGACACCGCCGAGTCCAGGGCCTCCGGAGAGCCCGTGTAGCCCAACGCCTTCGCCACCGTGGAGAGTTCCAGCAGCTCCGCGTGGGTCAGCGCGTCCAGCTCGTACAGCGCCTCGTCCACCGTGCGGGAGCGTTTGGCGGTCGGCTCGGGGACGTAGTCCCGTACCACCAGCTCGCGTTCGGGCTCGACGCCGGCGATCAGCTCGTCCAGCTGGAGTGACAGAAGGCGGCCGTCCGTGCCGAGTTCGACCACGTACTCCGCGATCTCCGTCGCGATACGGCGGACCATCTCCAGGCGCTGTGCCACGGCCGAGACGTCCCGGACCGTCACCAGGTCCTCGATCTCCAGCGCGGACAGCGTGCCCGCGACCTCGTCGAGGCGGAGCTTGTAGCGCTCCAGGGTCGCGAGGGCCTGGTTCGCGCGGGACAGGATCGCCGCCGAGTCCTCAAGGACCCGGCGCTGGCCGTCGACGTACAGGGCGATCAGGCGCATCGACTGGGAGACCGAGACGACCGGGAAGCCGACCTGTTTCGAGACGCGGTCCGCGGTGCGGTGGCGGGTGCCCGTCTCCTCGGTCGGGATCATCGGGTCCGGCACCAGCTGCACGCCGGCCCGCAGGATCTTCGACAGGTCCGAGGACAGGACGATGCCGCCGTCGAGCTTGCACAGCTCACGCAGGCGGGTGGCCGTGAACTCGACGTCCAGGACGAAACCGCCCGTGCACATCGGCTCCACGGTCTTGTCGAATCCGAGCACGATGAGTCCGCCCGTGTTGCCGCGGAGAATCCGCTCGAGGCCGTCGCGCAGGGCCGTGCCGGGTGCCACGGCGCTCAGTGAGGCGCGCATCAGGCCATCGGCACCGGAGCTCCCACCGGACTTTCCGGGAGCTGCTGCCCGGTCGTTGGCTGCCACTGCACTCCTCCGGTCGCAGGTTCTTGGGGGCTCCCCTTTCGCACCTTCGGTTCGTACGGACGGGCGAGACCAGGGCAAAGTCTACCGGCGCTCCTCCTCGTCCCGTGGGGCCTCTCTCCGACGAGAGCGCGGAAGGACCCTCAGAGCGTCCCCTATGTCTGCCACTTCCAGGACCTTCATGCCGGCGGGGATCTTGCCCGGGTCGGCCGGTACGAGCGCGTGCGTGAAGCCCAGACGGTGTGCCTCGGACAGTCGGCGCTGAACCCCCGTGACCCGTCTGACCTCGCCCGCAAGGCCCACTTCGCCGATCGCGACGAGGTTCTTGGGCAGCGGGGTGTCGCTCGCGGCGGAGGCCAGCGCGAGGGCGATGGCGAGGTCCGCCGCGGGCTCCGAGAGCTTCACCCCGCCGACCGTCGCAGAGTAGATGTCCCGTTTGCCGAGGGCGCTGATTCTGCCCCTCTGCTCCAGGACGGCGAGCATCATCGACACGCGGGAGGTCTCCAGACCGGACGTGGTGCGCCGGGGGGAGGGGATCTGAGAGTCGACGGTGAGCGCCTGGACCTCGGCCACGAGAGGGCGGCGACCCTCCAGGGTGACCGTCAGACAGGTGCCCGGGACCGGTTCGTCACGACGAGTCAGGAAAAGTCCGCTCGGGTCGGTTAGGCCCGTAATGCCCTCGTCGTGCAGTTCGAAGCAGCCGACCTCGTCCGTCGCGCCGTAGCGGTTCTTGACGCCCCGGACGAGGCGCAGGCGCGCGTGTCGGTCGCCCTCGAAGGAGAGGACGACGTCGACCAGGTGCTCCAGCAGGCGCGGGCCCGCGATGGCGCCGTCCTTGGTGACATGGCCCACCAGGAGCGTGGACATGCCGCGCTCCTTGGAGACCCGGATCAGCGCGCCCGTCACCTCGCGGACCTGGGCCATGCCGCCGGGGGCGCCGTCGATCTCCGGGGAGGCCACCGTCTGCACCGAGTCCAGGATGAGCAGGGACGGCTTCACCGCGTCCAAGTGGCCGAGGACGGCGGCCAGGTCGGTCTCGGCGGCGAGGTAGAGATGGTCGTCGATGGCCTTGATGCGGTCGGCCCGCATCCGGACCTGGCTGGCGGACTCCTCGCCCGTGACGTACAGCGTGCGGTGCTCCTCGCTCGCCGACTTGGCCGCGACGTCCAGCAGAAGCGTGGACTTGCCGACGCCGGGCTCGCCCGCGAGCAGTACGACCGCGCCCGGGACGAGGCCGCCGCCGAGGACCCGGTCCAGCTCGGGCACGCCGGTGGGGCGGGCGGTGGCCTGGCGGCTGTCGACCTGGCCGATGGGCAGGGCGGAGGTGGTGACGCGGCCCGGGGCCGTCGTGCGCACCGCGGGCGCGCCGTACTCCTCGACCGTGCCCCAGGCCTGGCATTCGGGGCAGCGGCCGAGCCACTTCGCCGTCTGCCAGCCGCACTCGGTGCAGCGGTAGGCGGGGCGGTCCTTGGCGGTCTTCGTACGGGCAGCCATGCACGAACCGTAACGGGCGACACTGACAATGCCCGGCGCCGACCGGGAGCGCCCCGTGTTTACCGGCCACCGACGTCAAGAACCGGCCACGGAATGCGGGGTTCCTGTCCCCTTATGAGGGATCGTTTCACCCGTACGGAGTAAAAGTGCTCAAGGGGCAGGAAGGGGCGATCGCAGGCGTCCTACGGTCCACGGATGATGAGCAGCAGTCCGGAGACCTCGACCCGCACCACCGGCGCGCACCGGGCGCAACGGGAGGCGCGTGACCGCGGTGCGGCGCGCACGCTGGCGCAGCGCACGCCGGCGCGCTACGAGCCGTACCTGGACGGCCTGTTCACCTACTGCCTGTCCGTGCTGTGCGACCACGACGCGGCCACCGCCGCCCTTGGCGACGTCCTCGCGCTCGCCGAGCGGCGCCGCGACCCCGAGGCGGCCGGGGACCGCCGGGCCTGGCTGTACGCGCTGGCCCGCTGGGCCTGTCTGCGCAAGCTGACCGAGGCCAAGCAGAAACGTCAGGCCACCCACGCCGCAGGGCGCCACAGCCCCGCGAAGCAACCGTCCGCGCCGGTCTCCGAGGAGGTCCAGGAGGAGCGCCGGCGCGAACTGGCCCTGCTCGCCTGGCCGGAGGCGGCCGGCACCACCCCGGAGCAGCGCGAGGCGCTCGAACTCGCCGTGCGCCACCACCTCGCCGCCCACGAGGTCGCCGCCGTCCTCGGCATGGAACTGGCCGCCGCGCGGGAGCTGCTCGCCTCCGCCGCCTGCGAGGTGGAGCGCACGCGCGCGGCGCTCGCCGTCGTGGAGACCGGCACCTGCCCGGGCGTCGCCCGGCTCACCGGCGAGAACCAGCTGGTGCTCAGCACCGCCGTGCGCCGCGAGCTCGTGCGGCACGTCGACGACTGCCCGCAGTGCCGCCGCACCGCCGAACGCGCGATCGCCGGCCGCTGGCCCGGCACCGTCGTCACCCCCTCCGAGCTGCCCGTCCTCCAGGCCCCGCGCGCGACGCTGCACGTCGCCATGGCGCACTTCCCCCGCGCGGCCGCGCCCCGCTTCGACCGCCGCGGCTTCCCGATGGACCCCAAGGACCACGCGGCCCGCCGCGACCGTCTGCGCGCGCGTGCCGTCACCACGACCGTCGTCGCCACCGTCGTCGCGGCCCCGGTGCTCGCCCTCTGGGCCGCCTACCGGGGCACCCCCACCGCCGAGGGCACCGACGGCCGCTCCGCCACCGCGAGCGAGGCGCACGGCCCGGGCAGCCTGGACGGCGAGGCCGCGGGCGGCTACGAGAACGCCGGCAACGCCAGCGACCAGCCCGCCGACCGCTTCACCAAGGGCGGCGGCCCCGACGTCTCGGTGAAGGTCATCAGCGTCGCCGGCGCCGGCAAGAAGGGCGCTGGACACCTCCAGGTCGAGGCCGGCAACAGCGGCGACACCACGCTGATCATCCTCACCGCCACCGGCGACGCCCCCGTCCGCTGGTCCGCGAGCACCGGCGCCTCCTGGCTCTACCTCAGCGAGTCCTCGGGAACCCTGGAACCGGGCGAATCGTTGACGATCAAGGTGTACGTCGACCATCTGCGCGAGCCGTCCGGCTACTGGAGCGCGCGGGTGGCCGTCGCACCCGCAGGCGCCGTCGTCTCCATCGAGGGCTACGGCACCGCGCCCTCCCCGACCGACCCCGGCACCCCCGTCGACCCGCCCCCGTCCACCCAGGACCCGGACCCGACCCCCACGACCTCGGCCCCCACGGACCCGAGCCCCAGCGACCCGCCGCCCTCGACGTCCGGACCCGACCCGACGCCCACGCAACCCATGCCGTCCGACCCGGCGAGCTCGGCGCCACCGCCCAGCGACAGCGGCGACCCGAGCCCGTCGACGTCGTAGCGCGTGCCGCCCTAGCCGACCGGGTCCGCGGGGTGCGGGGCCACCAGGGGCAGCTGCGCGGCCAGCCGCTGCTCGCACAGCTCGACCAGCCGGTCGTAGCCCGCCTTGCCCATCAGCTCGGTCAGCTCCGGCCGGTAGGAGACGTACACCGGGTCGCCCGCGCCGTGCGCCGAGGTCGCCGAGGTGCACCACCAGTGCAGGTCGTGGCCGCCCGGACCCCAGCCGCGGCGGTCGTACTCACCGATCGACACCTGGAGCACCCGGGTGTCGTCGGGCCGGTCGATCCACTCGTACGTCCGTCGCACCGGAAGCTGCCAGCAGACGTCCGGCTTGGTCTCCAGCGGCTCCCGGCCCTCCCGCAGCGCCAGGATGTGCAGGGAGCAGCCCGCGCCGCCGGCGAAGCCGGGACGGTTCTGGAAGATGCACGAGCCGTTGTAGGGGCGGGTCTGGCGGTCGCCGTCCTCGTCCTCCGAGATCCAGCCGTGCTCGGTGCCCTCGTCGTGGAACTGCCAGATCTCCGGAGTGAGTCTGGCCACATGTCCGGCGACCCGCTTCTCGTCGTCCTCGTCGGAGAAGTGGGCGCCGAGCGTGCAGCACCCGTCGGCCGCGCGGCCCGCCTGGATGCCCTGGCAGCCGCTGCCGAAGATGCAGTTCCAGCGCGAGGTCAGCCATGTCAGATCACAGCGGAAGACCTGCTCGTCGTCCGCCGGATCAGGGAACTCCACCCACGCGCGCGCGAAGTCGAGCCCCTTCTCGTCGCCCGCCAGGGCCCGCTTCGCCTTCTTCGATGACATCGGTGACGCCGGTGATCCCGGCTCCGACCTCACCGGCGACTTCGCCTGCGAAGGCCCGCCGGAGGATTTGTCGGTCTTCGCCTTTTTCGTCTTTGGCACATGTCCAGGGTAAGTGGCTTGGCAAGACTCCGAGGACTGCCGACCGCGCAGGTGGCAGTAGCGTTCCGTCCATGAGACTCGGTGTCCTCGACGTGGGATCGAACACGGTGCATCTGCTGGTGGTGGACGCGCACCCGGGCGCCTGCCCGCTGCCCGCGCACTCGCACAAGGCGGAGCTGCGCCTTGCCCAACTTCTCGACGAGGACGGGGCGATAGGCCCCGAGGGGATCGACAAACTGATCCGCGTCGTCCAGGAGGCCCTCCAGGCCGCCGAGGACAAGGGCGCCGAGGACGTGCTGCCGTTCGCCACCTCCGCGGTGCGCGAGGCCAGCAACGCCGACGACGTCCTCGCGCGCGTGCAGGCCGAGACCGGCGTCGAGCTCCAGGTCCTCACCGGCGCCGAGGAGGCCCGGCTCACCTTCCTCGCCGCCCGCCGCTGGTTCGGCTGGTCGGCGGGGAAGCTGCTGGTCCTCGACATCGGCGGTGGCTCCCTGGAGATCGCCTACGGCCTCGACGAGGAGCCCGACGCGGCGGTCTCGCTGCCGCTGGGCGCCGGGCGGCTCACGGCGGGCTGGCTGCCCGGCGACCTCCCGGACCCGGAGGACGTACGGGCGCTACGGCGCCATGTCCGCGCCCAGATAGCCCGGACCGTCGGCGAGTTCACCCGCTTCGGCGCCCCGGACCACGTGGTCGGCACCTCCAAGACCTTCAAGCAGCTGGCCCGTCTCGCCGGCGCCGCCCGCTCCGCCGAGGGCCTCTACGTCCAGCGCGAGCTGAAGCGGGAGTCCCTGGAGGCATGGGTGCCGCAGCTGGCGGGCATGACGACCGTGGAGCGCGCGGAGCTGCCCGGGGTGTCCGAGGGCCGCGCGGGTCAGCTGCTCGCGGGGGCCCTGGTGGCCGAGGGCGCGATGGACCTGTTCGGCGTGGAGACCCTGGAGATCTGTCCGTGGGCGCTGCGTGAGGGCGTCATCCTGCGGCGACTCGATCACATGGGCTCCGCGTGACGCACGCGGAGGAGCACGGCACCGCCCGAGAGACCCCGCACGCACCCGCACGCGCGCGTGGCGTGCACCATGACGGCGAACAGGCGTCCGGCACGCGGGCGTGGTGAGCACCACAACAGCGACCAGGCGCCCCGCACACGTACAGGCGCCCCGCGCGCGTGGCGGGCACCACGACGGCGAACAGGCGTCCCGCACGCGGGCGTGGTGAGCACCACAACAGCGACCAGGCGCCCCGCACACGTACAGGCGCCCCGCGCGCGTGGCGGGCACCACGACGGCGAACAGGCGTCCCGCACGCGGGCGTGGTGAGCACCACAACAGCGACCAGGCGCCCCGCACACGTACAGGCGCCCCGCGCGCGGCGAGCACCACGACAGCGAACAAGCGCCCCGCACGCGCGCGTGGCGAGCACCACAACGACGAACAGGGACCCCGCACCCACCCGACCCGACCCTTTAGGCTGGCCCCCGTGGCAGAACCAGTCGTACGGATCCCGGATGCGAAGGTGGCGCTCTCCACGGCCTCCGTCTACCCGGAGTCCACGGCGACGGCCTTCGAGATTGCCGCACGCCTCGGCTACGACGGTGTCGAGGTCATGGTGTGGACCGACCCGGTGAGCCAGGACATCGAAGCCCTGCGCCGCCTCTCCGACTACCACCGGATCCCCGTCCTCGCCGTCCACGCCCCGTGTTTGCTCATCACGCAGCGCGTGTGGTCCACCGACCCCTGGGTCAAGCTCCAGCGCGCCCGGGCGGCCGCCGAGAAGCTCGGGGCGTCCACCGTCGTCGTCCACCCGCCGTTCCGCTGGCAGCGCCAGTACGCCCGCGACTTCGTCAGCGGCATCTGGCGGATGGCGAACGAGACCGACGTCCGCTTCGCCGTCGAGAACATGTACCCCTGGCGCTACCGCGACCGCGAGATGCTCGCGTACGCCCCCGACTGGGACGTGACGAAAGAGGACTACCGCCACTTCACGATCGACCTCAGCCATTCGGCGACGGCCCGTTCCGACGCGCTGGAGATGGTCGACCGGATGGGGGACCGCCTCGGCCACGTCCACCTCGCCGACGGGCGGGGCTCGGCCAAGGACGAGCACCTGGTCCCCGGGCGCGGCACCCAGCCCTGCGCCGAGCTGCTGGAACGTCTCGCCCTGACCGGCTTCGACGGCCATGTCGTCGTCGAGGTCAACACCCGCCGGGCGATGTCCAGTGCCGAACGTGAGGCCGACCTGGCGGAGGCGCTGGCGTTCACCCGCCTCCACCTGGCGTCGCCGGTGAAGGTGCCGAGGCCGTGACCGGCCCGGTCGCCGCGCGCGGACGGGGCCGCCCCCCTCGTACGGAATCGGCCGACACCCGCGACCGCATCCTGACCGCGGCCCGCGAGGAGTTCTCCGAGCGGGGCTACGAGAAGACGTCGGTGCGCGCCATCGCCAAGACGGCGGGCGTCGACGCGGCGCTGGTGCACCACTACTTCGGCACCAAGGAGCAGGTCTTCGAGGCGGCGATCGAGCTGGCCGCGGCTCCCGCGTTCGGCGCGGGGGAGGCGGTCGCCGACGGCCCGCTGGAGGGCGTCGGCGAGCGTCTGACCCGCTTTGTGTTCGGTGTCTGGGAGAACCCGGCCACCCGTACGCCCCTGCTGGCGATCGTCCGCTCCGCGGTCAACAACGAGACCGCGGCCGCCGTCTTCCGCCGTATCGTCGCCTCCCAGCTGATGCGCCGTATCGCCGCCCAGGTCGATCTGCCGGACGCCGAACTGCGTGCCGAGCTGGCGGCCGCGCAGTTGGTGGGGACGGCCATGCTCCGGTACGTGATCAAGGTGGAACCGCTGGCGTCGGCGGACGTGGAGCAGATCATCGCTCGGCTGGCGCCGGTGGTGCAGGGGCATCTGACGGACCCCTGAGCGCCGTGTGAGGTGAGACGGTCGTCCCGTATGACGGACATGGTGTCCGTACCCTGGATGACCGGCGTACGCTCGATAGCAGCCCTATCTGTCTGAAGGAGCGAACGACGATGCCCGATCTGAGGTCCCGCACAGTCACCCACGGCCGCAACATGGCGGGCGCCCGCGCCCTTATGCGTGCCTCCGGTGTACCCGGCGCGGACATCGGACGGAAGCCGATCATCGCCGTGGCCAACTCCTTCACCGAGTTCGTGCCCGGGCACACCCACCTCCAGCCGGTCGGCCGGATCGTCAGCCAGGCGATCGTGGAGGCCGGCGGCATCCCGCGCGAGTTCAACACCATCGCGGTGGACGACGGCATCGCCATGGGCCACGGCGGCATGCTGTACTCCCTGCCCTCCCGCGACCTGATCGCGGACTCGGTCGAGTACATGGTCGAGGCCCACTGCGCCGACGCCCTGATCTGCATCTCCAACTGCGACAAGATCACCCCGGGCATGCTCAACGCCGCCCTGCGGCTGAACATCCCCACGGTCTTCGTCTCCGGCGGCCCGATGGAGTCCGGCCGCGCCACGCTGGTCGACGGCTCGGTCCGCACGCTCGACCTGGTCGACGCGATGTCCGACGCGGTGAACGACAAGATCTCCGATGAGGACATGCTCCGCATCGAGGAGAACGCCTGTCCGACCTGCGGCTCCTGTTCCGGCATGTTCACGGCCAACTCGATGAACTGCCTGACCGAGGCCATCGGCCTCTCCCTCCCGGGCAACGGCTCCACCCTGGCCACGCACACGGCCCGCCGCCGCCTCTACGAGGACGCGGCGCGCACGGTGATGGACATCACCCGCCGCTATTACGAGCAGGACGACGAGACGGTCCTGCCGCGCGCGATCGCCTCCTTCGCGGCCTTCGAGAACGCCATGGCCCTCGACATCGCCATGGGCGGCTCGACCAACACGATCCTGCACCTGCTGGCGGCGGCCCAGGAGGCCGGCGTCCCCTTCGGTCTGGAGGAGATCGACGCCGTCTCCCGCCGGGTCCCGTGCCTGGCGAAGGTGGCCCCGAACGTCGCCAAGAACCGCACGTACTACATGGAGGACGTGCACCGCGCCGGCGGCATCCCCGCCCTGCTCGGCGAACTGCACCGCGCGGGCCTGCTGCGGGAGGACGTCCACTCGGTCCACAGCCCGTCCCTGGCGGACTGGCTGAAGACCTGGGACGTGCGCGGCGGCTCCCCGTCGCCCGAGGCGCTCGACCTGTGGCACGCGGCCCCGGGCTGCGTCCGCTCGGCGGAGGCCTTCTCCCAGTCGGAGCGCTGGGACACGCTCGACGAGGACGCCGAGGGCGGCTGCATCCGCAGCGCCGAGCACGCGTACTCCAAGGACGGCGGCCTGGCCGTCCTCAAGGGCAACCTCGCGGTCGACGGCTGCGTCGTGAAGACGGCCGGCGTCGACGAGTCCATCTGGACCTTCGAGGGCCCCGCGGTCGTCTGCGAGTCCCAGGAAGAAGCCGTCCAGAAGATCCTCACCCAGCAGGTCAAGGAGGGCGACGTCGTCGTCATCCGCTACGAGGGCCCCAAGGGCGGCCCCGGCATGCAGGAGATGCTCTACCCGACCTCGTACCTCAAGGGCCGCGGCCTCGGCAAGGCCTGCGCCCTGATCACCGACGGCCGCTTCTCCGGCGGCACGTCGGGTCTGTCCATCGGCCACGCGTCCCCCGAGGCCGCGGCCGGCGGCACGATCGCCCTCGTCGAGGACGGCGACCGCATCCGCATCGACATCCCGGGCCGCACCATCGAGCTCCTCGTCGACGACGCCGAGCTCGCCCGCCGCGAGGCCGCGCTGGGCGGGGTGTACGCCCCGAAGAACCGCGAGCGCAAGGTCTCGGCCGCGCTGAAGGCGTACGCCGCGATGGCGACGAGCGCGGACAAGGGCGCGGTGCGGGACGTCTCGAAGCTGGGCTGAACCGGGTCGCGTTCAGCGGGGCCGTCCCTTCGGGGGCGGCCCTTCCCGTGTCACCAGGCGCTGGGGGAGCGGGGGTCGACCGCGAAGACGGTGCCGTCGGGGGCGGTGGCGTAGAGATGGCCGGCGGTGAGGACGGGGACCGGCAAGGACGAGGTGACCTGGTCGGTCTCCCGGCCGAGCCGCAGCGGCGTCTGCCCGATCAGCTCTCCGCCGTCGACGGACACGGCGAGCAGTCGCCCGTCGGGGGCGGTGACGTAGACGTGGCGGCCGTCGGTCACGGGCGCCGAACTCTGGCTCACCGACGTCTCGAGCGCCCACAACCGCTTCTGCGCGTCCATGTCGACGGCCACCATCGATCCGCCGGCCCCCACGAGATAGACGATGTCGCCGTGCACGGCGGCCTGCGCCTGGTCGGCGGGCGCGGCCAACGCCACCCGCCGGGAGGCTTTGGAGGCGGTGTCGTAGCGGACCACGGCGTTCGCCGCGTCGTAGTAGCCACCGCCGGCGAGGAAGAAGACGCTGTCGGCCGAGGCGCCGACAGGGCTGAGCCTTCCGTCGAGCCGCTCGTCCCAGCGCACCTCGCCGGTGGCCGGATCCACCGCCGTGACACGGGTGCGTGTTCCGCCGGCCGTACTCGTCGTGGCGTACGCCCAGGGGCTGCCGGGGAACACGTCGAGGTACTGGGCGCTCAACCCGGGTATCCGTCGGCTCCACCGGGTCTCGCCCGACGCGCTGTCGACGCCGGTGACCTTGCCGTCCTTGCCCGTCAGCAGCAGCATGCCGCGTGCGTGCACGAAGCTGCGATACGCGGAGACGTCCAGCTCCCAGCGCGTGCCGCCCGACGCCGGATCGAGCGCGAGGATCCGCTTGCCCGCGTGCGTCAGCACATGGACCAGGCCCCCGGACAGGACCGGCGCCTCCCCGGTGGCCTCTCCCTCGCCGAGCGCGTGCCGCCACAGCACCCGGCCGTCGGCCGGATCGAGCGCGGTGACCAACCCGGTCTGCGCGCACAGCAGTTGTCGTGGCCCGTTCGCACACCGGGGGAGGCCGCCGTCCTCGCCCGCCGGCTTCTCGGCCCACGGCCTGAAACCGGCGGCCGTGGTGGAGTTCGGGCCGCTCTTCGCTGAGGCGCCCTCCTCGTTCAGGAACGGGAGCGAGACCAGTGTCACGAGGACGGCGAGGACCAGTGCCCCGGCCCCGAACCCCATCGCCTTCCACGAACGCCGCCTGGGGGAGGGCGCGTTGTCCTCGGCGCGCCGCTCCGGCCCGGGCCTGTCACCGGTCCGCTGCGCGGGTATGAACGTCTGCGTGTCGTACGAGGCCGCGACCGACCGCAGCTCCCGCATCAACTCGTCGGGCGTGGGCCGGTCCTCGGGCTCCTTGGCCAGACACCGCTCGACGAGCGGCGCGAGGTTCTCCGGTACGCCGGTCAGGTCCGGCTCGTCGTGCACCACCTGGTAGGCGACGACATACGGGCTGTCGGAGTCGAACGGCCCACGCCCCGTGGCCGCGTGCACGATCACCGAACCCAGCGCGAAGATGTCGGCGGCCGGCCCCACCTCCCGGGGGCGCCGGAACTGCTCGGGTGCCATGAACGGCGGCGTGCCGATCAACTTCCCGGTCTCGGTGCGCAGTTCACTGTCCTTCGGCCGGGAGATACCGAAGTCGATGACCTTCGGACCGTCCTCGGCGAGCAGGACGTTGCTCGGCTTGAGATCACGGTGGACGACGCCGACCCGGTGGATGTCGCGCAGCGCCTCGGCGAGCCCGGCCATCAGCCGCCGCAACTGCGCAGCGCTCATGGGGCCGTTCCGCTTCACCTCGTCGGCGAGCGTCGGCCCGGGAATGAACAGGGTGGCCATCCACGGCCGGTCGGCCTCGGGGTCGGCATCGACGACCGGCGCGGTGAACGCACCGCTGACCTTCCGCGCGGCAGCCACCTCTTGCCGGAAACGGCCCCTGAACTCCGGGTCCTTGGCGAATTCGGCATGCACGATCTTCACCGCGAGCGTCATCCCCGAGGCACTGCGGGCGCGATGCACGACGCCCATGCCACCGGACCCCAGACGGGACTCCAGACGGTAGTGACCGGCGTAATCGGGAAGTTCCGCTTCCGCGCCCGCTCCGGCGTTCTGATGTGGCGCCATGGGACCACCCCCGTGCTGTTCGTCCGCGCGCGCGACGCACGGAGCCTAGTCGATGACTCGTACGAGACAGAGGCGGCTTGCTAGCGTTCGTGTTCGAGTTGCGCACGTCTGTTTAGTGACGTGGCGCAGGGGAATCAACGGGCCCCACGGCACGCGTGGGGCTCAACGGGGGAGGACTTTCATGTCTGTTGACAGCGTCGAAGAGGCTGAGGGCAACGAGCGGGAGACCGCCGCGGCCACGGCGACGACCGTGCGCTACTACTCGATCGCCCCGGGCGTGCGGCTCAACGTGCGCAGCGGTCCCGGCACCGGCTATCCGATCGTGGACAACCTCCCCGAGGGCTCCAAGGTCGCGATCATCTGCCAGACCCCTGGCACGAACGTCAGCGGGCCCTACGGCACGACCAACATCTGGGACTCGATCGCCAACGGCAAGTACGTCTCGGACGCCTACGTGAACACCGGCAGCGACGGCTACATCCGGCCCCGCTGCTCCATCTGACCCACCCGGCCAGTACGTGAGGGATCGGATCGCCGACGTCCTGCCCGAGGGGGCCGAGTCGGCGACCCGCCTCCCGGACGCCGCTGCCGGACGCCGGACGCCGAGCACCACGATCGCGTCCCTCTGTTTCCGCCCCACCACACCCACCGAGGTCCCCATGCCATCCCTGAAGCGCCGCTCCGCCATGCTCGCCGGTCTCACCGGCGCCCTGCTCATGGTCGGCGCCGCGCACGCCGAGGCCGCGACGCGGTACTACGACACCGCCCCCGGCTACCGCCTGAACGTCCGCAACGGCCCGAGCACGAGCTACGCCATCACCCGCGTCCTCCCCGAGGGCGCGAAGGTGCCGGTCTACTGCCAGACCCAGGGTCAGACGATCACCGGCCCGTACGGCACCAGCAGCATCTGGGACAACGTCGGCAACGGCGAGTTCGTCTCGGACACCTACGTCCAGACCGGGAGCGACACTTACGTCGCCCCCCGGTGCGCCTGACGCACTCCCCGTACGGAGGCCTCGGCGGCGGTGCCGAGGCCGGCGGCGGCTACGTGACCGCACGCGGCTGAGCCCCCGCGGAGCCCGCGCCCACCCGCAGCCATAATCGACGCGTGAGCGACGAACACGGCACCCAGGCAAGCGCGGGCTCCCCGACCGGCCCCCGCCCGGAACCCATCCGTTTCTTCGGCACCACAGGGGTCGACCACACCGACGGCTACACCCTCCGCCGGATCGGCGCGGCCGTCGGCTCCCTCGCCGTCGCGGTCCTCTCCTGCCTGGTCCTGCGCTTCGCCTTCCAGGGGCTCCAGATCGCGGACATCGGCAGCTTCGTCACCCTGCTCATGGTCGTGATGTTCGCGATCTGCAGCGCCCTCGCCTTCCGCCACACCTGGAGCGGCTTCACCCGGCGCGCCGACCCCGACCGCCAGGCGTCCCTGCGCGGCCTGCTCGCCATCGGCTTCGTCGGCTCCCTCCTCGCCTACTTCTTCCGCTCCCTCACCGAGGCCCCGGGCGAGAAGCTCCACCGCGAGGAGTACGAGGACGCCGTCCAGCAGTACGAGAAGCGCACCTCCCGCCGTACCGGCAACCCCTCGAAGAAGCGTCGCCGCTCCTGACCGGCCCCGCGCCGCCCACCGGAAAACCACCACCGCGGACCCCGGACCCGGTCACCATGGCCGTATGACGGCTCCCTCGCACACCGACCGCGCCCACTCCTTCAACGCGGTCGCAGCCCAGTACGCGACGAACCGCCCCTCCTACCCGCCCGCCCTCTTCGACGCGATCGAGGACCTCGCCGGCCGCCCGCTCACCGGCTCCCGCGTCGTGGACATCGGCGCCGGCACCGGCATAGCGACCGCCCTGCTGCACGCCCGCGGCGCCGACGTGCTCGCCGTCGAACCCGGCGACGGCATGGCCGCCGAGTTCCGACGCGGCCACCCCGACATCCCGGTCGTCCGCGGCGACGGCAACACCCTGCCCCTCGCCGACGACTCCGCCGACCTCCTCACCTACGCCCAGGCCTGGCACTGGACCGACCCGAGCCGTGCGATCCCGGAAGCCGTCCGCGTCCTGCGCCCGGGCGGCGCGCTCGCCCTGTGGTGGAACACCGAGGCCCTCGACGTGCCCTGGATCGCCGAGGCCGCCCGCCGCGTCGAACGCCACCTCGGCCTGAACATCGCCGAGGAGAAACTGAACGTCAACGCCCACGTCGCCGACCCCGCCGACCGCCTCGCCTTCACCCGCCGCGAGGTCCGCTGGAGCCGCCGCGTCACCGTCGACACCCACCTCGCCAACCTCGGCAGCCACTCCACCTTCCTGGTCCAGAGCGAGCAGGCCACCGCCGCCTTCCTCGCCGAGGAGCGCGCCCACCTCCTACGCACCTTCCCGGACGGTGTCCTGGAGGAGGTCTACGACGTCATCCTGCTGCTCGCCAAACCCTGAGCCCGAAGCACGGGGCGGGAGGCACGCGGACCCCGCGGACCCCGGGCGCGCCGGGACCCTGGGTTCCACGAGCGGGGCGGGCAGGGCCGCTGGACCCTGGGGTCACACGGGAGGGTGACAGGGCCGCTGGACCCTGGGTCAATGACAGGGCCGCTGGACCCTGGGGTGATACGAGCGGGGCGGCAGGACCGCTGGACCCTGGGGTCACGCGCAGGGTGACAGGGGCGCCGGACCCCTGGGTCCCAGGAGCGGGGCGCCCGAGTGCCTTGGCCTACTCGCCGTGGCCGGGCCCGCGTAGGGCGGTGGGGTCGCCCGGACCCTTGGGTCACCGGGGTCTGGGGCCCATGAGCAGGGCGGTAGGTCTGCCGGGCCGTCTGCTCGCCGGGACCGGGTCCCGCGTAGGGCGGTGGGGCTGCCCGGGTCCCTGGGCCACCGGGGTCTGGGGCCCACGAGCAGGGCGGTAGGTCTGCCGGGCCGTCCGCTCGCCGGGACCGGGCCCCGCGTAGGGCGGTGGCTGCCCGGGTCCCTGGGGCACCTGGCCCCCGGGCCCCACGAGGACTGCCGGACCGCCTGCTCGCCGGGACCTGAGCCCGCGCAGAGCGCCAGGTTGCCGTCCCACCTCTCTCCGATCACCCCTCCGCCCGCCTGTGCCCCGAACGCACCGCGCTTGACGGTGTCCGGCCACAGGAGCATTATTCATCACATGATGAATTACTCCTCCGGGCCACCCGACACCGGCACGGCGAGCCTCCAGACCCCCGCAGTCCGAGCCGAGGGCCTCACCGTCGTCCGCGGCCCCCGTACCGTCCTGCGCGGCCTCGACTTCACCGTCCCGCGCGGCCAGATCACCGGACTGCTCGGCCCCTCCGGATGCGGCAAGTCCACCCTCATGCGCTCCATCGTCGGCACCCAGGCCAAGATCACCGGCACCCTCGACGTCCTCGGCCACCCCGCCGGCCACGCCACCCTGCGCACCCGCATCGGCTACGTCACCCAAGCCCCCTCCGTCTACGACGACCTGACCGTCCGCCAGAACCTCGACTACTTCGCCGCGATCCTCGCCCCCGGCCACGCGGCCGCCGACCGACGGCATGCCGACGTCACCCGCGTCATCGAGGACGTCGACCTCACCAGCCACGCCGACGCCCTCGCCGGCAACCTCTCCGGTGGCCAGCGCAGCCGCGTCTCCCTGGCCGTCGCCCTCCTCGGCACCCCCGAACTGCTGGTCCTGGACGAACCCACCGTCGGCCTCGACCCCGTACTCCGCCGCGACCTGTGGACCCTCTTCCACGACATCGCCACCCGGCGCGGAGCGACCCTCCTCATCTCCTCCCACGTCATGGACGAGGCCGAGCGCTGCCACCGCCTCCTCCTCATGCGCGAGGGCCGGATCCTCGCCGACGACACCCCCGACGCCCTGCGCACCCGCACCGGCACCGAGACCGTCGAAGCGGCCTTCCTGCACCTCGTCGACGAGGCCGTCGCGGCCGGACGCAAGAAAGAAGAGACCACCCGATGAGCACCACGCCCGCCGCCACGACCACCACCGCGCCCGTCACCCCCGCCCCGACCAGCGCCCTCAACCTCTCCCGCACCACCGCCACCGCGGCCCGGGTCCTGCGCCAGCTACGCCACGACCCCCGCACCATCGCGCTGATGATCCTCATCCCCTGCGTGATGCTGTTCCTGCTCCGCTACGTCTTCGACGGCAGCCCACGCACCTTCGACAGCATCGGCGCCTCCCTCCTCGGGATCTTCCCGCTGATCACGATGTTCCTGGTCACCTCCATCGCCACCCTGCGCGAACGCACCTCCGGCACCCTCGAACGCCTCCTCGCCCTGCCGCTCGGCAAAGGCGACCTCATCGCCGGCTACGCCCTCGCCTTCGGCACCCTCGCGATCATCCAGTCCGCCCTGGCCACCGGCCTCGCCGTCTGGTTCCTCGGCCTGGACGTCACCGGTAGCCCCTGGCTGCTCCTCCTGGTCGCCCTGCTCGACGCCCTCCTCGGCACCGCCCTCGGCCTCTTCGTCTCGGCCTTCGCCGCCTCCGAGTTCCAGGCCGTCCAGTTCATGCCGGCCGTGATCTTCCCCCAGCTCCTCCTCTGCGGACTCTTCACCCCGCGCGACAACATGCACCCCGTCCTGGAGGCCATCTCCGACGTCCTGCCCATGTCCTACGCCGTCGACGGCATGAACGAAGTCCTCAGGCACACCGACATGACCGCCGCCTTCGTCCGCGACGCGCTGATCGTGGCCGGCTGCGCCCTGCTGGTCCTGGCCCTGGGAGCGGCGACGCTGCGCCGACGCACGGCATAGCGGACCCCGCCGCCCACATCCCGCCAGCCGGACAGCCGAGCCGCACACCCACCCCCGGTGCGAGGATGAACCCCGGACGACGAGAACCCCGGAGGGCACCCGCAGCCATGACCCAGAAAGTCGCAGTCCTCGGCACCGGCAAGATCGGCGAAGCCCTGCTCAGCGGAATGATCCGAGGCGGCTGGGCCCCCGCCGACCTCCTGGTCACCGCCCGCCGCCAGGAACGGGCCGAAGAGCTCCGCGCGCGCTACGGAGTCAGCCCGGTCACCAACGCCGAGGCCGCCAAGACCGCCGACACCCTGATCCTCACGGTCAAGCCGCAGGACATGGGCACCCTCCTCGACGAACTCGCCCCGCACGTCCCCACCGACCGCCTGATCATCAGCGGCGCGGCGGGCATCCCCACCTCCTTCTTCGAGGAGCGCCTCGCAGCGGGCACCCCGGTCGTCCGCGTCATGACGAACACCCCCGCCCTCGTCGACGAGGCCATGTCCGTCATCTCCGCCGGCAGCCATGCCACCGCCGAGCACCTCGCCCACGCCGAGGAGATCTTCGGCGCCGTCGGCAAGACGCTCCGCGTCCCCGAGTCCCAGCAGGACGCCTGCACCGCCCTCTCCGGCTCCGGCCCGGCGTACTTCTTCTACCTGGTCGAAGCCATGACGGACGCCGGCATCCTGCTCGGCCTGCCCCGCGACAAGGCCCACGACCTCATCGTCCAGTCCGCGATCGGCGCCGCCACGATGCTCCGCGACAGCGGCGAGCACCCGGTCAAGCTCCGCGAGAACGTCACGTCCCCCGCGGGCACCACGATCAGCGCCATCCGCGAACTCGAGAACCACGGCGTACGAGCAGCCCTCATCGCCGCCCTCGAAGCCGCCCGCGACCGCAGCCGCGAACTGGCCTCCGGCAACAGCTGACGCCGCCCGGCCGCCCTCACCCCGCAGAGCGGCCCGCGCACGCCCTACACGGTCACCGCGATATCCGCGGCCGCCGGCAGCAACCCGATCGCCCGGTACGCCGCATCGACAGTCGGCCGCGCCATCGCCCGAGCCTTCCGCGCACCATCCCGCAGCACCCCCTCCACATAGCCAGGATCCGCGCACAACGCCTTGTGCCTCTCCTGCACGGGCCTGAGGACCTCGACCACGGCCTCCGCGGTGTCCTTCTTCAAGGCGCCGTACGTCTCATATACACCGCTCAGCTCCTCCGGGTTCCCACCCGTGCACGCAGCGAGGATCTCCAGCAGGTTCGCGAGTCCCGGCCGCGTCTCCCGGTCGTACACGACCTCACGCCCGCTGTCGGTCACGGCCCGCATGACCTTCTTGCGCACCACGTCCGGCTCGTCGAGCAGATAGACGATCCCGGGCCCGGTGTCATCGCTCTTCCCCATCTTCGAGACGGGGTCCTGAAGGTTCATGACCCGCGCTCCCACCGCGGGCGGCGTCGCCCGGGGCACCACGAAGGTGTGCCCGTAGCGCTGGTTGAACCGCACCGCGATGTCCCGCGTCAGCTCCACGTGCTGCGTCTGGTCGTCCCCGACCGGCACCTCGTCGGTCCCGTACGCCAGGATGTCCGCAGCCATCAGCACGGGATACGTCAGCAGCGACAGCCGCACACTCCCGCCCCGCTCCCGCTCCCGCGCGGCCTTCTCCTTGTACTGGATCATCCGCCGCATCTCGCCGTCCGTGGCCACGCACTCCAGTACGTACGACAGCCGCGCGTGCTCGTCGACATGACTCTGTACGAATACGGTGCAGAGCTCCGGATCCAGCCCCGAGGCCAGCAGCAACGTCGCCGCCTGCCTGCTGAGCCGCTGCACCCGCGCCGGATCGTGGTCCACGGTCAGCGCGTGCAGGTCGACCACACAGAACAGGGCGTCGGCCTGATGCTGATCGACGGCCGCCCACCGCCGCATGGCCCCGAGGTAGTTCCCCAGCGTCAGATGCCCGGTCGGCTTGACCCCACTGAAGACCCGCGTCATCTCTACTCCACCTCCTGGTCGAGACCGCCGCGCCCGGCGGCCGGCCCTCAGGAGCTCTGGAGGGAGATACGAGAACGGCCGCCGAGGCGGCGGCCGTTGGATGCATACGTACGTCCGGCCGCCGTCAGGCGGCCCACCACTGCTGGGTGTACGTACGCGTCGTCATGTGGGCCAGGGTACGCCTCCAGGGACCGGCACGGCGGTGAGTTGACACGCCTGGCCCGCCTACGTACTGTTCTCCGAGTTGTCCGACGTGAGCGCCGACCCCGGTCGGTCCCCGGACAGCCATTCCGCAAGTACCAACCACCAGTCGACTGCCGTCGATCCGGCTGCCGTCATTGAATTGGCATGCGTATTTGCGAAATGAGGAATCCGCGTTCGAAAGAACGCAGCCCCGATTAGCGCGGGGCAACGGAATCCGCTAAAGTCTCACTCGTCGGAACGGCCCAACAGCCGCGAGGACAAGCCCCTCTGACTGGGAGTCAGGCCCGAAAGGATCTGATAGAGTCGGATCCGCCGGAAAGGGAAACGCGAGAGCGGGAACCTTGAAAGCACCGAGGAAATCGGAACCGGAAACGGTCTGATAGAGTCGGAAACGCAAGACCGAAGGGAAAAGCCCGGAGGAAAGCCCGAGAGGGTGAGTACAAAGGAAGCGTCCGTTCCTTGAGAACTCAACAGCGTG